>JAUSDY010000039.1 GCA_030650395.1 Acidobacteriota bacterium | reverse complement strand
GCGGTGGCTCGCAGTTTTCCGGAGGCGTTTCTTCGCAAGGAGCGGCTGCTCCCGCTCAAGCGTGACGGCGGCTCGCTCACCGCCGCCACGTCGGACATCGGGAACCTCGCGGGCATCGACGAGCTCCGGCGCCACTCGAATTCGTTCGTCACGCTGGTCGCGGCGCCGGCCGATCAGATTCTCCGCTATCTCGACCAGGTCTTCGGCAAGGCGGCCGACCCCGCGCGGCGTCAAAGCCGCCGCCGGTGGGACAACCCGCAGGCCGACGATCCGGAGTCGGAAGCGAATCAGCGCCCGGCGGCTCGCGTCGTCGAGGATCTGCTCAAACGGGCGATCCACGACGGGGTCAGCGACATCCACATCGAGCCCCACGAGAGCGCGATCGTCACGCGGTTTCGGCACGACGGCCTGCTGCACGCAGGCCCGGTCCTGCCGCGCTCCATCTATTCCGCCGTGCTCACGCGCCTGAAGATCCTGGCCAATCTCAACATCGCCGAGAACCGGCTTCCGCAGGATGGCCGCATCCTTCACGAGATCGACAGCCGGCGTCTCGATTTGCGCATCTCGTTCTTCCCGACCGTCTACGGCGAGAACGTCGCCATCCGCGTCCTCGACCGCACGCGAAGCTTCGGGCTCGACACGCTCGGCCTGCCGCCCGAGGATCTCGTCCGATTCAGACGGTGCTGTCATCGCCCGAACGGGTTGATTCTGGTGACCGGCCCGACCGGATCGGGCAAGACGACGACGCTTTATTCGGCGCTCAGCGAGATCAGCTCGGTCGAGAAGAACATCATGACGCTGGAGGATCCGGTCGAGTACGAGTTGCCGGCCGTCCGGCAGTCGCAGGTCAATCCGCGAGCCGGCTTCACGTTTGCGACAGGCCTGCGGGCGATCCTGCGCCACGACCCGGACATCATTCTGGTCGGTGAGATGCGCGACACCGAGACCGTCGAGATCGCGATTCGATCGGCGATGACCGGCCACCTCGTGTTCTCCACGCTGCACACGAACGACGCGCTCGGCGCGATCCCCAGGCTGACCGACATGGGCGTCGCCCCGTATCTGATTGCCTCATCGCTGGCGGCGGTGCTGGCCCAGCGGCTCGTCCGCGTGATCTGCCCGGCCTGCAAGACGAGCATCACGCCGGTGGACGCGGGCGCGGATCGGTTGGGCGAGGCGGCCCGGCTGCTCACCGCCGCCTTTGTCGGGAAGGGTTGTGCGTCGTGCGGCGGCACCGGCTACCGCGGGCGCAGCGGCATCTTCGAATTTCTCGTCCTCACGCCGGAGATGCAGCGGCTCATCGCCGAGCGCTCCGACATGGACGCCCTGAAGCGCAAGACGATGGAGGGCGCGATGGTGCCGATGTTCACCGACGCGCTCAGGAAAGTGGCGTCGGGCGTCACGACCGTTGACGAAGTCGTGCGCGCCGTGTTCAGCGAGGCCAGCGAGTGACGCCGGAGCAGCCGTGGGTGCGTTCGCGCGGGTTGGGGCCGAGGTTCGGCCGCCGGCTTGGCGTGGAAGTCGCCCCCGGCCTGCTCATCGCGATGACGGTGACGCGTCGCACGATCGCGATGGCGACGATGCGCCGGCTGGCGACCACCGCGCCGGGCAGCGCCGTCCCGATTCGCGCCGCGCTGGGTCCACGGCTCGGCGGCCTTCCGCCCATTCACCTCGTGATCTGCGACCCCGACCACGTGCATCGCACGCTCCTCGTGCCGCCGATGACGGCGCACGAGCGGGGCGAAGTCGTGCGCCGCGAAATCGGACGCGAGGCCGCGGGGGATCGCGTGCCGGCCTGGCACCGCGTGAGACAGGTGCAGGCGGACGGGGTCCGGAAGGACGAGCTGCTCATCGTCGCGACTTCGGAAGGACGCCTCCAGCAGCAGCTCGATCCGGTCATCGCCGGCGGCGGGGTGCCGCGGGTCGTGGTGACCGGGCCGGTCGCGCTCATCGCCGCGGCGCGCGCGCTCGCGCCCACGCCGCTCGATCGGCCGATGGTGCTCGTGCACTGGGGGGTCTCGAGCCTCACGACCGTCATCCTCTCTGAGGGCACGCTGAAGTTCGCTCGCGTGATCGAGCCGCCGGTGTCGGATCTCAATCCTCTCGACTGGATTCCCGTGGAGATCGATCGCTCGATCCGGCACTACGCGGTGCTCTCGAAGGGAGAGCGCGTCGAGCAGGTGATGGTCTCGGTGGCCGAAGGAGAACCGGCGCGGCGCCTCTTTACGGACGCGGCGCTGGCCACCCGCCTGCGCCTGCCGGTCACGAATCTCAACGCGCTGCTGGCCCCGCTCCTGCCCGATCGGTGGGATGTGGATTCGGAGCTCATCGACGTGGAGATCGCCGAGGGCGTGTTCACGCTCGCGTACGGTGCGGCGCTGCTCGCCCCAGGGGACGTGCCGAACCTGCTGCCGCAGCCGTACATCGTGCAGCGGCGGTCGCGGCAGGTCATCGGCGCGTCGGTGGCGGCCAACGTCCTCCTGGTGCTCGCGCTCGGATCGCAGTCGATCCTCCTGGCCGGCGAGGCCCAGACGCTTCGCGGCCGTGTGGCGCAGGCGCAGTCCGTGCGCGTGCAGAATCAGATGCGCGCCGAGGAAGCCGGACGCGTCGAGGCCGAGCGCCAGCGGATGCGCGAGCTGATGCCGTTCCTGACCGGCGATCCCCTGAAGCTGCTTCCGGTTGACGACGCGCTCAGAGAGATCGCCCGGCTGGCGCCCGATCGGCTCAGGCTCGAACAGCTCACGCTGTCGACCGATCCCGCCGGACAGTCGTTCAGGCTGGCCGGCAGCGTTCAGGAGCAGGATTTCGCCGACGCGCAGAAGGCGCTCAACCAGTTCTATTACGGCCTTCGGGGCTCTCCGCTTTTTTACGACGTGCAGGTTCAGGTGAGCATCCCGTCGCCGGCGTCCGCGCCGGGAACCGCTCCGGACGACGAGGCTGACGAGCCGGCGCGGGCGCTGCCGTTTGTGCTGACGCTGAAGCCCAAGGCCCTCCAGTGATGTCACGATGGCCTCTCACGCGCGGCGCGCTTGCGGCGGTGGCGGCGCTGATCGTCACCGGTTTGGGGGCGTACTTCGGCCTCGTGGCGCCGAAAGCTCGCGAGATCGCGAGGCTCGAGCCGCAAGTGAATGCCGTGGCGCAGCCGTTCGACCCGCCTCCGGTGTCGGCCGTGTCGATCGGCGACACCGAGCGCGGGCTCTGGGACGAGCTGCAAATGCGGGTGCGCGCGCGCTTCGTCGCCGCCGAGGACCAGCCTCGCGCGCTTGGCGAGGCGACGGCGCTGGCGCGCGCGGCGGGGTTGGACGTCACGGCGATCGCGCTCGAGCCCGCGCAGCCCCAGGCACAAGCGCCGTTCGCGCCGCCCCCGCTGGCCGCCAATGTCGTCACCATCCGGCTGACCGCGCGTCATCGATTCGCGGACTTGATCGACTTTCTCGACGACCTCCATCATGCCAAGATCTACGTCGTCGTCGCCTCTCTCGACGTGAAGCGGGCCGGCGGCGAGCTCGAGAGCGAGATCCGTCTGCTGTCGATGAGGTGGCAACAGTGAACCTCGATCGCCAGAAAAGCATGCTGATCGGCGTGGCGGCGCTGACCGCGCTGGCGTGGGGGTACAAGCTGTGGCCGTCTGGCACGCCGATCCGTCCGACGGGGCCGGCAGTTACTGCAGGCACCACGACGGGCGCTACTGGCACGAACGCGCCGCCTGTGACGATCGCGGCGCCCGCTGGTCCGGCTCCCAGGCTCTCGGCGGCTGAGTTGTCAGCGTGGGCAGGCCTCCATCGGAACGTGGGGCGCGATCCGTTCTTCACCGTCGAAGAAATCGCCGCCAGGAACCGGCCGGCGGTCGTCGCCCGGCCGGCGCCGGAGGCGCCGTCTGCGCCGGCGCGCCGGCCGCTGGCCACCCGCACGCTCACACTGGTGATGACGGCCGGTTCTGTGAAGACGGCCACGATCGACGATCAGGTCGTGAGAGTCGGAGACTGGGTCGGCGACGAACGTGTGGCGGAGATTCTTTCTAATGCGGTCGTGCTCGAACGTGGAGGGGAGCGGCGTCGCCTGGAATTGGCGGGCGCCAAGTCCACCTCCGGGATCATCCTGGAAAGGGTTCGATGATGGTACATGCGAAGACGTGGTCGGTGTGGACGGTGTGGACGGTGATCGTGCTCAGTGCGGGCTGCGCGTCGCGGGCTCCGATCGTACGGCCGCAGGCGCTGGCGCAGCCCGGCTCTGGCACCACCGCAGTCGCCATCGAGCAACAGCTGCCCCCGCTGCCGGAGCTGCCCGTCCTCCAGATGGAAAGGCAGACGGTGCCCGCCGCACCGCGGCGCCTCTATTCGCTCTCAGCCCGCGACGCGAGCGTGCGTGACGTGCTGCTGACCTTTGGGACGAGCACCGACATCGGCCTCGTCCTGGGGCCGGACGTCGAAGGAAAGGTGACCGTCGATCTCAAGCAGGCCACGCTCGAAGAGGTGCTGAACGCACTCCTCACACCGATCGGGCTCGTCTTCCAGCGCGAGGGGAACCTCGTCCACGTGTCGAAGCCGCAGATCGCGACGCGGATCTTCACGCTCAACTACATCGCGTCGGCGCGGTCGGGGTCGAGCTCGCTCTCCGCCTCCGGAGGCACGAGCGGCGGCGGCACGTCCGGGGGACAAGCAGCGGGAGCGGCCGGTGGGGGGGGGGCGGTGGCGGCGGCGGATCGACCAGTTCGGTCAGCGCGACCGACAACGTCGACCTCTGGGGTGAGCTCGAGCGGACGCTCAAACAGTTTCTCTCAAAAGAGGGAAGCTTCGTGATGAACAAGACGGCGGGGCTGATCGCCGTAACCGATTATCCCGTCAACACCGCGCGCGTGGGACAATACATCGATCTGGTCCAGGGCTCGGTGCAACGCCAGGTCATGATCGAGGCGAAGATTGTCGAGGTGACGCTGAACAAGAATTTCAGCGCGGGGATCGACTGGAGCCAGATACCCTACGGGCTGACGCTGCCGTTCCTGGGCGCCATCAAGGGCGCGCTGCCCAGCGGCAGGATCGCGTCGCAGAGGCTGGCCCCCGCCGGTTCGGGGTTTGAGGTCGGCGTGTCGACGCAAACGGGATTCCAAGCCATCCTGCGCGCGCTCGATCAGCAGGGCACGGTGTCGATCCTGTCGAGCCCGAGGGTGTCGACGATGAACAACCAGAAAGCCGTGATCAAGGTGGCCACCGACGACGTCTTCTTCACCCAGACGACACAGCGCGAGGCCGTGACGGGCTTGGTCACGCAGTTCTCGACGCCCAACACCATCACCGAGGGGATCGTGCTGGACGTGACCCCGCAGATTGGCGACGACGCCATCACGATGACCATTCATCCGAGCATCTCCGAGCGGCTCGGCCAGGTCACGTCGCCCGACGGCAGTGTCGTCCCGGTCATCGGCGTTCGCGCCACCGATACGGTGGTGCGGATGCAGGACGGACAAACCGTCGTGATCGGCGGACTGATGGAGCACCGCTCCTCGCGCAACCGCTCGGGCGTGCCGGGTCTCCAGCGCGCGCCGATTGTCGGCCGCGCCTTCAGGAACGCGGACGACCAGGACAGGAAGATCGAGCTGGTGATTCTGCTGACGCCGACCGTGATCGTCGGCCGCCGCGGCAACCAGTTGACGCCCCGCGAGCTGGAGCTCCTCCGCCAGATGAGCCCCCCGCGCTGAGGACGTGGGATGTACGAATCCTTTTTCGGCTTCAAGGAGAAGCCGTTCGCGCTCACCCCGGATCCCAAGTACTTCTATCCGAGTCGCGCCCATCGCGAGGCCGTCGACCACCTGTTGTACGGCATTCGCGAGCGCGAGGGATTCATCGTCATCACGGGAGGCGTGGGCACCGGCAAGACGACGCTGTGCCGGGCGATGCTGTTGCAGCTGGAACCGGAAACGACGACCTCGGTCATTCTGAATCCGATTCTGTCCGAGGACGAGCTGCTGCGGGCCATCCTGCTCGACTTCGGCCTGACCGCCGCCGGCGCCACGAAAAACGACCTGATCGCCGAGCTCAACGAGTTCCTGCTGCAGACGATCGTCGCCG
>JAUSDY010000037.1 GCA_030650395.1 Acidobacteriota bacterium | reverse complement strand
GATGCGGACCTGGCAGACATCTATGCTTTTCTGCGAACGATGTCGACCGCGAAGGCCGCGAAGGATATCCCTCTGCTCGCACCGTTGAAAGGGAAGTGAGCCTTACCCGCCGCTGATGCGGTAGAGCGCGCCCGCGGTGCGCACGATCAGGCTGTCACGATCGATCGCCGGCGAGGCCATCGTGAACTCGTCGAGCACGTTCTGGCCGGGGACCTTGAACTCGGGCCCGGCCTGGATCACGTAGGTCGTGCCGTCTTCGCTCATCGCGAACAGCTTGCCGTTGTAGGCCCACGGCGACGAGGTGAACCCGCTCGCAGTCGGATCGAGGCGGACTTTCGTGTAGATCTCTTTTCCAGTTTTGGCGTCGTGACAGGTGAAGAACCCGCGATCGAACAGCGTGTAGTAGTAATCGCCGTACACGATCGGCGACGGATTGTAGGGCCCGCCCTGCGGCAGCGACCACGCGATCGACGCGTTGCTGGTGACGCCTTTCTCCAGCGAGATATCGCCCGATGCGCCCGGCTTGATGGCATAGACCGGTCGAACCTGGTCGCCCACGTACCCTGACGTCACATAGAGCAGCCCGAACTTCGAGAACGGCGTGGGAATCGCGATGCTCGACATCGGCCCGAGTTGCCACAGCAGCTTGCCTTCCAGATCGTACGAACGGATGTTGCCGGTGGCTGACGTAATGATTTCGGTGCGCCCGGCGTGTTCCCAGATGTAGGGCGTCGCCCAATTGGTGCCTTCCTTGCGATCGACGCGCCATACCGTCTTGCCGGTCCGGGCGTCGAGCGCGGTGAGATACGACTGCAGATCGTTGTCGTTGACGATGTACAAGCGGCCGTTGTGCCAGACGGGCGAAGCCGCAGTGCCCCAGCCGTTTCTCGTCGGGAACGGGCCCAGCGGCTGCGACCAGACCAAGCGGCCCGCGAAGTCGTACGCGAAGATGCCGACGTTGCCGAACGACACGTAGACGCGCTCGCCGTCGGTGACCGGCGTTTCCGACGCATACGTATTCTTCACGTGGCGCGAGACCGGCATCGCGCGGTGGGCCTCGCGCTCCCAGACGATCTTTCCGGTCGCGCGATCAATGGCGTACACCATCCGGCGGTGTTCGACCTTTGGCGCAGGACGTTCGCCGCCAAAGTAGAGGCCTTTCTTCGGCGCTTCCACGTCGCCAGCCGGAATCACGGACGTTACCAAGATTCGCTCGCCCCAGACGATCGGCGATGACCAGCCGTGGCCGGGAATCACGGTCTTCCACCGGACGTTCTTGGTCGTGCTCCAGGTGTCGGGAAGACTGGGCGAGTCCGCGACGCCGAGCGCGCCCGGCCCGCGAAACTGCGGCCACTGGTCCGCATGAACGACGAGCGGTCCGGCAACAAGCGCGAGAAGCAGCACCGGCACCCTCAGCACTGTTGGCACCCGTCGCACTCTTCGCACGATTGGAACTGTACGCACTGTACGCACCGTCATTTCATTCCGGAAGTGCGTCAGATTTAGGCTCTGGCAGGAAAAAACTGGTGATGAGTCCGGCGGCGTACACGAAGGCGACGACGATCGTTGCGGCGTAGGCGAGCCGTGCCGACGGCGTGGCCCCTGGCACGACATTCACGAGCTGGGTCGTGATGAACGCGAAGCTGGTGCCGAGCATGCGACCGCCGATGTTGGCGGCGAACCCTTCGCCGGTGCCTCGCAAGTGTGTCGGATACACGCGCGGGAGATAGTTCCCCCAGAAACTGAGTTGACCGACCGTGAAGACACCTGCGGCAAACATGCCCCACTTCGTCAGTTCCAGGCTGTTCGTGGCCGCGTAATAGAAGACGAAGGGGATGATGATCAATCCCGGGATCTGGAACGTGCGGATCAACCGCTGGCGCGAGAGAATCCGGAGCGCCAGGAACGCCAGCAGGAAGCGTCCCGCGAGGCCGCCGAACTCCTGGTAGGCCTGCACGGCACTGGCGGTCTGTTGTTGCTGCCGCGGTTCCAGCGCGCGCACTTCCTCGAGCCCCGGGACGATTCGCGGCATCTGCTGGATCGCGCCGAACGCCGCGCCGTACGCGAACGCGAACATCAGCGTGGTCACGATGGTGGTGCGACGCAACTCGGGCGTGAAGAGCGCGGCGATCGACGGCCGCCGCAGGGTGCCGGCCGCCTTCTTCTGTTGCCAGGCCGGCGACTCCGGCAGGAATGGGCGAATCAAGATCAGCGGTAGCGCCGGAATCACGCCCGAGATGAGCGTGTAGCGCCACGGCGTGTGGCTGCCCGCGATGGCGGGGAACGACTGGCTATACGTCACCGCGATCGCATACGCGCCCGTGACCATGAGGCCGCCGATCGACGAAAACGCCTGCGTGTAACCCAGCGCCGCTTCGCGCTGTTTCGCGTCCGGGAAGATCTCGGCGATCCAGGCAACCGCGGCGACAAACTCGACGAACACGCCGATGTAGGTCGTCGAGCGGAAGAACAGCAGCATCCAGATGTTGGTCGAAAATCCGGCAGCCATCGCCGAGAACGCGTAGATCAGGATGCTCCACACCAGCACGCGCCGCCGGCCGAAGCGGTCGGTCAGGTAGCCGCCGACGAGGCCGAACGCGCCGCCGACCAGCGCCGGGATCCAGAAGAACATGCCGACCCAGAAATTGAAGCCGGGCGTTCCCGGCCGTGAGCCGGTCAGCTCGCCAATCGCGGGCCCGACGACGAGCGGCGCCATCAGGATTTCGTAAATGTCGAACGCGAAGCCGAGCGCGGCAATCGCGCAGATCAACCACTGCAACGGCGTCAGGCGCGGTGAAGTCATCGTGTGCCGCGTAGTATAGCGTCAGACATCAGGAGAAAAATTGACTCCTGGTCTCCTGGCCTCCTGTGAATTCGCGTATCGTATCCAGCGGAGGACGAGTCAATGTCTTGGATTGCACTGGCCGCGAGCGCGGCACTGTCATGGGGATTGTATGGGGCGTCGCTGCACCGCGGCCAGACCGAGTTGGGCAATCCCATGCGCGCAATGCTGTGCGTGGGCATCGCCTACTTCCTGATCGCCGTGCTCGTGCCCGCGGCGGCGCTGACCTCGCAAGGCGAGTGGCGTAACTTCACGTTGACCGGCACCGCCACCGCGACGATCGCCGGCGCTCTTGGCGCCCTCGGCGCCGTCTGCATCACCTATGCGTTCCGTGCCGGCGGCTCGCCGACGGTTGTGATGCCGCTGGTGTTCGGCGGCGCGCCTCTGATCAACGTGATCTCGACGATGATCATGCATCCGCCGAAGACCGCGCCAAGCCCGATGTTTTATCTCGGCGTTCTCCTGGCCGCCGGTGGCGCTGGCATGGTTCTGTACTACCGGCCGGCGCCGTAAACGGGCTCACCGGCAACACCGTATGGTTCTCTAAGTCCTATGCGAAACGTCTCTGGTCTGATCATCGTCCTGCTGGTTTCGGGCAGCACTGCCGGGCTGGC
>JAUSDY010000033.1 GCA_030650395.1 Acidobacteriota bacterium | reverse complement strand
CTCGCTGCGCGTGCTCCGCGCGCTGCAGTTTTCCGCACGGTTCGAGCTGACCATCGATCCCGCCACCGCGGCGCTGTGCGCGTCGATCCCGCTCGACGATCTGCCGGCCGAGCGCATCTGGGGCGAGTTCGAGAAGCTGCTCCTTCAGGCGGAGCGGCCGTCGATCGGGTTCGCACTCGCGCGCGAGCTCGGCGTGATCAGGCAGATCCTGCCAGAGATGGAGCCGCTCTACGACTGCCCGCAGGATCCCGAGTGGCATCCCGAAGGCAATGTCTGGATCCACACGCTGATGGTGATCGACGAGGCGCGCCAGCGAAACGCCGACCTCGATCGCCCGCGCCTGGTGACGGTGATGCTGGGGGCGGTGTGCCACGACCTCGGCAAGCCCGCGACCACCGCGATGATCGACGGCCGCGTGCGATCGCCGAATCACGAGGCGGAGGGCGTGGCGCCGGCGACGCGGATTCTCGATCGCCTGAACGTGCGGACGCTCGACAACTTCGACGTCCGCGCGCAGGTGCTGGGCCTGGTCGCCGAGCATTTGCGGCCGAGCGCGTTCTACAAGGCGAAAGACACGGTCACCGATGGCGCATTTCGCCGGCTGGCGCAGAAGGTCGATCTCGAGCTGCTGGTCCGCTTCGCGCGCGCCGATTGCCACGGCCGCACGGGAACCTTCGACTGTTCGGCAATGGACTGGTTTCTAGACCGCGCGCGAACATTGGGAGTCGAGCACAAACCACCCGCGCCGATTCTGCTCGGGCGTCACCTGATTGAGCTCGGTGTTCAGCCGGGCCCGCGAATGGGTGAGATTCTGCGTGCCGTGTATGAACAGCAGCTAGACGGGGTTGTCACTACGCTTGACGAGGCACGGGACATTGCCAAATTGGCAATTGACTGATCGACTGATTGTTGTTGATTCTGCGATCTCGTGATTTGGCGAATCGACGTCGTGATTTCGTAAATTACTGATTGGTCGGCGGTTAGCCGCTTCTCCTCATCCTCCAATCAGCGGGAACGATCGATGCAGCTATCAGGCTGCATGACACCTCAAGAGCTCCGCGATCGGACCGATCGGTTCTCCGTCGACATCATCAACTTCTGCCGAAGGAGAATTACCCGCCGACATCTTGAAACTGCGGATGCTGACACAACTCCAAGATGCTGGAACGTCAGTCGCCGCGAACTACCCTGCCGCTTGCCGAGCTCAGAGTCGCGCTGCGTTTGTCGCGAAGCTCTCAATTGCTGTTGAAGAGGCCGACGAATGCGTCGGATGGTTGCACAAGCTAACGGAGGCGAAGCTGGCGCCGGTTGCACGGTTGGCACCGCTGCAGCAGGAGGCGTCCGAGCTCTTGGCGATACTGTCGGCGTCGCGCAAGACGGCCAGCGGCCGGCGCAAATCACCCAATCAAAAATAAATCACCGATCAACGTTCAAAAATCGATTCACATAATCGACAATTGACAATCACCAAACAATCGGTCGATTGGCAATCGGTCATTTGGCAATGTAGGATGCCCCCGTCTGCCACAGGAGGAGCGTGACATGGATTTTCGCGCGGGCGAACGGGTCGGGGCATTCGAGATTCTCGGACCACTCGGGGCCGGGGGCATGGGTGAGGTCTATCGCGCGCGCGACAGCCGTCTCGGACGCGAGGTCGCGCTCAAGGTGCTGCCTCGATCGGTCAGCCAGGACGCCGAGCGGCTGGCCCGGTTCGATCGCGAGGCGCGCATGCTGGCCGCCCTCAACCACCCGGGCATCGGCGCGATCTACGGCGTCGAAGATTCACCGCGCGGTCTGCTGCTCGTGCTCGAGCTCGTGCCGGGCGACACGCTCGCGGATCGAATCGCGCGAGGACCGCTGCCCATCGCGGAGGCGCTGACGATCGGCCGCCAGATCGCCGACGCGGTCGCATTTGCTCACGCCAACGGCGTCGTGCATCGCGACCTCAAGCCCGCCAACGTCAAGTGCACGCCGGAAGGCGTAGTCAAGGTTCTGGACTTCGGGCTGGCCAAGGTGCTGGCACAGGATTCCGATGCCGGCGGGTCGGGCGACCCCACGATCACCCCTGCCACCACGCAGGATGGCGCCATCCTCGGCACACCCGCCTACATGAGCCCCGAGCAGGCGCGCGCGAAGGACATCGATCGACGCACCGACATCTGGTCGTTTGGCTGCATCATATTCGAACTGCTGACCGGCCGCCGGGCGTTCCAGCGCGAAACGCTCACCGATACGCTTGTCGCGGTGTTGGGCGAGGAGCCGGACTGGTCACTGCTGTCGCCGCGCACTGCTCCAGCCGTTCAGTCGCTTCTACGGCGCTGCTTACACCGTGACCGTAATCGCCGCCTTCAGGACATGGCGGACGTGCGCAACGAGCTTGATGAGGTGCTGTCGCCCAGTGCTTCTGGTAACGCCACTGTGGCTTCCGTACAGTCGACTCACTCAACGAGACTTCGGCCCTTCGAGCTCGTTGCGGCCGGCGTGTTCGTGCTGGCGATCGTCGTGCAAGGATTTTTCCTGTGGCGCCTGGTGCCGGCGCTAGCCGCGATGGCCTGGGGCTTCGGGGAGACCCTTTCGTTTCCACTGCAGCTCTATATTGACCTCAGCAACAAGGCGTTGCGCTGGGCGCCGATCCTTCTGTTGTTATGGGGCGGCCTGAGGCTCTCCGGCCGCAGGGTGCCGGTGCAGATCCGTGGCGCCCTGCTGGTGGTGGCCGCGGCGCTCGGCGTTGCAGCGACGGTCTTCGGCTTGTACTTCATGGCCGAGGCTGGCCTCGTTCAAGCCTTGCGACTGAGCCTGAGTACATCCGCGGTGGTGGAGCGCGACCTCGTCGCCGTCTACCTCGCGTCTGGTGATTCGGCTCGCGTGATCGAGCTCCTTGACCCGCGTGGCAATCGGGACGACTTCGTAACCAAGGTCAACTGGAGATCGCCCGGTGACGCATTTCAACTCGCGGAAGCCTACCGGGCCCAGGGCAACGTCGAGGCGGCACGCCGCCTGTATCGACGCGCCCAGGAGGCGGCCGTGAAGTTGGACGAAGTGCTGGTCGAAGGTCTGCGTGCCAGTCAAGTCCGCTGGCAGACCGCGTTTGGCAGGAGCGTCTCTGAATGGGCGCCCTCAACTGCCGCAGTACGACGGCTGCCCGATTTGATCCGCACGGTGTCACAGCAGCGGCTCGATCATCTGGATGGAAAGGTGCCGTAGGTCCGCACCCCTAACAGGATGCCCTACCTTAAGCGCTGAGAGGTGCCTCCCGGCGTGAGTGTCGAGCGAGGCGATGTCAAGAAACAAGTCGTCAAATCGACCGGAGGCCACGCAGGCGTCTTGCCGTCTTTGGCGCGTCCATAGCTGCAGTGACTCATGCGCCGAGGAAGATTTGACCGCCGAGACGAGTCGCTCGCGCCGGGAGGCACCTCTCCGCGCATCTCGCGGGGCACCCCATACAGGGGTGCCCTACGAGCGCCAGTACCAGCCGCGAAGGGGTCAGACCCCTATGTATTTCGCGAATGCTTCCGGCGCCACGTTGCCGCCGGTGATGATTGCGACAATTGGGCCCTTGCTCAAATCGGCGTTGCCGAGCCCGAGGGCCACCGCGGCGGTCGTCACGGCGCCACTCGGCTCGACGACGAGGCGCGCGTTGCGGAATAGCCATCCCACCGTGTCCGCGATGTCCTGCTCACTTACCGTCACGACTTCGTCCACGAACTTCTGAATGTGAGCGAAGGTCAGGTTGCCGGGACGGAGGTTCATCAACCCGTCGGCAATACTCGCAGACGACTCGAGCGTGATCGGGTGGCCGGCCGCGAGCGACTTCGACATCTTGGGCGCGCCCTGGGGCTCGACCGCGATCACCCGCACCGATGGTTTCGAGAGCTTGATCGCCGCGCCAACGCCGGAAGCGAGCCCCCCGCCGCCGACCGGCACGAACACTGTACCGACGTCGGGACACTGCTCGAGGATCTCGAGGCCGGTGGTGCCCTGGCCGGCGATGATCATCCGGTGATCGAACGGCGGCACGATGGTGAGGCCACGCTCCGCCGCTTCCTTCTCCGCCCGCGCCTGGCGGTGCAGCGAGGTGGTGCCCTCCATGATCACTTGCGCGCCGTAGCTCTTGCAGCCCTCGACCTTTACCGCCGGCGCGGTGGTGGGCATCACGATCACCGCCGGCGCGCCCAGCATCTTCGCGGCCAGGGCCACCGCCTGGCCGTGGTTACCGGACGAGTAGGTGATCACGCCGCGTTCGAGGGCGTCCTTCGACAACTGCGCAATCATGTTGAACGCGCCGCGGATCTTGAACGCGCCCATCGGCTGAAAGTTTTCGCACTTTACGTACAGGCTCGAGGGCTTGAGGGCTTGCTTGCCCGCCGTAGCTTTAGCGAAGGCGGGAGGGCTTGAGGCCGCGCTCTTCCCGGGCCAAGCGACTTCGATCAACGGCGTGAAGCGGGCGGCGTTCTTGATGCGCTCGCGGGCGGCGCGGATTTCGTCGAGCGTAACCAAGGGTTCCACGTTGGTTATTGGTAATTCGTTATTGGTTATTGTTTCCGCACTTGTGCGAACTGATCGCCGTCGTTGTACGTGGGCCTCTCAGCCTGCGCAGCGACGCGCCATCCCAGTTGCGCGAGCACGCGCATGTCGTCGACACCGCCGCTGAAATCCCACGACGGATCGTATTGATCGCTCGGCTGGTGGTAGTCCTTGCCGTTGTACTCTTCCTGCTTCTTGAGCAGCGCGGCGGCATTCGGCCCGGTAAATTCCTTCGGCTCGCTCAACGACAACGCCGGCACGCCGGCCTTCGCGAACGGGAAATGATCCGAGCGGAAGAAGTAGCCGCGCTCGGGATGCGTGTCGCCCGCCAGCTTGCGGCCGCGTTCTTTGAGGATCGCTTCGACCATCGGGCCCAACGTGGAGCGATCCGACCCGAGCTGTACCATGTCTTTCGTCGGCCCCAGGTAGTTGACGCCGTCGATGTTGATGTTGGCCGCGACCTTGTCCATCGGCATCGGCGGGTTGACGGCGAAATAACTCGAGCCGAGCAGCCCTGATTCTTCGGCCGTCACGAACGCGAAGTAGATCGAGCGCGCGGGCTTCTGCGGCGCCTTCGCAAACGCCTTGGCGATCTCCAGCACGCCGGCGCAACCCGACGCGTTGTCGTAGGCGCCGTTGTAGATGCGGTCAGCGTTCGGCGGGTCATTCGGCAGAGGCTCGCGCGTGCCAAAGTGATCCCAGTGAGCCGTGTAGATGACGGCCTCCGCTGGGTTGGTGCCCTTCAACACGCCAATCACGTTCGCCGCGGTCTTGCGAGAGGACTTTTGTAGCAGCGTCGCGGCGGCCTTGGTGTTGAGCGTCACGGCCTTGAACCCGCGCACACTCGCCGCGGCGCGCAGCGCGTCGAGATCGCGCCCGCCACGGCGCACCAGGTCTTTCGCCGCTGCGTTCGTGATCCAGCCCTTGATGCCGAGCGCGGGCTCGCCGGCTTGCGGCGGCAGTGAATACTGCGTGCCGCTCCACGACGACTGCACCACCTGCCACGGATACGTCGCCGACTCGTCGGTGTGGATCAGCAGCGCGCCCGCGGCGCCCTGGCGGGCCGCCTCTTCGAACTTGTAGGTCCACCGGCCGTAGTAAGTCAGCGCCGGACCGCCGAACAGCGTGGCTTCATCGGCGGGCGCGGGCGGATCGTTGACCATGATCACCACCCACTTGTTCCGCACGTTCACGCCCGCGTAGTCGTTCCACTTCAGTTCAGGCGCGTTGATGCCGTAGCCGACGAACACCACATCGCCCTGCACCTGCACGCGCGGCTTCTCGACCCCCGAAAACGCCACGACGTCTGCGTAGTACTTGTAGGTGTTGCCGGGCACGCTCAGCACGAAGTTGCGCTCAACCACGGATTCAACGATGGGGACTTGCTGAAAAAATGTCCCGTCGGGCGCGCCAGGCTCGATGCCGAGGTCTGTCAACTGCTTGGCGAGATACTCAACGGTCTTGACGCCGCCGGGCGTGGCCGGCGCGCGGCCGCCGAATTCATCGGAGGCGAGCGTCTTGATGTGTTCCGTCATCGATGCGGTCGCGATCTGATCTTCAGCCGGGCCCGCAGGCGGCGGGGGCGGCGGCGCGGGCTTCGCGCAGGAAATGCTCAAGGCGAGAAGAGCGGCCGATGTCCAAAAGCGCATGACCCAAATCCCCGTTGGTTATTCGTAATTGGTTATTGGTTATTCGCAAACGGTTATTCGTTATTCTTTTCGCGCTGCGCGTTGCGGTATTCCTCGACCAGCCGCGCCACGCTCGTGGCAATGCCCGCCTGCGTCGGCTCCCAGCCCAACGCGCGCGCCTTCGGGCTCCGCACTTTTTGATCCAGGGCCAGCGCATCGGCATACGCCCCCAGCTTCTTGCGCGCCTCCGCCATCGGCATGTTGCGAATGTCGGGGCGCTGCGGCACCTGCCCGGCGATGGCTTCGACGATCTCGCTCACGTGCTCGTCGGCTTCATCCGTCGCATGAAAAATCCCCGCGGCCAGCGGCGATTCGAGAATGCGCAGGTACAAGTCGCCGAGGTCGTGGTCGTAGACGCAGGCCCAGCGGTTCTTGCCGGGACCAACCACGCGCACCAGCCCGTTCAGCGCGTCCTTGATCAGATCCGAAACAATGCCGCGGCCGCCGCCGTAGACGATGCCCGGGCGAATCACGGCGGTCCGCAGCGTGCTGGAAAACGCCGACAGCACGATGTCTTCGTGCGCCGGCCGCCACGCCGAGTATTCCGGCGGATCGAGCGGCGCATCCTCTTCGGCCGCCTTGCCTGAGCGGCCGAGGACCCACACGCCAGAGGTATAGAGAAAGCTGCGGTGGCGGCCATCGGCCCGGCTCGCCTCGACCTGCGCGCCGAGCATCGTCTCCAGCGCCTGCTTGTCGAGCTGCACGCCGCGCGGCGACGATTCGAGCGCGGTATGCACCACGGCATCGGCGCTCTTCAACGCGGGAACGTAGTACTTCGGCAGTCCCAGCTCGGCGATGATCGGCGTGGCGCCCCGCGCCAGCAGCCGCTCGGCTTTTTCAGGATCCCGGGCAATCGCCGTGACCTGGTGGCCGCCCTTGATCATCGAATCGAGCACAGCCGACCCGATGTAGCCAGTGGCCCCTGTCAAAAATATGTGCATGTATGAGCGACGCGTAATGTCAGATCGCTATTGTAGTCGACCGCGCAGGCAGACGTTAGAATTCAAGCCTCGGTGAAAACCCTCGTCGATCTGTTCCGCTCGCTCGAAACCAGGCGTGGAGAATTCCTCGTGTACGACGACGGCTACCGGGTGCGGCGGCATTCGTACGCGGATGTCACGCGCGCGTCGCGCGGATTTGCCGCCCGGCTGCGCGCGGCCGGGGTGGCCAGGCAGGACAAGGTCCTGCTGTGGGGCGAAAACCGCCCCGAATGGATCGTCGCGTATTGGGGCGTGATTATCTCCGGCGCGGTGGCGGTGCCGATCGACTATCGCTCGTCCCCGGAATTTGTGATGAAAGTGCGCGGGATCGTCGACGCGCGGCTTATTCTCGCCGGCGATGACATAGCTAAAGTGCCTGAAGTGCCTGAGGTTCCTGGCGTTCCAAAGGTGCAGATTTGGAAAATGGCGGACTTGGATTGGAGCGCCGACGGCCCGATCCCGGACGTGGCGATCGATCGCGATGAGGTCGCGCAGATCGTGTTCACGTCAGGGGCGACGGCCGAGCCCAAGGGTGTGCTGATCCGCCACCGCAACATCCTGGCGAATACGGTCCCGGTTGCGAAAGAGATCGACAAGTACAAGAAATATGCCTGGCCGTTCAAGCCGCTCCGCTTCCTGAACCTGCTACCGCTGAGCCACATGTTCGGCCAGTCGATGACCACCAACATCCCGCCGTTTCTCGACGGCACCGTGGTCTTCATGCGCAGCTTCAACCCCCACGACATCGCCCGTCGGGTGAAGGAATGGCGCATCTCGGTGATCGTCTGCGTGCCGAAGATCCTCGACGTGCTCAGGGAGCACGCGGTGCGCGTCGATCCGGCCGCTGCCGATCCGCCGCCGGGGCTCTCGATTCCGGCCCGCTGGTGGCGCTACCGCCGCCTGCACAGGATGTTCGGCCTGAAGTTCTGGGCGTTCGTCGTCGGCGCGGCGCCGCTCGCGCCTGCGCTCGAAGACTTCTGGAAGCGGCTGGGGTTCGTGGTGATCCAGGGCTACGGCCTGACGGAAACCGCGCCGATCGTGACGCTGAACCATCCGTTCAAGACCAACACGGGGTCGGTCGGCACGCCGATCGCGGGAGTCGAAGTGAAGATCGCCGAGGACGGCGAGATTCTCGTGCGTGGCGACAACGTGACGAGTGGCTACTACGAATCGGAGTCGGGCTTCTCTCCGGAGCGGCCTTCGGCCGCGAAGGCGGACCGCACTTTGGATTCCGAAGGTTGGCTTCACACCGGCGACATCGGCGAGCAGGATGCGCAGGGGCGGCTGTACATCCGCGGGCGCAAGAAGGAAATGATCGTCACGCCCGAGGGCCTCAACGTTTATCCGGACGACGTCGAACGCAGACTGAACGAGATTCCAGGCGTGCAGGACTCTGCTGTTGTCGGATCGGCGGACGGCTCGACCGAGCGCGTCCATGCCGTGCTCGTGCTTGATCCCGGAGTCGATGCTGAAACCGTTGTTCAACAAGCCAATACCAAACTCGACGATCACCAGCGCATTCGAAGCTTCTCGATTTGGACCGACGGCGCGCTGCCCCGGACGGAAGGCACCAAGAAGCTGAAGCGCGCGGCGATCAAGGCGTGGGTGGCGACCGGCGCGCAGCCGGCATCCACCACGTCGGCGTCCGATCCATTACGGGCGTTACTGTCCAAATACGCGGGTGCGCGATCGCTCGATAGCGGCACGTCGATCGAAGGGCTCGGACTGAGCTCGCTCGAGCGCGTCGAGCTGATGGTGGCGCTCGAAGATCAATTCCAGACGCGCATCGACGAAACCAAGTTCGCGGGCGCGAAGACGCTCGACGAGCTGCGCTCGGTGATGACGGCGGCGCCGCAACAGGCGGCGGTCTCCGAGCCGGTGGACTTCCCGTCGTGGAACCGCGCGTGGCCGGTGCGGTGGATCCGGCGCGTGAGCCAGTTCACCTGGATTCTGCCGATCGCGCGGCTCTTTGCGTGGGCGCGCGTTGACGGGCTGGAGAACCTCGAGGGCGTGCAGGGGCCCGTGGTGTTTGCGGTGAACCACCAGAGCCACATGGACGTGCCGGTGATCCTGAGCGTGCTGCCCGGGGCGTGGCGGGCGCGGATTGCGCCGGCGATGGCGAAGGAATTCTTCAAGGCGCACTTCTTTCCGTCGGAGTTTTCGCGGCTGCAGGTGCTGACCAACCGCCTCAACTACTACCTGGCCGCGTTCTTCTTCAACACCTTCCCTTTACCGCAGCGCGAAGCGGGCGCACGGCAGACCTTGCGCTACATCGGCGAGGTGACCGGACAGGGCTACTCGGTGCTGATCTTCCCCGAAGGCGTCCGCTCGCAAGACGGGCGGATCGCGGAATTCCGGGGCGGCATCGGCATGATTGGGGCGCGGCTCGGACTGCCCGTGGTTCCCGTCCGGCTGGAAGGCGTGGACCGGGTGCTTCACACGAGATGGAAAATGGCCCGTCCCGGGCGGGTTTCCGTGGCGTTCGGGAAGCCCATTCGCCTCTCGGGCGACGACTACGCGGGGTTGGCCAAGCAGGTCGAGCAAGCGGTACGCGATTTGCCTATCACGGGCGGCGCGTGACACAATCGGGGATCGGGGCTCAGGGCTCAGGGATCACCCTGACCCCTGACCCCCGAGCCCTGATCCCCGTGGCTATGAATGAGCAAAGACGATCTAATTGACATGCAAGGCACCGTTGTCGCGGTGCACAGCGGCGGCCTTTACCGAGTGCAAGTGGACGCCGGGCATGAAGTACTCGCCCAGTTGAGCGGCCGCATGCGGCGTTTCCGAATCAAGGTGGTCCCGGGCGACCGGGTAACGGTA
>JAUSDY010000011.1 GCA_030650395.1 Acidobacteriota bacterium | reverse complement strand
ATCGTCCCGGTAGGCCGCCCAATGCAGCGCCGTCGTACCGTCCGCCTCTGCCGCGTTGACGTTCGCTCCCTGTTTGAGCAGCGCTCGCACCGTCACGTGGTCGGCGGTACGGGCGGCGTCCACGAGCGCGATGCCGCGGCCCGCGGCGGCGATGAGCAACACCGCCAGCAGCGGGACGAGCGCGCGGCGAGGGGTCGATCGCATTTCTCGTCCCTTACATACCGGACAGCGTATCGATCGGCAGCCTGCCGGTGCTGCCGCCCAGCCGTTCGACCGGCACGTCGAGCTTGTCCATCAGCGTCACCAGCAGGTTGGCCATCGTCGGCTTGTCGGAGTAGACGAGATGCTGGCCGCCCTTGAGCCGTCCGGCTCCGCCCCCGACGACCATCAACGGCAGGTTGTCGCCCGAATGCGCATTGCTGTTGGAAATACCCGAGCCATACAGAATCGTCATGTTGTCCAGCAGCGACCCGTCGCCGTCCGGAGTCGCCCGGAGTTTCGCCAGGTACTTGGCGAAGAGCTCGGTGTGATAGCGGTTGATCTTCGACATGTGCGCGATGAGGTGCGGCACATCCCCGTGGTGCGAGAGCGGATGGTGCGCCTCGGGCACGCCAATCTGCGGGTAGGGGCGCGCACTCTGCTCTTTGCTGAGCATGAAGGAGATCACGCGCGTCAGGTCAGACTGAAGCGCCAGGATCTGCAGATCCAGCATCAGTGCCAGGTGGTCTTCGAAGACCGGGGGCACCCCTTGCGGCTGGTCGAACGACGGCAGCTCGAGGTCGCTCTGTTCCTCGGCCTTCTGGATGCGGCGCTCGACGTCGCGGATCGATTCGGCGTAGTCATCGACCTTGCCCTGATCCTGCGGCCCCAGCTCGCGCTTGATGCCGGCCAGCTTGGCCGACACCGAATCCAGAATGCTCTTGTGCTGCCGCAACCGCTTCTCGCGAGCCGAGCGCTCGGTGCTGCCGCTGTCGCCAAACAGTTTCTCGAAGACGGCCCGCGGGTTGTACTCCATCGGCAAGGGCTGGGTCGGGCTTTGCCACGAGATGGTGTGCGTATAGGCGCAACTGAGGTTGCCCGTGCACGCTCCCGCGTTGGCCGGTGCGTCCATGGAGAGCTCCAGCGATCCCAGCTGCGTGTCCCTGGCGAAACGGCGGCCGAGCAACTGGTCGATCGACACGTCCGCGATAATCTCGACTTCGTTGCGTCCGCCGCGCGTCGTGCCGGTCAGGAACGACCCCGAGGCGCCGGCGTGGATATAGTTCCAGTTGGCCTTGAGGCCCGACAAGACGAGCATCTGATCCCGGTACGGCGCGAGCGGCTCCAGAATGGGCGACAGCTCAAACGCGCGGCCCTCGCCCTTCGGTGTCCAGTACTCCATCGCCATGCCATTCGGCACATAGAAGGTCTGGAAGCGATGCGGCCGCTTCGTGGCGGCGCCGGCGCGCAGCGAGAAGGCGGGCAGCATCGCCTCGAGGAACGGCAGCGTGATGGTGGCGCCGAGCCCCCGCAAAACAGTGCGACGCGGCAACGGTTTCGACGTCAGAAAAGTCATCGGTTCGGTCTCCTCAACGCTGTGTTTCTTACGACAAGCCCAAGCCCCAAGGCCCAGGCCTCAAGCCCCGGCTCAGTGAGTCGCCGCTGGCGCCGCCGCCCGCATCTGGAACGTGGGACTCTTGACAATTCCCAGGATGAGCGACGACCAGCGGTAGTCGGTCGCCGCCGCGTCGCGCACGATTCTGCGTACGGTCGTTCGGTCGTAGTAGTCGAGCGGGCGTCCCAGCGCGTACGCCAGGAGCTTTTCGGTCACGGTGCCGGGGAAGCGCCCGGGCCGATCGAGCAACGCCGCGCGGAGGCCGGACAGCCCCTCGATGCTGGCACCGTTCACCGTGGTGCCGTGCGCATCCACGGGCCTGCCCATTTCGTCCTTCGTCCGCCAGCCGCCAATCGCGTCGAAATTCTCCAGCGCGAAGCCCGGCGGATCGATGACGGCATGACAACTGGCACACGTGGGGTTTTGCCGGTGTTGGGCCAGGCGCTCGCGAATGGTGGGCGGCACGGTGCCGGGCTTTGCTTCCGGCAGCGTGGTGTTCACACCCGGCGGGGGCGGCGGCACGGGCTGACCGAAGATATTGTCCAGGAGCCACTTGCCGCGCAGCACCGGCGAGGTGCGATCGGGGTATGACGTCGTCGCCAGGAGCGCGCCGTGCGCGAGCAATCCGCCGCGTTGGTCGAGATTCGTCAGGGTGATCCGCCGAAAACGGCTGCCGTAGATGCCTGGAATGCCGTAGTGGCGCGCCAGCCGCTCGTTGACGAAGGTGTAGTTGGCGCGCAGCAGATCCAGCACGCTGCGGTCCTCGCGGATGGTGCTGGCCACAAACAGTTCCGTTTCCTGTTCGAACGCCTGCAGCAAGCTGGCGTCGAACAGGGGATAGAAATCCGGATGGACGACGACGTCGCCGAGACGGCGCAGGTTCAACCACTGCGCGGCGAAATCGTGCAGGAGTGCATCGGCGGCGCGGCGATCGGCCAGCATCCGCCGGACCTGCTGTTCGAGCACCGCCGGGCGCGTGAGTTGTCCGCGCTCGGCGACCTCGAGCAGTGTCTCATCGGGGATGCTGCTCCACAGGAAAAACGACAAGCGGGACGCGAGATCGATGTCGCTCAAGTGATACGCGGCGTGTCCCGTCCCGTCCTGTCGGGCGCCCTGTCCAGGTGGCGACAAACCTTTAGGTTTGTCGTGTCGTGACGAGGGCGGATCCCGATGGACACGAAGCAGGAAGTCCGGGTCCACGAGCATGCGCTCGAAGGCGAACTGAATCCCGGCGTCGAAGCTGCCGCCCTCCTGTCGGCCATTGGCGAAAAACTCGAGCAACGTTTGCACGTCCGGCGCGGTCGCGGGACGACGATAGGCGAACCGGGCCATCCGCGTCAGGATTTTCGTGGCGCAGGCGCGCTCGTCCGACACCAGCCGCGGTTCGCAGACGAAGATCGCGCGGCGGCTCGGCGTGTCCTTCGCCGGCCCGGAGACCCGGTACGGCCCCGCGATGTCGACCTTGCCGACGCTCGCGTACCCCATGTACACCTCATCGTTGGTGAGGACGCGTCCGCGCTGCTCGGGTTGCGGCAGCCCTTCCGGCTCCCACAGTTCCCGCACGAACGAGACGCCGATCACGCCGGGGCCGGCGACGGCCTGCACCCGCACGTCGAGGCCGGCGTCGCCGCCGACCTGCATGTATTCCTCCCACGAGGGGTCGCCCGCGAAATTGGGTTCGCCGTCGCCCGCGTAGCTGGCCGCGGCGGGCCGGCCTTTGGCGCCGCCGCCGACGGTGAACCGTTTCAGCAGCTTGCCGTCCAGGCGCACGTCGAGTTGCTGCGGCCACCCCATCCCCATGAGGTAGTCCTGATACTGCCGCCGGAGCCGAACCTTGACGAGATACTCGCCCGCGGCCGGGAAGTGGTAGCGAATCGCGATGCCGCCACGAGACCCGAAGGGCAGGTCCTCGCTCTGGCGGTCGTCTTGCACGACATGGAGAGGAATCTCGAATGTCTCGAGCCCCGGGTTGACGGGAGGCAGACCGGTCGCAAGCCGCGTCACTTGGCGCGCGACCGACAGGTAGCGTTCGAGATGGGACGTGGACACGGTGAGGACATCCGCGAAGTTGTCGAAACTCCCATCTGCGGTGTCATCTCCGGGAAGAAGCGTCTTCACGTCGAGATCGAGCGCGAACAGATCACGGATGGCGTTGTTGTATTGCGTACGATTGAGACGATGGACCGCGTTGGTCCGGCCAGGATTCGGATTGGCGACCCATGCCCGATCGATTTCGGTCTCCAACCAGCCGGCCACGGCGTCAGAGGTGGCCGCGTCTGGCCGCGGTCTCCCCGGCGGGGGCATCGATCCCGCGCGCAGCTTGGAGGCCACACGCTCCCACACCTCCGATTTGGCCTGAGGCTTTGTCGTGTCCAGACTGTCGAGCGCGAGCCCGCCAGTACGGAGTCTTTGATTGTGGCAGCCGATGCAGTACTTCTCCAAGACCGCTTGAGGCGCAACCGCCGCAGCGGTGGAGGGAGAGATCGACGGGGCTTGCCTGGCTGAAATCTGAACGCTGGTGAGCGCGACCGCGGCGACGCCGATCAGGACGAGCGCAAAAACAGATACACGCCGCGCGTGCGAGCGCAGTCCAAGCAGACCACGGATCCCGTTCTGGGCCAAGCGCATCTGTTTCCCCATACGCCGGTCGTTTTCATCTGGAGCGGTACCGGCGACGCCGGACCACGCAGGCCGTCTCTATAAGTACCGACCCGTCAACCGACGTTACCCTACCATATTCCGGTGCGGTTTTCGGCCGATTTAGCGCCTTGGAGAATGGCCGGTCGACGGCCGGTTGTCCGGCGTGAATACGAGGAGAATTTCGTCAAAACAGCAGGCGGTAGTCCTCGTAATTGACCGGCACGGCCACGACCAGGCTGCGGCCGCTCTCGACCGCGCTACGCACCGCCGTCGCGAGCTCGTCAGGATTGGCGGTACGAAGCGCCGCGACGCCGCAGGCCTCCGCCATCTTCACGGTATCGATCGGCCGGAAGTCCATGCGGTACGGCTCGAGCTTCCTGCCTTCCTGTGCCAGCTTGATCAGCGAATAGCTGCCGTCTTCGAGTACGACAGTCACAAACGGCGCGCCGACGCGCTCGGCCGTCTCCAGTTCCTGCGCGTTCATCGAGAAGCCGCCATCGCCGACCGCGCACAGCACGGGCACATCGGGGCACGCGAGCTTCGCGCCGATCGCCGCGCTCAGTCCGTAGGCCATGCCCGACAAGCCGTTCGACATCCAGAACGTCCCGGGATGACGGCTCGGCCAGAACTGCCCGAACAGATACTTGTGCGAGCCGACATCGGTTGTCACGATCGTGGATGAGGGCACCGCGTCAGCGAGCGACGTGATGATCTCGCCCGGCCACATCGTTGAAGGCGGGTCTAACCTGTCCGCCGAAGCGCTGTGCGCGAAGGTGGAAGACCCGCCTCTACGCGGCGCGGCACCGGGTGACGCGGTCAACAAGTCCCGGCGTTTCTTCTGAGTTTCCGCGAACGGCTCGGCCCACCGCCGCGGCGGGGGGTACGAGGTCAGCACCTCGAGTATCTCCGCATGGTCGACGAGCTCGACACCGGCCGGGACGATGCCGCCGACATTCGGCGCTTCGAGCACCCAGTGAATCGGCAGCTCGGCGTGCCAGAGTTTGTCGACCTCGACGGGATCGAGGCCGAAGCCAATCAGCAAGTCCGAGGACTTCAAGGCATCAACCATCAAGCCGTCGGCGGCCATCCCGCTGATGACGCCGACGAAGTTGGCGGCGGTCTCGTCGACGATGCCTTTCACTTTCGGCGTCACGGCGACGGGCAGGTTCCAGTCATTGAGCCATTGACGGAGGCGCGACGCGTTGGCCGTGTTGAGGCCAAGCCCGATCAGCACCAGAGGACGCTCCGCCTTCTGCAGCAGGCGGCGCAGATCGGCGGCGTGCGTGCGCGCGTCCACCTTCGCGCCTTGCGCTTCGGCGGACAAGTCCGCGGACAAGATGGGGTTGTCGCCACTTGTGAAGGGCTTCACGGCTTCTCGGGCGGACAGCGTCAGGTATGCGGCGCCGTGGGGCCTCTCCATGCACGCGGCGAGGGCTTGCGGTACGAGATCGCCGGCATTCTCGCTTGTGATCTTTCCCGCCAGCCGGCAGATTGGGCGATAGGCGTCGTGTAACGGCAGCAGCTGGTGCGTGTGGCTGGGGGGGAACTCGTCCGGCAGTTGCGCGCTGATCGCCAGCAGCGGCTCCTGATCGAGATGCGCGCTCGCGAGCGGCAGCATCAGGTTCGCCGCGCCCGGACCGAGCGTGGCCAGCACCACACCAGGCTGGCCGCGCAGTTTTCCGTAGACCGCCGCCGCGATGCCGGCGTTGGCCTCGTGACGCATCAGGACGAAGTCCACGCCCGCGCGCCGCAACTCGTCGATCAGGACCAGGACTTCCCCGCCCGGCAATCCGAAGACACGCTCGATCCCCGCGTTAGCTAAGGCTCGCGCGACTGCGGCCGCAGTAGTGCTCATGGCCGCCTAGTATCTACTCAAAAGTGCGTACGGTGCGTACTGTTCCAAGGGTGCGTGCGGTGCTTTGGTGCCAACAGTGCCGGGTACCGCTGCACCTCTGCACCCTCTGCACCAGTGCACAGTACGCACCCTTAGGAACGGTACGCACCGTACGCACCTCTAATCCGCGGGTTGATCGCGCTTGAGGATGGCTTTGATCTTCTTGACGTAGGTGCGCGTTTCCTTGAAAGGCGGCACGCCGCCGTAACGCTTGACGTTGCCGGGGCCGGCATTATAACTCGCCAGGGTCAACGCGATGTTGCCGTTGTGCTGATCGAGTAACTGCTTCAGATAGCGCGCCCCGCCCATGATGTTCTCGCGCGGATCGAACGAGTCGGTCACGCCCATTTCGTCGGCGAGATCGGGCATCAGTTGCATCAGTCCTTCGGCGCCGGCACGAGAGACCACGTAGGGATGAAAGGCCGACTCGGCCTGCATCACGGCACGGATCAGCGCCGGATCGATATTGTAGGTCTTGGCCGCTTCCTGGATGATGTCTTCGTAGGCTTTCTTTGCGGGCACGACTTCGAACTCGGTGGACACATCAACCATCGGCTTGACGACACTGCCGACTGGGAAGAGGGCGATCATGGGCCGAAGGCCGGGCGCCGATGACATGGCCGCCGCCAGCAGCACGGTCCGAGTGCGTCTCCGCCGGGCTTGTTTGCGCCGATCGGGGCCGCTCCGTTCCCGGCCGCGACGGTCGAGGTGCCGCCGTTCGGGACCTCCCAGCACGCCTGAACTGTTGAATGGCGGTGTCATCGTTTACCCACATCGGACGGCTGCAACGCGCGTACCACAAAAACTAGGTGCCTGGGGGTGCGTACAGTGCCTTAGGTGCGCACAGTGCAGAGGTTACAAGGGTGCCTAAAGGGGTGCTCGGCGTCCCCTGGCACCTTGGGCACCCTAGGTACAGGTGCACAGTACGCACTTTAGGAACTGTACGCACCGTACGCACCTTATTGGGCAGAACGTCAGACCAGGAGCTGATAGCCGGTGCCATGCACCGTGACGATGTAGCGGGGCTCGTGCGGTTTGGGCTCCAACTGCGTCCGAAGCTTGGCAACGTAGTTGTCGACCGTGCGCGTGACCGACAACTGGCTGTAACCCCAGACGTCGCGCAAGAGCTGTTCGCGGCTCACCACTTCGTTGCGATGGGCGAACAGGTAGCGGAGCAGCTCGAACTCGCGCGCCGACAGCGCGACGCGCCGGCCCTTGCGCGTCACCAGCCGCTGCTGCGGCTTGACCACCACGTCGCCGAACGAGAAGTTCTCGCCTGGAACTGAGTGCCAGTCGTCTCGACGGACCTGGGCACGGACCCGCGCCAGCAACTCGCGCACGCTGAACGGCTTGCTCACGTAGTCGTCCGCGCCGAGGTCCAGGCCCTTCACGCGATCGCGCTCGTGCGTGCGGGCCGTCAGCACGATGATCGGAACGCGGGTGCCGCGCGCGCGCAGCGACTGGCAGACCTCGAATCCGCTCATGCCCGGCAACATGATGTCGAGCAGCAACAACGCGAAGGCGTGGTTGTCAAACGCGCTCAAGCCCTCCTCGCCCGAGGCCACCGCGGTCACTTGATACCCTTCGAATTCGAGGTTGTCAGTCAGCATCGACCGCAACTGCGGTTCGTCCTCGATCACCAGGACGTGCCTGGCATCGTCCTGATGCAGCGCCGGCCGGTTCATGAGGCCGCCTCCGGTGAGTCTAATGCGGGCGACGGCGTCACCACGGGCACCGCGGCGACGCGCGGCAGCGATACGCGGAACGTGCTGCCGGCGCCCGGAGTACTCGTCAGGAATACCTGTCCGGCGTGCGCGTGCACGAGCTCGCGAACAATGGGAAGCCCAAGGCCGAACCCGGGCCGATGCGACGCGCTCGGAGCCCGGTAGAACCGTTCGAAGATCCGGGCCTGATCCGCGGCTGAAATACCTACGCCGCGGTCAGCCACCTCGACGATCGCCACGGTGCGCTCGGCGCGAACACGGACGGTGATCTCCTTGATCGGGCCGGAGTACTTCACCGCGTTGTCGAGCAGATTGGCAATCACCTGTTCGAGGGCGGCCGGATCCGCCCGGACGTGGGGTCCGGGCCCGGCCGGGTGGGCCTCAAACCTGAAGTTCCAGCCCGAGAGCCCGTGGGCAAAGGCGTCCACCGTCTCGCGCGTCAGCGCGCCGAAGTCGACGTGCTCGAACTCGTAGCTGCGTTGCTGCTGCACGCGCGAAAACTCGAGCACGCGTTGCACCAGCGTTGACAGGCGGGAAGCCTCGGCGCGAATGGTGTCGAGGTACTCGCCAAGCTTCTCCGGTGACCGGATCCGATCCATCTGCAGCGTCTCGGTCGCCGCGCTCAGCAGCGACAACGGGGTCTTCAACTGGTGCGAGACGTGCGCCACGAAGTCGGTCTGCATCTGCGCCAGTTCCGCGGCGCGCCGATGCGCCTGCAGGGTCAGGCCCAGCGCCACGAGCATGAGACCGACCGACAGCAAGCTGGGCCAATAGCCCTGGCTGATGCTCGCAAGAGCGCCGGCAGGCTCCGGCGCGCCGACCTCGATGGACCATGGCCGTGGCGCCACGCCGATGGCCAGCCGCGATTGAATATCGTCGGCGGGATAAAACAGCATCGGGAATTCAACGCGGCCGATCACCGTCCCCGCGTTCGCGCTCCCATACACCAGCGCGCCCTGCTCGTCGGTCACGCGCAGCTTCAGCGGCAGGTCTCCGGCACGCCGTGCCAGCAGGGCATCCAGACGTGCGCGCGGCAGCCCGTCGAACAACCGCTGGCGCATGTCGGACGGGTCGACGACGAAGCCGAGCACGGCGAAGTACTCAAGCCGCTGCGCGTCGGTCCAGAACAGCCTCAGGAAGATCTGCTGCCGCTTGCCGGATCCGGCGTCATCGGCCGCCACGTAAATGTGCTGGGTCGGCGCGTAGCGACGCGCCAGATCGATGACGGCCCGGCCGAGCGCGGGATCGCGAGCGAAACGCTGGTCGCGGCCGTAAAACAACACCTCGCCCGGTGTCGTCCTTTCGGTGTTGCTGCTCCACGCGAAAAACCGGTCGACGTGCGGGTAGGTTTCGAGGCCTTTGGCAAACTGTTGCGTGACCAGATCGAGCCGGCCGGCGCGAAGATCCGGATGATTGACGGCGGTGAGGGTATCGAAGACCGGCCCGTCGAGGGTGCGCCGCAACTCAACCGCAATGTCGACCGCCGTCTGCTCGCTGATCTGGCGGACGATTACCTGGTTCTGGGATTGGAGCGTGGTAATGGCGCGATGCTGGAGAAAGAGGACGAGCCCCGCGGCGCCAATGGTCGCCGTGATCGCGAACACCATGGGGTGCGCTCGCCAGGAAATTTGGACCAGCCTCATGGCCGCACGCTGATCGAGCACGTTACGCGGGTGCGATGAGGGTGTCAAGCCGCGCGCTTGACACCCTCATTCAGGTAGGGCGGCGAATCAGTTGCCGGTTTTGCCTCTGTACCGCAACTCCTGGCCCATGACCTTGGCCGGATCCGCGCCGGGCTTGGGACGGAATTTCTGCACGCGGCCGCCGAATACTTCGGCCGTGTACATGTTGCCGTCCTGGTCGACGGTGAGCGAATGCGGGCCGTTGAACTGCCCGGGTTGCCCACCCGGCGCGCCCCAGCCGTACAAATACTTCCCGTTCAGGTCGTACTTGAGCATCCTCATGGTGCCGCCGTCGGCCACCCAGAGGAACTGATCCGTCGAGATGTAATGCGCGTACGGGGACGACCGCACGCCGGTGGTAAACATGTCCAGGAACTTGCCGTTCTGGTCGAACACCTGGAAGCGGCGGTGACCACGATCGACGACGAACAGGCGGCCATCCTTGCTGATGTCGATGCTGTGCACCGTATTGAACTCGTTCGGCCCGGGTTTCTTCGGGTCCTTGGGCGCCGTGCCCCAGTCCATCAGGAACTTCCCGTCCTTGTTGAACTTGGCCACGCGCGTGCCGCCATAGCCGTCGCTGATGAAGAAGGTGCCATCGGGCAACCAGGCAATGTCGGTGGGCCGATCGAACAACCGGCCGGCATCGCGCCCGCGCTGTCCCTTGGTCCCAAGAGTCATGACGAGCTTGCCGTCGTAGGTGAACTTGTGGATGACGTGGAGCTGATCGTCGAAGACCCAGACGTGCTTCTCGGGATCGTAGGGGCTCATCTTGATCTTGTGGGGCCCGCGGCCGCACGGCGCTTCGAACAGCTTGTCATGCTGCGGCCACCACTGCACCGTCTTGCCGGCGCGGTCGACGACGAAAATCACGTGGTGATAGCGGCGCTGCCACCCACGCTTGGCAGCGGTCGGCTCGCACGTCGCGCTCAGCCCATCGTCATTGCCGGTGGCGCTGCCGCGCGACGGACTGAGCAGCGCATACGGCGTCCACGGCGCGGCGCCGGCCGGCAGCGGCAACTCGCCGCGCTGCGCAATCCAGATCCGATCCGGGGTCTCCGCGTAGACCGCCCCGACCGAGCCCCACGTCCAGCCGTCGTGCTTGACGCCGTCAGGACCGTCGGGCAACGGCTGCGGCCAGTTGGGCACGGGCTCGTACGGGCCGAACTCTTCCTGCCCGCCTTTTTCTTGCGGCATGACCACGACCGCGGCCAGTGCCATGAGGAACAACACCGAGAACGACCAACGTCTAGCGAGCATCGTGACTCTCCTTTTCACTGAAGCAACGGCGCTGAGGCGGGTCCCATGCCTCGAGACACGAACTTCTGGACCCGCTTTCCTTCATAGGTTTCCGTGATGAAGAGGTTGCCCTTCGAATCCACGGCAAGATTGTGGGCGCCGTAGAACTGCCCGGCCCATCGGCCGGCGCGTCCAAACGCGCTCATCACCTGCAACGTGTCGCGTCGCAGGATCCAGATCTGCTGGTTGGTGCCGTCGGGAACCATGAGAAATGTCTGCGCAGGGTCCGTCGAAAAGCCGATGTCCCAGACCGAGCCGCTGCCAAGGGTCTGGCGGGCCACGAACGCTTCCTTCACGAACGTGCCGTCCTTGCGGAACACCTGGATGCGATCGTTGGTGCGATCGCAAACGTAGACGAGGCCATCGCGCGAGATGCGCACCACATGCACGATCCGGAATTGCGGCGGTGGCGGGCCGGCCGGATCGTAATTGCTCGGGCGGTTCTCGTGCTGTACCGCGCCGCTGAACGGGCTCGGCAGTTTCTCGCCGGCTTTCGTGAAGTACGCGTCGTCGGGTTTCTTGCCGTACGCGCCCCAGTGCCGCTTGTACGCCCCGGTTGTCGCATCAAAGACGATGACGCGGTGATTGACGTAGCCGTCGGCAACGTAGAGCTCGTTCGCCTCGCGGTCGAGCGTCATGTTGGCCGCGCCGCCCAAATTACGGACGTCGTTGCTGCCGGTGCCCTGGCCCTTGCGGCCGATCTGCATCACGAACTTGCCCTGGCGCGTGAACTTCAGGATGTGCGCATCCTTCTCGCCGCCGCCGCCCAGCCAGACATGATCGGTGTCATCGACGTAGATGCCGTGCTCGAGATCGGGCCATTCGTAACCCTCCCCTGGACCACCCCACGACGACACGACGTTACCCGCCGGGTCAAACTCGATCACCGGCGGTGCGGCATGCCAGATCGAACGGGTCTCGTTCGGCTGCAGCGTCCCGGGCCGATGGACGATCCAGACGTGGTCGCGCGCGTCGACGTGAACGCCGACTACGGCGCCCACCAGCCAGCGTTCGGGCAGAGGTCGGGGCCACAATGGATCGACCTCGAACGTCGGCACTTGCACCGCAGGCTGCGCGCCCGTCACCCGCGCGAACGCGTGGGCGACGAGCGCGAGCCCGACGGCGATTACCACCAGCGTCCCGTAGCGCGGAACTCTAGTTCCGCGATAACGCCCGCTAGTTCCGCGATCCCGCAACGCCGTCAGTTCGTGCCCCCACGCGGAAAGTAGCGGCCGATGATATGCGCCGGGTTGGCGCCCTTCTTCGGACTGAACTTCTGCGGCCGGCCGACATGCACGTCGGCCGTGTAGAGATTGCCTTCCGTATCGGTGTGGAACTGATGCACGCCCCAGAAACCGCCCGGGAACGCGCCGAACGTGCCCCACGAGTAGAGCAGCTTCCCGGCCAGGTCGAACTTGGTGAACTTCTGCGTGATGCCGTCCGCCACCCACAGATGCTGATCTTCGGATAACAGGAGCGAATACGGCCGGCGCACATTCGGCCATGCGTCGAGGAACTTACCGTTTTCATCGAAGACCTGGATGCGCGAGTTGGCCCGGTCGCTGATGTAGATTTTCCGGTTCTTGTCGATCACGATGGCGTGGACGGTGTTCATATAGCTGGGCCGGGTCTCGGTCGGCTCGTTGCCCTTCTGTCCCCACGTTATGATGAATTTGCCGTCCTTGTCGAACTTGACCACGCGGGTGTTGACGTAGCCGTCGCTGACGAAGAAGGTTCCGTCGGGCAGCCAGGCGATATCGGTCGGCCGGTTGAAGTGTGTGGCGTCGTTGCCGGGCTGCATGGGCGTGCCCACCGTCATGACGAGTTGCTTGCCGTCGCGGGTGAACTTGTAGATCGCGTGCGCGCCGTCATCGACCAGCCACACATGCCGGTCCGGGTCATACGGGTTCACAAGGATGCGGTGCGGCCGGACGAACCGCTTGTTGTGCTGCTCCCACGACTCGATCAGCTTGCCGTTGCGATCGACGACGTTGAAGACGTGGTCCCAGCGCGGATGGCGCGTCGGATCCTTCTGCGACAGGTCGTAGCCCGAGGCGTTTCTCTCCGGGATGAAATTGCCGCCCCCGCCGCCACCGGTCGGTTTGAGCTCGGGCAGACAGCCTCTGCTGAAGATGTAGACGCGGTCGGGACTCTCGGCCCAGATGCCGGCCGTGGATCCGATGATGTGCCCGGCTCCGCAGTAGTTCTGCGGCCAGCCGGCCACCAAGTCGTACGGCCCCGTCTCGTCGCCGCCGCCCTTCTGCTGGGCAAAGCTGCCGGCCGACAACCCGAGTGCGATAACCGCCACTGCGGCGCTGAGTGCTCTGGTCACTGATGCCTCCTCCCGGACAAACCTAAAGGTTTGTCCCCACGTATAGGTCGTCCCTACGCTTAGTTCGTCGACTTGGCGTTCTTGCGGCCGGTGTATTCGAGAATGAACAGGCCCGTGCCGACGCGGTCCACAGCGTAGGCCAGGCCGCGATGATCGATGTCGACGTCGTTCATCTGGATCGCGACGGGCTGGCCCTCGGAGATCGGGTACGAGTTCTTGTTGGTCTTTGGAATGTAGTAGCCGATCTCCTTCAGGTTGTAGGGATCCGAAAGGTCGACGACCCGGACGCCGGCGTTGAAGTACGCGATCCAGGCGATCTTGTCGGTGAACCGGTTGATCTTGCCGTTGACCGTCTCGGCCGACTGGTGCGGACCGAACCGCCCTCCCTTCTCGCAGAAGTTGCCGACGGGCACCTGCCAGACCGAGACCGGAAAGGGTTTGGTCTCGGTGGTGATGTCGACCATGTACGACCCCGACCGCACCGGGTTGTTGCACGGCTTCATGTCGGCGCCGCCGCCCGCCTCATCCACGATGAAGGCATACGTCCGTGGCAGGGCGCCCTTCCCGAAGTTGGGCACGGTGTCATAGACAATCGGCGACACGGTGTGCGGGCCGCGGTGCGGCGGGTTCATGTCAATCGACCACACCAACTTCGGCTTCGCCGGGTCGGAAATGTCGAACGACGCCGCCTGTCCGCCGGCATTGCGGTAGCCGACATAGAGCCGGTTGTTCTCTTCGTCGACGATCGGATGATGCGTGTACTGTCCCTCGTACCCGGGCTCGCCGTCCTTCAACCCGGGAATCCAGGCGCGGCCCACCAGCTTCGGCTCCTTCGGGTTTTTGAGGTCGAAGATCTGCACGATGATGTTGCGGAACCCCGGTTCGCCTGAGGCGGCGTAGAAATACCCCGTCTCCTGTGACCACCAGCCCTTATGCGCGCGCATGATGAACTTGCCGCCGCAGCCGCGACCGCATGAGTTCGGCTGCGTGCCCGTGATCTCGGAGACCAAGGCGATCTTCGACGGGTCGGTATCGCGCGAGGTAATGTCCCAGATCTCGTACTTGAGGTCGACTCCCGTTTCGCCCTGCGTCAGTGCTTCGGAGTTGCGGATCAGATAGTCGCGTCCCGATGAATCGAACTTGTAATCGTAGACCACCGAGGTGCTGCGTGAGTTCTTGTTGGTCTGGTTGGGAATGTGCCAGACGTACTTCGGCTTGGCGGGATCGGTGATGTCAAGGATCGACGTGCCGTTGAACTCCATTTTCCCGGTGATGGGGTTCAGCAGCGGCTTCTCGTCGCGGAAGGAGTCGTGATGTCCGATGTAGACCCAGTTGCCGTTGGCCGGATCCGACTTGGTCGTGGTGACCAGCGCCGTGCGCCCTTGCAAGTCGTTGTAGCCGACGAGCCGGACGTTTTCCGCGCCGTCCGACAGCGGATCCGCCGCAGGCGGCGCGGCGGCGGGCGTGGCTCCGGGGGCGCACGCCGCCCCGGAAAGTGAAAGCACGAGTCCCGCGGCCACCAACAGGGCTAGCGCGGACGCGGCAGGCATGCGACTCAGATCTCGGCGATCTCTCATGGCCTTCATCTCCGTAACCGTCAGAACCGGAACAGCAAATCCACCTGGAACGACCGCGCGGCCTGCAGGTTGCCGGGCTGCAGATACGCCACCGTGTTGTACTGCCGGTTGGCCCCGCCGCGCGCGTATTCGGTGCCGCGGCCGGCGTTGAGCAGGTTGAGCATGTTGGTCGCGACTTCGACGTCGCGGGCACCGCCGAGTTTGATGCGCTTGCTGAGCTTGAAGCCCACCGTGTGAGTCGCCGCGAGCAAGACCTGTCCTTCACCGCGCGTCGGGTACACGAAGCGGATTCGGGTCGCCAGCGGATTCGACTGGCGCACGCCCGTCGACGAGACCACTGTCGCCGGACCGAACACCGCGATCTCCGGGCTGTTCGCCGGCAACTGCTTTACGATCCAGCTGCTCCACCCCCCAGACACGATCGAATAACTGCCCGCGACCAGGATGTTGTAGGGCGCGTGCCACGTCCCGTTGAACCGGTACGAGAAGGGGTTCCACATCGGCGCGGTGGTGCTGCCGGGGTAGCTGTTGTGATCGTTCGGGTCGCGCGTCCGCCACAGCATCCTGTTGTTGGCGAACGCGTCGGGCTGGATGAAGCGCGCGGGGTCGGTCGGATTCCACGTGCCTTTGTCCTGCTGCCATTGGCGGTGGATCGCCGCCATCGCCTGGAAGTTGTTCGATAAATTCTTGGCGACCGTGATCTGCAGCGCCTGATAGTGCATCGCGTGCCAGTCGGCGTTGGTCAGCCGGTAGACGATGCCCTGGTTCGGATCGACCAGGCCGAAGCCGCCGAACGGCTGGTTCGGACCGCTGGGATAGATCCCGTTGATGTCCGTCTGCGCGAACATGTTGTGGACCTTGCGATAGATCCCGCCCACATCGACGCTCACCTGCCCGGGGAACTGCCGCCGGTAACCCACGATCCATTCGTCGATAATCGGCTGGCTCATGCCGGGATCGAACTGCGCGGCCGACAGCGAGGAGGTGCGGGCCGGCGTATCGAACACCGACTCGAAGGTCCCGTCGCCATCGAGGTCGTAGGTGTCCCGGCTGGCAGCCCTGTCGGCGCCGCCAAACGACGAGACACCATGCCGCCCTCCTTGCAACTGCTCGTGCACCCGCGCGAAGGTGCCCCGCAGCACGTTCTTCGCGTCACTCGTCAGCAGATACGAAAAGCCCAGCCGCGGGCCCACTTCGGTGCTCGACTGCCGCGAGAAGCCCCGCTGCGCGTCGTAGCGTCGCACGAGGTCCACCCGGACGCCCAGCGTCGCCGTCAACCGCGCGCCCGGTTTCCAGGTGTCCTGGATGTAGAAACCGATGTCCTTGTCGCGACCAGAGGCGGACAGAAGGCTCAGATCGCCCGTGATGTACTGCCGGTGAAACGGCACCGTCCCGGCGGCCGGGTTGTTCCGATCCCGCAACCGCTGCTCCTCGAAGATGAAACCATCGTTCAGGTACACGGTCTCCTGGTCGAAATTGTTCGCCGGCATCGCCAGGAACCCCAACTGGAATTCGTGCGACCCGGCCAGGTTGTCCTTGAACCACGTGACGTCACCGCGCAGCATGGCGACCGACGAATCGTCCAGCAGCATGCACCCGTCGCAGCCCACCGACCGGTTACCCCCGGTCGTCACGAGCAGGCCGGTGCCCGTGGCCCGGCCCTGCGCCACCGTGAACGCCGGGTGCACGTCGATGCTCGGTCCCGGGATGAGGCGCCCGTCGTAGCTGTCGAGACCGTTGCCCCCCTTGTTGTTGTAACTGGCCGTGAAGTTCGTCGTGAGATTGCTCCCCCACACCGACGTCAGCTTGGCCCCGTAGAGCGCCCCGCCCGTCGACAGGACTTCGTCAAACGTCGCCATCGTCTGGCCGACGTTGAGCATGTGCAACCGGTCACCCTGATAAATCCCGGCCAGGGTGTGGTTGGTTCCCAACCGCGTCGTGACCTTGGCATACGGTTGCTGGCTCTTGAGCGAGGTGTTCTGGAATGGTTCGTTGGGGTAGAGCGCCTTGAGGGCCGCCACCACGGCCGGAATGCGGCTGGGTGTGGTCTCGTTGTTCTGCCAGCGGTAGGCGCCGAAGAACCACGCGCGGTCGCGCCGAATCGGTCCGCCCAGTGAGAAATCGGCCTGGTTAATGGCCCTCGTGGCCGGCGTGCCGTTGCCCCCAGTGTTGTCGCCGTTCCACTCGAAGGGCTGGAAGGTCCACCCCCCCGAGCCACTGACCTGGTTGCCCCCGCTCTTGCTGATCATGTTGACCACCAGGCCGTACCCCATCGGCGAGGCCGCGTCGACGCCGCCGGTCTTGATCTGCACGTCCTGCACCGCTTCGGTGCTCAGGGCCGTCCGGTTGATGTTCGAGTCGTTATAGTTGCTCGCCATCATCCCTTCCATGTCGACGACGGCGTCGCGGTGGTCGACCGCGTTGCCGAAGTAGTTCTGCCGCCCGCTGCCGTCGTTGTGCGGCCGCGACATCACGCCCGGCGTCATGTGGAGAAAGTCGCTCCAGTATTTGCCCTCGACGAGCGGCAGGCTCTTCTGGAAGGCGGCTTCAATATTCAGCACGTTGCTGGGACTGGACACTTCCAGCATCGGCGAGTCACCGCTCACGGTGATCGTTTCCGACAGCGTGCCGAGCGCCATCGTGATGTCGACCTGGAAGTTCGCGCCGGCGCGCAGCAGGATGCCTTCGCGGCGGAATACCGAGAAGCCGGACAACTCCGCCGTGATGGTGTACGTGCCCGGCGGCAGGTTGACCAACCGGTAGGCCCCGGTGGCATCGCTGACCGCGAGGCTGGAGGCGAGCAGCGCGGGACTCGTGGCCGTGACGGAGACGCCCGGCAGCGCGCCGCCCTGGGCGTCGTTCACCGTTCCGCGGAGGCTGCCGTTACCACCCTGGGCTACCGCGTGAGACACAAAAGCGCCGCCGAACAGGAGAACAAGAGTTACAACGATTCTTCGCATAAGGAACCCCTTCGTGGCCGTGGTCAAAGTGATCGAGTGCTCATCGGAGAAGGTCAACACGCGCGGTTACCGCGCGCCGGTTGCCAGAAACACCTGCCGCGCCCCCGCCGCCGTGAGGTAACCAATAAATGCCCGACCGGCATCAGGCGCGGTGGCGCGTGTTGTCACCGCCGCGACGTACGTCGTGTAGTTCTGGATGCTCTCGGGCAGCGGCGCCACGAGGACCGCGCCCTTCGGCTCGAAGGATTTGATCTCGGTAATCGGCCCGAAGCCAATCTCGTTGCCCTGGCCCGCGATCACGTGCTCGATCACTTGGGCGGCATTCGGGTACCGCGTCGTGCGAGGCTTCAAATGATGGAGGATGCCCATACGCGCGAACAGCGACTCGAGATACACCCCCGTGGAGGCCTGGTTGTAGACCACCGAATCCGCACGCAGGAGGGCCGCCTTCAGCGCCTCGACGGTTGAGACATCAGGGGCGGCCACTCCGCGTCGCACCGTGACGCCGACGCCAACGCGTCCGATCGGCGTCTCGGTGCCGGCGACGAGCGCGCCGGCTTTCAACCCTCGGTCCACGACGGCGGCTGGCGCGATCAGCACATCCGCCGCCTCGCCGGACGAGAGGCGCTTCTCGATCTCGGGCGCCGTGCCGAAGTGCGGCGACACCTCGTGTCCGGCATCCTGCTTGTACTGCCGGGCGAGCCTGAGCACCGCCTCTTCAACGGCGCCGGCGCTTAGAACGCTAAGACTCGCCGCGGCGGCCACGGTCGCGGAAGGGGGGCCCTTGCTGAGTGCCGTTACGAACGCGCCGGCCTCGGTGGCTTCCGGCGTGCCCGGCGCCGACGCTACGACGAGACGGAAAAGCTCCAAGGCCGTCGCCGCATCGCCCTTACTGAAGTAGACCTTGGCCAGGCCCAGCGTGGGGGCGGGGGCGTTTGGCCGGGCGCCGAGGGCCTTTTCGAACTGCGCCATCGCCTGATCGTTCCGCCCCTTGGCGAAGTAAACCGCCCCCAGAGTGACCGTCGCATCGTAGGCCAGGGCGTCGTTTAGATCCGGCTGTTTGGCTAACCCCTTTTCGAACGCGGCAGCGGCCTTATCCAGCTCATTCGCCTCGACGTAGACGCCCCCCAGCTGAAAGAGCACGCTCGGCACTTCCGAGGAGAGCGTCGCTGCCTTCTCGATCTGAGCAACGGCGTCGGCCGTGCGCTGCAGGCGCAGGTAGGCCATGGCGAGGTTCACCCGCACCTCGGGCAGATCGGGCGCCTTGTCGACGGCGGCCTCGAACGCCTTTGCGGCCGTCGCGTGGTCGCCCCTGCCGAAGGCCTCGACGCCCTGGGCAAACTCCTCCGCTCCCGGCGGAGCCGCCCGCACGAGCTTGAAACTGAACCGGCGGTCCACACCGGCGTTCAGGCGCACCTTGTCGTGAATCGGCTGGTACCCTTCCTTCTCGACCGTAATCTCGTACTCCACGGCAGGCAGGCCGCGGCGATAGAAGCGCCCGCTCTTGTCGCTCTTGATCGTGAACTCACGCCCGCGACCCGTGTCGCGGATCCGGAACGTCACGTCGTCGAGCGGAGTGCCGGCCTCGTCGGTGACGACGCCCTGGATCACGCCTAACTCGATCTGGCTGAACGCCGCGGGGGCGCTGCAGAGCAGCGCCCCCATGACCGCGAGAGCCACCGTTCCTCGGCGTACGACGCGAGTGACGCGGAATCGATCCGTCACGCCGACCCTAGAAACGCACGCGCACGCCGAACTGGCTCTGCCGCGGGAACTGCGAGCCCGTCGACACCATGAAGTTCGACGAGCTCCGGTTGCCCGTCGGATTCAGCAGATTCTCGCGATTGGTCAGATTGAACACATCGAAGAACAGGTCCAAGCTCGTGGCCCGGCGGCCCAGCGGAATCTGGTACCGCAACGACATGTCGAGCAGGAACGATCCCGGCCCTTCCAGCCCGTTGATCACGGCGCGCCCCTGCGAGTCCACGGCGGAGAGGATCGGCCTTGTCAGATCGTCAACGCCCTTGATCGGCCGGTCGGTGCGGTCGCCGTCGCCGTTGCCATCCGCACCGGTCGTCTCATTGATGCGCGCGCCGGAGATCGCGCTGACGACCGCCGCGATGTTCAGCGTCCGCCACACGTTGAACGTACCGGTCATCGCCAGCACATTCGTGCGGTTGCTCGCGAAGGTCCCGTAGTCAGCCCGGATGTCGTTGTCGAGCCAGACTCGCTTCACGTCGGGGTTGCCGAGGCCAACGTAGTTGGCCTTCTGCAGGGTGTACGCCAGACGCCCGCTCCACCGGTTCGACATCCGCTTTTGGACGCCGAGCTGCAGGGACTTGTAGTCGCCGTCGAACGCCGGGTTCGACTGGTTCTGCAGCACGCGGCGGAAGTTCACTCCGCGCGCCTCGGCCGGAATCAGAACGCCGTTTGGATCGAACGCATTGACGCCCGGCCGGACGCGGTTCACCGGCTCGTTGATGTCGACGACGCCGTTCTGGTCACGCGACACGTTCGCGACGTAATCGACCGTGACGGCTGTCTGGGCGCCGATCTGGTGGGCCAACCCGAGGCTCCAGGAGTCCTGATACGGCATCTCCCGGTCGGGATCGTCCACTCGGACGCTGTCGGACGCGAACGTGGCGCCAGAGAGAATGGCATCGCGCCGCCGCTCGAGGTCGGCAACACCCGCCGCGCTCAGGACGGCCACGCCGGGGTTACCCGCCGAGTCGTTAATCCGGTCGGGCCGAAGCACGCAGTTGCACGTGTCGTTGGCCGGCGTGATGGTCAGAACCGGATAGCGCGTCTTCACGGCGTTGGCGGCCAGATTGACGCCAACCGAAATGGGCATGTAGGCGTAGAAACGCCCGACGCCGCCCCGCACGACCGTATTCCCCTTCCCGAACACGTCCCAGGCAAAGCCGACCCGCGGACTGATGTCGTCCTTGGCGCCCGGCACCGATTGCTGCCGGTCGTGGCGAACCCCGAAGTTGATCGTCAACCGGTTGCTCGCCCGCCACTTGTCCTCGAAGAAGAGACTGAAGCGCCGATCGTAGCTGTCGACTTCGTAATTCGAATTGGGCGGTCCCATGCGGACCGTGAACTCGCGCGGGAAGGTCGCGGGATTGCTTGGATCGTAGGGCAGGTTGCCCGCGAAGTCGAACGTGCCGGTATCCGGACTCCCCCGGCCAGGCGCGGCGTTGTAGCTCCAGCCGACGCCGGCCTTCATCGTGTGCTCGCCGCCCCAGTCGGGGACGAAGTAGCTGAACACCGTGTCCGCCGTGTAGGTGCGGATCGTCGTATACCCGCCGGTGCCCCCCTTGCCGGCGATATAGTCCGGATGCACATTCCGCTGGCCAATCGCGAACGGACTGCGACCGTCAAATCCCCTCCAGCCGACATCGTCGTTGAAGAACGCCTGCGCACCGGTATTGAGTTGCTCGCCGATCCGCCCCAGGCGAACGACCGCGGACGCCCGGTCGCTCAGCACGCTCGTGTACGCGACGTTGAACAGATGGTCCCAGTCTTGCTCCCACCCTTGCGCGTCGATCGTCTCATTGCTGATGTTGAAGTCCTCGCCGCGCGAGGGCGCCGTCTCCAACACCCAGCGCGCGTTGACAAAGTTCCGATCGTTGAGCTGCACATCGCCGCGACCGAAGTAGTTGGTCGCCCGGACGCTGAACGTGCCGACGAAGTCGCGCGCGAGCGGTGCCGCCTGGGCAGGGAACTTCTTCAGTCCTGCGATGTCCTCATGGTCGCGCTCGAACGTGAAGTAGAAATGGGCGCGGTCTCTGACGATGGGGCCGCCGATCGCGATGCCGGCCTGCATCGTGCGCTCTTCCGGTTTCGGAGCGGTGCTCGACAGGAAGGAATTGCGCGCGTTGAACTTGTCGTCGCGGAAATACGTATAGGCGCGGCCCGAGAAGGTGTTGGTACCGCCGCGGGTCACCATGTTGATGATCGCGCCGGCGCCGCCGCCGTACTCGGCGCTGTACTGGTTCGCCAGCACCTGGTATTCCTCGATGTTGTCCAACACGACGCGCACCTGCGTGCCCTGGCTGCCACCGAGGCGATCGTCGTTGTTGTACATGCCGTCGACCAGGTACAGGTTGGACTGGGCGGGCGTCCCGTTGGCCACCACCTGGCCGCCTTCGAACGTCGATGCCGCCGGGTTCGGCGTCATGCCAGGGACGAGCTGGGTCAGCGCCCCGATGTGCCGGAAGTTCGCCGGCACTTCCTCGATTTCCCTGCTCGACAGGGTGCCCCCGATTCTATTGCTCGACCGCTCGACGAGCGGCGCGGCCCCGGTCACCGTCAGGGTTTCCGCCACGCCCGAGAGCCGCAGCGTAAAGTCGAGCGTCAGCTCCGATCCGGAGGTCAACGTGAGATCGGGCCGCGCCAGCGACGCGAACCCGGCCATCTCGATCCCCAGGGAGTAAGTGCCCGGATCGAGGCTGGGAATGGAATAGCCGCCGGTCGCAGCGGTCACGACCGTGCGCGTAAAACCGGTGTTCTGGTTCGTGACGGTCACGGTCGCGCCGGGGAGCGCCAGGCCGGACGGATCAAGGACCTTCCCCGAAATCGAACCTCGTTGCTGGGCAAGTGCCGGCGACAGGGCCGCGAAAAACACACACGTACTCAGCAGGATCAGGCGAACAATAGGGCGCATGGGAACCCCTCTTCTCAAAACGAGTTGAACTCGCGCGAGCGTATCGCCAACCTGCGAGCCCCGGTGTCAAAGGATGTCTAGAGTTTGTCGCCGAATTGTCTAGCGGCCCGGATGCCATAGATACAATCTGCGCATCCGTCAGAAGGAGAGTCACGATGCGCACCCGAATCCTGCTAGTCGTCGGTCTTCTCATCATCGCCGGGCCCGCGGTCGCCCAGCCCGTCCCGGGACCCGCGAAAGCAAAGGCCACCGCGCCGGAGATACCGTTCGACTCGGTTCCCAATTTTTTCAAGCTGCCGACCGGTCTCTACATGGGTGAAGGCACGGGCGTCGCCACCAATTCGAAGGGGCACGTGTTCGTCTACGTGCGCAGCGGCGAGACGCGCCTGTTTGAATTCGACCAGAACGGCGCGTTCGTCAAGGAGTTTGGCGCCGGCAGTTACGGCTTCTCCTTCGCGCATGCGGTACGCGTGGACACGGACGACAACATCTGGGCGGTCGATGAAGGCACCAACGTGATTCAGAAGTTCAGCCCAGACGGCAAGCTCCTGATGGTGCTCGGCAAGCGTCCCGACCCGCTCGATCAGCTGACGCTGACGCCGGGCGGCGGGCAGTACGCCGGCACCAACCGGCCGTACACGTTCCACAGGCAAACCGACATCGGCTGGGACCCGCGGGGTAACATTTTCGTGTCGGACGGCTACGGCGACTCGCGCGTCGTGAAGTTCGACAAGAACGGCCGCTACGTCAAGGCGGTCGGCACTCGCGGCGACGGGCCGCTGCAGTTCAGCACGCCCCACGCGATTTCGGTTGACGCAAAGGGGATGGTGTATGTCGCCGATCGCGGCAACCGCCGCATCGTCGTGCTCGACAACGATCTGAACCAGAAGGCGGTCTACGACCACGTCGGCGCGCCCTGGGCGGTGTGCATTTCAGCGGGGCCGCACCAATACCTGTACAGCTCCAACTCGTTCCCGACCGGCAACAACTTCGACCAGGCGCCGATCACCGGAGAGATTTACAAGATGGAGCTCGACGGCACCGTGCTCGGCCGATTCGGAAAGGCGGGACATGGCTTCAAGGAGTTCAGCAGCGTGCATCAGATGGACTGCCGCAACCCCGACGAAATGTACGTGTCTGAAATCACCGCGTGGCGCGTGCAGAAGATCATCCTGCGCCCACAGACGGCCAAGACCTCGGCACAGCGATAGGGAGAACATCATGAAGCGCACTCTTCTCCTTGTCGCCTGCGCAACCGTCCTGGGCACTGCGCTGGCCGCCCAGTCGGTGCCGCAGATCAACTACGACGCGGTCGCCGACATCATCTCGCTGCCCTCCTACGGTGAAGTTGCCGGGGTCGCAACGAATTCACGGGGCCACGTCTTCATCTACGCGCGCACCGGTCACGCGGTAGCCACGCTCGGCGACGAGCGCACGTTCTACCACGGCGGCTCACGGCTGTTTCAATTCGATCCGAGCGGCAAGTTCGTGAAAGAGATCGGACAGGGCGTCTACGCCGTCAATTTCGCGCAGCAGGTCCGGGTCGATCCTCAGGACAACATCTGGATCGTTGACGCCGGCTCGAACCAGGTCGTCAAGTTCGACGCCGACGGGCGATTCCAGATGGTGCTCGGCCGGAAGCCCGAGAACATCACGCTGCGGCCCGGCCCTGGCGTGTCGGCGACGGCCGCCGACGCGGCGTTTGTCGCGACTCGAGGACCTGCACCCGCTGGTGGTGGTGGTGGTGGTGGTGGCGGCGGGGGCAACACCGGGCGCCCGGCCGGATCCGGGATCAATGGCGACAACTTCAACCGGCCGTCAGACGTGACGTGGGATCGCGCCGGCAACATTTACATCGCCGACGGGTTCGGGGCGAATAGCCGCATCGCGAAGTTCAACAAGGACGGCAATTTCGTCAAGACCTGGGGCCATACCGGTTCGGGACCAGGCCAGTTCAACCAGATTCGCGGGATTGCCAGCGATGCGTCCGGCAATATCTACGTCGCCGACGCGGGGAACAAGCGCGTCCAGGTGTTCGATGGCGAAGGGACGTTCAAGTCCCAGATCGCCAACATCGGGACTCCGCAGGCAATTTGCATCTCCGCAGGCGCTACGCAGTTTCTCTACAGCTCGAACTCGAACGATCCGGAAAGCATGGACGGCGGCCAGATTTACAAAGTGCAGTTGAGCGGTCAGGTGGTCGGACAGTTCGGCAAGGCGGGCAAGCTGCCAAAAGAGTTTGGCATGGTGAACGCCATCGATTGCCGGACGGAAAACGATCTCTGGGTGGGCGAGGTGTGGAACTGGCGTGCGCAGAAGGTCACGCTCAAGCGATAGCTCAGCCTACGCCAGCGCCTGCCGAATCGCCCTCAACAGCATCTCGGCCGTGAACGGTTTGGGAATGAACTGCGTGACGCGCGGACTCGCCGCCCGCGCCGCCTGCTCGTTGGCGTGAATGCCGCTGGCGGCAATGATCCGCACCGTCGGGTCGATGCGCGCCAGCGCCTGGATGGTCGGCACGCCGTCGAGCACCGGCATGGTCATGTCGAGCATCACCAACGCGATCGACTGGTACTGCGCCCGGAACGTCGCGATCGCTTCGGCTCCGTCGGCGGCCAGCAGCACGCGGTAGCCGCGCGACTCCAACGTCCGCTGCGCGATCAACCGAATCGCCGGCTCGTCATCGACCACCAACACCGTCTCTCCTGCGCCCTTCGGCAGATCGGCCGCGGCCACCGGCGCGCTCTCGGGGCCCGGCCCGGCTGTGACCGGCAGATAGATCCGGAACGACGCGCCCTGGCCCGGCACGCTCGACGCGCGGATGTGCCCGCCGTGGCTCTTGACGATGGTGAGCGAGGTCGAAAGGCCGAGGCCGGTGCCCTTCCCCGGTTCCTTGGTGGTGAAGAACGGATCGAAGATCTTGTCAGCGACGTCGGGATGAATCCCCGTGCCGGTGTCTTCCACCTGCAGCATCACGTAGGCGCCGGCGGGCACATCGGTGCGGTCGCGTGGATGCGTGTCGACGCGCTTCGGCGGCAATCGTCAGCAGGCCGCCGTGGCGGCATCGCGTCGCGGGCGATGCGGGCGACGTCGGCCACCAGGCCCTTCGCGTCGAGCTCGACGCGACGGCCCTCCATGCCGCGGGCGAACGACAGCACCTGCCGCACCATCTCCGCGCCGCGGCGCGCGCTGGCCAACACGGTCTCGAGCACCTCGCGCCCATCTGGATCTTTGACGTCCTGTTTCAGCATTTCGACGCCGAGCATGATCGGCGTGAACACGTTGTTCAGGTCGTGGGCGATGCCGCCGGCCAGCGTGCCGATGCTCTCGAGCCGCTGGGCGCGAAGGAACTGCTGCTCCAACTCGCGCCGCTCGGTGACGTCGGTGTTGATCGACAGAATGCCTTGCGCCCGGCCCTGCGGATCGCGCACGAGGGTCCAGCGGCTCTCGATGATCACGCGGCGGCCGCTCTTGTTGCGCGGCTGTAGCTCGCCGGTCCACTCACCGAGGCGGAGGACCTGGTCGTACGCGTTCCAGGACTCATCGGGCTTGCCCCGGCGATCAGAAGGCCCCCGAAGACGGCCGTCGCGATACCGAGGCGGGTACCTTCATGCCGGGGCACCGCAGGACACCACGAAGCCCACGAAGAGCACCACGAAGGTCACGAAAGCTATTTCGTGGTCTCTTTTATCGCGGCGCGGGCAGCGGACCCACGGGTTTGAGCGCCGCCGGCTTCGCGCCCGACGCGCCGAGCGCGTCGTAGAGCGCGGGGACGGCCGCGATCAGGTCGTTGGTGTCGGTGACGAGCTTCATCATGTCTTCGCGCGCTTCCGCTGCGGCGCGAACCTGCTGCGCGGTGGGCGTCGAGGTCGATCCCATGATCTGCCCCTTGACCTGGCCGACCTGGCCGCGCACGTTGCCCTGCTGGCCGCCAAATCCGCCACCACCACCGCCGCCGCCCTGGCCCTGGCCGACGCCGAGCCGGCGCCGCAGATCGGTCAGCTTGGTGTTGATGTCGGCGAGCGAGGTCTTCGCCGCCGGCGGAACATTCGCGGCCGTCTTGATCATGGCTTCTGCTGCCGTGACCTGCGTGCCGAGCGTCGTCACCGCTTCAGCCGCCGCGTTGGCGACCCGCTGCAGCTCGTGCAAGCCCAGCCCGGTGTCGTGCCAGGTCTTGCGCTCCGCATCGGTCATTGGCATGTCCTTGTCGCCGTTGACGCGGACCGTCTTGGTCACCACGTCCTTGCCGTCAACGACGAGCGTCACGCGATAGTCACCTGGCATCACATTGGGACCGTTGTTGCCGCCGCCACCGAAGCCGCCGCCCCCGCCGCCACCGCCTTGCGGCTGCCCCGCCAATGGCGTGAGCGGCTGGTGACGCAGATCCCAGTAGACGCGGTTGACGCCCGCACCGCGAGCGTCGCGCAAGTCGTTGCCGATGATCTCGCGGACCTGCGTTCCGGCCGCGTCGCGGATGCGAAGCGCCACGTTGGTCTGCGGCTTCGAGAGGTAATAGCTGATCGGCGCGCCGTAGGTCGGGTTCTTCCCGAAGAACGGCTTGTCGGTGACGAAGCCGCGATCGTTGGCCGGGTTGAACTGCATGGCGCCGCGCATCTCGAACAGGTAGGCGTCGGCTTTCATCGCCTCGGCCGCCTGCTGCAGCGGCGTCGCATCATCCAGGATCCAGATGCTGCGGCCGTGGGTCGCGACAATCATGTCGTTGTCGCGCGGGTGGAACACGATCTCGTGGATCGGCACGGTCGGCAGGTTGGACTTGATCCGGATCCACTTGCCGCCGCGATCGGGACTCACGAACAAGCCGAACTCCGTGCCCGAGTAGAGGACGTTGGGGTTCTTCGGATCCTCGGTCATCGCGGTCACGGTGTGGCCCTTGGGAATGCCTTCACCGATCGATCGGAAGTTGTTGCCGCCGTCGACGCTGGCGTAGACGTAGGTGCCCATGTCGTCGGCACGGTGGTTGTCGAAGCTCGCATACACGACATTCACTTCGTGAGCGGAAGCCGACAGCCGCGAGACGTAGGCATTCTTCGGCACGTTCGGAAACTTGCTCGTGATGTTGGTCCAGGTCCTGCCGTCCTTCGTCATATGCACCTGGCCGTCGTCGGTGCCGGCGTACAACACGCCCGGCTGCTTCGGCGATTCGACGAGCTGGACGATGTTGCCGTACGACTGCACGCCGTCGTTCTTGGCGATCTTGATGTCTTTCGCCGCCGCGCCCATTAACGACAAGCCTTCGCGATCGGTGGCTTCCGTGAGGTCGGGGCTGATGGCCGTCCAGCTCTGCCCGCGATCGGCGGACTTGAAGACCTTGTTCGCGCCCACGTAGATGGTGTTCGAGTCGTGCGGCGAGATCAGGATCGGCGTGTTCCAGTTCCAGCGCAGCGGCGGCTCGCCCTTGGCCGGGAGCGGACGGATCGACTTCCGCTCGTTCGTCAGGCGATCGACACGCGAGATGTTGCCGTCCTGCGACTCGGCGTAAATCGTCCGTGGATTCTTCGGGTCGACCTGCGCCTCGAAGCCGTCGCCGCCATGGATCGAGAACCACTGATCGTTGGGGATGCCCTGCCGGCTGCGGACGGCGCTCGGCCCGCCCCAGGTGTAGTTGTCCTGCAGGCCGCCGTAGACGTTGTAGGGCGTCTCCATGTCGTAGGTGACGTGGTAGAACTGCCCGAGGTCCATGTTGTAGATGCCTTCCCAGTTCTTGCCCCTGTCGTAGCTGACGCCGATGCCGCCGTCGTTGCCGTCGAGAATGTGGTTCGGGTTCGCGGGATTGATCCACATGGCGTGGTGATCCGAATGCATGGCGCCGTTGTCGATGAACGTCTTGCCGCCGTCGTCGGAGATGTGGAGCTGCACGCCAAGCACGTAGATGCGGGCGTCGCTGGTCGGATCGATGCGGATCTGGCTGAAGTACATCGGGCGCGGATTGGTGCTCGACATCTTCCGCCACGACAAGCCGGCGTCGTCGGATCGATAGGTGCCGCTCTCGGTGTCGTGCTCGATGCGCGCGTAGACGATGTTGGGGTTGGCGCGATACACGTCCATGCCGATGCGGCCGAGCGGACCGGCCGGCACACCCTGCGTGAGCCTGGTCCAGGTGCGACCCGCGTCGCTCGACTTCCACATGGCACTGCCGGGCCCGCCGCCGTTGAAGCCCCACGTGGCGCGGCGGCGCTGGTAGGTCGCCGCGTACATGACCTTGTTGTTCTGCGGATCCATCACCAGCTCGGTGGCGCCGGTATCGTCATCGACGTGAAGCACGCGCGCCCAGGTCAGGCCGCCATCGGTGGTCTTGTAGACACCGCGCTCGCCGCCACGGCCCCACACGCTGCCAAGCGCCGCGACATACACGACGTCGTGATCCACCGGATCGACCACGATGCGGGCGATGTGCTTCGAGGTGGCGAGGCCCATGTGCTTCCAGGTCACGCCGCCGTCGGTGGACTTATAGATGCCGTTGCCCCACGACCCGCTCTGGCGATTGTTGTTCTCGCCGCTGCCGACCCAGACCGTGTTGGCGTCGTTCGGGTTGATCGCGATGTCGCCGATCGAGACGGCATCTTCGATGTCATCGAAGAGCACGGTCCAGGTCGTGCCGTTGTTGACCGTCTTCCACAAGCCGCCGGTCGCCGTCCCGACGTAGAACACCGCGGGGTTCGACTCGAGCACGGCCAGGTCGTCGACGCGCCCACCCATTGTGGCGGGGCCGATGTTGCGGAACACGAGACCCGGGAACTGATCGGCGGCTGCTGTGGCTGCCGGCGGTGTTCTCTGCGGGGCCTGGCCGCTCACGGCCGTCGTCATCAAGGTGGCTAACGTGACAAACAAAACAGACTTTCGCAACATGCCGGGGTCCTCCTCAGACCAGAACAGGGGCGGGAAATGTACCACGCCGAAGAATGCGCGCGCCATCCTATCTGGGCTTGGCGCCCATATGAGGCCGGACGATCTGCTCGATTTCGTTCAGGGCCTGCACGATGGCGTTGCTCACCCGTTCCCGTTCCTCGGCGGTAAGGGCCGACAACAGGCTGTGCGCTTCCGTCGTGCAGCTGCGCACGCCGATGCTGAGGTGATAGGCGCGCGACTCGTCGAGGAAGCGTTCCCGGGCAATCTCCATAGCGGCGCTATTTTACCTGTAGGGCACCCCTTTATGGGGTGCCGTCACTCTATGGGGCGCCGTCGACGGCGAGACGCAGGGCGCCGTCCTCCAGGCGGACCACGACGCGGGCGCCGTCCTTGACCTCGCCGAACAGCAGCAGCTCCGACAGCGGCTTCTTGATGCTCTTCTCAACCAGCCGCGCCATCGGCCGCGCGCCGAACGCGCGGTCGAAGCCCTTCTCCGACAGCCACGCGCGGGCGGCGGGTTCCAGCACGATCTCAATGCGCCGGGCCGCCACCAGCGCGCGCAGCTCGTCGACGTGCTTGTCGACGACCAGCTCGACTGCCCTGGTGCCGAGCGGCAGGAAGTGCACGGTGGCGTCGAGCCGGTTACGAAACTCCGGCGAAAACGCGCGCTCGAGCACGCCGGTCGCCTTGCTGTTACCCTGCGCGGAATCGCTGAAGCCGAGCCTGCGGCCCGACAGATCGCGCGCGCCGGCGTTGGTCGTCATGATCAGGATCACGTGCCTGAAGTCGGCCTGCCGTCCGTGCGTGTCGGTCAGCGTGGCGTGGTCCATCACCTGCAAGAGGATCGCGAATAAGTCAGGATGCGCTTTTTCGATCTCGTCGAGCAGCAGCACTGCATGCGGCGCCTTGCGCACGGCGTCGATCAATAAGCCGCCCTCTTCGTAGCCGACGTAGCCCGGCGGAGCGCCGATGAGGCGCGACACCGCATGCTTCTCCATGTACTCCGACATGTCGAAGCGGAGGAATTCCACTTTCAGCACGCGCGCGAGCTGCCGCGCGAGCTCCGTCTTGCCGACGCCGGTCGGGCCCGCGAACAGGAAGCTGCCCATCGGCTTTTTCGGATCCCGCAACCCGGAGCGCGACAGCTTGATGGCCGACGCGACTTCGTCGATCGCGGCGTCCTGGCCGAAAATCACGGCCCGCAGCTCGGTCTCGATGTTGCGCAGCGCCACCTTGTCGTCGCTCGACACGGCCTGCACCGGCACGCGCGCCATCTTGGCTATGACCCGCTCGATGTCGGAGACACTGATTTCCGGACAAACCTGAAGGTTTGTCCCCACGCCGTCAGGTGGCCCCACGCCGTCAGGTGGCCCCACGCCGTCAGGTGGCGACAAACCTTTAGGTTTGTCGGCCAGCTTCGCGGCCGATCCCGCCTCATCGATCACATCGATTGCCTTGTCGGGCAAGTGCAGATCTTTCAAATGACGATTTGACAACGAGACCGCGGCCTCGAGCGCCTCGTCCGAGTACTTCACCTTGTGGTGATCCTCGTATGCCGTCCGCAGGCCCTTGAGGATTTCGATCGTCTCAGCTTCCGACGGCTCGAGCACCTCGATCTTCTGGAAGCGGCGCGAGAGCGCGCGGTCCTTGTCGAACGACTGCTTCACGTCGGCGAAGGTGGTCGAGCCGATGCAGCGCAAGGTGCCCGACGCCAGGGCCGGCTTCAATAAGTTGCCGGCGTCCATCGTGCCGCCCGAGGCCGATCCCGCGCCGACCAGCGTGTGAATTTCGTCGATGAACAGGATGGCGTGCTCGTGTTTGTCGAGCGCGTCGAGCACCTGCTTCACGCGCTCTTCGAAATCGCCGCGGTAGCGGGTGCCGGCCACCAACGCGCCCATGTCCAGGGCGAATACCCTGGCGCCGCGCAACGACTCCGGCACATCACCGTGATGAATCCGCAGCGCCAGGCCTTCGGCCAGCGCGGTCTTTCCCACCCCGGGCTCGCCGACGAGCAACGGGTTGTTCTTGCGGCGGCGCCCCAACACCTGGATCATTCGCTCGAGCTCGAGCTGCCGGCCGATCAGCGGATCGATCGCGCCCTTGGCGGCCTTCGCAATCAAATCCGTCGCGTAGGCTTCGAGCGGATCGCGCACGCCGGACTCACCGCCGTCGGGGGCGCCGGGCGCCGTGCCTTCCTTCGGCCCGCCATGCGCAATCGCTTTCAGCAACGTCAGCCGATCGAGTCCCTGCTTGCGGAGGAAGTAGGCCGCGTGGCTTTCCTCTTCCTGCAACAGGAACACCAGCAGCGCGCCGCTCTCGACTTGCTGCGCGCTGGAGGAGGCCGCATGCACGACGGCGCGTTCGACGACGCGGTCGAAGCCGAGCGTTGATTCCGGTTTGACGGCCTTGCGGCCGGGCACGGGCGTGAACGCGCGGTCGAGCACTTCTTCGAGATCGGTCCGCAGGATCGTCAGGTCGATCCGGCAGCGCGCCAGGATCTCGCGCGCTTGCGGATCCTCGCTGAGCGCGTGCAGCATGTGCTCGAGGCTGACCAGGTCGTGGCGGCGGTCGGCCGCGACGCGAAACGCCCGGCGGATGCTTTCGAGCGTATCGGGGGCAAAGGGGACGGGGGTGCGGCTCATGCGCCCGCCTCCTGCCGGTCGGGCTCGAGCGTGACGAGCAGCGGAAACTCGTGCTGCTCGGCCAGCTGGCGGGTCGCCTTGACCTTGGTCTCGGCGACGTCGCGGGTGAACAGTCCGGCGACGCCGACACCGGCCTGGTGCACGTGCAGCATCACCGCAAACGCTTCAGCATGGGGCATGTGAAATACGGTCTCGAGAATCCAGACCACGAAGTCCTGGGTGGTGAAATCGTCGTTATGCAGCAGCACCCGCCACAACCGCGGGTTTTCCGTGCGTTCCTCCGAGCGCGACTCGGTCTCGACGCCTTCCCGCACCCTCGGATCTGCCACAGACCGATCATAGAGCAAGATCCGCGTCGAGCAGCCACGCCGGCGCCGGCTCGTGGACCAGCCGCGCGACCTCGGCCACGAAGCGGCGGCGCGACATCGCCGTGGCGCCGAGCGACACCAGGTGCCCGGTTTCCATCTGGCAGTCGATCAGCGGAAATCCCCACCGATCGAGCTGGGCGGCCAGGTGGGCCATCGCGATCTTGGAGCCATCGGTGCGGCGCGAGAACATCGACTCGCCGAAGAACATCCGCCCGAGCGCGACGCCGTAAATGCCGCCGGCCAAATCGTCACCGATCCACACCTCGATCGAATGCGCCAGGCCGGCGCGGTGCATGGCCAGGTAGGCGCGGCGCATGTCGGGCAGCAGCCATGTAGCCGTGTCACCCAGGCGCGGCGCGGCACATTCGCGCAGCACCAGCGCAAACGCCGTGTCGACCGTCACCCGATAATCGCGTTTGCGCAGGCGCTTGCGAAGCGATCGCGACACGTGCAGCTCGCGCGGCGCGAGCACCATGCGCGGATCGGGCGACCACCACAACACCGGATCGCCCGCGCTGTACCAGGGAAAAATGCCGTGGCCGTAGGCCTCCACCAGCCGGTCGACCGAGAGCCCGCCGCCAGCGGCGAGCAGGCCATCAGGCTCGTCGAGCGCCTGGTCCACCGGCGGAAAACGATCGGCGGGGCCTAGAAAAGGGATCATGCGGGAGAGCTAAGAGTGCAGAGTTAAGAGTGCAGAGTTATGAGTGCAGAGTTTAGAATGCCGTGTTTTTCGCTCTTAACTCTGAACTCTAAACTCTGAACTGATATTATTGGAGTTTCCGACCCTGATGGTGAGTGTAGCTCAGGGGTAGAGCGCCGGACTGTGGCTCCGGTGGTCGCGGGTTCAAATCCCGTCACTCACCCCAACTTTGAACTTCTCGCCTAGTTGAAAGTTGAAAGTTGAAAGTTCGAAGTTTCAGTTCCCAGTTTTGAGGCAAGTTGCGACACCTTCAAACTTCAAACTTTGAACTTGTAACTGAACTTCTAACTGAAACTTTCAACTTACAACTTTGAACTTTCAACTCTTCTTGGAGGCGCTCGAAGAGCGCCACTTCACCGACCTGCGTTTCAGCGAGGTCACGCGTGCGCTGCGGGCGCTGTCGTCGACCTACGTCGAGCGGCGGACCACGGCTCTACCGGCGCAGAAGGCGCTCGATGGCGCCGGCAAGCGCGCGGCCTTTGCGTTGTACTACGGTCCGATTCATTTCGTCCTCGTCCAGAACATCCTCGCCGAGGTCGGCATGCCGAAATCACCCGGACTGGTGGTCGACCTGGGATGCGGCACCGGCGTTGCCGGCGCCGCCGTGGCGACAGCCACGACCCCACCCGCGCGCGTCACGGGCATCGATACGCACCCGTGGGCACTTGATGAGGCCCGCTTCACCTACCGCGAGCTCGGCCTCTCGGCCGACGTGCGCCGAGGCAGCGCGGCACGGACGCGCATTCCGCACGACGCATCGTTTGTCGTCGCCGCGTTCGTGGTGAACGAATTGACCGACAGCGATCGCGGCGCGCTGCTCGAATCGCTGCAAGCGGCGGTCGCGCGCGGCGTCTCGGTATTGGTGGTCGAGCCGATTTCCCTGCGCATCTCGCCGTGGTGGAACCAGTGGGCCGATGCGTTCACCGCGATGGGCGGGCGGGCGGATGAATGGCGGTTCCGGTTCGATCCGCCGATGATCGTGAAGCGCCTCGCGCGCGCGTCGCGCCTGCGGCCCGAGTCGCTAACGGCGCGAAGTTTATTCGCGGGCTGATTATCCGGCGGGCTTGATTGCCTTGATCGCCTCGGCGATCTCGGCGGGGATCGCAAGATCCGACTTCGTTTTCGGATTCGGCGTGGTCGGCAGCGCCAGCTGTCCTCGCGAGTGCAGCTCCACCGCCGCCTTGACCACGACCGGGTCGAACGCCTTCCCCTCGAGATCAACCACCATCGCCAGCGCCTCTTCGAGCTTCAGGCCCTTGCGGTAGGAGCGATCCGACGTCAGCGCATCGAGGAAGTCGGCGACGCCCAGCAACCGGCCGAGCAGCGGAATCTCCTCGCCTTTCAACCCTTCTGGATACCCTTTGCCGTCCCAGCGCTCGTGGTGGTACTTCACGCCGGGAAGCAGGTTGACGACTTTCTGACTCTGGATGTTCGACAGGATGCGCGCCCCGTGCAACGGATGCATACGCATCTCGGCGAACTCCGCATCGGTCAGCTTGCCTGGCTTGTTGAGAATCGCGTCGGGCACGCCGATCTTGCCGACATCGTGCAGCAGCCCCGACAGCTCGACGACGGCGCGGCCGTCAGCGTCGAAGCCGAGCTGCTGCGCCAGCCGCACGCCGAACGCCGCCACGCGCTCCGAATGCTTGTGCGTGTAGCCGTCCTTGGCGTCGATGATCGACGCGATGGCCTTCATCACGTCCAGGAACAGGCGTTCGACTTCGGCCATCAGCTTCGCCCGGTGCATGGCGATGCCGGCCTGGTTACCAACGGCGGCGAGCAGCTCCAGTTCCGCTTCGCTGAACTCCTTGGCCTGCTGGCTGTCGACGTACAACACGCCGAGAATGGTCTCGGTGGTGCGCATCGGCGCGCACATCACCGACCGGATTTTTTGCCGCACGATGCTTTCGCCGCCGACGTACCGCTCGTCTGCCAGCGCGTCATCGGTGAAGGCTGACATGCCTTTCTCGATCACGTCGTTCACGACCGTGCGCGACAGCATCACCTGGCCCGGGCTCTTGCCTTCGTCGCGCGTGCGCACGGCGACCATGTCGACTTCGTTGCCGGTCGCGCCCGCCGGGCGCATCAGGATGGCGGCGCGGTCGCCGCCGCTCACCTCCAGGATGGCGGACAGAATCGAATCAAACAGCGCCTCGACCGAGCTGGCGCGCGACAGAATCTCGGACACCTTGTGCAGCGTCGTCAGGTAGCGCTGCGCGGATATCAGCAGCTCGTTCTCGCCCTTCCGCTTGTAGACCTGCGACAGGAACTCGAGCTTGGTCGGGTCGACGGCGCGCTGCACGAGGGTGTGGCTGCGAGCTTCGACGAGGCTGAGCGACGTCGTGCTGTGGAAGCCGGGGATCTCTGCGACATCGGTGGCCAGCATCTCAATCACGGTCGAGCCGATGCGGATCTTGTCCGCCTTGGCCAGCTCGTTCGTGGCAATCCGGCTTTCGTTGAGGAAAGTGCCGTTGGCCGACTGCAAGTCCGTCAACACGCACACGTCTTCGCGGGCAGTGATGGTGCAGTGACGCCGCGACGCGGCTTCATCGTCCAACACGACATCGCAGCCCTTGAGCCGCCCGAGCGTGATGGTCTGCCCGGTGGAGAGGGCCACGGTCCGCCCGACCTCTTTGCCGGAGCGGACGACGAACTCGAATCGCATCGCCAGATGATAATGAAGATGGAGCCCTGATTGCCAGATTCCGACAACAGCCTGGTCGCCAAACGCCTGAGATACATCGAGCGGCAACGCGCGCTCCTGACGCCTGGGGACCGGGCCTTGTCCGCCGACTTGTCCGCCGAAGCGCTTCGCGCGAAGGTGGAAGCGCTTCGCGCGAAGGTGGAAGCGCCTGGCGCGAAGGCGGAAGGTTTGTCCGGGGATCCGGCAGCCAGGCAACCGATGGGCACCGGTCCCACCAATCGACACGGCATGCCCAAGCTGCCAACGGGCCAGCGTGAGGTCCCGAACTGGCCGGTGCTCGATCTTGGGGAAGCCCCCGTCGTTCCACTCGACGAATGGCGGCTCGAAGTGGCCGGCCTTTGTGAGAATCCATTCACGATCGGGTGGCAGGAGTTTCTGGCACTGCCCCAGGCAGAGGACGTCAGCGACTTCCACTGCGTCACGACGTGGAGCCGGATGGACAATCGCTGGAAAGGTGTGCGCTTTCGCACCATCGCTGAAGCCGCGGTCCCGGGCGCAGACGCGAGCTTCGTGATGTGCACGGGCTATGACCACATGCCCGGAACGCGGATCCGGTACACGACCAACCTGCCGCTCGCGCGCGCCGTCGAAGACGACGTCTTGCTGGTGCACACGTGGGAAGACGCGCCGTTGCCGCAAGAGCACGGCGGCCCGTGCCGGATGATCACGCCGAAGCTGTACGCGTGGAAAGGCACGAAATGGATCCGGAAGATCGAGTTCCTCCCGGCGAATCGGCCAGGCTTCTGGGAAGAGCGCGGCTACTCTGACACGGCCGAACCGTGGTTTGACGATCGGTATTCTTAAGGCTCAGAGACCAGGTGTCAGGGATCAGGGGTCAGCGCACAAAAGGCCCGGTGCCGTGATCCCCGTGATGCGCTGATCCCTGATCCCTGATCCCCGAAAGCTGTACCATCTTCCCGTGTTCGTCGCGAAGGACCTCCGGCCGATGCTGGCGACGTTGCCAGAGGCTGCGCCGCCGCTGACCGATCCGGCGCTGGTCTACGAGCCGAAGTACGACGGCATCCGCGCGATCGTTGAGGTATTGCCAGGGAAACCTGTCGCGAGTGCCCGGCTGTGGTCGCGCCTCGGCAACGAGAAGACCGCTCAATTTCCAGACATCGTCGACGCGCTCGGTGCGTGGGGCCGGAAGTTGAAGGGGCCCGTCGTGCTCGACGGCGAAGTCGTGGCGCTCGACGAGGAGCTGCGGCCCGCCGGGTTTCAACGTCTGCAGCACCGCATTCACATCAGCGTGCCTGGCTACAACTCGAAGAAACACATCCTCGCGCCGGAGGAACAGCCGGCCGCGCTGATCGTGTTCGACCTGCTTCGCGTCGGCGACGACGATCTGCGATCGAAGACGCTTGCCGAAAGACGGCAGCGGCTGGAGCAGTTGTTCAAGGCACACCCGTCTTCATCAACGCTCATTGGTCTGACGGAACAGGCGGTCGGCGACGGACGCTCGTTGATGGCGCGGGCCCAGCAGGAAGGCTGGGAAGGCTTGCTCGTGAAATCCGCCCGCTCGGTGTATCGCACCGGCAAGCGCAGCCCCGAGTGGCTCAAACTGAAGCTCCAAAAGCAGGACGAGTTCGTGATCGGCGGCTGGACCGCTCCCAAGGGCACGCGCGTGCACTTCGGCGCGCTCATGCTCGGCACGCCGACACCCGCCGGACCGCTGAAGTACGCCGGCGACGTCGGCACCGGATTCAGCGGCGCCGAGCTCGACCGCTTGATGGCGTTACTCGCGCGCGTCGAGACGCCGACATGCCCATTCGAGATTGCGCCGAAGACGCCCAAGGGAACGCCGCATTGGGTTAGGCCTGTGCTGGTCGCGCAGATTCGATACACGGAAATCACGGACGAAGGGAGGCTCCGTCATCCCACTTACCTTGGTTTACGCGACGATGTTGCCGCCACAGTGTCCGCCTCCGCGGCCAAAGGCCGCTACGGCGAGACCTCGCCGAAGCTCGCGCGAAACCCGGCGAGCGAAGGCGGGCCAACGGTGCGTGCCAAGGGTGCCAGAGGTGCGTCGACGCAAAAGCCGCTCAGCAAGAGCGACGTGGATTCGTTACTCACACAACTGAGCGATCTCGAGAAGGCGCGCAAGAATGGACTGCTGAAGCTGCCCGACGGCGACACCCTCGAAGTCACCAACCTTCACAAGATCTTCTGGCCGAAGATCAAGAAGACGAAGGGCGATCTGCTTCGCCACTACGCGCGCGTCGCGTCTTGCATCCTGCCGGTCATCGACGAGCGGCCGCTCGTGATGAAGCGGCTGCCCAATGGCGTCGAGGGCCCGTCGTTCTACCAGCACCGCGCGCCGGAGCCGGTGCCGCCGGGCGTGCGCATCGAGACGCTGCCGGTTGACGACGTGCCGGCGCGGCTGATCGGTGGATCGCTCAAGACCCTGCTCTACATGGCGCAGCTGGCGTCGATCTCGATGGACCCGTTCTTCTCGAAAGTGGATTCACTGGACGACGCCGATCAGGTCGCGATCGATCTCGACCCCCAGCCCGGCACCACGTTCTCGCAGATTCTCGACGTCGCCCGCTGGGTGCAAGAGGAGCTGGATCGGGTGAAGGTGCAAGGGTTCCCCAAGACGTCAGGGTCCGAGGGCTTGCACATCTTCATCCCGCTGCCGCCGGGCACGCCGTATACCGCGGGCATGCTGTTCTGCCAGATCATCGCGACCATGGTGGCGGCCAAGCATCCGAAGGTCGCGACCGTCGAGCGGACCGTTCGCCGGCGGAAGGACAGCACGGTGTACGTGGACTACCTGCAGAACATCCAGGGCAAGACGCTCGCGTGCGCGTATAGCGCACGTGCCTCGGCGTTTGCCGGCGTGTCGACGCCTCTGACCTGGAAGGAAGTCCACGGCTCGCCGAAGCCGCAGGACTTCACCATCGACAGCATCGAAACGAGGGTGAAGAGAGTCGGCGACCTGTGGGAAGCGATGCGCAAACACCAAGGCGCGGATCTGCTGGGCGCAATCGACAAGCTCCGGAAATGAGTTGAAAGTTGAAAGTTGAAAGTTGTAAGTTTCAGTATTAAGTTTCAGTTTTTGGTTTCAGTTCTCAAAACTGAAACTTTCAACTTTCAACTTCCAACTTTCAACTTTCAATCCCCCGGCATCGATTAGAACGTCACCCGTAACTCGCCGATCACCTGGCGCTTCACGATGTCGCCGAACACGTGCGACTGGATCTCTTCGTTGGTCAGGTTGATCCCCTTGATCGTCGCCGTCACCTTGTCGCCCGCGAACTTCACGCCGAACGCGCCGTTGACCTGCGTGAACGCCTCGGTGGGTCCGCTGAACCGCGCGTCCAGCACGTCCTGCCACACCGCGTCGCCGACGTAGCTGACCGAGACGTTGCCGAGGAAGTGGCCCTGGTTGTAACTCATGCCGACGTTGAAGCGGTTCTGCGGCGGCAGGTTGACTTCCGACAGCGCGAAGTCGGGCTCGGGCTCGGCCTGAAATGAATAGTTCGCAAAGACATTCAGTGCCTGGGTCACGGCGCCGTCGACGCCCAGCTCGACGCCCCTGTTCTTCACGGTGCCGAGATTGCGGTAACTGAACTCCGACGGCAGCCCGCCGGTCGTGCACACCGCGGTCGTGCAGGCGGGCGGGAGCAGCTCCAACACCACCGCGGGCAGCGGCCATGCGGGCGGCGGCGTCGTGGCGCGGTAGCGGCCCGTCTGCGTGAAGAAGATCTCGTCGTGATTGGTCGTGAAGTAGACCGCAGCCGAGACAGTCGCGCGGTTACGAACGATGCCCGTGTAGCCGACCTCGAACGACTGGGTGGATTCTTCCTTGAGCGACTCGTTGCCGATGGCGCGGACCGGGAAGTTGTAGTTCACGCCGTTCAGCGCCGGGTTGATCGCGCCGAGGTTCAGTTGATTGACGATCGCCGTCTCGAGGTAGTTGTTGATCAGCGAGGGCGAGCGAAACGCCTTGTTGAACGACACCCGCAGCGCATGGTCGGCCGCCGGCTTGAGGATGAGCGTCGCACGTGGCGAGAACACCGGGTCTTCGATGTTGTCGAACTTGTCGATCCGGGCGCCGAGGCTCAGGCGGACATGATTGTTCAGGAAGAATTCGTCCTGAATGTAACCGCCCATCTCGGTCCGGTTGTCGCCACGCGGCGCGATCGACAGATCGAACGAGTTGAAGCGCAGGTTGCCGCCGTAGCTGATCACGTTGCGGGTGCCGACGGTGTTGATGTTGCCCAGCTCGACGTCGTAGGTCTGGGTGTTGAACTTGAAGAGGATGGGCTTGCCGTCGACGCCAATCGCCAGCAGGCCTGACGCATCGCCGTTCAACAGGTTGGTGAAGAAGCTGACCTTCAGCGCGTTGCGCGTGTAGCGCATGGTGCCGTAGCCCACGCCGACGCCGGTGCCGTCGAACGGTCCGATGCCGGTGTGGAAAATGCCGTCGGTGCCGGCGTAGCCGGCTGCGAACACCAGCTTGTACTTGCCTTCCGGCGCGTCGAAGTCGATGCGGGTGTCGAACTTCGGCTGGGTCGTGCCCTGATTGGCGAAGTTCGGATACGGCGTGGGCGGCACCGCGCCGTTGGGGATCACGCCGGTCGGGCGCGCAAACGCATCCTGCGTGTAGCCGCCGGCGGAGATCTTGTAGGCCCAGCGGTCGTTGACCGCGCGGGCGTGCGTGGCGTTGATCCCGAACAACGAGCCGCTGCCCAGTTGCTCGCCCTTGGTGTCGCGGTCGAACGAGCCGAAGGTGATCGTGGCGCTGTTGCCGTTCAACTCGCGCGGCGTCTTCGAGATGAAGTTGACCACGCCGTTCATCGCGTTGGCGCCCCACACGGCAGATGCCGGCCCGCGAATCACTTCGATCTGCCGCAGCTCGTTGGGGTTCACCGGGAGCAGATCCCAGGCGACGAAGCCGAAGAAGTCGAGATAGAGGCTGCGGCCATCGAGCAACGCCAGCGTCGAGGTCGCCAGGGTCGAGGTCGCGCCGCGCATCGTGATGTTGAAATCGCGCGCGGAGGTTTGCGTCAGGTTGACGCCGGGCACCGATCGGAACAGCTCCGCATAGTTGGTCGCCGGCGTCGACTGGATCACATCCGAGGTCACCACCGACACCGTGGCAGGCGCGTTGACGAGCTGCTGCTCGACTTTCGACGCGGTGACCACGACTTGTTCTTCGTAGACGGGCGGTGCGTCCGGCTTGGGCGGCGGTTGCTGCGGGGGTTGCGATCCAGCCTGGGCGAATACGGCGGTCGGGCCGGCCAGCGCCAGCGCGATTAAGAGAACCAAACGACGAGCTTTCATAAAGCCTCCGTGGGGGAGAATCAGATAGAAGACATTGTAACGCCCGCGATGCCGTCGCGAACGAGGCGGACGTAGTCGGGACGGTCCGCCGGCGTGCCGTGACGAAACGAGGCGAGCACGCCGCCGCCTTGCACAACAAATACGCCGGGCAGCTGCCCCATCATCGCCGCGGACTGCGGGCCGAAGCCGTGCGAGCGCGCGCAACCGGCGCCGCGCACCCAGACCCGGGGATCGATCAGGGACAGGATTCCGGTTCGTCCCAACCCGAAGGCGACGTAGTGCTCGAGGCCGGGATCGCTGATCTGCGCGACGCCGCTCATGCCGTATTTCGAGAACCAGGCCTCCGCTTCCGCGCGAGTACCGCCGTGCACGAACACGATCGAGGCACCGGCCGCTTCGATCTCGGCCCGGGCCGCCGCGACATCGGCGATCGCCTCGCGAGAGAACGTGCAGCCAAACGAGCGCAAGAACACAACGAGGGCGGGCTTGTCGGTGAGGGCGTGCAGCGGTGAACCGGACGGCAGGATCACACGGCTACCTTACTGGAGCGTATCAACGATTTCGCAACTACGAGGATCATAGCTCGAACAACGTTTTGGGGCCGTTCCTACGGAACGGCCCGCTTTCACACTCGAACATACACTCCACTAGTAGCCCACTGCTCCAGTTTGCGCGCATCGTCATAGAAGCGGCGGATGCCATCCGACAGCTTTTCGACGGCCATCGGGTCCTGGTTGTGCAGGAACCGATAGGCCTTTTCGTCGAGCATCAGCTTCTCTCCCGCCGATGCGCGGGCGGCGGCGGGCGTGAGGCGCGGCGTCACCTCTCCGTCGGTGCGCTGGAGCGTCTCCAGCAGATCGGGGCTGATCGTCAAGAGATCGCAGCCGGCGAGATTCAGGATCTGCTCGATCTTTCTGAAGCTCGCGCCCATGACCTGCGTCTTGTATCCAAACTTCTTGTAGTAGTTGTAGATGCGCGTCACCGACTGAACGCCCGGGTCCTCCTCGGCAGGGATCTCGGTGCCGCGCTCCTTGCGGTGGTAGTCGTAGATGCGGCCGACAAACGGCGAGATCAACGTCACGCCGGCCTCCGCGCACGCCACGGCTTGCGCAAAGCTGAACAGCAGCGTGAGGTTGCAGTGAATGCCCTCGCGCTCCAGCTGCGCCGCGGCCTGAATGCCCTCCCACGTGCTGCCGAGTTTGATCAGCAGCCGCTCGCGATCGATCCCGGCCTTCTCGTAGAGGCCGACGATCTCGCGCGCCTTGGCGACGCTGCCCGCGGTATCGAAGCTCAAACGCGCATCGACCTCGGTTGAGACCCGGCCCGGCACGATCTTCAGGATCTCGCGGCCGAAGTTGACCGCGAGCCGATCCATGAAGGCCTCGGTGCGCTGCACCTCCGGCAGGCCCAGCCGATCCGAGTCGGCCAGCGCCGCGTCGACGAGCGGCCGGTACTGCGGCTGTTGTGCCGCCTTCAAGAGCAGCGACGGGTTGGTCGTGGCGTCCTGGGGCTTGAACTGCCGCATCGCCTCGATGTCGCCGGTGTCGGCAACCACGGTGGTGACCTGTTTGAGAGAGTCGAGCAAGGACATGAAATAAAGAATAACCAATTAGCAATAAAGAAACCTTTGGTAATTCGTTATTCGTTATTCTTTATTTCCCATGCAGGTCCTGGTCATCGACGTCGGTGGCAGCCATGTCAAGTTGATGCACTCGGGCGGCCCCGAAGTGCGAAAGTTTGATTCGGGCGACGGGTTCACGCCTCAGCAGGTGGTGGCGGGCGTCAAGCAACATACCGCCGACTGGACCTACGACGCGGTCGCGATTGGCATTCCCAGCCCGGTGATTCGCGGCGCGGTGTTCGAAGAACCCTGGAATCTCGGCGCAGGTTGGGTGGGGTTCGACTGGTCGGCCGCCCTCGGCGCGCCGGTCAAGGTCATCAACGACGCCGCCATGCAGGCACTGGGCAGCTACGAGGGCGGCCGCATGCTGTTCCTCGGCCTCGGCTCCGGGCTTGGCACCGCGCTCGTGGACGAGGGCAACCTCGTGTCGCTCGAGCTCGCCCACCTGCCCTTCCGCGACAAGACCTTCGAGGATCTGCTCGGGCAGCGCGGCCTGAAGGAGCTTGGCGAGCAGGAATGGCGCGCCGTGGTGCTCGAGGGCGCGGAATTGCTGCGCGCCGCGGTCGCCGCCGAATATGTCGTGCTGGGCGGCGGTAACGTCCGGCTGATCAAGGATCTGTCTGCGCCGTTTCGGCGCGGGCATAACGACAAGGCGTTCGATGGCGGCTTTCGGGCTTGGAACGACAAACCTAAAGGTTTGTCGCCACACGAAGGTTTGTCGCCACACGAAGGTTTGTCGCCACACGAAGGTTGGTCCCCACTTGAGAATCTGGCAGCGCTCGCGCCGCGTCAGCACTTGCGCGATCTGTTCGCCGCCGATCCGGGGCGCGCCGATCGTTTTTCGCTCAAGGTCGGCGAGCACCTCTTTGTCGACTACTCAAAGAACCTGATTACGACCGACGTGATGACGGCGCTTGCCGGCCTGGCGCGCAAGACCGGCGTCGAAGCGCTGCGCGACCGGATGCTGGCCGGCGAGCCGATCAACAACACGGAAGGCCGCGCGGTTCTGCACGTGGCGCTGCGCAACCGATCGGGCCGGCCCATGCTCGTGGATGGCCATGACGTGATGCCCGGCGTGCTCGCCGCGCTCGAGCACATCCGCCGGTTCTCGGAAGCGGTCCGAAGCGGCAGCTGGACCGGCTACACCGGCCTGCGCATCACCGACGTCGTGAATATCGGGATCGGCGGGTCGGATCTCGGCCCGGCGATGGTGACGCAGGCGCTGGTGCCGTACGGACGCGAAGGTCCGCGCGTGCATTTCGTCTCGAACGTCGACGGCACCCACCTGGCGGAGACGCTGCGTTCGCTGCACCCGGCCACCACGCTCTTCACGATCGCATCAAAGACATTCACCACACAAGAAACGATGGCCAACGCGCGCTCGGCGCGTGACTGGTTCCTGGCGCGGGCGAAAGACGAGAAGGCCATCCCCAAGCACTTCGTCGCCATCTCGACCAACGACGCGGAGGTGCGACAGTTCGGCATCGCACCGGACAACATGTTCGTGTTCTGGGACTGGGTCGGCGGGCGCTACTCGCTCTGGTCGTCGATTGGGCTGCCGATTGCGCTGGCGGTCGGCTACGGCCGCTTCGAGCAGTTGCTCGACGGCGCGCACCTGATGGACGAGCACTTCCGCACCGCGCCGATCCAACAGAACGTGCCCATCACGCTCGGCCTGCTCGGCGTCTGGTATGCGAGCGTGCTCGGCGCCGAAAGCCACGCGGTGCTGCCGTACGAGCAGTACCTGCACCGCTTGCCCGCCTTCTTGCAGCAGCTCGACATGGAGAGCAACGGCAAGCGGGTCGATCGCGAAGGCCGCGTGGTGGCCGGACAGACCGCCGCGGTGGTGTGGGGCGAGCCCGGCACCAACGGGCAGCACGCGTTTTTTCAGCTGTTGCACCAGGGTACACGCTTGATCTCGACCGACTTCCTCGCCGGCATCCGCTCCCACACCGAGATCGGCGATCATCATCGGCTGCTGCTCGCCAATTGCATCGCGCAAACCGAGGCGCTGATGAAAGGCAAGACGGAAGCCGAGGTTCGCACCGAGCTCGAGGCGCAAGGCTACAAGGGCGAGGCGTTGGAGCGGCTGGTCCCGCACAAGGTGTTCCCGGGCAACCGGCCGTCGACCACCATCCTCTACGACAAGCTTGGGCCGCGGACCATCGGCATGCTGCTCGCGATGTACGAGCACAAGGTGTTCACGATGGGTGCGATCTGGCAGATTAATTCGTTCGACCAGTGGGGCGTGGAGCTCGGCAAGCAGCTCGCCGCCACGGTCGTGAAGGATCTCGACTCGGCAGGTGCGGTGAGCGAACACGACAGCTCCACCGCGAGGCTGATCGCGCTTGTCAAAGACGGCCGGCGTCAGTCGTCTGCTTAAGACGGCACCGCGAACGGCGCCATCGACAGCAACTTCTCGAAGGCTTCGGCATCAACCGCAGGGCTGAAGTGGTAGCCCTGGCCCTCATCGCAGAGTTCAGAGCGCAAGTACGCGAGCTGGTCACGCGTCTCGACGCCTTCCGCGACGATGCGGCAGCCGAGACTCTTGCCCATGGCGATCACCGCGCGCAGGAGCGGCGCGCCGTCGGGGAACGGCGTAATCTCCTGGACGAATGACTGATCGATCTTCAGGACGTCCACCGGGCAGTGCTGCAGGTAGCTGAGGCTGGACGGCCCGGTGCCGAAGTCGTCGACCTTCAGGATCACGCCGGCGTCCTTGAGGAGCTCGAGCAGCTTGGTGGAGGTGGCCGTATCGACCATCAGCGCGCTCTCGGTCAGCTCGAGCTCGAGATACTTGGACGCCAGCGGCGTTTCCCGCAAGAACCGTTGGATGTCGTCGAGAAAACCCGCGGTTCTAAACTGCAGTGCCGACACGTTCACCGCGATCGGAATCGGCGGCAGCCCCATATCCTGCCAGGCTTTCGCCTGCCGGCACGCTTCGCCCAGCGCCCAGCGTCCCATCGGGATGATCAAGGCAGACGCCTCGGCCGCGGGGATGAATTGATCGGGCGGCACCAGCCCGCGCGACGGGTGCTTCCAGCGCATCAGTGCCTCGGCGCCCGTAATCGCCCCGGTTTCGAGGCAAATCGTCGGCTGGTAGTGAAGGACGAATTCCTCGGCCTCGATGGCGTTGCGCAGCTCCGTCTCGAGCGACAGCCGCTTCACCGCCGGCGCTTCCATGTCGGATCGGTAAAACCCAACCTGGTTCCGGCCCGACGACTTGGCGTGATACATCGCCGTGTCGGCGCGCGAGATCAGCGTCTGCGCATCCGGGCCATCTTCGGGATACATGGCGACGCCGATGCTCGCCGTGAGCGTCAGCTCATGGCCCGAGATCAAGTGCGGCTCGGCGATCGCCGCGATGATCTTGTGGGCGATGGTGCCGGCGTCCTCCGCGTGCTCCACTTCCGACAGCAGGATGATGAACTCATCACCGCCGTGGCGGCTGACGGTGTCGGAGTCGCGGACCGCGGATTGGATCCGCCGCGAGATCGACTTCAAGACCTGGTCGCCGATGGCGTGGCCCAGGGTGTCGTTGATGTGCTTGAAGCGGTCGCAGTCGAGGAACAATATGGCCACGCGGCGCCCGTAGCGGCGGGCGATCGCCAGCGCGCGCGTCAGCCGATCGTTCAGCAACAGGCGGTTCGGTAAATCGGTCAGCGCGTCGTGCTCGGCCAGGTGCAGCATCTTGCGCGAGCGCTCGCGCGACACCACGACGTCCCGGAACACGATCACCGCGCCCAGGATGTTGCCCTGCCGGTCCTGGATCGGCGCGGCCGAATGCTCGATCGCCGTCTCGGCGCCTTCCCGGCTCACCAGGATATAACTGCCCTTGAGCCGGACCTTCTTCTTGTGCTCGATGGCCAGTTCGGAAGGGTTCTGCGCGACCTGCCCGGTCAGCGCATCCATCACGTCGAAGACTTCGGCCAGCGGACGGGCGAAGGCTTCCGAGCGCGTCCACCCGGTCAGCGTCTCGGCCTCGGCGTTGAGATAGGTGACATGGCCCAGCGTGTCGGTCGTCATGACCGCGTCGCCGATCGAATTCAGGGTGACTTCGGCGCGCTCGCGTTCGACGAACTTCTGTTCTTCGACCGCCCGGCGCTCGAACATCATCGCGATCAGCTGCAGGAACGATCGCGCGTCCAACTGGTCGGTGACCACATAGTCGCTGGCCCCGCGCTCGACGGCGCGGCGCGCCAGCGCCTGGTCGGTCGCCCGGGCCAGGATCAGGATGGCGACAGTCGGCGACGCCTTGCGCAGCTCATCCACGGCGGACAGGTCACGGCAATCGGGTAAGGAAAGGTCGAGCAACACGGCGCTGACGAAGTGGTCCTTGATCTTGGCAATCCCCTCGGCCAGTGTGCCCACCCATTCAATGTTCAGCACACCCTGCGCGTCGGCCAGAACCTCCTGCGTCGTCGGCCGATCGGTTGATCGGCCTTCAATCAGGAGCAGGAGTGGCACGCCGTGACCGTTCGAAGACGCCATCGCTACCATGCAGAGCAAAGTTCACGCCGCCCATTCCGTGTAGTGAATGCCACAAATGGAGTGAAAACGTGTATTCCAAGCGGACAAAAGTCCCCTTAGGTGCCTCTTTTTTGACCTTAGGAGATGAGCAGCACGATGACGGCGAGCGCGGCGGCCGACAGCCCCGCGCCCGCCCACATCAATCTTCGCACCACGCGCTGACGACAAAGCCATCGGCCCGCGCGAGGAAGGACGCGTAGTCCCCTTCGTCCTGTGTGTGCCGGGCCGCGAACTCGAAAACGGCGGCTTTGCGGAGATCCTGTGCCGCCCACGTTTCGTTGGGATGTTCCAGGCGGCTCGGAGTGTCCAGGTACGGCCGCTCGGCCACGCACATCCATCGCGCCCAGCGCAACAACACCGCGCCGGCATACTCGTAGCGGTCGTCGATCAGATCGCGATCGGCGCGGTGCTCGAGATACTTTCCGAGCGTTTGCAGAAACACCTCGATCTCGGCCCGCAGGGCCGCAACCTGTGGGCTGCGCCCGATCAGTCGCACTGGGTCGTCGGTCGCATCGGCATCGCGCCGCTCACAGTACCGTGTCGCCTGGACGCCTCCACCTCGGGGCTCCTACTGATCCGCGAATAATTCCTGATTCATGCGACCCAACTGTGCAAAAGGGTCGCCAAATTTCTCCCGCAGGAGCGACTAAATCGCTCGCAAGGACGAGCAGGAGGTTGCCATACTCGACACTTCAGCTACTCAAGTTTGGTAGGGGCCCGTCGAAAGGAATGAGGAGCTCAACTCCAACCGGTCGCCGTCGTAGTGAGGCGCGCGAACCCAAGCTGATATGATTTGGGTTCGTGCGCCCATAGCTCAATTGGATAGAGCGTTGGTCTCCGAAGCCAAAGGTTGCAAGTTCAAGTCTTGCTGGGCGCACCATGCGACTCGCTCATGGCAGGTCCTTCCCTACCCAATCAACTCCCCGACCTCATGGTCAACAGATCCGATCGGGTTGATGCGCCGGCGGTGACAAACTCTGTGACGAGAATCCCAGTGGCTGCGACAAGGCGCATGTTGGTCGCTAGTTGCAAAGTCGTTGATACGCTCCATTAGTATGGCATTTCCACTAAGATGTCCCCGGGAACCCCTATGAAGAACCGGTGCGTTTTCGGGTTGATCGGATGCGCACTCAGCCTGTGGCCCTCGATGGCGGCGGCGCAGGTCACCGGGGCCGACTACGAGCGCGCGCAGTCGCTTCGCGATCAGTACGAAGCGCTGGCCGTGAACATCACCGACGCGCCGTCGTGGCTCGGCACGACCCATCGCGTCTCGTATCGGCGTAGCCATCCGGACGGATTCGAGTTCGTGGTGTTCGACGCCGATACCCGGCAGAAGCAGCCGGCGTTCGATCACGCGCGGCTGGCCGAGGCGCTCTCCAAGGCGTCCGGCGACATCTACAAGCCCTACCGGCTTCCTTTCCAGAGCTTTACCTTCAACGACGCGCTGAGCGCGATCGAGGCCAGCATCTCGGGCGCGCGGTGGACCTGCACCCTCGCCGATTATGTGTGCCGCACGCCCGACGTGCCCAAGCCCGGCGAGATCCGGCGCGGCATCACCGGTCCGGTCCGCGGCGATCAATCCGGGGGCACCCCGCGGCCCCGGATGTCGCCCGACGGCAAGTGGATGGCGTTCATCGACAACTATAACGTGGCGATCCGTCCCTTCGGCGGCGACAAGCGGATCGTGCTCAGCACCGACGGCTCCGAAGGCAACTACTACGACCCCGCGTCGATCACGTGGTCGCCCGATTCAACACGGCTCGCGGCGTATCGGGTGCGCCCTGGCTATCGGCGCCTCGTTCACTATGTCTGGTCCTCGCCTGAAGATCAGCTGCAGCCGCAGCACTGGGCGATGCAGTACGCCAAGCCCGGTGATCTGCTCGACCTCGAGCAGCCCGTGCTGTTCGACATTCGCGCGTCCAAGCCGATCGTGGTCGAGCCGGAGCTCTTCCCCAACCCGTTCGACCTCTCGGACCTGGTGTGGCGTAAAGACAGCCGGGCGGTGACGTTCGAGTACAACGAGCGCGGCCACCAGGTCTATCGCGTCATCGAGGTCGATGCGCAAACGGGGCACGCCCGCGCGGTGATCGCGGAAGAGCCAAAGACGTTCTTCTATTACAACCGCTCGGCCGCGACGCTCCAGGCCGGCAAGCGTTTTCGACACGACCTCCACGACGGCAAAGAGGTCGTGTGGATGTCGGAGCGAGACGGCTGGAATCACCTCTACCTGATCGACGGCGCCACCGGCGCCGTCAAGAAGCAGATCACCAAGGGTGAATGGCCGGTCCGCCACGTCGTGAAAGTGGATGAGGAGAAGCGCCAGCTCTGGTTCAGCGCCGGCGGCATGACGCCGGGCAGGGACCCGTACTTCCAGCACTACTACCGCATCAATCTCGACGGCACGGGCCTCACGCCGTTGACGACGGCCGATGCCAACCACGTCGTGGAGTTTTCATCAGACATGACGATGTTCGTCGATCACTATTCGCGCGTCGACATGGCGCCGGTGATGGAGCTGCACCGTTCGGACGCGCGTTCGACCGGACGTTCGGAGGGCGATGGCTTTAGCCATCGCCTGGCAGAGGAGATTGAGCGCGGAGAGATTGCAGCGCTCACCACAGCGGGGTGGCGTGCGCCCGAGGTGTTCGTCGCAAAAGGCCGCGACAACACGACCGACATCTGGGGCCTGGTGTGGAAGCCGAAGCACTTCGATCCGTCGCGGAAGTATCCGGTGATCGAATACATCTACGCCGGACCGCACGGCACCCACACGCCAAAGTCGTTCTCGACGTCGACCGGCATGCAGGCCCAGGCCGAGCTCGGCTTCATCGTGGTGCAGATGGACGGCATGGGCACTTCGAATCGCTCGAAGGCGTTCCACGACGTGGCGTGGCAGAACATCAAGGACGCCGGCTTCCCGGATCGCATGCTGTGGCACCAGGCGTTCGCGGCAAAGAATCCGTGGTACGACGTGACGCGCGTCGGCATTTACGGAGGGTCGGCCGGCGGGCAGAATTCACTCGGGGCACTGCTCTTCCATTCTGATTTCTACAAGGTGGCGGTGTCGTATGCCGGCTGTCACGACAACCGGATGGACAAGATCTGGTGGAACGAACAGTGGATGGGATGGCCGATCGGCCCGCAATACTCGGCCTCATCCAACGTTGATAACGCGTGGCGCCTGCAGGGCAGGGTGCTGCTGATTGTCGGCGAGCTCGACACCAACGTCGACCCCTCGTCCACGCTACAGGTGGTCAGCGCCCTGCTCAAGGCCAACAAGAATTTCGACTACCTGATGATTCCCGGCGCGGAACACAATGCTGGACGCGGCGGCGACTACGCCGACTACGGCGAGCGCAAGCGCTTCGATTTTTTTGTCCGGCACTTATTGGGCCAGAACCCTCCCGAGTGGAGCTCCCTGCCCCCGACGAATCAGCAGTGACGGTGTAGCGCGGAACTTTAGTTCCGCGGTTTATTGGAGAGACCGATGAGGAAACTGTTCAGCGTCCTGGCCATCGCGATCACCGCCGTGCTCGCGGTCTCGGCGCAACAACCCGCGCCCAACCCGAGGGACCCGCGCATCGGGCTGAAGCCGGGCTTCCGCGACGGCGGGCAGGCCGCCTGGAACATGGAGCTCGTCGCCAACCTGCCCAAGCCCGAGGGGTTCTTCGACCCCAAGGCGCCGGCCGGTTCAGTCACGCCACCGGAACCGCCGCCGGGCACGCCGGCCACGCCGCCCCCGGCGCGCGATCCGAATGCGCCGGCTCCGCCGCCACCGCCGGGTTCCGGCTATACCAATTCCGACCTCGCCTTCAGCGGCACCAACGTCGTGGTCGGCAACTACCACGGCTTCAATACCTACGATGTCGAGCGCGCCGACAAGCCGCGCCTGCTGGCGTCGATTGTGTGCCCCGGCGGGCAGGGTGACGTGTCGATCCACGGCAACCTGTTGTTCATGTCGGTTGAGCAGACGCGCGGGCGTCTCGACTGCGGCCTGCAGGGCGTCGCGGCGCCGGTGAGCGCCGAGCGCTTCCTCGGCATACGGATCTTCGACATCAGCGACATGCGCAATCCGAAACAGGTCGCGGCGGTGCAGACCTGCCGTGGCTCGCACACGCACACGCTGATCCTCGATCCGAGCGACCAGGCCAACATCTATGTGTATGGCTCCGGCACCGGCCGGGTGCGGTCCGGCGAAGAGCTCACCGGGTGCTCGGGCGGCGATCCGAAAGAAGACAAGGAGACCGCGCTCTTCAGCATCGACGTGATCCAGGTGCCGCTCGCCAACCCGTCGCAGGCGAAGATCGTCAACCGGCCGCGCGTGTTTGCCGACACCGCCGGCAACATTGCCGCGTTGTGGGCGGGCGGCGATCACGGCCCCGGCACGCAGCGCACCAGCACCACCAATCAGTGCCACGACATCACCGTGTATTCCGAGATCGGCCTCGCTGCGGGCGCCTGCTCGGGCAACGGCATCCTGATGGACATTCGCGATCCGAAGAACCCGGTGCGCCTGGACTTCGTGGCGGACAAGAACTTCGCCTACTGGCACTCGGCCACGTTCAACAACGACGGGACGAAGGTGCTGTTCACCGATGAGTGGGGCGGCGGCTCGCGGCCGCGCTGCCGGTCGACGGACCTCCTCAACTGGGGCGCGGATGCGATCTTCGACATCACGCCGGATCGCAAACTGAAGTTCGCCGGTTATTACAAGATGCCGGCGCCGCAGACCGACCAGGAGAACTGTGTCGCGCACAACGGATCGCTCATCCCGGTGCCGGGGCGCGACATCATGGTGCAGTCGTGGTATCAGGGCGGCGTGTCGGTGTTCGACTTTACCGATTCAACCAGGCCGACGGAGATCGCGTTCTTCGATCGCGGTCCGATCAACCCGACCGAGCTGGTTGGCGGCGGCTACTGGTCAAGCTACTGGTACAACGGCTTCATTTACGGCGCGGAGATCGCCCGCGGCATCGACGTCTTCAAGCTGAAGCCGGGCGAGCATCTGACACAGAACGAGATCGATGCGGCCATCCTGGTGCGCTCGACGCAGTTCAATTCCCAGAACCAGCCGAAAATCGTGTGGCCCGCCGTGTCGGTGGTCGCCAAGGCGTATCTCGATCAGCTGAACCGCAACAAGGCGATTCGTCCCGAGCGTGCGCGCGCGGTGCGTGACGGCCTCGACAAGGTCGATCAGCTGCGCACCGGCAAGGAACGCAGCGCCGCGGCGGCGCTTGACGCGCTCGACGCGGTCGCGACACAGCTCGAAGGGGATGCGAAGGCGGCGACAGGCCGCGACGCAACCCGGCTGAACGCGCTCGCGGAAACGTTGAAGGGAAGGGCTGCGCGGCTGCGCTAGCTACACCTGCACCGCGGTGATTTCCATCTCGCCCTTCTTGAAGGCGTCGATGAAGGCGTCGATCACGCGTGGGTCGAAGTCGGTGCCGGACCCTTTCAGAAGGATCTCCTTGGCGTCGTAGGGCGACATCGCCTTGCGATAGGGGCGATCGCTCGTCAGCGCATCGTAGACGTCGGCGACCGAGATCACCCGGGCCTCGAGCGGAATCTCCTCGCCGCGCAGCGGGTGGTAGCCGTTGCCGTCGAACTTGTCATGGTGGGCCAGGATGATCGGAAGGACGCGCTCAGGTGCAGCCCCGCGGCGATGCGCGCGGCATACACCGAGACACGATACGAGTGGTTCTCGGTGTACTTGTCCTTCGAAATGAAGTGGCGCAGCAGCAGCAGCACGCCGTCGTAGGTCTCGCGCAGCTCGCGCAGCTGCGCGGTGCGGTGCTCGTAGAGCGTGCCCATCAAGTAGCCCGTGAGGACCAGCGTGCCGCCCCAGGCCGTGACGTCGAGCCACCGATCCAGCCACGCCCGCGCCCCCTCGTTCGCGCCCACCAGCGCCGGATTCTGCATCGACATCAACACCACGATCAGGACGCTGGCAAACGCGGTCAGCGTGGCGTGCCGGCGGCCGTAGGTGTACGCCGACAGCAGCGTCGGGAACGTGTAGAAGCTGAGGACCATCCGCTGCGAGGCCACCAGGTAGTTGAAGAGCAGCCCGAGCGAGAACAGCGACAGCAGCAGCCACAGCTCCTTGTTTACCGCCTCGATGCGGCCAAGGTTGGGCGTGACGCTTCTCAGCCGCTCGTACAGGCGGGTTGGCGCGGGGAGCACTCTCTCCATGGCGGCGCGTCGGAGCAAGGCTCGTACCGATCGGATTTGCAGGGCGGACGGCGCTATTTGACATCCGGACGCGCCGGGTTTCTTTCAATTCGCGTCGTCTTCGCCCAAAGCTGTCATTGGCCTCCCATTTGCAGCCTGCTCACCCAAGGAGAACTGTAAATGAAATCCGGAGTGACATACCTACTGCGAGCGGGACTGATGGTCCTGTTCCTTGGCGCGGCCGCAACGCCCGCGCGCGCTGATTGGCTGTTGACCCCGTATCTGGGCGTGGTGTTCGGCGGCGCATCCAATCAGTTCGTGCTGAACGACCTTGACGACCAGTTCGAGCAGCGTGTCAGCTTTGGCGGCAGCTTCGGCTACATGAGCAAGGGGATTTTCGGGGTCGAGGTCGATTACAGTGTCGCGCCCAATTTCTTCCAGTTCACGGGTGGCACCAACAACTTCGACATCCTCAATCTCGACTCGAGCGTCCAGACGCTGATGGCCAATGTCATTCTCGCCATTCCCATTGGCGGCTCGACCGGCGGCGGCTTTCGTCCGTATGTGACGGCCGGCGCCGGGACGATCCGCACCCAGCTGAGAAGCGCGAGCGATCTGTTTGACGACATTACGAGCAACGACACCGGCTACAACTTCGGGGCCGGCGCCAATATGTTCTTCGGCGATCACTTCGGCCTGCGCGCCGATGTTCGCTACTTCCGCGAGCTCGAATCGCTGGACGACGAAGATCCGATTACGGACAACCCGTTCTTCGACCAGGAACTCGCCACCGACGTCTTCAACTTCTGGCGCGGCACCATCGGCATCACCTTCCGCTTCGGAGGGTAGCGCGGAACTTTAGTTCCGCGATAATGGGGGCCCATGCTTCGGCCCCCCTTCTGCCGCGCGCTCGTGTTTGCAAGTGCCGCCATCCTGAGCGGGTGTGGATCGTCCGCACCCGCTGCCAGACCCGCCACCGTCGGCGCGTATCGCCTGGTGGGCTCATGGCAGGGCAAGGGTGACATGACGCTGGGCGACGTCAACAGCGAAGGCCAATTCCGCCTGCGGTGGGAAACGCACGGTGAGGATCCGAAAGGCGCCGGCCGGTTCCGTCTCACCATCCGAAGCGGCGTCAGCGGCCGCACGCTGCAGGTCGCGGCCGATCACCAGGGCGACGGCGCCGGCGTCGTCGACTTCGCCGACTCCCCGCGCACCTACGACTTCCTGGTGGAATCGGCCAACGTGTTGTGGTCGTTCACCGTCGAGGACGTCGTGCCCGTCAGGGATTCAGCAAGTTCCCGCTAAGGACCTTGGCAAGGACGCTACTTCGCTTCGGCAGCAGAGGCCACGTCACGGCGTTGCGGCCTCGTAAACATAGAGCGTCGAAAGGTTGTCTTCGGGGATGAAATAACCCCACAGGCCTGTTGCGGTTGACTCGATCCACGCGGGGTTGTGGGTCATGTCGAGACCACTGTCGGTCCACAGCAGGATTGGCACCTGATGCAGCGGCCGGCCGTCGCGCAGGTCGATCAGCTCGAGCCCGCCAAGGCGGAAGGACGGCGCGTCGGCTGATTGTCGAATCTCCGTCACCCCTGTGCAGAGCATGCGGTGGTGGCCCGCGTATTTACAGTCCTGATAGTCGACGTAGTGTGAGGGATTGAGCGTGCCGAGCGCGGCCGCGTTGGTGACGCGTCCATCGCGGCCGATCGGCCACCGATAGAAACGCCGCGAGCCCCAACTGACGCCGTGAAGCGCATCGTCGTCGGTATCGTGGACGACGGCGCCGAGGTGATCGGCGAAGCGAAAGACTTCGACCGCGGTCATCGCGTCGGGATCGACACGGTAGATGATCGATCGGCTGTTGGGCCGGTACTCGGCCACCGCAACCCAGATGTTCTTGCCGTCGTAATCGAGGCCGCCCGGGTGATAGATCGTGCCTTCGCCCAGTTTGAGATCGGCGAGGAGCCGGCCCGACGAATCCATCTTGAACAGATGTCCGGTGCCCTGCCCGGCGTCGCGATCGAGGACCTCGACGGATGAGAGGAAGAACGTGTCGCCGATTTTCACCAGTCCTTGCGGATGAAATGTCCTGAACGTGATGGGCACCGATCGCACGCGGGTCCACGCCGTGTCCCGTGTCAGCCGGGTAACGCGATCGGCGACGACCGACCGTGGATCGGCCGGCGCGACTTGCACGGTGACTGCGACGAGAGTGCAGATGCCCAGAACCCGAAGCATGATCAGCGTCAATCCTGCCACGAGTGGGAGGTGTTAGAGACCCCAATACTGTCCAGTCACGCCGACCTGATATCGTCGTCCCGGCAGTGGGGGACTCATGATGAATGGATTCAGGCGAATTGCTGACGGCACCGCGTCCGTGGTCGGCTCTCCGTGGACGTTCACGGCGACGCTCGCGTTAACGGCACTGTGGCTGATGCTCGGTCCGGTGTTTCGATTCTCGGATACGTGGCAATTGACGATGAACACCGCAGCGTCGCAAGTGACGTTTCTGATCGCGTTCCTGCTGCAGAACACCCAGAACCGCGATACGCGGGCACTGCAGTTGAAGCTCGATGAGCTGATCAGAAGCACGGCCGGCGCCCGGCCTCAGCTGATGAATCTCGAGGAGCTTGACGAGAACCAGCTCGAGGCGCTCAAAAAGGAATTCGAGCGGCTCGGCGAGCGTAAAGGTCGGATTTCCGAGCCTCGCAAGTGAAGGACCGAGCAGACCTCAAACAGTCATACTTCTTGGGGTCAAAGGCTCCTAGTTCGAGCCCGGCCGTTTCCCGACGATCTGGGCCGCATGCCCAGTGAGCCTCAGGATGTGAAGCCCGCCACCGGCGCGGTCCGCTCCGAAGATCAGGCCGCGGTCGTCAATCTCCACGTTGTTCGTGACGCCAGCGCTCTTGCACGTCGTGGTCGCCGTCTTCGTGCCGAACTCGCCGCCCTCTCTCGTCTCGGCGTTCGAGCAGGTCGGCACGGTGTTCTGATTGGCCGGCGGAACGAAAAAGCCGACCTCGTGAATGGCAAACGGGTCGCGAATGTCCCAGATGCGCACGCCCGCATTGAACCACGCCAGGACCGCGATCTTGCCGTAGTAGGGGGGATAGAACGATTCCGCGGAGGAGTGCGCGCCGAACCGCCCGCCTCGTCCACAATAGTCGCCCTGGGTTTCCTGAACACGGATCGTCGACAGCGGCCACGGCGTGGGCTCGTGTGTGATATCGAGCAGGAACGCGAGATGCGGCGCCGGACGACCCTGTGTCAGCTGATCGGACGGGAAGTTCTGGCCGCAATTGTCCGAGCGGCCCGCCTCGGACACGACCAGGAGCAGATCGCGCTTCCGGAGCGCCTGATGCCCCTGGAAGCCGGGGATCGGCACGTCGAAGATCGGGAAGGTCGTGTGCGCGCCCTGGTCGGGAGACATGTGCAGGTAGCCCACCTGCGGCGCGAGCAGCTCGGCGGCCGTCGGCGTCAGCGGATTCTTGAACTCGGTCAGCAGCTTCTTGCGGTCCACGATCGAGACCACACCGTCGCTGCCGGTCCCGTAGGCGATGTAGACGCGGTTCTTCTCGGGCCCGGCGGAAATCGCGCCATGAATGCCTTCCCCCTCTCCAGACCCGCCCGCGTTGGGCTGCGTGCCGACCATCCCGAAGTCGCGGATGTAGACCGGCTTGGCCGGGTCGCTCAGGTCGTAGATCTTGAGGTGGTTGCCGCCCGCCCAGCCTTCCTTCGAGTTGTTGGCCACCAGATAGGCGATGCCGGTGTCGCATTCCCACCAGCTCTTATGCGTGCCGGTGAGGTTGTCGACGACGGTGGTCAGCTTGGCCGGCTTCGACGGATCGGTGACGTCCCAGATCTCGTGTGCCCGCCCGCCAAGCGGACGCAGCAAGTACCACTTGCCCTTCACGGCGCGCGGCAGCGTGTTGCCGCTACAGACGCGGACCATCTGGGCGCCACCGGTAGCCCGGTCGTCGCCGGTCGGAATGTGCGCGAGATATTTGGTCTTGGCCGGGTCGGTCACGTCGACAATCGACGTGCCATTGGTTTCCGGCCTGCCGGTCAGCGGATTCATGATCGGCTTCTGGTTGTTGTGGTGGCCGACGTAGGCGATCTGTTTTCCGTCCTGGTTGATGATGATCGGCTGGTAGGCGGATCGTCCCTGCAGATCGTTATGGCCCATGAGCTCCATGTTCCACTGGGAGGCGCGATCCCGGGTCCCGGGAGCGGGCGCAGGGGTGGGTGGGGGCGATCCCCCTCCCGTCAACGTCACCGGCGGAATCTTCGGTCCATTCGGCGGGTACGTCGTCTGTGCCAAAGCCGTCGCGGACACCGCCGCGGCGAGCAACAACTGAAGGCCCCAATGTCCACGTGTGCGCATGGCTTCTCCCTGTTGGCGATGCTGTGCAGATAGTGGCGTCATTCTACGTCAACGGAGAGCAGGGCAACCGATCCAACATTGCTCCGCGTGAAGCGCGAATGTTATAGTCAGAGTTTGTCCGCCTCAGCGCGGACATGCCAGTCGTGCAGCTTCACTCGCTGTGCGGCCACTCCCAAAGTGGGCCCGTAGCTCAACTGGCAGAGCAGCAGACTCTTAATCTGTTGGTTGTAGGTTCGATTCCTACCGGGCTCACCAAAATTCCTTCAGGAAATCTCGATCGTTCGCTTCCGATTCGCTGCGAATCTCACCGGCTGACACACTAACTGACACGCTAACCGTCAAGAACGCGAGAGAATCGCGTCCATCTTCGACGCCGCGTCCTCCTGAAGCGCCGGGAGGACGTGGCTGTAGGTGTTGAGCGTCAGCGACACCTGGGAATGTCCGAGCGTCTCCATCACGACACGCGGGCTGACGCCTTGCACGAGCAGCAACGTGGCGCAGGAGTGCCGGAGATCGTGAATCCGGATGGTCGGAAGTCCCTGACTGACCAAGATGCTCTTGAATGCGCGGGTGACGTTGCGCCCGTCGAGTGGCGTGCCGATCGGGGTCGAGAACACGAGCGCTCCTTCCTGCCAGCGTTTCCCCGCGAGGAGCCTTGCCTCAAGCTGCCGCACACGGTGACGGGTCAGCGCCTTGACCACCGTTGAGGGCAGCGCGATGGTCCGCCGGCTCCGAGCCGACTTGGGCTCCACGAATTGAATCTTGGTCTTCACACCGGCCAGCGAAGCTCGGACTTTCCGGGAAAAGGGGCACGCGCAACAAGGTGACCGCAGCGCTGAAAGACATGATCTTGTCGCGCTCGATGACGTGGGCGGCGTGGCGTATCTCACGACACAGGCCACGAAGAATCCTACGGCGTTCCTGACGCTGGTGGGGAAGGTGCTACCGCTCCAAGTCACGGGCGCGGGGGATCAGCCGCTGGTGCCACAGGCGATCACGTTTGTGATTCACAAGCAGCCTGGGTCTGAGAACCGCACATGAGCCGCTCGCTCCAAGGTGCCTAGGCGTCCGACGTGACCCACGCGCGATATCCGGTGTGGTCGAACGCGGTGTCCGGCACGACCACCCGATCCTCGATGATGAGCGCCCGACCTGAACTGGACATGACTGGCCCCAGTGTACCTGAAACGCCAACGTGTGCC
>JAUSDY010000005.1 GCA_030650395.1 Acidobacteriota bacterium | reverse complement strand
TACTACACCAGCCGTCCTATCGTTCGATGGGATGCCGCATCACCTGAGGATCTACTGCGCGCGCTCGGGGCGCTCCAAACGGCGAAGCGGCCCGTGTGGTTCGTGCTCGATGCCTGGGAACTGGAACCCTTCCGCGCGAAGTTCGCGAGCGTGCCGCAGGCGGCACTCGACTGGCCGCCTGCGGTCACGGCGGGGACCACGCACCGCACCAGCGCGTGGCAACTGAGCGATCGCGAGCGATTCATACGCGGTGAAAACTTGGCCACCGAGCGCCTGCCTTAAAGCAACCACGAAGATGCCCTTCGTGACCTTCGTGGTTGCATTGACCCTAGTCTGTCGCGCGGCCGGGATGCAGCGGCTCGCACTGCAGCGTCTGCGGCCCGTTCTCGGTGCACACCGCATACGTCGCGCCGTACATCGACACGCCGGCGTACTCACCCTTCTTGTTGACGATGTAGAAGCTGATGCCGAAGCTGGGGAGCCCGCGCGCATTCAGCAGGCGCTTCTCGACGGTGTTCTTCTGGATCCGCCGCAGCGCTTCCATGCCGGCATCCTTCGGCGACTTGCCCATCCGCATCTGCTCGACGATGAGGAATGAGCACAGGTTATAGAGGTTGGCTTCGCCGCGGCCGGTGGAGCCGGCGGCGCCGATGTCGCCGTCGACGTAGAGGCCGGCGCCGAGAATCGGCGAGTCGCCGACGCGCCCCGGGATCTTCCACGCCAGCCCGCTGGTCGTGGTGACGCCGCAGACCTCGCCTTTGGCGTTGACGCCGTCGCAGTTGATGGTGCCGTAGTAGCTCATCGGATCGATGAGACCGTCCCTGACCATGCTAAGCCCCGCCATGTGACTGGCCTGGCCCCGTTTCTTTGGATCGAGATAGTGCTCGGGATCGATTCGCCGCTTCCACTCCAGCCACAACCCGCGTGACTTCTCGGTATTGAGGTCGTCTTCGATCTTGAAGCCCATGTTGCGGGCGAAGTCCTGCGCCCCCTTGCCGACGAGCAGGTGGTGGTCGGTGTGATCGAGCACTGCCTTGGCGACGAGCGACGGCGTCCGGACGCCTTCGAGGGCGGCGACCCCACCCGCGCGCTTCGTCGGCCCGTGCATGCAGCACGAGTCGAGCTGCACGATGCCATCGGCATTGGGCAGGCCGCCATAGCCCACGCCCGACTCGGCCGGATCGAGCTCGCAGTTGTTGACGCCGGCGATCAGCGCATCGAGCACGTCGGTGCCCCTGGTGATCAGGTTGAACGCCTTCTGCACGCCGGTTTGGGCGCCGCCGTTCTTGTAGACGTTGCCGTTGTTCGAGGCCACGACGACCGGCTTCACGCTGCTGGTCTGCAGCGCCGGCGCCTTCCCGAATACCGGGGCGGATGCGCCGCCGATCGCCACACCAACAGCCGTACCCGTTTGGACGAACTCACGACGCGTGATTTTTTTCGACATAACGTCCCCCGCCGCAGATGCTATCCCATAAAGTGATCTGCGTTATCTGTGTCATCTGTGGCCCTGGTTGAATATCATCTGCGGCATCCGTGCGAAAGCCTGACTTGTTCTTCCTTGCAGTAATTCTGTTCATCTCTGCGGCGTTGCGTGTGTGGGCGCCGTGGGGCGATGTGTTCCCCTCGACTGCGCTCGGGGCAAGCGGCGCCACCCGCATCAATTTCCTGGAGACCGACGCCTGGTACCACGTGCGGCTGGTCGAAAACCAGGTCCGTAACTTTCCGCACCACATCACGGTCGATCCCTACGCCGCGCCCGACGGCCAGTTCGTCGCGGTGGCCCCGCTGTTCGATGCGGCCATCGCCACCGTGGTCTTCGTCACGCGCGGGCCCAGCGCGCCGACCGCCTACATCGAGCGCGTCGCCGCGCTGGCGCCGCCGATCATGGGCGTGCTGGCCGTCGCCGCGGTCTGGGCCCTCGCCACGATCGCGTTCGATCGCCGCGCCAACCTGATTGCGGCGTTCCTCGCCGCCGTGCTCCCCGGCCATTTTCTCGATCGCACGCTGGTCGGTTTCGTCGATCACCACGCGCTCGAAGTCTTGTTGTCTTTCGCCACGCTCGCAGCGCTGGCGTGGTTGGTGCGAAGTCCCGGAGCGTGGAGTCCCACCGCCGCCGGCGTGTGTTTAGGGCTGTACTTATTGGCGTGGAGCAGTGGCGCGTTCCTCGTTGCGATTCTGACCGGATGGATCGTCGTCAGCGCCTTTGTCGGCGAGCAAAAGACCGTCGTCGCAACTGCGCGTGGCGTGGCGCTCGCAGCAATCGTCGCGCTTGCCCTCGTCCTGTTACTGCAGAACCCGGCGATGTTTCGCTACAACACGCAGATCGCGTCGCTGGTCGGCCTCTTGAGCGCATCGGCAATCGTCGCGTTGGTCTCTGAGAGAAAAGTATTTAGATCTGCGTCATCTGTGTCATCTGCGGCCCTGTTGTCTTTATCCGTGGCATCTGCGGCGCTGTTGGTGGCGGCGTACGTGTGGGCGCCGGACCTCGTGCGGCAGGTCACCAGCGATCTGAGCCGCTTTCGCCCCGACCCCACGCGCATGGCGGTGCTCGAGGCGCGGCCGCTGTTCCTCTACACCGGCAACTGGGACTGGCTTCAGCCCTGGACGTTCTTCCGCAGCGGCTTTTACATCGGCGCCCTCGCGCTCATCGCCCTGGCCTTCACTATCTGGCGCTCTCGCCGTCTCGATCATTTATTGATCGTGATATTCACCGCCGCGGCCTTCATCGCAACCATCGGTCAGAACCGGTTCGGCTATTACCTGGTGCCGGCCACCGCGGTCGTGATCGGTTGGCTGTCGGTACGCGTGCTCGATTGGGGTGGCGTGCCGCACGCCGGCAATCCAATGCCCAACGTTCGAGTCGTGATGCCGCTGCAGCGCGAAGTGGCCGTGATCCTGGTGGCGGGGCTCGCCATCGCGCCCAACCTCGTGCCTGCGGCGCTGACCACCACCCGCGCGGGCGGCATGGCCGACTACTGGGCAAACGCCATGGAGTGGCTGCGCGCGTCGACGCCGCCGCCGTTCGGGTCCGACGCACTCTACAACGCGCGTTACGGAGACACCAATCCGGCGGCGAGTTACACCGTGATGAACTGGTGGGACCAGGGCTATTGGATCGTGCAGGCCGGCCACCGCGTGCCCGTTTCAAACCCCACGCAGGTCAGGGCGCCGAACGCGGCGGCGTTCTACACCGCCACTGATGAAGCCGCGGCGCTGGCGATGTTGTCGGCGGAGCGCGCGCGCTACGTGCTCGTCGACTGGGAGCTGCCGTTTCGCCAAGCCGGCGCGGGCGCGCTCGGGGGCCGGTTCCAGAACCTCGCCGACTGGGCGGGTATTCCCACGTCGCGTTTTTATTCGCTGTGCTACACGCAGGCCAGCGAGGGCGATCCGTGGCAGCCGATCTGGCTGTTCCACGAGCCGTACTACCAGTCGATGGTGTATCGGCTGATGGTGGCGGGCGGCGGCCCGGTGGTGCCGGCGAACAGCACCTACGTCGTTACCGTCAGGGACCGCACCGACAGCACCGGCCGACAATTTTGCGAAGTGGCCGGACGCCAGGTCTTTGCAAACGCCGATGCCGCAAAGGCGGCGGCAGAAAAAAGTGGGGCAGGGGCTCGCGTGGTCGGTCTCTCGCCCTGGCAGCCGGCCTTCCCCGTGCCGCCAATCACCGGCCTCCGCATCGCGCAAGAGTTTCGCGAGTCTGGACAGAAACCCAACGAAACCCCGATGGTCAGGATCTTCGAGGTTGTTAAATGAGACGGCACATCTGGCGATCTCTTGATGTGGTGAGCTCTTGATAGGTCTGTTGATCTGTTGAGCTTGCGATCTCTCGAACGATCTGCCGATCTCTCGTAGATCGAGAGATGAGATCGAGCGATCACCAGTCAGCAGATCAACAGACAGATCAACCGCTCAACAGCTCACGAGATCAATAGATCTTCCTATTCCGCCCTGAGAGCGGTCGCTGGATCTGTCGCGGCCGCTCGCCGCGCAGGTGACCATGCGGCGAGCGTAAGCACAGCGCCGAACAGCAGTGCCGTACCGCCGAAGGCCACCGGATCGATCGGCGGCACGCCCACCAGCAGGCTTCGCGCCAGCATGCCAATCGCGCCGGCGAGTACCAAGCCGACGATGCCCCCGATCACACCGAGCCGCGCGGCTTGCTTCAAGACCATCGACTGCATGTTCCCGTTTGACGCGCCGAGCGCCATGCGGATCGCGATTTCGCGCGTGCGCTGCGCCACCAGGAACGCCATCAGGCCATAAAGGCCCAGCGCGGCGAGGAACACGCCAATCGTCCCTACGCTGCCCGCAATCCAGGCGGTGAGCCGCTGCGGCAACAGCCCCAATGCCGTCGCGTCGTCAAACGACTGCAGCATGACGATCGGGACGTTTGATTCGACCTGGGCAAACGCCGAGCGGATGTCCTGCGCCATCGGCCGGCCGGCCGCATGCTTGACGAAGAATTCGAGGCGGCTGCTCGGGTGCTGTCGCAGCGGCACGTAGATGAAGTTCCGGCCTGTCTCGCTGATGTAGCGGTACTTGGCATCCTGCGCCACGCCGACGATCTCGAGCCGACGAATCTCGTTTTCACCGACCTCGTGCATCAGATGGCGTCCGATCGCCGTCTGTCCAGGAAATGCCCTTCGCGCGAACGTGGCATTGATGATGGCGACCTGCTGCGCACCCTCGCGGTCCGCGGCCGTGAACGCGCGCCCTTCGACGACACCCATGTCGATGGTCCGGAAATAATCGGGCGACACGATGTCCCAGTCGGCGTCCCACGAGCCATTCTGTTCGGTCCCGGCCACCCCGGGAACCGTGATGCGGCCCAGGCCCAGTCCGCCACCCTGCATGGGAATCATCCGCGCGGTGGCGACCGAGGTCACGCCGCTGATGGTCCGCAACCGCTCTTCGAATCGTTCCGCGAGCGCGACCGCCGCCTGCTCGCGGTAACCCGAGAGCGCGACGTCAACCGACGCGATTTGAATGTTCGCCGTTTCGAATCCCGGGTCGATCGTCGTCGCCGCCTGCAGCGTGCGCACGAACAGGAACGCGATCACGACCAGCATCAACGAGAGCGCGACTTGCGCCACCACGAGCGAGTTTCTCAGGCGGAAGCGCCGGCGATCGGCGGTCGAGTGCGCGCCGTGCAGCATCGGCGCCAGGTCGGCGCCGAGCGCATGACGGGCCGGCGCCAGGCCAAACACGATCGCGGTGACGAGCGCGAGGCCGCCGACGAAGGTCAGGACCCGCCAGTTGACACTCAAGTCGAGATCGATGATCACGGGCAGCGCCGGCAGAAAGCCTTCGAGCCCGGCGATCAACCAGAGCGTGATGGGCAAGGCGGCGATCGCCGCCGCCGCAAAGAGCACCAGCGTCTCGGTCAGCAGCTGCCCGATCAGCCGCCCGCGGCTGGCGCCCACCGCGAGACGCGTCGCCATCTCGCGGCGCCGCGTGGCCGCGCGCGCCAGCAGCATGCCGGCGACGTTGCTGCAGGCAATAGCGACCAGCGCGCCCGTGAGTGCGAACAGAAAACCAATGAACGCCAGGAAAGGCAGCCGCACCGGCCCGGGGACCTTGCTCGTGCCGATCACCGCGATCGTGTGGCGTTGATTGGCGCGCGGCTCAGCCTGATTGAACGCCGCATTCAGCGTGTTCAACTCTGCCTGGGCCTGCGCCTTCGCGACGCCGGGCTTCAAGCGTCCGATCGCCACGTGCCAGACGCCTCCCGGCTCGGTCAGCATGTCGGAGGTGGGCAGTCCGCGAACGTTCGCCACCATAGCCATCGGCACCCACACGTCGGTGCCGACCAGCGACGCACCCAGAAAGCCGGGCTCGGCCACGCCGACCACCGCGAAGTCGCGGTTGTTCAGCCGCATCGGCTTGTGCAGGATGTCGGGGTCGCCGTGGAAGCGGCGTTGCCAGAAGGCGTGGCTCAACACCACGACTGGACGCTCGTCGGGGATGGTGTCTTCATCAGCCCGGAAGAATCGCCCGAGCGCCAGCCGCGTGCCGAGCACGTCGAAGTAATTGCCCGAGACCAGCGTGCCGAAGATGCGCTCGCTGGATCCGTTCTCGCCGAGGCTCATCGGGCCGCCGCCGAAATCCACCGCCGCCATCGACACCAGCGACTGCGTGTGATCGTGCAGGTACTTGAACCGCGGGTGCGACATGTTGTCGAAGCCACTACCTTCGTCGGATCGTCCGATATCGACCACTTCGGACGCGTTGCGGACGCCCGCGCTCGGCTTGAAGAGCAGTGCGTCGGTCAGGCTGAAGATCGTGGCCGCGGCGCCAATGCCGATCGCCAGCGACGCGATTGACGTCAGCGTGAACACCGGGCTGCGGCCCAGAAGGCGGACGGCGTGCCTGAGATCGGTAAGGATGGCCATGCAGGCACTAGACTGATCAACGGTCCCGAATGTTTCATCGGCTGTCATCTTTCCAGCGCCTCGCCCTGTGGACGACGGCGATCACCTATTTCCTGATCCTGGTGGGCGGCCTGGTTCGCGCCTCCGGCGCGGGGCTGGGCTGCCCCGACTGGCCGCGCTGCTTCGGCGGCTGGATTCCGCCGCTGTCGGCGGCAGACTTGCCGCCGCAGTTCGACGCGTCGCAGTTCAACCCCACGCTGATGTGGACCGAGTACCTGAATCGCCTGCTCGGTATGGCAGTGGGATTCCTGATTCTCGCGACCGTGGTCTCGGCCTGGCGCCACCATCGCCGCGAGCCGCGCATTCTCTGGACGGCGATCGCGGCGCTGCTCTTGACGGGATTTCAGGGATGGTTGGGCGGCCGGGTCGTGGCGCACGAGCTCGCCGCGTGGATCGTGACGATCCACATGATCGTCGCGCTCGTGATCGTCCAGATGCTGTTGTATGTCACCGTCGTCGCCCAGGACAAACCTAAAGGTTTGTCCCCACAGCAAGGTTTGTCCCCACAGCCCTCAGGTGGCGACAAACCTTTACGTGGCGACAAACCTTTAGGTTTGTCGATCAGCGTGCTGATCGTGATCACGTTGATCCAGATCGCGCTCGGTACGCAGGTCCGGGGCGGCGTTGATGCCGCGCTCGATGCCGGCACCGCGCGTGCCGATGCGCTCGCCACGGTCGGCTGGCTCGACTACGCCCATCGCGACGCGGCGATGGCCGTGCTCCTCGGCGCCGTCTTGCTGACGGCGTGGCTGGTATCGAGACATTCACCGCTCGTCCGCTGGTCGTACGCTGTCCTTACGTTGGCGGCCCTTCAGGTCGCAGTCGGGGTGGTGATGGCGTATGGTTCCCTGTTACTGGCCGCCCAGGTTCTGCATCTAACTATCGCAAGCCTGTTGCTGGGCGCGGAAACGGTGTTGTTCTTATTGAGCTGGAGACAAACGACATGAGCCTGCGCGCCCTCGCCATCGTCGCGGCCGTTGCCTTGAGCGGTGTTGTCGCTTGCGCCAAGAGGCCGGAACTGCCGGCGCCGACTAACCAGTCGGCGCACGCCGGCGATCATCCTGCCGCGCCCGCGGCCGGGCCCCGTACAACGCTGCTGGGAAACCTCGGCACCTATCAGCGCCCGATCAAGACCTCGAACGCCGAGGCCCAGAAGTTTTTCGACGAGGGGCTCACGCTGTTGTACGGCTTCAACCACGACGAGTCGTTCAAGTCGTTCGAGCGCGCCGCGGCGCTCGACCCCGCTGCGCCGATGCCGCATTGGGGCATGTCGCTGGCGCTCGGCACCAACATCAACGACATCGCGCCGGCGGAACGCTTGAAGCAGGGGTATGGCCATCTTGCCGAAGCCGAGAAGCGCAAGGCGGCCGGCAGCGAAGTCGAGCAGGGTCTCGTGGCCGCACTTGGCAAGCGCTATGTGGACAAACCTGACTTGTCCGCCGTAGCGCCCGGCGCGAAGGCGGAAGGTTTGTCCCCACAGGTGTTTGCCGCCGCTCAAGCCGTTCGCGAGCAGGCGTACTCGAATGCGATGGCTGCGCTGTCGAAGCGCTTCCCCGACGACCTTGATGTGGCGACGCTCTACGCCGAAAGCCTGATGAACCTTCGCCCGTGGAAGTTCTATAAGTCAGATGGCACGCCCGCGCCCGATACCGCGACCATCGTCGGAACGCTCGAGCGCGTGATGAAGGCGAACCCGCAACATCCGGGGGCGAATCACTACTACATTCACGCCGTCGAGGCATCGAAGTCACCAGAGCGTGCCGTTGCGGCGGCGGCGCGCCTCGAAACGCTCGTGCCCGGCGCGGGCCATCTGGTCCACATGCCGGCGCACATCTACATTCGCACCGGAGAATACGCAAAGTCGGCCAAGAGCAATGCTGACGCTGCGGTGGTCGATGAGAAGTACATCAAGGCTACCGGCGCCACCGGCTTATATCCGATGATGTACTACGGCCACAACCTGCAGTTCGAATCCGCCGCCGCGATGTTTTCCGGCAACCTCGCACAGGCGCAGGCTGCGGCGCAACGCACGGTCCAGTTCGCGGATCCGATCGCCGATCAGATGGTGATGATCGAGCCGTTTGCGGCGATGGAGCTCGCGGTGGCGACCCGCTTTGGCATGTGGGGTCTGGTGCTCGGCTCGAAGGCGCCCGCGCCGACGCGCGCGATGCAAACCTCGCTCTATCACTTCGCACGGGGCGCGGCGCTGGTTGGCATGGGCAAAACGGCGGATGCGGAGGCCGAGCTCGCGGCGCTCAAGCAATCGGCTGCGAAGATTCCCGCCGACGCGATGCTCGGGCCGGCCAATTCCGCCGCGGACGTGATCGCCGTCGCCATCACCGATCTCACCGCGCGCATTGCGGAAGCGAAGGGTGATACGGCTGGCGCGATTGCGGGGTTCACGAAGGCCGTGGCCGCCGAGGATCGACTCGGCTACAACGAGCCGCCCGACTGGTTGATCCCGGAGCGCGAGCGGCTCGGCGCGACCTTGATCAAGGCCGGCAAACACGCCGAAGCCGAGCGCGTGTTCCGCGCCGACCTGAAAAAGAACGTCGGCAACCCGCGCTCGCTGTTTGGCTTGTGGCGCAGCCTCCAGGCGCAAAAGAAGGCCGACGCGGCGGCGACTAAAGCGTTGTTCGACAAGGCCTGGGCCGACGCCGACGTCGCCCTCGGCGACGATTTGTACAGCACGAAGAAATAGAATAGGGGAATCATGAAACGCATCAGCCTGCTTGTCCTGACCCTGATCGCCACCGCAGCCGCGGCGCAGAGCACCTACGACGAAGCCGCGCTCAAGGCCTTTCGCGCCGAGCGCGAGAAAGTGCTGCTGGCCGACAACGGCTGGTTTACCGTCGCCGGCCTCCATTTTCTGAATCCGGGCGACAACACGTTCGGGTCCGATCCGCTCAACGACATCGTGCTCGAGTTCGCGGACGTGCCCAAGCACGCCGGCGTGATCGGCATGAATGGCAAGACCGTCACCATCAAGGCGGCGGAAGGGCAGACCCTCACCTATAACGGCAAGCCCGTGAAGGAAGGCGAGCTGCGCCTCAGCGCCAAGGGCCGGCCCGCCGACCTCATTACCTACAACGGCACGTCGTTCTTCCTCCACTTCAGCGGCCCGCGTCTCGCCATTCGCGTGCGCGATCAGAAGGCGCCGCTTCGCACCGGCTTCTCGGGCCTCAAGTGGTACGCTGTCAACCCGGCCATGCGCGTCGTCGGAACTTTCACGCCGTTGACGACGGCCAAAGAGATCATGGCGCCGACGATTCTCGGTGACCTCGAGCCGTTCACCGTGCCGGGCAACGTTGCGGTCACGATCGGCGGCAAGACCCACAACATGGAAGCGTGGCGGTCGGGCGAGCGCCTCTGGTTCGTCTTCCGCGATCTGACCAGTGCGGACTCGACCTATCCATCGGCGCGATTCCTCTATACAGACGCGCCCACCGCCGACGGCAAAGTGGTGCTCGATTTCAATCGCGCCCAGAATCCGCCGTGCGCCTACAACCCGTGGACGACCTGCCCGCTGCCGCCGTCGGCGAACAAGCTGCCGGTGCGCATTGAAGCGGGCGAGAAGCGCTATCACGCGGCCGCGACGTCGAACGCGGCCGTCCTGAGGAAGTGATTGCGTACTTAATTTTTACCTTCATCCTCGTCGTCACTCTACATCTACCTGGTCGCCACGGGCACCATCCGGGATCTGAACACCTGGTAGTTGCTGTCGATTAGAGAACTGGCGCAAATCCGACGCTGAGCACGCGTCGTGTCTCCTTTGATTGCAGGAACGCCACGACGCGCAGGTTCTCGCGCTTCCAGTTCGATGAACCGGGAATCGTGAGGGTGCCGCTCAACCCGGGCTTGAAGACTTTATCGGACGACAGCATCCGAACAACGCCGGAGTGACGTAGCGTGCGCGACGCATTCTCGCCCCGCTTCACATCGACCACGAGGTTGTCTTCCGTGATCGCCCACCACAGCTCCGCATCGCTCGCAGAGATGCCCGCCATTCCGGCGCCAGACACTGACGCATGGAGGGTGCCATCGGGTTTCAACGACGCCTCGACGATTAACCGCGGTTTCGGCACCTTCGCCGCATTCACCAGCATCCCCCGGATGTTGCGCTCGTCGCTGCCGACGGCTTCGCTCACCCCGTCGATCACCAGCTGCGGCGTGTAAATGCTGTCGAGATTGAAACCGAATCCGTAGTCCTTCTGCCTGTTCGTGAACTGCTCGGACCCGAATGGGTCCTTCCATCCCTGGTGATCCCAGTAAGTCACGTGCTCGCTCAGCGCCACGACATGGACGCCGCTGATGGATTGTTCCTTGAGCAGAGTTTCCAGCACGTGATCGGCCGGCGGACAGCTCGAGCAGCCTTGTGAGGTGAAGAGCTCGGCCAGCACCAGCACGGGCTCTCCCGGCGAATTGGTTGCCGGGCGCTGCGCGGTCGCCATGCTCCCAAACGCGACCGTGACGACCACGACGCGGGCAACGTGCCGGAACATAATGAGCACCTTAGCACCCTGGCACCCTGGCACCAACCCTTAGGCACACATAGGCACCGTACGCACCCAGGCACCGTGACCATTCCCCTTGAGACCGATCCGGATCTCGTCTCCAGGTTTCTGGAAGACGCGGCACACTACCCCGGCGGGCGCGCGGCGGGCGTGCTGCGTCCGCGCAATGTCGCGGAGTTGTCAGCGTGTTTGGCGAAGGCGCCCCATAAAGGGGCGCCCTACGAGCGCATACTGCCGATCGGTGCGCAGTCGTCGCTCACCGGAGGCGCGACGCCGCTGGGCGAAGTCGTGCTGAGCACGGAAAGGCTGACGACGCTCACGATCGAGCCGGCGCACATTCGAGTCGGCGCAGGCGTCACGCTCGAGGCCGTTCAGCGCGCACTCGCGGCCGCCGGTCGATGGTTTCCACCGGTGCCGACGTATCTCGGCGCCACGGTCGGCGGTGCGATTGCGACCTGCGCGGCCGGCGCCGCAACGTTCAAGTACGGCAGCGTGCGGCCGTGGGTCGACGGCATCACCGTGGTTCTGGCGGGCGGCGATGTGCTTCAGATCACGCGTGAGGAGGTGTTCGCGTCACCCGACGCGACCTTCGAAATCACAACCGCTTCCGGAATCAGGACCGTTCGCATCCCGCCGATCAAGATGCCGGCCGTCGAAAAGCATTCGGCCGGTTACTACTGCGCGCCGGGAATGGACCTGATCGATCTGTTCATCGGCTCCGAAGGCACGCTCGGCGTGATCGCGGAAGCGGTGTTGCGCACAGCTCCTGAGCGCGGGCCGGTGGTGCGCGCGCTCGTTCAGCTGTCGAGTGAGTCTGAGGCGATGGCCCTGGTCGATCATCTTCGTAACAATGCCGACGGAGACTACCAGTCGGACAACCCGTTCGGGCTCGACGTGGCCGCGATCGAGCACATGGACGCGCGATCGCTGGCCGTGGTGAGGGAAGACGGCGTCGACCGCAAACTCAACATCGCGATCCGTCCTGATACCGCGGTGATGCTGCTCGTCGAGATCGAGCTGCGCCAGGCCGATCGCGGACGCGACTTGTGGCCAGAGTTCCAGGACGCATTGAACGATGACGCCCCCGATACGCCGGTGCGCCGTCTGTGCCAGCTGCTCGATGAATGGGAAGCCCTCGACACCACCGAGATCGCGATGCCGTCAGACGAAGCGCGGGCGCGCGCCTTTGCGGAACTGCGCGAAGCCGTGCCTGCCGGCGTCAATCGCCGCGTCGCTCTCGCGCAGCAGCAGATCGATCCGCAGATTTCGAAGACCGCCGCCGACATGATCGTGCCGTTCGACCGCTTTGGCGAGATGATGCGAACCTGCCGGCGCCTGTTCGCCGAGCGCGGCCTGGATCTTGCGGTGTGGGGACACATTTCCGACGGCAACGTCCATCCCAACGTCATTCCCAGGAGCGCAGACGAGGTGAGGCAGGGGCAGGAGGCGATACTGGCGCTGGGCGATGAGGTGATCCGGATGGGCGGGTGCCCGCTGGCCGAGCATGGCGTCGGCCGCAGTGCGATCAAGCAGCAACTGTTGAGACAGTTGTACGGCGCCGACGGCGTCGAGGCGATGCGCGCCATCAAGCTCAGCCTTGATCCGGATGGGCTGCTCGCACCCGGAGTCATTTTCCCGGCACAATGACAGGGTGCTAGATCAAGTGCAGGCCGAGGTGGTGAACCGGCCCGCCTCCGCCCTCCTGCTCCTGCTTGATTTCGACGGCACCCTCGCCGAGTTCAATACCGATCCAAGCGCGCCGCGCCTGACCAACCAACGCTGGGATCTGATCGATCGCATCAGTGTGCAGCGCGGCACCGCCGTGGGCATCGTCAGCGGCCGCCGCCTCGACGACCTGCGCCGCCGCACCCGCCTGCCCGATCGCATTTATCACGCCGGGCTGCACGGCCTTGAAATCGAAATCGAGGGTAACAGGACCGAGCACTCTGATCTGCACAGCGCCGAGGAGCGCGTGCAGGGGCTGGCCGAATGCCTGTCGCGCATCGTGCGCGAACATCCCGACGCGTTCATCGAAGACAAAAGCGCGAGCGTGGCGGTGCATGTGCGAAGGCTGCCTCCCAATCGCCGCGAAGTGGTGCTGGCCCTGGCCGACAGCCTGGCTGCGCCTTGGATTGCCGAGGGCCGTGTTCGCCGCCTCGAAGGCGATGCGGTGGTCGAGTACCTGCCCAACATCAGCGGGCATAAGGGCGAGGCGACGCGGTGGATCACCGAAGACTTCGAGCGCCGGGCGCAGCAGCCGGCGTGGGTCGCCTACATCGGCGACGACATCACCGACGAAGACGCGTTCCGCGCGATCACATCGGGCATCGGCGTCCTCGTCGGCCTTCGACCCACCGCGGCCACGCACAAGCTCAACGGTATCGCTGAAGTGGATCTTTTCTTGAGGTGGCTGGCAGCCAAAGGGTAAGTTCAGAAGCAGGATGAATGCGGCCCAGCTGGAATCGGCGGTCGGCTCGCTCCGTGATTCGCGCCTGATCGTCGTGGCGAATCGCGAGCCGTACATCCACGTCCGCAAGACGCGCCCGGCCAAGGGCGTCATCAACTGGTTGCGCGGGCGCAAGGAAACCATAGGCGTGGAATGCCTGCGGCCCGCGAGCGGCCTGGTGACGGCGCTCGACCCGGTGATGCGCGCCTGCGGCGGCACGTGGATCGCGCATGGCAGCGGCAACGCCGATCGCGAGACGGCCGATGCCCGCGGCCGCGTGAAAGTGCCGCCCGACAAGCCCTCCTATACGCTGCGCCGCATCTGGCTGTCGCCCGAAGAAGAGCAGGGCTACTACTACGGCCTGGCCAACAACGCGCTGTGGCCGCTCTGTCACATCGCCTACGCGCGTCCCGAGTTTGCCGAGTCCGACTGGCAGCAGTACGTGCGCGTCAACCGCCGGTTTGCCGATGCGGTGATCGAAGAGGTGAAAGACACGCCGGCGATCGTGTTCGTGCAGGACTATCACTTCGCGTTGCTGCCGCGGTTTGTGAAGGAAGCGCGCCCCGACGTGACCGTCTGCCAGTTCTGGCACATCCCGTGGCCCAACCGCGAGGCCTTCCGGGTGTGCCCGTGGGGGGAGCAGATCCTGCACGGCCTGCTCGGCAACGACCTGCTCGGCTTTCACGTGCAGTACCACTGCAACAATTTCATGTCGACGGTGGATCGGGGGCTCGAGGCGCGGGTCGACTACGAGCACTTCGCGGTGTGGCGCGGTGGGCGGCCCACCTACATCAAGCCGTTTCCGATCAGCATCGATCCGTCGTTGTGGAAAGCGCCGGCCAAGACGGCGGATCTGGCCGCCGAGACCAAGGCTGTGCGCCAGTCGCTGGGCCTGTCGGATGAGAAGCTCATCTGCGGCGTCGATCGCCTGGACTACACCAAGGGCATTCCCGATCGCCTCAAGGCCTTCGGGCGCATGCTCGACACCCATGCGGAATGGAGCGGCCGCGTGGTGATGCTGCAGATCGGCGCGCCCAGCCGCGATCACCTGGCGCGCTACCAGCAGCTCAAGGCCGAAGTCGAATCCTGCGTCGAGGCGGTGAACTCGAAGCACGGCACGGATACCTGGCAGCCGGTGATCTACAAGCCCGAGCATCACAGTCCCGAGCAGATCGCGCGCGTCTACCGGGCCGCCGACGTGTGCGTGGTGTCGTCGCTGCATGACGGCATGAACCTGGTCGCCAAGGAATTCATCGCCGCGCGCGGCGACGAGCGCGGCGTGCTGGTGCTCTCGGAATTCACCGGGGCCGCGCGCGAGCTCGAGGCCGCGGTCCAGGTCAATCCCTACGCAGTCGACGCGTTCGCCGAATCTCTGCACGGCGCGCTCGTCATGCCGGCCGACGAGCAACGGCGGCGGATGCGATCGATGCGCGAGCGGGTCGGGTCCCACACCGTGTTCGACTGGGCCGGCGCGCTGCTGCAGGCGGCGGGCCGGATGGAGGTCATGCGGTGACACCGCTGCCGCTCCACCACGGGGCCATTGGCAATGGCCGCGTGCTGGGGCTGGTGGGGCCCGATACCAGCATCGATTGGTTGTGCCTGCCGCGGTTCGACAGCCCGTCGGTGTTTGCGCGGCTGCTCGACCAGGAGCGCGGCGGGTCCTGGGCCTTCGAGGGCGACGGCCCGTGGCGATCCGCCTCGACGTACATCCGCAATACCAACGTGTTGCGGACGGAGATCACGAGCGCTGAAGGGCGTTTCGAGGTCCTCGATTTCGCACCGCGGATCATGCAAGGCATGAAGATCGACGCGCCGGTCGAGATCACCCGCTTGATCAGGCCGCTGGAAGGGACGCCGCGCCTGCGCGTCCGTTTCGATCCGAAACCTGACTACGCGCGCGCGAAGATCGAAATCGTCGCATCGGGACAAGGCCTCGAAGTGGTGGGTGGCCCAAACCGCCTGTATCTGTCTTCCAACCTGTCGGCCTCGCACATCCAGGACGGCTCGCTCGTGCGGATCGACCGGCCGGTGTTCTTGTCGCTGAGCGCGGGCAAGCCGCCGTCCGTCGATTCGAGCACCGCCGCCGAAGCTTCGCTCGATCAGACCATCCGCGGCTGGCGGGTGTGGGCGAAGACCACCAACCTGCCGTCGTTTGCACCTGAGGCCGTGCTGCGATCGGCGCTCTGCCTCAAGCTGCACGCGTTCAACGACACCGGCGCGATCATCGCGGCCGCGACCACCAGCATTCCTGAAGCGCTCGGCTCCGAGCGCACCTGGGACTATCGCTACTGCTGGCTGCGCGACGCCGCGTTCGTCGTCGAAGCGCTGCGGCGCCTGAGCCATCTGGCGGAAGGCGAGGCGTTCGTGCGCTTCCTGCGCGAGATGGCCGACAGCGGCCCGCTGCAGCCGATCTACGGCATCACCGGCAAGCGCAACCTCGACGAAGAGATCCTGCCGAGCCTGCGCGGCTACGACGGCATCGGCCCGGTTCGCATCGGCAATGCCGCCTACTACCACCGGCAGTACGATGTTTACGGTGAGATGGTGCTGTGCCTCGAGACGATCCTCACCGACCCGCGCGTGGTGTGGGAAGATCCGTCGCTCGCGCCTTTGCTCGAGCGGCTGGTCGAGGAGGCGATCGCGTCGGCGCCGACGGAAGATACCGGTCTCTGGGAATACCGGACGCAACCCCGCCACTACACGTTCTCCAAGGCGATGTGCTGGGTGGCGGCGCATCGCGGCGCCAAGCTGGCGGACTTCCTCGGCCTGCCCGACCGCGCGCGCGAGTGGCGGGCGTGGGAAGTGGTCGAACGAGAGCGCATCCTCAAGCACGCCTACAACGAAGAGCTCGGCTTCTTCACGCAGGCGCTCGACGGCCATTATCCGGACGCGTCCAATTTACTGCTGCCGCAAATCGGCTTAATCGATCCTACCGATCCGCGCTTCCGCTCGACGGTGCGCGCCTACGAAACGCGGCTGGTCGACAACGGGTTGATGCTCCGCTACAAGCATCCCGACGACTTCGGCGAGACAACGAGCGCGTTTTCGATTTGCTCGTTCTGGTGGGTCGAGGCGCTCGCGATGATGGGCGAGGTGGACGAAGCCGTCGCGCTCTTCAATCACCTGGCGACCTTCGCCAACCCGCTCGGATTGTTCTCGGAGGACGTCGAGCCCACGACCGGCGTGCTGCTCGGCAATTTTCCGCAGGCCTATACGCACGTCGGGTTGATTCACGCCGCGATCACGATCGGCGAAATTCTCGACGCCCGTCACGGCACGTTCAGGGCCTGGACCTAACTGAACAGGAGACCAGGACAACGAAACAGGAGGCCAGGAGATCAGGAGAAATTCTTTCTCCTGACTGCTGATCTCCTCTCCGGGGCGGCTATACTCCCGGCATCCCATTCACACCCGGCGCCCGCCTCGGCCCCTACGAAATTCTCTCTGCCCTTGGGGCCGGTGGTATGGGCGAGGTCTATCGCGCGCGCGACCCCAAGCTGAATCGCGACGTTGCGATCAAAGTGTTGCTGCCGGCGGTCGCCAACGATCCCGATCGCCTTGCGCGCTTCAGTCGCGAAGCGCAGGTGCTGGCGGCGCTCAACCATCCCAACATCGCGCACATCCATGGCCTCGAAGAGGCCGATGGGGTACGTGCGCTCGTCATGGAGCTGGTCGAGGGTGAAGATCTGTCGCAGCGGATCGCGCGCGGGCCGATTCCGCTCGACGAGGCGCTGCCGATCGCGCGACAGATCGCCGAAGCCCTCGAAGCTGCGCACGATCACGGCATCATCCATCGCGATCTGAAGCCCGCCAATATCAAGGTCCGACCGGACGGCACGGTCAAGGTGCTCGATTTCGGTTTGGCGAAGGCGGTGGACCAGGGATCGGGGATCAGGGATCAGGGATCGGCGGGTGCAGCGAATTCCCCAACCCTCTCCATCCACGCCACTGAGGCCGGGCTGATTCTCGGCACCGCCGCCTATATGAGCCCCGAACAGGCGGCCGGCAAGGCCGTCGACAAGCGCAGCGACCTGTGGGCGTTTGGCGTCGTGCTGCTGGAGATGCTAACGGGGCGTCAGGCGTTCGCGGGCGAGTCGATATCCCACGTGCTCGCCGCCGTGTTGAAAGACGAACCGGACTGGACGACGCTGCCGGTCGAGACGCCCGCATCGATCCGCCGATTACTGCGCCGCTGCCTGGAGAAGGATCGCAAACGGCGGCTGCCGGACGCCGCGATCGCGCGGCTGGAGATAGACGACTCGCTGACCGGACCAGCTGACGTGTCGACGGCCGCCGCTATTCCCGCGCAACGATCCGCGCGACGCGAACAAGCCGCCTGGGGCCTGGCGGCGATCCTTGCCCTTGTGGCGCTGACGTTGGCGATTCCACAACTCTCGCCACCGCAAATTGAGACTGTCACGCGCTTCTCGGTCGGCCCCCCTGATGGGTCGGCGTTGCTGTCGAATGGGGCTGGCGGTGGATCAGCCGTGGTCGTCTCACCCGACGGGCGGCGCATCGTCCTCGTCGTCATTGGCTCCGACGGCACGCCACGCTTGTGGATCCGGCCGCTCGATGCGACGTCGCCGCAACTGCTGGTGGGAACGGAAGGAGCGAGTAGTCCGTTCTGGTCGCCGGATAGCCGATGGATCGCCTTCTTCGCGAACGCGAAGCTGAAACGGATTTCAATCGGTGGGGGAGAACCGCAAATTCTGTGCGACTCGGCCGCTGGCGGAGGGGGAACCTGGAACCGCGACGATGTGATCGTGTTTTCGCCGGCACCGGCCGGTGAGGGTGGCCTGGTGCGCGTGGCGGGTGGCGGCGGCACGCCGGTACCCGTGACGACGCTCGACCCCGCGCACGGCGAAACCAATCATCTCTGGCCGCAGTTCCTGCCGGACGGCCGCCACTATTTGTACGTCGTCGGAGGCCGGGACAACTCGGGGCTGTATGTCGGCTCGATGGATTCGAAGGACAGAACACTGCTTCTCGACGTCGAGCGTCTGGGTCAGGAATATAGCAAGGTCGAGTACGCCGCACCCGGGTACCTCCTGTTCGTCCGTGATCGCGCGTTATTGGCGCAACCGTTCAACGCGAAGCGGCTCGCGCTCGAGGGAGACATCGTCCAGGTAGCCGACGGCGTTTTGAAAGAGGGGCCAGGGTCCTCATCCTTCTCGGTTTCCACCAACGGCGTGTTGGTGTTTTGGGGCGGGGTGCTGCCACCCGAAACCCGGCTGACGTGGATCAAACGCGACGGCACAGCCGCTGGAACGGTGGGCCCGGCGGGCGCCTACTTCGGGCTGTCGCTGTCTCGCGACGAGCGGACCGTCGCCGTCAATCGGTTCGAACCCAATGAGAAAGTCCAGTTGGTCGCCGTTTGGCTCGTCGATGTTGAGCGAAGTACCTCGACGAAGTTCACATTCGGCACCGGCTCACACAGTCCGACGTGGTCGCCAGACGGAGCACACATCGCGTTCTCGTCACCGCGAGAAGGGCCGCCGAGCCTCTTTCAGAAGTCGGCCGACAACGCCGGACAGGATGAGCTGCTGTTCAAGGCACTGGCAGCCAGCATGCCAAATGACTGGTCTGCGGACGGCAAGACGCTCATCTATCAATCGATTGACGCTGTGACGAACTGGGACTTGTGGCTGCTGCCAACCGCCGGCGCGCGGGCGCCCACACCGTTGCTTCGCACGCGGTCCGCCGAAACCGGCGGGCGGATCTCGCCCGACGGCCGCTGGATGGCGTATGTTTCCGATGAGTCGGGCACAGCGGAAGTGTACGTGACGGCTTTTCCGAGCGCGCGTGGCAAATGGTCTATTTCGACGGGCGGCGGCGACGCGCCCGAATGGCGCCGCGATGGTAAGGAGCTTTTCTACCTGGCGGCCAATCGCAAGCTCACCGCCGTTCCGGTGAACGTGGTCAACCTTGGTACGAGGTTCGAGGCCGGCGCACCTCAGTCGCTTTTCGACCTGCCGCGCGCCACGCTCGGGGTCACGGGATGGGGCAGTCAGCAGCAGTACGCTCCAACGGCCGGCGGCCAGCGTTTTCTGATCCCGGTTCCCACCAGTGTCGGCGAAACGAGCTTCCCGCCCGCGACTGTCGTGCTGAATTGGGCGGCGGAGATTCGGAAATGAGCAGTCTGTGGCGGTGATCATCGGCTCTCGACTTGGCGCCTACGAAATCCTCTCCGCTCTCGGGGTCGGCGGAATGGGAGAGGTATATCGCGCTCGCGATACCAAGCTGAGTCGCGACGTCGCGATCAAGGTGCTGTTGCCCGCGGTCGCCTACGACCCGATCGGCTCGCCCGCTTCAGCCGTGAAGCGCAGGTGCTGGCGCCCGACAGCCGCCTGGTCGGATTCAATGCCGGCGGCAAGCTCAAGAAGGTCGACGCACGCTCGTCACCAACTGGCCGGCGTTGCTAAGGAAGCCCTGATATCATCAGGCCATGGCAGAGACGATCGACTGGACCGGCGTGCAGCCTGACCGGTCGCCGATTCGCCCGCTGGATGCCGAGACGTTTTCCACGAGGTTGCGCCTGCTAGCCGAACGGGCCGAGAGCTTGACACGCCTGCGCCAGGCCTTCCACGACCAGTCGCCTGATGGCCAGCAACTTCCAAGCAATCCTGAGCCAACTTCACGACCGTCACGTTGACTTCGTGATCGTCGGCGGCGTGGCGGCGGCGCTCCATGGCGGGTCCCGCGTCACCTTCGACCTTGATCTGGTGCCCAGCCTCGCTGAGGCGTCCTGGCAGGCAGCGGTCGATCTGTTGTGGTCCCTCGGCGCTCAACCGCGCATTCCGGAATCGTTGGATCGCATTCGCGATGTCGAGCAGGTCCGGCGCTGGCAGCGCGACAAGGGCATGTTGGCGCTGAACTTCCGCACGCCGGATGGCAGCACGGAGGTGGACCTGCTGGTGAGCGAAAGCGAGCAGTTCACCGCCCTGCGCGAGCGCGCGGTCAAGGTCGTGATCGATCAGCGAACGTTCTTTGTGGCGTCGATCAACGACCTCATCGCCATGAAACGGAAGGCGGGGAGACCGCAGGATCTGCTGGACATCGCGCAACTGCAAGACATCCAGAAACGCCTCCACGAGCCAGGCCTCTGACGCCTGGGCTGATCTGAATCGCACCGCGGTGCTCGTTCCGCGTTGGTCACGGTAGACTCGGCCAACCCCTCCATGCTCCCTGCCAGCCTGATCCCCGGCGGCGCGCCTCGGGATCCCGCAGCCGTAGCCTCACCCCTTGTGTACTCGCGGCACCCATTGGCTTTGTCCCCTGGCACACGGATTGGCACCTACGAAGTGTTTGCGTTGCTGGGTGCGGGCGGCATGGGCGAGGTCTATCGCGCGCGCGATACCAAGCTGAATCGCGACGTTGCGATCAAGGTGCTGCTGCCAGCCGTCGCCAACGATCCCGATCGCCTCGCTCGATTTCGCCGTGAAGCGCAGCTACTCGCGTCGCTGAATCATTCGAACATTGCGCACGTCTACGGGATCGAGGAGGGTCCGGCTGAAGCCGGACGCCACATTGCAAGGGGATCATCCATCGCGATCTGAAGCCCGCCAACATCAAGGTCCGTCCCGATAGCACGGTCAAGGTGCTCGATTTTGGTTTGGCGAAGGCGATGGACCCGGATGCGGCGACCGCGCGGGTTCGATGCGACGACCCTCGCGTTCACTGGTGAAGCGGCGCCGATCGGCGAACAGGTCCAGATGAACACCACTGTTCTGCGCGCCCACGCCTTCTCGGTGTCGGCATCCGGCGCTCTAATCTACCAGCCGGGCATCAGCGGTGGCGGCGCTTCGCGACTGATGTGGTCGGATCGGACGGGCAAGCAAACGGCGGCGCTCAACGACAGCGCACCCTACCGCGATCTGTGGTTGTCTCCTGACGGCACGCAGGCGTCGGTCAGCCTGTTCGACGACAAGAGCAGCGGGCACAGCGACATCTGGATCGTGGACGTTATTCGCGGGCTGCGGACGCGGTTCACCTTCGATCCCGCCGACGAGTATTCCGGCGTCTGGTCCCCGGACGGCGTCGACATCGTGTTCAACTCCCGGCGTAAGGGCCGTCTCGATCTGTATCGCAATTCGGCCAGTGGTTCTGGCGGGGAAGACGTCCTGCTCGCCGATCAATTTGACAAGACGCCCACCAACTGGTCCCCGGATCGGCAGTTCATTCTCTATCACGCCACCGGCGCCCAAACCGGAAACGATGTCTGGGTGCTTCCGCTCTCCGGAGCACGGAAGCCTACGTTGTGCCCTTTCCAGGCCCGGGCGCGAAGCGGCAGGTGTCCGACGCCGCGGGTAACTATCCCCGGTGGCGGCGTGACGGGAAGGAACTGATCTACTGGAATCTCGACGGTCAGTTGATGGCAGCTGCCATCCGGAGTGATGCCGCCCGGCTGGATGTCGAGGCGGTGCGCCCGCTGTTCGAGATGCGATCGCCAGGCGGCGGTGTGCGCAGCTTCTACGATGCCTCGCGCGACGGGCAGCGCTTCCTGCACAGCGTCGCGGCAGAGCAAGCGGCCGCCACCCCGATCACGCTCGTCACCAACTGGCCGGCGTTGCTGAAGAAGAACTGACGGGGCCGGCCGGCGGCAGACTGATCCTGGCGAAAGGTCGACGCGCTATAATCACGCCGTGAACGAGCTGGTGTTTCTGGTTGAAGAGGCCCCCGAGGGTGGATTCACCGCCCGCGCTCTGGGCGTTCCGGTGTTCACCGAGGCCGACACCCTCGACGCTCTGCGAGCGGCGATTCGGGATGCCGTCCGCTGTCACTTCGAGGTTGGAGATGAACCGCGCATATTGCGGTTGCACGTCGTTCGTGAAGAACTAATCACACCGTGAGACTGCCGCGAGATGTGTCGGGCGACGACCTGGCTCGGCACTTGGCGCGGCTCGGATATCAGACGACGCGTCAATCCGGCAGCCACCTCCGGCTGACGACCGATCGAAACGGTCAGCATCACATTACGATTCCGCGGCACGCGGCGCTCCGAATCGGGACGCTGGCAGCAGTGCTGACAGAACTCGAGTCGCATCATCGTCTCGACCGCGAAGCGCTGCTCGACCTGCTCTTCCGCTGACCATGGCTCTTCATCCCGGCGCGCGCCTCGGCCCCTACGAAGTCGTCTCCGCCCTCGGCGTGGGCGGGATGGGTGAGGTGTATCGTGCGCGCGATACCAAGCTAAATCGCGATGTCGCGATCAAGGTGCGCTGCCCGCCGTCGCCAACGATCCGGATCGCCTGGCGCGCTTCAGTCGTGAAGCGCAGGTGCTGGCATCGCTCAATCACCCCAACATCGCCGGCATCTACGGGCTCGAAGAAGTGCCGGGGGATGTGGCGTCCGGCTTCCTTTCCGAAACCGGGCGCGAAGTGGCAGATCTCCGACGCCGGCGGCGGCTTCCCGCGGTGGCGGGCTGACGGGAAGGAGCTGTTCTACTGGTCAGACGGTCGGCTGATGGCGGCCACCGTTCGCAGCGAGGCTGGGCGCATGAGTGTCGAGGCGGTCCAGCCGCTGTTCGAGATGCGGCAGCCGGGCGGCACTGGGCGTAGCTTCTAACGATGTCTCGCCCGATGGCCAGCGCTTCCTGCACGTTGTGCCAGTCGACCAGGCGACGGCGACGCCGCTCACGCTCGTGACCAACTGGCCGGCGTTGCTGAAGAAAAACTGACGGGCCGCAGATTCTAGGTGGCGAATCGATCGACGATCCGTACCCCGGTCTTCGCGAAATCAGAACGGTTTCGCGTCACGACGACCAGGTCATTGGCGAGTGCGGTCGCCGCGATCAGGCTGTCTTTGATCGGCATTGCCTTTCCGGCGATGCGAAGGCGCCAGCAGTTCAGCCCACCTCAGGCCGGTCTCCGCATCCCATGCCAGACAATGGAGGCGCTGGACGCCGCCATCGAACCACCGTTCGAGAGCCGTCCGTTTCTTTCCCTTGGGCAACAGCAGAATGCCAAACCGCATTTCACCCAGGATAATCGGGTCCACGGCGATGTCCTGCTCGTGCAGCCGCAGCCACTCAATCACACGCTGATCGGGCTCTGCCTTGGTAGGCTCGCTCAGCACGTTGGCGTCGACCAGGTACTTCACAGGTCGGCCGTCGACTCCGAGTCGATGGCGACGAAGAACCCTGGTTGTGGGCAGGCCAGCAGCCAGTCGACGGCGCCATCATTGGCTCGAGCGGCGCGCCGGACGAGGCGATAGTCGCCACCATCGAGGCGCTCGACGTCGAACTCCTGGCCCGGCTCGACGCGGTCGAGTTGCCTGATCTCGGCCGGCAGAACGATTTGCCCTTCGAGGATACCGTGGTCTTCATAGATGTAAGATATCGTCTTACCCGGACCAAGTCAAAGCGTTTGGAGGGGAAGGCCGGGAAGTCCGCGGTCAGGTGAAACCACCAACGCAACGACGATATTGCAGCGGCACTTGCGCACCTCCGCACCACCTACGAGCAACGACTGACCATCAACTACGGATCCTTTGAAGGGACCAATCGTCTATTGGGCTTTTCGTGGGCTGACAGACCCACTAGACCGCGCGCCCCTCCTGCCTTCCCCACAAACTCGCTACGACAACTCTCCGAGCACCGCGTCGTCTTGCTGGTACGCGTCGATCGGCGTTCTCGCATTGGTGGCTTTGAGGGCCTGCTCGAGCAGCCGAATCTCACGAGCCACTCGCGTCACAATACGGTCGAGCACCTTTACGTCGTAGACGGGCTCCTTGACAATTTCCTTGTCGGCGGACGCTCCGTAGAACCGCCGTTCACGGTGAGCGTTGTCGTTGCGAAGTGCCAGGAGCTCCTCGTGGCGCTTCTTGAGGGTCTTGAGCCATGCCAGACCTTCGTTGATTGTGATCTCAGCCATACACGCCTTCATTCCGACGCCGGGTAGCGTCGACGACGACGATGCCATCGTCGTCAAAGACTTGTCAACGGTCCGTCGGCGACAGCGACCACGCGCCGATCGAGGTGATCGTCAACTGGCCGGCGCTGCTGAAAAAACCGAACTAAGGAATTACAGGAGTGGTGCGCCGCATGCGGTTCACGGCCTTCACCATCATGAAGACGATCCACGCGAGGATCAGGAACATGAACAGCTGCGTCAGGAACGCGCCGTAGGCGAACACCGCCGCGCCCGCAGCTCGCGCTTCGACCAGCGACGCATACGGCCCGGGCACCTTGGCGCCTTCCTCGAGCACCACGAACATGCTGGTGAAGTCGCGGCCGCCCAAGGCCAAGCCGACGAACGGCATGATCAGGTCGTTGACCGCTGAATCGACGATCCGCTGGAACCCCGCGCCGATGATCACGCCGACGGCGAGATCCATCACGTTGCCCTTGGCGATGAATTCCTTGAACTCGCTGATCATGGACATAAGTACTCGCGGGCTTGAGGGCTTACGGGCTTGTGGGCTTGGCCAAGTCCTCGAGCCCTCAAGGCCTCAAGTCCTCGCCGTCAGTTTGATATGGCCGATGTGATGGCGCCCGTGCCAAGCATATACCTGCAGTAGCCAATCGTTGCTGACCGGGCCATGGTCGGGATGGATCGCCGGGCGCGCGAAGTCGGCGTCGCTCATCGCCTCCAGCATGCGATGCCATCGGTGATGCAGGCCCTCGAGAATCTTGATCGAGACCGATGGGTCTTCCTTCGCGTCGACCAGCTTCGACCACTCCGACTCGTTGTACGGCTTGAGCGTCGGCGAGTCCTCGGTCAGCGTCAGCCGGAAGCGGATGAACGCGTTCATGTGGCTGTCGGCGACGTGATGCACGACCTGCCGGGCGGTCCAGCCGCCTTCGCGGTAGGGCCGATCGAGCTGTGCCGTTGGCATCACCACCGCGAGCTCAGCCGGGAAGCTGCCGATGGCGGCAACCATCTGGCGCCGTTTCTCGGGGGTAATGTGAGGATCGATGACGAGTTTGCCGGTGGGATAGCGTGGGTCCATGCCGCTAATCATACGCGTAAGATATTGATTCTAAAGGGTAAGTCTCTCTGAACCCCTGAACCTCTGAACCCGCGAAGCGGAAACCAACCGATTCCCCTTGAGTCCGTCAAAGTAGCAGGAATGGAGGAGCGCGACCCGTCGGTTGTCGCCCGGGCCCGCGACGGCGACCGCGACGCGTTTCGAGCGCTGGTCGATCTCCATAGCCGCTACATCTATTCGCTGGCGCATCGCATGACCGGCAACGCGCAAGATGCCGAGGACGTCGTGCAGGAAGCCTGGCTCAAGGCGCACAAGCAGCTGGCGCGGTTCGAGGCCAGGGCCGATTTTCGAACATGGCTGCACAGGATCACCGTGAACTGTTCCATCGACCTGATTCGCTCGCGGCGGCACCGCGAAGACGCGCACGATCCGGCGGACCTCGAACAGGGCCCGCTCAGCGAGCGCGGCGCCGACACGCAGCCGACGCCCGAGCGTGTTGCGGCCAGCGTGCAGATTTCGGATCGCGTGCAGCAGGCGCTGGGGCTCTTGACCGCGCTCGAGCGCGCGGCCTTCACCCTTCGCCATGTCGAAGGGATGTCGATCGAAGAGGTGGGCGAGCAGCTCGGCATGAAAACGAGCGCCACCAAGCACAGCATCTTTCGCGCGGTGCGCAAGATGCGGACGGCCCTGGAGCCGTTCGTTGAATCGTAGGCCGAATGTAGGGCACCCCTTTAGGGGTGCCGTGAGAAACATGACGAACCATCTGTCGGAAGAAGAACTCATCCTCCACTACTACGGCGAGACGCCTCGCGCCGCCGCGCCGCGCCTCGCCGAGCACCTCGCGTCGTGTGGTGAATGCGAGGCGGCCAACACCCGTTTGCATCGCGTGCTCACGCTGGTCGATAGCGCGCCGCCGGTTGACGCGCGTCCCGGTTTCGAGCGCGACGTGTGGGCGCGGCTCGAGCCGCAGCTCGACGAGGGCCTTGTCCGCCGGCTTGTCCGCCGAAGCGCTGTGCGCGAAGGTGGAAGCGCGACGCGCGAAGGCGGATGGCGCACGTTCTTCTGGGCGCCGCAATGGGCGCTGGCCGGCGGCGTCGCGGCTCTCGTCGTGGTGGCGTTCATGGCCGGCCGCATCTCCAACGGCACCGACGTCGTCTTGCCGGCGCCACAGCGGGCCGCGGCCTCACCCGAGCGCGTGTTGCATGCCGCCGTCGGCGATCACCTCGATCGCACGCAGATGATGCTCGTCGAGCTGGTCAACGCCGACACCGATCAACTCGATCAGCTCGCCGGCGAGCAGGCGCGCGCGTCGGATCTCGTCGCCGCCAACCGGTTGATGCGCCAGTCGGCCGAGCAGTCGGGCGACGGGGCGATTGCCGACATCCTCGAAGACCTCGAGCGCGTGTTGCTCGAGATTGCCAACGCGCCGGCAGATGTCACGTCTAACGAGTTGTCTGACTTGAAATCGAGAATCACGACCGAGGACCTGCTGTTCCGCGTCCGCGTGATCGCCTCGGAGATGCGTCAACGAAACCGAACCGATCGCGAGGCTGGCGATCGACCTGCGCAGCGGCTCCCGGTTTCGTAACTTTCGGAGAGTCGTAGCGCGCTCGTAGCGCGGAACTTTAGTTCCGCGATCGGCCGGGCAAATGCGGACACGAACATGGAGAAGAGAACGATGAGAGTGACGACGAACACCTGGCGCACCGCAATCGCATGCGCCGTCCTCGCGACGGCCGCCCTGTCGGCGGCGCAGACCGGGGCCCCCGCCACGCGGACTTCGCGTGGTGGGGTGGAGGTCCGACCCGTGGCGCCGGTGGCGCCGGTCGCACCGGTCGCGCCGGTTGCGCCGATGCGCCCCATGCTGTTCGAGCTGCCGATGCTGCCGGACTTCTCGAACCTGCCGATGCTGGCGGACCTGCCCGATCTGTCGATGCTGTTGCCCGCCTCCGCTCGCCAGGAACTTCTGCGAGCTACGGCGAGGTCCGCCGTAGCGGCCTTCGGCCGCGAAGGCGGAAACCTGTCGTATTTCGACGGCGACTTTCAGCGCTCGCGCGAAGACGAAGCGCGCCAGCGCGCCGACGAAGAAAAGCAACGTGTCGAAGAAGTGAAGCAGCGCGAAGCGGAGCGCCGGCAGCGCATCGACGAGAGCTACCAGCGCGGGCAGGAATCGCTCGAACGCCGCCAATGGTCGCGCGCCGCGGATTCATTCACGCGCGTCATCGAAGCGGAGAACTCGACCCGTGTTGACGCCGCGCTCTACTGGAAGGCCTACGCCCTCGACAAGTTGAGCCAGTCCACCGACGCGCTCGCGGCCGCGCAGGATCTGATCAAGCGCTTCCCGCAGAGCCGGTGGCTCGCGGACGCGAAGGCGCTCGAACTGCAGGTGCGGCAGAACGCCGGCCAGGCGCCACGGCCCGAAGCGGAATCGGATGAAGAGCTGAAGCTGCTCGCCATCCAGGGGCTGCAGCACTCGGATCCGGAACAAGCCGTGCCGATGCTCGAAAAGATATTGCAGGGCACGGCCTCGCCGCAGCTGAAGGCGCGCGCGCTGTTCGTGCTCGCCCAGAGCAACTCGACGCGGGCGCGGCAGGTGTTGTCGCAGGCCGCGCGCGGCGCGTCCAACCCCGACGTCCAACGCCGCGCCATTCAGTACCTCGGCGTGCACGGCACGGTTGAGAACCGCGGCGTGCTGGCCGAGATCTACGCGTCGAGCTCCGACGTCGACATCAAGCGTCAAATCCTGCGCGCCTTCATGGTGTCGGGAGACAAGACGCGCGTGCTCGCGGCCGCCCACACCGAGAAGCTGCCCGAGCTGCGGCAGGAAGCCGTCCGCCAGCTGGGCGTGATGGGCGCGCGCGAAGAGCTGTGGCAGATGTATCAGAAGGAAGGGACCGTTGACGTCAAGAAGCAGATCCTGCAGTCGCTGTTCGTCGGCGGTGATGCGACGCACCTGATTGACGTCGCCAACAGCGAGAAGGACCCTGAGCTGCGCCGCAGCGCCGTGCGCCACCTCGGCACCATGGGCCGCACCAAGACCGGCGACGCCCTTGTCGGGATCTATGCGAAGGAAAAGGAAACCGACATCAAGCGCCAGGTGATTAACGCCTTGTTCGTGCAGAACAACGCCGAGTCGCTGGTGGCCATCGCCCGCAAGGAAACCGATCCGGCGCTGAAGCGCGAGATGGTGTCGAAGCTGTCGCTGATGAAGTCGAAGGTCGCCCTCGACTACCTGATGGAGATCTTGAACAAATGACATCCCTTCTTGCGGTTGCCCTGTTCCTGGTGGCCACCGCCGCGGAAGCGCAGACACCGCGGCTCTCTAACGGGCGCATCGAGCCGCACACCACGACGAATATCGGCAAGGACCTCCAGGCCCTTGCCAGCACCCTTACCGAGGGGACCTGGATCGGCTACACGCAGCCGCTCATCGACGGCGATCACCAGATGTGCGACTACTGGAACAACGGCAATCGTTACACGCAGTCAACGGATCCGATCCGGCTCGAGCCCGCGGACTTCTTCTTCGTGATGTTCCGGGTCGAGAACAAGCAGATCACGCGCATCCGCACCTACTCGGACAACTGCCCGCTCGATGCCGGTGGCAAGGCGGTGCACTGGTTCAATAACGTTGCGGTGAACGACAGCGTGAACTACCTGAAGACGTTCATGGGAGCCAACGCCGCGCGCAAGATGAATGACTCCGCGGTCACGGTGCTCGCGCTCACGGAAGGGCAGCAGCCGCTAAATGAATTGATCGCTCTGGCCAGCACCGGTACCACTTCGAGCGTCAAGGGCAACGCCCTGTTCTGGCTGGCGCAGCGCGCGGGGCAAAAGGCCGTGGGCACTATTACCGCGGCGATCGACAACGACCCGGACACCGACGTGAAGAAGAAGGCCGTGTTCGCTCTGAGCCAGCTGCCCAGGGACGAGGGTGTGCCGCTCCTGATTCAGCAGGCCCGGACCAACAAGAACGCCGCCGTGCGCAAGCAGGCGATGTTCTGGCTCGGCCAATCGAAGGACCCACGCGCACTCAAGTTCTTCGAGGAAATCCTTCGTTAGGCGGATCTGTAGAGGCGGGTCTTTAGACCCGCCTTCCAACCATCTGGTGACTTCGGACCATCCAAGGCTCCGAGGTCACTGTTATGCGAACGCTCGCAGTTCTCACCCTCACATTCTTGTCCCTGTCGGGCCAGCCTGCGGCTTACCGCGGAGACTGGACCGCGGACTCCCGCATTACGTGGCGGGACGATGACGGGGAGCCGCGCGTGCAGTTCAACCTGCGCAGCAACGCAGGTGATAACCGCTGGGGCTTTGGCGTCAAGCTCCGCGACCTCGCGGGGCTCCCCTCATCGGCATTGTCGAACACGGCCGACAACATCCAGTTCGCCTGGACGCGCGAAGCGGGTGTGTTCCGCTTCAGCGGCTCGTTCGACCAGGGCCGCGGCAACGGCACCTACACGTTCACGCCGGATGCATCCTTCATCAGCAACATCGGCGCCGCCGGTTATCGCGCCCTCTCAACTGACGACGTCGTCCGGCTGGCCGTGGTCGACGTGACCGTCGCGCACGTCCGCGGGCTCTCGCAGGCCGGTTACACCACGCTGCCGCTGGACGATGTGATCCGCACGCGCATTCACCGCGTCACGCCGGAATTCATCCGCGACCTGGCCGCCGTCGGCTACAAGGGCATCGTCGTCGACGATCTCGTGCGCATGGGGATTCACGGCGCGACGCCGGCGAACATCAAGGCGCTGCAGGCCGCCGGCATCCGCGGCTCGTCGGTTGAAGACCTGATCAAGTTCCGCATTCACAAGGTCACGCCCGACTACATCAAGGGCCTGCGCGACGTCGGCTTCGTGACGGTGTCGGAAGAGCAGCTGGTGCGCATGAAGATCCACAAGGTCGACGCCCAGTTCATCCGCGACGCGCGTGCCGACGGCCTGGGGTGCAGACGCCCGGCGACGCGGTCGACCTCGCCATCCACGGCCCTCGCTGGCGCAAGCGCGGCTAGCGACCGCGGGCGTGTCGCGCAAAGGCATCGCGGCCGCGCGCTCCACTTCGGCGCTCGGAAAAACGCGCCTTCGGCTCATCGACTCTATACAAGCACGCTGGGGACCCCCAACCCCAGCGTTCAGTACCCGCCTGCGGTGCGTTTTTCGACGGGCCGCTTGTCATCGAGCGCCTCAGAGTCGCGCGCAACCGCGATGCCTTTGCGCATCGCCTCGGACGGACGGCCGCGCTGAGGGGTACCTTCCGGCGCGAGCGTCGAGCGAGGCGACGACAAGCTTCAAGCGTCAAATCGACCGGAGGCCACGCTGGCGTCTTGCCGTCTTTGGCGCGTCCATAGCTGAGGCGCTTAATGTGCCGAGGGAGATTTGAGTGCGCCGAGACGAGTCGCGAGCCGCCGGAAGGCACCCCTCAGCGCGGCCGCGTGCCGCTGCGATAAGATTCGCAGTGAGGTCTTGCCATGTTTGCACGCGCTACCCTGCGACTGACCGTTCTCGCCCTTGCACTGTTGTCTCTGCCGTCCGGCTGGATGGCTGCCCAGCAGGCGGTGACACCTCCCGACCAATACTTCGGTTTCAAGATTGGCTCCGACGGCGAGCTGGCGAAGTATCCGAAGATCCTCGAATACTTTCAACTGATCGCCAAACAGACCGATCGCGTCAAGTACGAGGAGCTCGGCAAGACGACGATGGGGAACAGTTATCCGCTGTTGCGCATCAGCTCGCCTCAGAACCTGGCGAAGTTCGACCGGCTGGTGGAAATCAACCGGCGCCTGGCGGATCCGCGCGGGTTGTCCGACACCGAGGCGCGGCAGCTCGCCGCTGAAGGCAAACCTTTCTATTTCATTTACGCCACGATCCATTCGACCGAAGTCTCGAACGGCCAGGCCATCATCCACATCGTGCATCGGCTGGCGACCGAGAACTCCGTCCAGATTCGCGAGATCCTCGACAATTCCGTGGTGCTGATGGTGCCGTCGCAGAACCCGGACGGGCAGCACCTCGTGATCGACCACTGGTACAAGACCAAGGGCACACCGTTCAACCGGGTCTATCCGGACCTGTATCACAAATATGTCGGACACGACGACAACCGCGACTGGTTCATGTTCACGCAGAAAGAAACGCGCATGAACATCGCGGCGGTGCAGAACAAGTACAAGCCGATCATCTCGCACGACATGCACCAGCAGGGCGCCGGGGGCTCGCGTATTTTCGTGCCTCCGTTCACCGATCCGTTCGACGTCAACATCCACCCGCTGCTGGCCCTCGGCCAGGCCACGGTGGGACAGGCGATGGCGTCGGCGCTCGTCGGCGAGGGCAAGGAAGGCGTCGCGTGGACGGAGAGCTACGACATGTGGACGCCGGCGCGCCAGTACATGGTCTACCACGGACAGCCGCGCATCCTCACCGAGATCGCCAGCGGCAACCTGGCCGATCCGTACGTGAATCCGCGACAGGGCCAGCCACTCGGCCCGCAGGAACCGCGCGCGACGTTCCCGGTGCCGTACTCGAAAGACACGTGGACGCTCGGCCAGCAGATGGATTACGGCATCACCGCCGCGCTGGCCGGCATGTCCCACGTCGCGAAGTACGGACGCGAATGGCTCTACAACTTCTACACGGTGCACAAGGACTGGGTGAACTACAGCAAGGGACCGTACGCCTTCGTCGTTCCAGCCACCCAGCGCGACCCGTTCGCCACCTACGAGATGCTCGAGATCCTCGAATTCGGCGAGGTGGAGATCCACCGCGCCACCGCGCCATTCACGGCCAACGGCAAGTCGTACGCGGCCGGCTCCTACGTCGTCAAGACCGCGCAGCCATACGGCGCATTCGCGAAGACGATGCTCGAGAAGCAGGTCTATCCGGATCTGAGGATTTTTCCCGGCGGCCCGCCCGAACCGCCGTATGACGTCACCGGTCACACGCTGTGGATGCTGATGGGCGTGACGGTTGATGCGGCCGACAGGCCGTTCGACGCGTCGCTCGAGATCGTCAAGAAAGTCGCGCCGGTCCCGGCGACGGCGGCGGCCCGGCCCAAAGGCGCGTATCTGGTCGGCCCCGATTCGTACGGCTTCTTCAAGTCCGTCGCCGAACTGCAAAAGGCCAACGTGCCGATCTATCGCGCCGGCAAGGCGTTCGAAGCCCAGCCTTCGACAGGCTCAGGCCAGGGGGCGCGTACGTTTGCCGCCGGCACCTGGGTGATCCCGCCGAGCGCGGGGGCGCAGCCGATTCTCGAGAAAGCCGCGAAAGATCTCGGCGTGGCGGTCGCAGGCGTTGATCGTGTTCCCGCAGTTGACGGCTTCCGTTTGAAACCGGCGACGAAGGTCGGCTTGTGGAAGGGCGCCGGCAACATGCCCGGCGGCTGGCTGTTGTGGATGCTCGAGCAGTACGGCATCAACCACGACATCGTCAGGGCGCAGGACTTCGCGGGTGATTTGAACGCGAAGTACGACGTCATCCTGCTGCCGTCGAACACCACCAAGGCTCGCATTGTCTCGGGCCTCGATCCAAAGCGAAATGATCCAGCCGAGTGGGCGTGGGCGTTTGGCGTGGGTGAGGACGGCTGGAAGAAGCTGCGCGCGTTTGTCGAGAACGGCGGCACGCTGCTGGCGATTGGATCGGCTGTCGAGACGGCGCGCGAGCTGCTCGATCTGCCGATCGAGAAGGTGCTGCCGGAGGGTCGCCCCCGCTTTGGGCCGCAGGCGGCTGCCGCGGACGCGGCCGGCGGATCGGCTGACGCGACGTTACGCGAAGCGTTCAGCAGCCCCGCGCGGCTGATGCAGACGCTGCGCGATCGAGTCGCCGACCCCGAGTCGCTGTTCTTCTGTCCGGGCTCGCTGTTACAGAACGAGTTCGATCCCAATCATCCGGTGGCGTGGGGGATGCCCGCCGCCTGGCCGGTATTCTTCGAGGGCGATCAGGCGTACCGGCTGCGCCCTGGATTCGGGGTCGAGACGCAAGTCGTGTCGCGCTACCCGACACAAAACATCCTGCAGAGCGGATGGCTGCTGGGCGAGGAGTACCTCAAGGACCAGGCGAACATCCTCTCGTTCCGCATCGGCAAGGGCTACGTCGTCACCTACGGGAGCCAGATCGACTTCCGCACGCAGCCACGGGCGACGTTCAAGCTGATTTTCAACGCGATCTTCCACGGTCCGTCGACCGCTGTGCCGGCGGCGCAGATGGGAAGGCCAGTGGCCGCAACGGGTACCAGTACGGCACAGTGACCGATCCGGAGGCGAACATGAATAGTCGTGCATTAAGTTCGGGAATCGCAATTCTGGTTGCGGCGATCTTCACGAGTAGCGTCTTCGCGTCGCCGGCCCCAACGGCTCAATCGGGGTGGCAGCGAAAATCGAATCCCTACAGCGACCTGTTTCAGCCGTCCCCGCTCGTTAAACCGAGTGAGCGCACTCAGGTGACCCAGCCATCCACGCCGGCGAAGCCGAAGGTGGTGTGCGGCATGACCGTCATTCCCGCCGACCCGAGCATCGATCCAAAGTTCACCATCGCTCCGCCGGATCGTGCGACGAAGTATACGATGCGTCTGATTGAGCCGCCGATCTGCAAGCCATGACGCGCGCTCGATAGATCATGCCTTTCAAGAGCAAGGCGCAACGGCGTAAGTTCGCGCAACTCCTGGTCGAGGGGAAGATCTCGGACGAAACCTACGAGGAGTGGAATCGCTCGACCGGCGGCAAGGCGCTGCCGGAGCGTGTGAAGCCGGCGAAGAAGCGCAAGTCCGCGCGAAAGGCGAAGGCGAAACGGGCCAGGCCGAAATCGAAGGCCATGGGTATCGGCTCAGTCGGACGCTCACGCCGGATCGCATGTCTCCGTCTCGTCGGACCAGCGCCCGCACGTCGCGCTCCGACAGCGAAAGCTGACGCCGAGAGGCATAGGCCAGTGCGAGCGTTCGAGTGAGCCGAGAGACAAATGGAGCGGAGGCCGCGCAGGCGCCGTGCGGGCATAGACGTCCATCGCTCCAGCGTTCAATGCGCCGAGCGACACTTGTCCGGCGAACGAGAGCGAGCACTGGCCTATGCCTCTCGGCGTCGGCCTTGCCGAGACCCACGCGACACTCGCGGATACGCCGCGCGTCTGAGCGTGGTACGTTGATGTTGTGACGGCACTACTGGCATCCCCGCTCGAGCTGGCGGCGGCGTGCTTCGGACTGATCGGCCTCATCCTGCTCATCGCCGCGCTGGTCGCGTTGAAGCGCCGGCGGCCCTTTCGTTTCATTCTCCGCACGCTGTTCGGTCTGCTGTTGCTGTCACTCGGCGCGCTCGCAGGCGTGATCGGCATCGGCATGCAGGGCTATCGCGGGTTGACCCGGGAGGAGGTTGCCGCCCGCGTCGTGGTGCAGCCGCTCGGCCCGCAGCGCTTCTCCGCGACGTTCCACATCCCGGGCCGGCCCGAGACGATTTACTACGAGCTCGCCGGCGATGCGATCTACGTCGACGCCCACATCCTGAAATGGAAACCGATCGTAAACGTGTTCGGCCTGCATACCGCGTACGAGCTCGATCGCGTCGCCGGCCGCTACGATGACGTCGAACAGGAACGGTCGTCGCCTCGAACCGTGCATACGCTGACGCCCGAACGCCGTATCGATCTGTTTGGGTTGCGCACGCGGTATGCGTTTCTCGCGCCGGTGCTCGATGCCGAGTACGGGTCGGGCACGTTCGTCCGCGTCAGCGCGCCCGCCGAGCTCGAGGTCCGTGTCTCGACAACGGGCCTGCTGATCAGGCCTGCTAATACGCAGGCGCGATGAGCAGCCTGCGCGTCCGGTTCTTTGGTGTGGCCGTGAGCCTCCTGATTCGGCGGCGCGATTGGGGCGCATCCGACGCGCTGGCGCGCCGTTCGCGGCGCGTCATGGGATCTCCGCCGTTGTTTCAGCGGCTCCGTTCCTTAGGAGTGCGGGTCACCCGCACGCAAGCGGGCGAACCGCCCGGTGAGTGGGTTGTCGCGCCGGCTGCCGGCTCCCGCACCATTCTCTATCTGCATGGCGGCGGCTATGTCTCCTGCTCGCCGGCGACCCATCGTCCGATCATCGCGGCACTTGCGCGCGGCACCCCGGCGCAGGTCTTCGCGCCCCGCTATCGCCTCGCGCCCGAGCACCCGTATCCGGCTGCGCTCGACGATGCGGAGCGCGCCTATGAGTGGTTGCTCTCGCTCGGGATTCCGTCCAATGAAATTGCCGTAGCAGGGGATTCAGCCGGCGGGGGGCTGACGCTGGCGCTGCTCATGCGCCTGCGAGACAAAGGTAGTGCGTTGCCAGCCTGCGCCGTGCTGTTCTCGCCGTGGACAGACCTGGCCGGCACCGGTGCGTCGTTGCAGGAGAACGACGGCAAGGACGCGATGTTTCGCCCCAAAAACATCTCCGCCTTCGCAGCCTGCTACGCGCCACCCGCTGCCTGGCGCGATGCGGGCGGTCTCGCCCATTTACGGTCGTCTCGACGGTTTGCCGCCGTTGCATTTCCAGGTGGGATCAGACGAACTGTTGCGCGATGACTCGGTGCGCCTTCACGAGCGATTCCACTCGTCGGGCGGATCGAGTGAGCTCGTCACGTACGAGGGCGTATTCCACGTCTGGCAGATGCTCGATGGGCTTGTGCCCGAAGCCGGCGAAGCCCTCGCGCGCGCCGGCCGGTTCATTAAGAGTGCAACAGAGAAGGTGGATCGGTGACTTCGGATCTCGTTCTGCAATTGAGGGCCGCGTTGTCGCGGCCCTTGCCCGGCCTCGACGCGCAGCTCCGCATGGCGCCCAACCCGAGGCTCGGGTGGGATCCGGAGAAATTTCCCGCCGGCGCCCAGTCGGGCGCGGCATTGCTGCTGATTTATCCACACGACGGCGAGTTTCAGGTGCCGTTGACGGTGCGCGGGTCCGAACTACGGAACCATACGGGCCAGGTGTCGCTTCCTGGCGGGCGCGTCGACGAAGGCGAGACGATCGAGATGGCCGCGCTGCGGGAAGCGGCTGAAGAGATCGGCGTCGATCCCGCCGCGGTCCAGGTGATCGGGCGGCTGACGCCGCTCCACATACCGGTGAGCGGCTTCATCCTTCATCCGGTCGTCGGCGTGACCAATGCAAGGCCGGTGTTTCATCCCGCCGAACGGGAGGTGGCTCGCATCATCGAGGCGCCGGTCGCTCGATTGTGCGACCCCGGCGTCGTGATGCGCGAGGGCCGGCTGCGTGAGACCGACGGCGAGCCGATCGAGATCGACGTGCCGTTCTACGACATCGACGGCGAGAAAGTCTGGGGGGCCACCGCGATGGTGCTCGCGGAGTTTTGCGCTATTCTCTCGGCAGTATGAGAGTGATGCGGCACCCCATACCCGCCTCCGCCAAGGCTACGGCGAGGTCTCGCCGAAGCGCTTCGCGCGAAGGCGGAAAGGGGTGCCCTACTGGCATTGTTTTGGCCCTCGCGCTGGTGGCGGGCCTGTCGGCGCAGGCGCCCGCCCCCGCGGACGCGCTGTTCGACAAATTCTTCGCGGCAGAGAGTCCCGCCGATGCGCTCGTGGCGGCGGATCAGATTGCGGCGTCGGGCGTGGCGTTCGACACCGCCTACGCGCGGCTCGAGAAGGGCCGCACCTACCTCGACGAAAAGCGGGGCGAGTACTCGTTGCGGTGGCGATCGAAGTCCGGCCCGTTCTTCAATAACGTGGTCGACGTGCCCGCCGACTACGATCCGTCGAAGCCGCTGCAGCTGCGCGTGCAACTGCATGGCGGCGTGGCACGGCCGTCACCGAACGCCGTCGCGCCCGGCCGACCCACTGGTGGCGACAAACCTTTAGGTTTGTCGGGCGCACCGAATCGCATTGCGGGAGAAAAACAAATCTATCTGCACCCCAGCGGCTGGGCCGCGGCGCAGTGGTGGGATGAAGAGCAGATCGACAACGTCCTGCGAGCGGTTGATGCGCTGAAGCGGAAATACAACATCGACGAATCTCGGATCTACGTCACCGGTATCTCCGATGGTGGCACCGGTGTGTATTACATGGCGCTGAAGGAGCCCAATCTGTGGTCGTCGTACCTGCCGCTCAACGGCAGCATCGCCGTGATTCGGCACCCCGAGAACGGCGCCGACGGCGAGATGCACGGCAACAACCTGTCGAATGCGCCGCTCTATATCGTGAACGGCGAGAACGATCCGCTCTATCCCGTCGATCAGGTCGAGCCGCACCTCAAGTGGTTCCAGACCCTTGGCGTCTCGCACCTGTTCCGGCCGCAGGCCGGCGCCGGGCACAACACCGCGTGGTGGCCGACCGAGCGCGAGCCGTTCGAGCAGTTCGTGCGCGAGCATCCGCGCGCGGCGCATCCGGCGAAGCTGTCGTGGGAAACGGAGCGCGTCGACAAGTTCAACCGCAATCGCTGGCTGGTGATCAACGAGCTGTGCCAGGATGCCACTCGCACCAGCCCGCTCAAAGACATGGGGTTTTTCCAGCACACCAAGCGCTCAGGCCGCGTTGACATCGTCCGCGCCGGCAACACGTTCGACGCCACGACGCGCGACGTGGGCGCGTTCACGGTGTTGCTCTCGCCGGATGCGATCGACTTCTCCAAACCAGTGACCGTCACCGTCAACGGCAAACCGGCGTTCAGCGGGATGGTGAAACCAGACCCGGCCGTGCTGTTGCGCTGGTCGGCGCGCGATAACGATCGCACCACGCTCTATGGTGCGGAATTGAGGATTGTCCCATGACGCGATTTCGGATTGTGATGGCCGCGGGCGCTGTGCTGTTGGTGGCTGCCGGCGCCATCGCCCAGCGGCGCGCGTTCGACCTGACCACGCCGCGACCGATTGCGGCGCACGACAGCGTGTGGATCGAAGAGCTGACGTGGATGGAAGTACGTGACGCGATGAAAGCGGGGAAGACCACCGCCCTCATCGTCGCCGGCAGTACCGAGCAGAACGGACCCTACGTGCCCACCGGCAAGCACGTCTACGTGTTGAAAGCCACCGCGGAGGCGATCGCGCGCAAGCTTGGCGATACGTTGATCTAGATGTCACGGGTGCTGCTTGTGACCGGCGCCAGCCGGGGTATCGGCGCCGCCACCGCGCGCCTGGCTGCCGAACGGGGCTATTCCGTCTGCGTCAACTACCTGCGAAACCGCGACGCCGCCGCCGGCGTCGTGTCGGGCATCACGTCTTCGGGAGGCCGCGCCGTCGCCGTGCAGGCCGATGTGGCGGTTGAAGCCGACGTGGTGCGCTTGTTCGAGACCTGCGATCGAGAGCTCGGACCGCTCGACGCGCTGGTGAACAACGCCGGTATTCTCGAGGCCAGGATGCGCGTCGATGCCATGGATGCGGGCCGGCTGCAGAGAGTCTTTGCCACGAACGTGACCGGTTCGTTTCTGTGCGCGCGCGAAGCGGTGCGGCGCATGTCGACGACGCACGGTGGCAAAGGCGGCGCCATCGTCAACGTCTCTTCAGGCGCGGCAAAAATGGGATCCCCTGGCGAGTTCATGGATTACGCCGCATCGAAGGGCGCGATCGATACCTTCACGATCGGTCTGGCGCGGGAGCTCGGCGAGGAGGGCATTCGCGTCAATGCGGTTCGGCCCGGCTTCATCCACACCGACATTCACGCCAGCGGCGGCGAGCCCAATCGCATCGAGCGCGTCAAGTCGATTGTGCCGATGAAGCGCGGCGGCACCGTCGATGAGGTCGCCCACGCCATTCTCTGGCTGCTTTCAGACGAGGCGTCTTACACCACCGGCGCGCTGATCGATGTTGCTGGCGGTAAATAGGCCAACAGGAGATCAGGAGAGCAGGAGTAGTTTCTTTGAAGCCGACTTTCTTTGCAAAACCATCTCAGTTCCGCTCATGGCTGTCGAAGCACCACAAGACCGCCCACGAGTTGCTGGTTGGCTTTTACAAGAAAGACAGCGGCAAACCGAGCATCACGTGGCCGGAATCGGTCGACGAGGCGTTATGCGTCGGCTGGATCGACGGCGTGCGCAAGAGCCTCGGAGACGAGGCTTACACGATCCGCTTTACACCGCGGCGCAAGGGTAGCATTTGGAGCGCCGTCAACATCAAGCGCGCAGGCGAGCTGACAAAGGACGGGCTGATGCGGCCCGCTGGCCTCGCCGCATTCGAGCGGCGCGATGAGAAGAAGTCGGCGATCTACTCGTACGAGCAGAGAAAGACGACCGAGTTCGATCCGGCATACGAAAAGAAGTGTCGTGCCAACAAGAAGGCGTGGGCGTTCTTCGAGGCGCAGCCGCCGTGGTACCAGCGGGTCGTGCGTTACCGCGTGATGAGCGCGAAGAACGAAGCGACCCGCCTCAGGAGGCTCGAAATGTTTATCCAAAGGGCGGCGAAGGGAACGCGGTGAGCGCCACTCCTGCAGCGGTCGGCTTCACCGTCAAGTCCGGCTGGGCCAGCGCCGTCGTCCTCTCCGGCACCGCCGCCGATCCGGAGCTCATCGCCGCCTCGCGTCTCGAGCTCAGCGATCCGGCGGATGCCGCCGCGCGCCAGCCATATCACGACGGCTTTGCGACGATGCGCAAGGAGGGGCCGGTGTTGACGCGCTTGTTGGCGTCGGTGAAAACATTTGGCCGGCGCGAAGTGCGCAATTGGATTCGCACACACCAGAAGAACGGATACGTCCTTCGCGGCAGCGGCATCGTCGTCGGCAGCCTGATCGATCCGAAGACCATCGGCAACGAGCACATTCGCATTCATGCGATGGAAGGGCAGCTGTTTCGCGGCGTGATCGACGGGGCGTGCGAGGGCGAGGATCTGCCGCGCCTGATCGTGCGGCAGCGCGACCTGTTTCAACAGGCCCGCACCACCCTGCGCTTGCCGGAGGCGCGGATCAAGAGCCGGCTTTCGGCATTGGGCCAGGGCAGCGACGGTCCGTGGCGGGCGGAGCAGAAGATGGCCGCCCTGGCGGCATGGCTCGTGCTGGCGGGCGCCGTGAAGTAGGATTGGCAACCGTGGACGCGCACGAACCGCCCCCACCTGTAGCGCGGGAATCCCAACCCGTAGCGCGGAACTTGGTCGCGGGAGCGAAGCCGCACTGAAAGCCGAACTCGATCGGCCGCAGGAGCGCCTAGTGACTATGCTCAAGAACATCAAGCTCACGTTGGCCATGGTGGCGGTCGCTGCCGTCGGCGTCCTCCAAGCGCAGGATGCCAGCCAGATCGCGCAGGAGCGTACCGCGGCTGAGCGCACCGTGCCAGTGCTGGTCGAGGTGTTGGAGCTCAAGCCCGGGATGACCGTGGCCGATGTCGGCGCCGGCGGGGGCGCGATGACGGTGGTGCTCGGCAAGTGGCTCGGGCCGTCCGGCCGCGTCTTTGCCACCGACATTACCGATAGTGCGCTGCGGGAAACCCGTGAGTATGCGAAGAGCGAAGGGCTCACCAACGTCACCGTTCTCGAAGGCGCGGAAGCCGCCACCAACCTGCCGCCGGCATGTTGCGACGCGATTGTCATGCGCGATGTCTATCACCACATCACGCAGCCGGAGGCGTTCAACAAGAGCCTTGCCGCGTCGCTCAAACCGGGCGGCCGCCTCGCGGTGATCGACTTCCGCGCCCGCCCCGGATCAAAGGTGTTCCCGGGCGTGAACCCCAACCGCGGCGGCCACGGCATTCCGCCGGCGATCGTCGTCTCCGAAGTGTCAGCAGCCGGATTTACCCACGTGAAGACCGCGGATCATTGGCCCGACGAGAAGGACAATTTGTTCCTGGTGTTATTCCGGAAACCGTGAAAAGACCAACAGGAGGACAGGAGATCAGGAGAACACGTTTCTCCTGATCTCCTGTTCATGTTTTTCTCCGGAAGACCATCATCAACCCGAATCCGACGGCGCTGCCGATGAGGCCCCACGTGCCCGGGTCCCACCAGCCGGTGCGATCGGTGCCGAAGTACACCGCCAGCAGCGTGCCGATGCCGAAGGCGATCCCTGCCAAGGCTTCCCGCGAGGTCGCGCGCGGGAACACGAGCCCGCCCACGACCGGTACGAACAGCGTCGCGATCAGCAGCGAATAGAAAATCCGTAGCGCGTCGGCGACCGTTGATAGCTGGATCGCCATGAACATTCCGAGCATCCCGCCGGCCACAGCCGCGATCCGCGCGACCCGCAGCACCAGGTCCGGCGGCGCCGACGGATTGACGAACCGCTGATACAAATCCTTCGAGGCGGAGGTCGAGAGCATGAACAGGATGGCGTCACAGGTGCTGACTTCCGCGGAGAAGATCGCGGCGAGTCCGAGCGCGCCGATCCACACCGGGAGCGCGGTCATCATGACCGTGGGGAGGACCAGATTCGGGTTGGTCAGATCGGGATTGTGGATGCGCGCGGCCATCCCGAGCAGCACCGGCAGGAACGAGAACGCCAGCTGCGCCACGCCGGCGGCGCCAAGGCCGATGCGGACGGCCCGGACGCTTTCGGCGCCGAACGCCTTCTGCACGAGGCCGGGCGAGACGACGAACCCCGGAGCGAGCAAGAGGAACATCGTCCAACCCGAGAACGCGCCGGCCGAATAGAGCGGATCGAAGTAGGTGACCGGCACTCCCGGTGCGGCGGCGATGGCGCCGAGTCCGCCGGCACTCGACAAGGCCATTGGCATCGCGATCAAAAAGCCTGCGACCAGCACCACGAGCTGGACGGCGTTGACCCAGGCGGAACTGAGCAGGCCGCCGGCCGTGAAATACAGCGTCATGGCGACGCCGCCAATCGCCACGCCCTGCCACTTGGGGAGCCCGGCAATGACTTCGAGCACGGCCGCGCCGGCGATGAGTTGACCGGCGAGGATGGCGAGCGTGCCGACGGCGAGGAGTATCGCGACAAGTCCACGGATCGTGCCGCTGTAGCGATCTTCGAGATAGTCGCCCAGGGTGAAGTAGCCGCGCGACGAGGCGAGGGCCCACAGCCGCGGTCCGACCCAGAACGCGAGCACCAGCGTGCCGAGCCCGGCCGAACCGTTCCACCACCAGGCGCTGATGCCGTCCCGATACGCGAGACCGGCCGCGCCCACGGTCGTGCCTGCGCCGATGTTCGCGGCGAGCACCGTGCCCCCGACGAGCGGCCAGGTGAGGCTGCGTCCGGCGACGAAGAAATCGGAGGCGCCCTTGACGCGACGGCCGATCCAGATGCCGAACGCGGTCAGGCCGACTGTGTATACGACGACGAGAACGAGGGGCAGGTTCACTATTCGTTATTGGTTATTCGTAATTGGTTATTCGTTCTTCGGCTCGGTCCCCCACCAGAACTGCTTCGGCAGCGCCTTGCTGTCTGGCCAGATCCGGTTGAGCGTGTCGCCCTCGTAGATCTCGCCGTTCTTCATCACGTAACGGATCGAATTCGTGTTCTTGATGTTCTCGAGCGGATTGCGATCCAGCACGAGCAGGTCCGCGAGCTTGCCGGCTTCCAGCGAACCCACGTCCTGTTGAAGGCCGATGGCCTCGGCGCTGTGCATCGTGATGACCTGCAGCGTTTCGTGCGGCGTCAGCCCGCCCGACGCCAGATTCCACGTTTCCCAGTGCGCGCCCAGCCCCTGCAGCTGCCCGTGACTGCCCAGACCGGCCCGCCCGCCCGCGTGCACGATATCGGCGACGCCCTTGGCGATCAGCTGGTGCCCGTATTCCTCCGGCAGGAACCACTGCTGCCGCCGGCGGACCATGCCGTCGAGCAGCTCCCAAGGGATCCATTTCCGCAGCTTCGGATCGGTCGCCGGGCTCTCGTTCTCGAACCAGTAGTTCTCGCTCCACGGCGCGCCGTACGCCACCAGGATCGTCGGCGTGTAGAACGTCTTGGTCTTCGCCACGAACGTCGTCACGTCCTTGTAGAGCGGCGCGATCGGAAAGCTGTGCTCCTGGCCTGAGTAGCCGTCGGCCATCTGCGTGAGGTTGAGCTTGAGATCGAGTGAACCCTCGATCGTCGCGGTGATCCCGTACTCCTTGCACGCTTCGATGATCCACTGCCGGACGATGCGGTCGCCGGCCACGTATTGTTTGAGGGTGTTGGTCTTGTAGGCCTCTTTGTAGCGCTTGACGAAGCGGAACGCCGCATCACGGTCTTCGATGCCCGATCCCGAGAACACGCCCGGGCCTGTCGCGTAGACGCGCGGTCCGGGCATCATTCCCGCATCCACCATGTCGGCATAGGCGAACACGTCCGGTGTGGAGGTCTGCGGATCCCTCGTCGTGGTCACGCCGTAGGCGAGGTTGGCCAGGTACTGCCAGACCTCGGTCTGGTGCAGCCCGCGCGGCGCCCACATGTGTGAGTGCGCATCCACGAAGCCGGGCATGATCGTTTTGCCGGCGACGTCGATGGTCCGCGTGCCTGCGGGCGCGGTGAGCGATCCGCGTCGCCCGACCGCCGCGATGCGGTTGTCGGTCACCAGGATGTCGCCCTGTGGCAGCACGTCGGCGCCCTTCATCGTGATGATGCGCGCGCCGGTCAGCAGCACGGATCCCTTCGGCCGCGATCGCGGCATTTCCACGACCACGTCGGTTTTCTGTGGCTCGTCGGCGTCGAGGTCCTGGCGGAAGAACTGGGCGCCCCACGCCCACGTCACGGCGTTGCCGTCGGCGGTCCAGTCGAGATAGTCGCCGCCATCGAGCGACATGCGCTTCACGGGCACGGAGGCGTTGTCGGCGCGGCCTTGCACCCGCACTTCCACGGTCTCGCGTCCCGCCCGGGGCACGTTCACGAGGTAGTGCTTCTCCTGCAGGCTCACGAACGCGCGCGTGCCGTCCGGCGACAGCCGGATCTCGCCGGCGCCCGGTGGGTTGTTGCCCGGGCCCGACCCGGTAATACGCAGATGCGTACGCCGGTCGTAGCCATCCATGGTGATCGACTGCAGTCCGCGATTGGTCGTCAGGTAGACGCGCGAGGAATCCTTTCTCGAGAAATGCGGCCCGCGGCCGTTCTGCGCGGACGCCACCAGCGTTGACGCACCGCCGGCCCCCGGCATCCATCGAATCTCGAGCGTGTTGGGCGGGTTCACGCCGCCGATCTCGCGCGGCGCATGCTCGTCGCCTTCGAGATCGTTCTCGGGAGGCGTGTCCATCAGGATCGAATAGAGCTGATCCGACGCGGCGCCCGCCAGGAACACCACGCGCGCGCCATCAGGTGTGTCAACGGGATCGAGGTAATAGCCTTCGCTCCGCGTCAGCGTCTGGGGCGCTCCGCCGGCTGCCGCCACCCTCTTGATGTGCCCGCCTGTCGTGGTCCAGGTGGTGTAGACAATCGATCGGCCATCCGGCGACCACGACGGCATGAACTCGCCTTCGTGTTGTGGGGACAAACCTTCCACCTTCGCGCCGGGCGCTACGGCGGACAGGTCAGGTTTGTCCGAGCGCGTCAGCAAGCGGGGTGTGCCCGACGGCATGTCCTTGATGTAAAGGCGATTCATTGCCGAGAACACCAGCTGTTTGCCATCGGGTGACACCGATGGCCACCGGATCAGCCGCGCGCGAACGGTAGCGCCGTCCTCAACACGTACCGGTGTGTAGACCCGCGGTGCGATCTCGGCTTGCACTTTGGCCGTGAACGGAATCGGCGTCGCGGCGCCGGTTTCGAAATCGATCCGCTGCAGCTTGCCGGCGACGGGGACGATCAGCGACTTGCCGTCGGGCATGAAATCGTAGCGGGGGAGCGTATCGCGGCTGGCGCGCGATTCCTGGTCATCGCGCGTGACCGGATAGGCGAGCCATCGCTCCGTGCCGTTTTCGAGGTTGCGGACGCGCAGGCCGGTTTGCGCCTTGTGGCGCGTCCCGAACACCATCCACTTGCCGTCGGGAGAAATCGCGGGGCGAATGCCGCTGCCCTGGGCGTTGGTGACCTGCGTCACGTCACCCGTTTCCCGATCGTGGCGATAGATCTGCCAGAGCGGGAACCGCGCGTTATAGGTGAACGACAGGGTCCGTTGCGTGTAAAAGATAAAGCGGCCGTCGGGCGACACCACGGCGCCCATCTTGTTGATGGGCGGTGCCGGCGGAGGCCCTTGCGCGTCGGGTCCCGGCTGCGGCGGCGGCGCCGCGCCAATGCGAACGCCGGTGCCGCCGTCGCGGTGATACATGAATAGCCCGAACGTGCCGGGCTCCGGCGGCCGCGACTTCGACACGACGATGTACTGGCCGTCGGGGGTCCAAGCCGGCGAGACCATGATCTGCGGGCGATCGTTGGTCTTGCCGTCTTTGCTGACCGCTTTCGGGCTCGACCCGTCAGCGTTCGCGATCCACAGGTTCTCGATGCCTGTGCGGTCGGTCAGGAACGCGATGCTCTTGCCGTCCGGCGACCAGGTCGGCTGGCTCTCGAACGACAGCCCGCCCATGATGCGCGTGGCCTCGCCGCCGGCGATCGGCATCGTGTAGAGATCGCCCAGCAGGTCGAACAGAATCGTCCGTCCGTCGGGCGACACGTCGACCTGCATCCACGTCACTTCGTCGGTCGAAAACTCGATCGTCTCGGCCGTTTTCAACGTGAAGCCCTCGACCGGCTTTGCGTCATCGGGCTGCCGATCCTGTCCTCGCAACGGAACGAGGCCAATCAGGCACACCAGGAACAGGAAAAGGGACAATTTTTCAGTGCGCATGGCAGGAGTATAGACTCCCTTGATGCGATCCCTGACGACCCTCGCGCGTGGTGTGACCGGCGCCGTCTTAATGGTGATGAGCACCGGCGCGGTGACGCGCGTGCCTTCGTCCGACGGCCAGTTCTGGGACATCCAGGACACCTCGCCGTGGGCGCAAGACAGCGGCGGCATCGCCACCGGCGGGCGCGCCAACCCGTTCAACGGCTTCGGCTACCTGAAACTACAGGTCAAGCGCGCCGATAACTCCACGCTGACGCGTAATCACTACCTCAAGGGCTTCGGGCTGGCGCACGACGGCGCGGGCCGCTTCGATTCGATCACGCCCGTGCTGCAGGACGGCATCCTCATCGCCCGTGGCATCACGACATCGAAAGACACCAGCTACCTGCGTTACTTCGACAGCTTCACGAATACCTCGGACGAAGAGCGGCTGCTGCAAGTGGCGTGGGGCGGCGCCGCCGGCGCGTTTGACGATGGCGGGCGAGTGGCGGTGGCGGCGACGTCTGATGGCGACCGCCGTGTCGATCTGGCTGACAGCTTCGTGACCGTCATGCAAAACGCTCGAAGCGTTTCGGATCCGATGAGCGGCCCGTCAGGGCACGGCCCCTCGGCGCACGTGCTCGGTTCGAGGACGGGAGTGCTCACCGCGATTGGCGACATGTTCGGCGATCCCTTCCTCGACCAGTGGCCCGGCTACGATCCCGCCCACATCGGCTATGTGTTCACGCTTCGCCTTCGACCCGGCGACACCTCGGCGCTCGTCACGTTTGTCGTCAAGGGGCTGAGCGAGGTCTACGACCCGCGCGGTGGATATCCCATGCCGTTCAAGGACGCGCTGGTCACCGGTGAAGCGATCTACGCCGGCGCGGATAAGACGGTGCCTGCAGCCGGATCGGAAATCGCGCGCGTGACCGGCGTCGCCCGGCAACTGGCGAAGGAGCCCGATCTGCGTGGCCTGACGGCGTTGCAGCAGTCGCAAATCGTGAACTGGCCGCTCAAGCCCCCAAGCCCTCAGCCGGGCCCCCAGCGCGGCACCCGCGCTGGGGTGGAAGCCCTCAAGTCCTCCGAGCCGTTCTCTGTCTTCGAGCGAAGCGTCACCGACATGCAGAACGCGATGGCGAAGGGCGAGACCACGTCCGAAGACATCACGCGCGAGTACCTCGCCCGGCTCTCGCGTTACGATCGCAACGGGCCGGCATTCAGGTCCGTGCTCGCGACCAACCCGCGCGCGATCGCCGACGCGCGCAGCCGCGATGCCGAGCGCGCAGCAGGCCGCGCGCGCGGCCCTTTTCACGGCATCCCGATCGTCTTCAAGGACAACATCGACGCCATCGAACTGCCCTCGACCGGCGGATCTGCCGCCCTGCTCGATCACCGCCCGCGGCTCGATTCGCGCGTCGCCGCCGGCATGAAGCGCGGTGGCGCGGTCGTGCTCGGCAAGGCCAACCTCGACGAGTTCCCGTTCGGCGATTTCGGCATCAGCACGGTCGGCGGCACCGTCGGCAATGCCTACGATCCGTCATTGTCGACCGCGGGCTCGAGCGGCGGCAGCGCCACCGCCGTCGCTGCCAGCCTCGCCGCGCTTGGCTTTGGCACCGACACGTGTAACTCGCTCTCGAACCCGAGCGCCTTTGCGTCGCTCGCGACCATTCGCACCACGCGCGGGTTGACCAGCCGCGCCGGCGTGATGCCGCTCAACACCTACAACGATGCGGTCGGACCGATGGGGAAGTCCGTGCGCGATGTCGCCCTGGCTCTCGATCTCGTCACCGGCAGCGACCCCGAAGATCCGGTGACCGCCGAAGCCGGCTCGCACATCTCGGGCTCGTTCGCGCAGGATCTCGACGCCGCCAGCCTGAAAGGTAAGCGCATCGGCGCGCTGCGCCAGCGCTTTGTCGGCTTCACCGGCGAGCGCGAGATTGCCGACAGCATGGACCGCGTCATCAAGGAGCTGCAATCCCACGGCGCGATCGTTGTCGACGTCGTTATTCCCGACTACGACGCGAAGTACGCGACCGCGAGGGGTGCGGCGCCGGGATCGCTGCACGCCGGGTGGACGGCGTATCTGTCGCGCGGCTCGAAGCCCGGCGACAAGGTCCTTACCATCCAGGATCTGCTCGCGTCAGGAAAGCTCGCCCCGGTCAGCGCGCGCCGGCTCGAAGGGGCGCTCGCGCCGCCACCGACGGGCGCTGCGCTCGACGAAGCCACGCGCCGGTTCGTCGCGGGCCGCGAAACGTTCCGGCAGGTCTTCGTCGACCTGATGGATCAGCAGAAGCTCGATGCGATTCTGTACCCCGCCAACCACGCGCGCCCGCACACGCATGAAGGTGGGCTCGAGCGTTACGGCTCGGAGCCGGGGACTTGCGAAGAGAGCGCGGCCACCGGCTTGCCGCAAGTCACGGTGCCGGCCGGCTTCATCGGCGGACGCTATCCGATGGGAATCTCGCTGCTTGGCCGGATGTGGGACGACAAGCGGCTGCTCGAATTAGCCGCGGCCTACGAGCGGGCGACCAGACATCGCCGCCCGCCGACGACGGTGAGATAGGTCGATTTCAGATCTTAGATCTCAGATTGCAGATCAATTGAAGATGGAAGAAGTCGGGATTGGTACTCGGGATCGCGATCAATCTCCAGCTCTACGATCTGAAATCAATCTGCAATCCGAGATCCGAGATCCGAGATCGACTTACTCGTAGAGCACCCTGTCCTCGCCCTGGTCAGCGATCAGCTTCTTGAAGTGCGCGACGAGCAGATCGCGCCGCTTCAGCACCGCGTCGATCTCGGGATTGGTCAGCTCGTTGCCGACGGCGGCCCTGACCGACGCCTTGCTGAGCCCTTCGATCTTCGGCAACAACGCCCGATCGATCTTCGGGAGGTCCTTCGAGTACGACAGCTCGTTGTGCAGGCGGAACGCCCGGGTGAAGTCGATCATGATACCTTCCACTCCGGCGTGATCAGGACGTTGCCGAGGTTGCGATCGGTGTCGCGCGGTAATGATCGATGAAGTTCAACTCGACGGTCGGCGCGCGTCCCGCGCCGCTCAGGTTGGCCACGGTGTTGTGCTCGTCGACGCTCTGGAACGCGGCGTCGTGGGTGAGCCCGTTGAGCGACAGCGTCAGGCGCTTGGGACTGGTCACGCCCTTGCTGGTGTCGCGCGACTTCGTCACCTTGCCCTTGACGAGCAGCTCGCGCATCTCCTCTTGCGTGAAGACGTGCGGAGCGGTGGCGACCGCCTGCGCAAGCGCAGTCTGCGGCCCCAGGACGAGCGCGAGCAAGAGGAGAATGATCATAGGGGTCTGACCCCGAGCAAGAAGTGCCGAGGGGTCTGACCCCTTGGCAGGGAAACTACTTGTAGATCCTCGTGAAGTGGACTGATGCGCCGCCGACCTGCGGCTGCACCCCGACGCTGAACTTCTTGCCGCCCACGCTCATCGTCACCGTGCGGGCCGACGCGAGACCAAAGCCCGCGCCCATCACCACGTCGGTGCCGTGATGCCGGTTCCACGACATCCGGGCGAGCGCGACGTACGAGCCGAACGCGTACGCGGGCACGCCGGCCTTCAAGCCGTAATGTTTATGGAGCACGCCGGCCGTGGCGAATGCGCTCGCGGCATGTCCGGAGGGAAACGACAGGCTGTTGCTCTTGTCGGGGCGCTCGCGGCGGATGGTCACCTTCATGCCCTGCACGAGCACCTGCGACAGAATCTGGGCGCGCATGATGTCGCGGCCCACGGTGGCGGTCCTGGCGTTGCCGAACGAGCGGCCGACCCCGTACGCCGCAACGCCG
>JAUSDY010000176.1 GCA_030650395.1 Acidobacteriota bacterium | reverse complement strand
TTATCGGAAACAAGCCAAGGTGCCTACAGTGCGTACGGTGCCTGGGGTGCCAAAAGGGTGGTGCCAGCACGCAACAAAACAGTATTTGCACTAACCCATAGGCACTCCAGGCACCGTACGCACCCAGGCACTTTGCTCTGTCGGCAGCTTGTCTTTGGTCCGAAATACCTGTATTATTTTGGTTTGCCGTCCTCACGCTGGAGGCCGGAAGAGCACCATCGAACAGGAAATGCTCAGTCGCAAGACCTAGTAGGAACTAGTAGGAATACGGATGCCGACTTACGTACCAGCCGTGAAGACCATGCCCGTCAAGTGGCATGTCATCGATGCCAATGGCAAAGTGCTCGGACGCATTGCGACCGACGCCGCCAAGCTGCTCCAGGGCAAGCATAAAGCGATCTACACACCTTATCTCGACACCGGCGACCACGTCGTCATTCTCAACGTCGCCAAGGTCAAGCTCACCGGCCGCAAGGAAGAACAAAAAGTTTACCACCGTCACAGCGGTTACCCCGGCGGCCTGCGCGAGGATCGCGCCAAGGTCGTGCGCGCGGAAAACCCCGTGCGCCTGATGGAATCCGCCGTTCGCGGCATGCTGCCGAAGTCGAAGCTCGGTGACGCCATGTACCGCAAGTTGAAGGTGTATGCGAGTGAGAAGCACCCGCACGCCGCGCAGCAACCCACCGTCTTCGAGGTCGCATAACTTGGCAGCAACTCAGTACTACGCAACCGGGCGGCGCAAGGAATCCACCGCCCGTGTCTTCCTCCGGCCCGGTAGCGGCGCCATCAAAGTCAACCAGCGCGAGTTCGCAGAGTTCTTTCCGCGTGAGACGCTTCGCATCCTGGTGAAGTCCCCGCTTCTGCTCACGGAAACCGCTGAACAATTCGATGTGCTGGCCACCGTTGCTGGTGGCGGCGTGTCGGGCCAGGCCGGGGCGATTCGTCTCGGCATCGCCCGCGCGCTGTGCGAGTTCAACCTCGAACTGCGCCCGCGCCTCAAAAAAGACGGCATGCTCACGCGCGATGCGCGCGCGAAAGAGCGCAAGAAATACGGGATGGCCGGCGCCCGTAAGCGGTTCCAGTTCAGCAAGCGTTAATGGCGCCATGGATGGAGGCAATTTGACCCCGCTCGCGATGAAGGACCTGCTCGAAGCAGGCGTGCACTTCGGACACCAGACCAAGCGTTGGAATCCCAAGATGAAGCCGTTCATCTTCGGGGAGCGCAGTGGCATCTACATTCTCGACCTCGGCAAGACCGTCAAGCATTACCGCGTGGCCGAAGAATTCGTGCGCCAGCTGGCGGCCGAAGGCAAGTCGATCCTCTTCGTGGGCACCAAGCGCCAGGCGCAGGATGTCGTCGCCGAAGAAGCCACGCGCTGCGGCATGTTCTACGTCAACGAGCGCTGGCTCGGCGGCCTGCTGACCAACTTCACCACCATTCAACGCAGCCTCACCCGGCTGCGCGATCTCGAGGCGATGTCGACCGACGGCCGCTACGAGACGATGCCGAAGAAGGAAATCGCGAAGGCCGAGAAAGAGAAGCGCAAGCTCCTCAAGAACCTCGAAGGCATCCGCCACATGGGCCGCCTGCCCGACGCGCTCTTCGTTGTCGATACGCGCAAGGAACAGATCGCGGTGGACGAGGCTCGCAAGCTGAAGATTCCGGTGATCGGCATCGTCGACACCAATTGCGATCCCGATCAGATCGATTACGTCATCCCCGGCAACGACGACGCGCTGCGCTCGGTGAAGCTGTTGGTCTCGCGCATCGCCGACGCGGTGATCGCGGGCCGCGGCCAGCGCGAATCGGCGATGGCCGAGCAGGTCGCGAGCGAAGCCGAAGCGGCAGCCGCCTACGAGGCGAGCCGCACGGTGCGCCCGGCCGACATCCGCAAGCCACTGCGTCCGGCCGAGACGCCCGCACCGACCACGTAACGCCGGTCGCGCACTCCCCTTCGCGCCGGCTGCGGTAATACGGGCCGGCGCAATTACTGTACGGAAGATCAGTTCAGAGTTCAGAGTTCAGAGTTAAGAACGCATTTCATACTCTAAACTCTGCACTCTTAACTCTTAACTCTTAACTCGCTTCGGAGAACAGGCAATGGCAGCGACAGCAGCACAGGTGAAGGCACTGCGCGAGAAGAGCGGCGCAGGGATGATGGATTGCAAGGCCGCGCTCGACGAGTCGGGCGGCGACCTCGACAAGGCGGTAGACATTCTCCGCAAGAAGGGCCTCGCCCAGGCGGCCAAGCGCGCCGGCCGCGTCGCCAAGGACGGCGTGGTCGGCCACTATATTCACATGGGTGGCAAGGTCGGCGTGCTGGTGGAGGTCAACTGCGAAACCGACTTCGTGGCGCGGACGCCCGAGTTCCAGACGCTGGCGAAAGAAATCGCGATGCACATCGCCGCCGCGAGCCCGCTGGTCGTGCGCCGCGAGGACCTGCCGGCCGAACTGGTCGAGAAGGAACGCGAGATCTATCGCGCCCAGTTTGCCGCGTCAGGCAAGCCCGCCAACGTCATCGACAAGATCGTCGAAGGCAAGCTTGACAGCTATTACGCGCAGACCTGCCTGATGGAACAGCCGTCGGTGCGCGATCAGAACATCACGATCAAGCAGATGGTGGCGGCCGCGACGGCGAAGACGGGCGAAAACGTCACCGTCACGCGGTTCGCTCGCTTCAAACTGGGCGAAACCGCTGAAAGCTAGAGTGCGTACAGTGCGTACGGTTCCTAAAGTGCCTGGGGTTCAGTGCCGGTGCCGTTGCACCCGCCCTTAGGCACTCTTAGGCACTGTACGCACCGTACGCACCTTGTATAATCTTTCCGTGCCCGCGCCTCCCCACTACAAACGCATCCTCCTGAAGCTTTCGGGCGAAGCCCTGATGGGCGACCAGCCGTATGGGATCGATCCGGCGGTCGCCACACGCATCGCCCAGGACATCGCCGAGATTCAGTCGCTCGGCGTCCAGACGGCCGTGGTGATCGGCGGCGGCAACATCTTCCGCGGGCTCGCGGCCAGCACGCGCGGCATGGATCGCTCGACGGGCGATTACATGGGCATGCTGGCCCCGGTCATCAACGCCCTGGCGCTGCAGGACGCCCTCGAGCACAACGGCGTGGCGACACGCGTGCTGACGGCGATCGAAATGCGATCGGTCGCTGAACCGTTCATCCGGCGCCGGGCGATCCGCCATCTCGAGAAGGGCCGCGTCGTGGTGTTCGCCGCCGGCACGGGCAATCCCTACTTCACGACCGACACCGCCGCTGCGCTGCGCGCGATGGAGATGAAAGCGGAAGTGATCCTCAAGGGCACCAAGGTCGACGGCATCTACACGGCCGATCCGGTCAAGCACCCCGACGCCAGGAAGTACGACGCGATTTCGTATTTGCAGGTGCTCCAGGAACGCCTCCAGGTGATGGACGCCACGGCCATCTCGCTCTGCATGGATAACAAGCTGCCGATTCTGGTGTTCAACCTCAAGACCCCGGGAAACATCCGGCGGGTCGTGATGGGCGAAGCGGTCGGCACGATCGTGACCGCATAATCCCGAGGGTTAGAGATCATGGATGTCAGTGACGTCAAGGGCCTGTTCGCCGAAGTCAAGAAGCGCATGGACGCGCACACCGAATTCGTCCGCAAGGAGCTGGCCGGGGTCCGTACCGGACGCGCCTCGACCGGCATGCTCGAGGGCGTGCAGGTCGAAGCCTACGGCGCGAAGATGCCGCTGAACCAGGTCGCGACGCTGTCGATTCCCGAGCCGTCACTGATCGTCGCGCAGCCGTTCGATCCGTCGATCATGCCGGCGCTCGAGCGCGCGATTCGGCTGTCGGATCTCGGCCTCAACCCGGCCAGCGACGGCAAGGTGTTGCGCATCCCGATTCCGTCGCTGACCGACGAGCGGCGCAAGGAGTTGTCGCGGCACGTCCACAAGATGGCCGAGGAAGGCCGCAACCATGTGCGCGTGGTCCGGCGCGAGGCCAACGACAAGCTCAAGAAAATGCTGAAGGACCACCAGATCTCCGAGGACGACGAGAAGCGCGCGCTCGAGGAAGTCCAGAAGGTCACCGACCAGCACATCAAGGGCATCGACGATCTGCAGGCCAAGAAAGATCAAGAGCTACTTGGCAAATAGTTTCTTCACTCACCTGGAGTGCAGCAGCGGGTGCGGCGCGGGGCCATTCGATCCGCGCGAAAGTCATTTTCTCTGCCCGTCCTGCAAGCTGCCCCTGCTCGCCCGCTACGACCTGAAGGCGGCGCAGTCGTGGAAGAAAGAGTCGCTCGTTGGACGCGCGCCCACCATGTGGCGGTATCGCGAGATGATGCCGCTGCTGGACGGCGACGAGCCCGTCACGCTCGGCGAGGGCTTCACCCCGCTCATTCACGCCAAACGCCTGGGCGCCACGCTCGGCCTCGATCGCCTGTTGATCAAGGACGAATCGCTCAACCCGACCAATACGTTCAAGGCGCGCGGCCTCTCGGCGGCCATCTCGCGCGCCAAGGCGCTCGGTGCCACAACGGTGTTCCTGCCGACCGCGGGGAACGCCGGAAATGCCGCAGCCGCCTACGCCGCAGCCGCAGGGATGAAGTGCGAGGTCTTCATTCCCAACGACGCCAAGCAGCCCTTCGTCGACGAATGCCGTCTCTACGGCGCCCATGTCACGCTGGTCGAGGGCCTGATTACCGACGCCGGCAGGGTGGCCACCGAAAAGGGCAAACCGCTCGGGTGGTACGAGGTGTCGACCTTCCGGGAACCCGGCCGATGTGAAGGCAAGAAGACGATGGGATACGAACTGGCCGAACAGCTCGGCTGGACGCTGCCCGACTGGATCATCTATCCGACCGGTGGCGGCACGGGCCTGGTCGGCATGGTGAAGGCGTTTGAAGAGCTCGAAGCCATCGGCTGGCTCGCCAAAATGCCGCGCCCCAAGATGGTCAGCGTGCAACCCGAAGGATGCGCACCGATCGTGCGGGCATTCGAGAACGGCGCCGAAACCGCCGGCACCTGGGAGCATGCCCACACCGTCGCCGACGGCCTACGGGTGCCGCGCGCCATCGCCGACTTCCTGATCCTGCGCGGGATCCGCGAGAGCGGCGGCACCGCCGTCGCGGTCTCTGATGCGCAAATGGTCGCCGACATGCTCGCCATCGGCAGCCAGGAAGGGGTGTCGGCCGCTCCCGAGGGTGGCGCGACGTTGAGTGCCATCCGGAAGCTCGTTGCCGACGGCAGGATCAAGAAACACGAGACCGTCGTGCTCTTTAATACCGGCGGCGCGCTGAAATACTTCGACGTCCTGCGCTCGTAGCCGCCGCGCCTCAGTCACCGAGCGAGACGCCGAGCGCGCGGGCGGTTCTCAGCAGGTCGTAGTCGAGCGGGACCGTCTTGATGCGGCCAACGACGTCCGCGAGCGGAATAGGCACGATGTCGGGCGGGTTGTTCGCCACCATCTTGCCGAACACGCCGCGCTGCAGCAACTCGACCGCCGCGCCCCCGAAACGGGTGGCCAGTACGCGGTCGAACGCGGTCGGGCCGCCACCGCGCTGCAAATGACCCAACACGACGCAGCGGGCTTCTTTGCCGGTCATCTCCTCGAGTTGTTCGGCGACCACGATGCCCACGCCTCCGAGCCGCTCGACGTATCCGGCGCGTGCGGCGGACTTCACCGTCATCGTCCCGCCGATCGGCTTGGCCCCCTCGGCGACGACGACGATGCTGAACTTCGCGCCGAAGGATTCGCGCTTGCGTAGGGTCGCGGCGACCTTCTCGAGATCGAACGGAATCTCCGGCATCAGGATCACGTCCGCACCGCCGGCGACGCCGCTGTGCAGCGCGATCCAGCCGGCGTAGCGGCCCATCACCTCGACCACGATGATGCGCTTGTGCGCTTCCGCCGTGGTGTGCAGCCGATCGATCGACTCGGCGGCAAAATCAACCGCCGTGTCGAAGCCGAAACAGCTGGTCGTGCCGACGATGTCGTTGTCGATCGTCTTTGGCACGCCGACAATCGGAATGCCCTTCAGATAGAACTGGTGCGCGATGCTGAGCGAGCCGTCGCCGCCGATCACGACCAGCGCGTGCAGCCCCATCTTGTGAAACGTCTCGACGACTTTGTCGGAGTAGTCGACCTTCCCTTCCGGCGTGTCGACCGGGTATTCGAATGGGTTGCCATGGTTGGTCGTGCCCAGGATGGTGCCGCCGAGCCGCAGGATGCCGGTGACGTCTTTCGGCGTCAGCTTGCGGGTGCGGGACGGATCGAGCAGGCCGTCGAAGCTGTCTTCGAGGCCAATCACTTCGATACCCGCGTTACAGGCGGCCTTCACGACGGCGCGAATAACGGCGTTCAAGCCGGGTGCATCACCGCCGCCGGTGAGCACACCAATCTTCTTGACGGGAGGCACGGTACCTCGAACTATAAGGGGAAAAGCTCATCCGTTCCCTCCCATTTCGGTTGTAACTTTGATAAAGTAAACAGGTTAACGGCCAAGAGGGCGACTAGCTCAGCTGGGAGAGCGCCGCGTTCGCAACGCGGAGGTCAGGAGTTCGATCCTCCTGTCGTCCACCATCCTTCGCGCTGGCTCAGGCGAAGGATGCCCACCGTAGCGGCAAAGCCGCGAAGGTGGGCGACATCGTCCGAATGCGCTTCGGATGGCAAGCCACATCCCGACAATTCGAGCTTCGGCTGGCAAGCCCCGCCACACAAAGCAACTACTGCGCTTCCCTTCGAGTCTTACTACTATAGGATCCATGAAGTTGCTGCTCTCGGTGTCGCTTGGACTCCTGTGCACCGCCGCTCTATCCGCACAGACGGCTGGGGATCCGGTCGCGCTCGCCGCAAGAGTCCAGCAGCGCTACAGCAGCCTCAGGGATTTCCAGGGCGATTTCGTCCAGACCTACGAGGGCGGCGTGCTGCGCACCAAGACGACCGAGCGCGGCACGATGGCCATCAAGCGGCCCGGCAAGATGCGTTTCACTTACACCAAACCCGAGCGCAAGGAATTCGTCTCCGACGGCACCAGGCTCTACACCCACCTCGTCGCCGACAAGCAGGTGATTGTCGGCGCGGCGCCGGGCCCGAACGACGGTACCATCCCGGCGCTGTTCCTCGCCGGCCAGGGTGACATCGCCCGCGACTACACGCCGGCGTTCACGCCATTGCCTGGGGCTGCACCGGGGCTCATCACCCTCAAGCTGACCCCGAAGAAGGCGGATCCGGACTACGAGTGGCTGGGCATCGGGATCGACCCCAAAACGTCCCAGATTCAGCACCTGGTCGCCGCCGATCGGCAGGGCGGCAAATCGTCGTTTGCCTTCAGCAACCTGAAGGAAAACCGGGGGTTGGCCGATAAAGACTTTGAGTTTCGCATTCCACGCGGCGTGGATGTCGTGACCAATGGTGCCCGTGCCCGCTAACCCCCTCGCCCGCCTGTCGCTCGCGGCCCTGGCCGCGACGCTCGTGCTATCGCTTTCGGCCTGCGCCAGCACGGGATCGCTGCGCGCGGCCCGGGGCGCCGAGTCGACGCAAAACTACGACGTCGCGGTGGCCGAATACGCCAAGCTGCTGCGCGACAACCCGAATGATCGCGAAGCGCGTCTCGGCCTCGAGCGCTCCAGGCTGCGCGCGTCACAAGATCATTTCAGCCGGGCCCGGCGCGACGCCGCCGCGGGCAAGATCGAAGAGTCGATGGCCGAATACCAGCTCGCCGCCGAGCTCAATCCCGGCAACGCCGACATCGAACGCGAGCTGCAGGCCACCCGCACGCAGCTGCGCGCCAAGGTTGCCGTTCGGGAAGACGGCAAGACTCGGCTCGAGTCGTTGATCGCCCAGAGCATCGATTCCCCGCTGCCCGGCGCGTCGTTACCGGATGAGAAGCTGCCCGATTCGGTGATCTTCCGCGACGCCAGCTCGCGCGATATTTACTCCGCGATCGGCAAGTTCACCAACATGAGCGTCTTGTTCGATCCGACCTTCCGCGATCAGCCGCTCTCCATTGACCTGCGCGGCACGACGCTCGAACAGGCGCTGAGCTCGTTGTCGACCACGACGCGCAATTTCTGGCGGTCAACCGGACCGCGCGGCATCATCGTGATTCCGGACACCGCGGCGAAGCGGCGCGAATACGAAGAAGAGATCGTCCGCACCTTTTACCTCAGCAACGCCGATCTCAAAGAAACTGTCGACATCCTCCGCATCGTCGTCGACGCGCGCCGGTTGGCGCCGATGACGGCGAACAATGCGATCACGATCAAGGACACACCGGAGCGCATCACGGCCGCGGGCAAGATCATCACGGCCATCGACAAGGCGCGGCCCGAGGTGATCATCGACGTCGAACTGCTCGAAGTGAACCGCACCCACCTGCACGAGTACGGCTTGCAGGCCGCGAGCCCCTCCTCCGCCCCGACCGGAATCAACGGGCAGGCCGACGTCAACAAAGAGGGCCTGTCGCTGCGGGCGCTGCGAACGCTGACGCAGGCCGATGTGCTGCTGACCAACCTGCCCTCGCTCTACTACCGGCTGCTCAAGAACGACAGCGCGACGCGGATTCTCGCCAACCCACAGTTGCGCACGTCGGAAGGTATTCCTGCCAAGGCGCGCTTTGGCGAGCGCGTGCCGGTGCCGGTGACGACGTTTGCGCCGCTCGCGGCCGGCGGCGTGCAGACCCAGCCGATTACCTCGTTCAACTACGAGCCGATCGGCGTCAACATTGACATCACGCCCCGCATGCACCACGACGACGCGGTGACGCTCGCGTTGAAGATCGAATTGAGCAGCATCTCGGGCACGGGCTTCGGCGGCCTGCCGACGTTCGGCAGCCGCTCGATCGACACCGTGATCCGATTGAAGGACGGCGAGACCAACATGCTCGCCGGCCTGATTCGCGACGAAGAGCGCACGTCGCTGGCCAGCATTCCCGGCCTTGGCGACATCCCGGTGATCGGCCGCCTGTTCGGCTACAACCGCAAGGAAACGCAAGAGACCGACATCATCCTGACGCTGACGCCTCGCATTGTGAGGGTGTTGAACCTGACCGAAGAAGACCTGCAGCCGTTCCGGATGGGACGTGACGGCGGTGCGCCGGTGACCGACGTTCCGACGCTGCTGCCGATTCCGCTGCCAACGCCCCGCCCGCCAGGCGGCGACGCGTCGATCGATGCCTCGCAGCCCCTTCTCGCGCCTGCGGTGCCGACGGCGCCAGGGCCCGCGGCGCCCGTTCGCGTCCCCGTTCCACCTAAACCGCCCAAGTAGCGCGGAACTTCAGTTCCGCGATGACGCCTACAGCGCGCGCTGATCGCGGAACTAAAGTTCCGCGCTACGTTCCGCGCTACACGCGCGCGACTGACGCGCCCAGCTTCTGCAGCCGCTCGACGAGCCGGCTGTAGCCGCGCTCAACCGTCTCGAGCGGCTCTATCCGGCTCTCCCCTTCCGCCGCCAACCCCGCCGCAATCAGCGCCATACCGGATCGAATATCGCGGCTATCGAGCGACTTGCCGCGCAGCTTCCTCGGACCCGTGACGATGATGCGATGCGGATCGCACAGAAACAGGTCGGCGCCCATGCCGCTCATCTGCTCCAGCGCAAACAGCCGCAGCTCATACAGCCAGTCGTGAACGAGCGTTGCACCATCGGCCTGCGTGGCCAGCACGGTCACGAGACTGACTAGGTCACTGGGAAACCCCGGCCATAACCCTGTCGTAATGCGGCCGGCACCAACCAGCTTGGACGCCTCCACGCTGAAGACATCGCCATTCTGTGTGCACTGCGCGCGCATTTTATTGAGCGTGGCGGCGACCACTTCCATGTCGACTGGCCGCGTGCCGCCGACCTCGATGTGGCCGCCGGTGATCGCGCCGACCACCGCCCAGCTGCCGGCCTCGATGTAATCACCGTAGAGCTCTTTCTTCGCACCACTCCGGCGCGGTACGCCTTCGACGCGGATCGTGTGCGACCCCTCGCCCGTGATGCCGACACCCATGCCGCGCAGGAACTCGCATAATTCGACGACGTGAGGCTCGCACGCGGCATGACGGATTTCGGAAATCCCGTCGGAAGCGGCGGCCGCCAGCAACGCGGTTTCGGTCCCGGTGACCGACGCCTCGTCGAGATACATCGACGCCGCCTTGAGGCCGTCCTGGGCTTCGAGGCGATGTCCGGACCCGGACAACACGCGCGCGCCCATCGCCTTCAGTGCTTCGAGATGCGTCGTGATCGTTCGTCGCGCGGGAAAGTCACCGCCCGGCGGCGCGACAACGGCCCGGCCGCGACGCGCGAGCAGCGGCCCCATCAGCAGCACCGATCCCCGAAGCCGCCCGACCAGGGCGCTATCGGGCTCGTCCTTGGTGACCTCGCGGCAGCGAATGGTCAGTGTCGTGCTGCCGATGCCGTCGACTTCAGCGCCCAGATCCAGCAGCAGCCGCGCCATCACCTCGACGTCCGCGATCCGTGGCACGTTGGTGAGGGTGCAGGCCTCGTCGGTCAGCAGGCACGCCGCGATCAGCGGTAGGGCCGCGTTCTTGTTTCCTTCGACATCAATCCGTCCTTCGACGCGATGCCCGCCCTCAATCACCAGCTTCGACATGTGACTCTTGACCTCACTTCTGAAATCTGAGATCTGACATAATCTGACATCTGAGATCCCAGGTTCAGAACTCCCCTAGCATCATGATCTCATCCCGCAGCGTCACGCCGAAGCGATCTTCGACGCCGGTCCGGCACCGTTCGATGAGCGTTTTGATGTCGCCGGCGGTGGCGGAACCGTTGTTGATGATGAAGTTGGCGTGGGTCGGCGAGACGCGCGCGCCGCCCAGCACCTCGCCCTTCAGGCCGGCCCGATCGACCAGCGCGCCGGCCGACGGCGGAATACCGTCCGGCACCCGGTCACGCGCCGTGTCGGGGTTCATGAAAATACACCCGGCACTCGGCGATTCGAGCGGCTGCGTGCGCTTGCGGAACGCCAGCGATTCGCGGGCCACCGCGCGCAATGTCGCGGGGTCGGCGCCGCCGCTCACCTTGAAGGCGACCCAGATGGCCACTTCGCCGGTGCGCTTGAGCCGGCTGTGGTCGTAGACAAAGTCCATGCGATCGGCCGGCGCCTGCAGCAGCGTGCCGTCGCGCCGCGCCAGCCGCACGCTTTCGATGATGTCGCCGATGTTGACCTTCTTCCAATGGGCGTTGCCAAAGACCGCTCCGCCCACGGTGCCGGGCGTGCCGGCCCATGCTTCCAGGCCGGCGTAGCCGCGATTGATCGTCCATCGCACCAGGCCGTTGATGGTCATGGCGGCGTCGGCACGAACCAGGCGATCGCCGACCGGGTGGACCTCACCGCCGCGCGGCCGAATCACCAGCCCGCGAATGCCGCGATCGCCGATCAACACATTCGATCCGCCGCCGAGCATCGTCACCGGCACGCCATGCGCGTGCGCGAGCTTCAGCGCGGTGACGATCTCTTCACCGGTGTGCGTTTCGATCAGCAGATCGGCAGGGCCACCCACCTTGAAGGTGGTGAGTGGCGCGAGCGGCACGTTGGCCTGGACGCGATCGGCACCGAAGGCGGCGCCCAGGCCGGCGGCGAGATCGCTCACGATGCATCCTTCAGGGCCGAGTAGCGCAGCAGCTGGCGTTCGCGCGCGATCAGCGCGGTCACGGCTTCTTGCCGCGTGCACGTCGCAAACTCGATGAAGTCCCCAGGAGCGAGTTGCCCGGCCAGCGGCAGATCCGCGGAGATGACATGGCCGATCTTCGGATAACCGCCGGCAGTCTGCCGATCCGCCATCAACAGAATCGGCTCGCCGGCGCCCGGCACCTGGATGGCGCCCATGCACACCGGCTCCGAAATCAGCTCGCTCTGCCGCACGCGCGTGAGCGGCGGCCCTTCGAGACGGTATCCCATGCGGTTCGAACGCGGCGAAATGCGAAAGCTCACGCCCGACACGGCACGAATCGCTTCGGCCTGAAACCAGTCGGCCTGCGGCCCGGGCACGACGCGCAGGCGCGCCCGGCCGCCCGTCGGCAATGTCAGGCCGACGGCCCTTCGAGAGGAGTCCGATTGCATCGAAGGGAGAACCGACACGCGGTCTCCCGACACGAGCGCGCGGCCTTCATGCCCGCCCATTGCGCTGACCAGGTGCGTGGCGCGGCTGCCCAGGATCGGCCGGGTCTGCACGCCGCCGGCCACGCCGAGATAGGCGCGCGCCCCCTGGATCCGCTTGCCGAATCGCAGGCGCTGCCCCTTCGTGATGCGAACAGACGTGGCCATCGGCACGGGACGATCGTCGCACCACACCTCGAAGTGTGCTCCCGCAACCGCGATCGTGATGTCGATGTCGGGCTCGAGCTCGGGGCCAATCAGGGTGATCTCGAGCGTTGCCGCGTCCGGTTCGTTGGCCACGAGCTGGTTTGCCAGTCGATGCGAGAACGCATCCATCGGACCCGCGACCGGAACCCCGGCGGCCTGGTGTCCGAACCGTCCGAGGTCCTGCACCGTCGTGAGCAGCCCCGGCTTGATCACGACCAGCGATCCTCGCGTCACGCCGCACCTTCAGGCAGCGGCACGAAGCGAACGAAGTCACCCGGGGCCACGAGATTCGGCGGCGTTCGCTCCGCGTCGAACATCGTCGTGCCGGTGCGGCCAATCAAATGCCATCCGCCAGGACTTTCGATCGGATAGACCCCGGTCTGTTCTCCGGCGATGCCGACCGACCCCGCCGACACCCGCTCGCGCGGAACGCGGTGGCGCGCGATCGCGATCGACGGGTCGACGCGGCCCATGTAGGCGAACCCCGGCACGAATCCCAGCATGTAGACCCGGTAGGTTCGGCCGCTATGGCGCGCGATCACCTCGTCTGCCGAACACCCCGCATGCGCGGCCACCGCGTCGAGGTCCGGCCCCCATTGCCCTCCGTACCGAACGCCAATTTCAATCGCGGCGCGATCGGGCAACTGCTCGATTGGGCCGAGCGTGCGCGCTTCGTCTTCGATCGCGTGCTCGAGCGCCGACAGATCGGTGTGAAGCGGATTGAAATGAACGCCGATGGTGCAGTAGCCAGGCACGACGTCCTGGACGCCGAAGGCGCGGCGGTCGCGGATGCGCGCGGCGAGGGCGATGACCTGCTCGTTGATCAGCGGATCGATCACCGCCTCGAACTCGACCAGCAGCATGGCATCACCGCAAGACCGGATTCGCATCTAGTGGAGCGTATCAACGAAATGGGACGTATCGAAGATCATTGCTCATCGAAGGTACTGGGGCCGTTCCGTCGGAACGGCCCTCTGTAGGTATCGAGCGTACACGCCACTAGAGCGCGCTCAACAGTTTCTGATGAATGCCGCCGAACCCGCCGTTGGACATGATCACGACGAGGTCGCCGTCGCGCGCGCCGCCGGCGACGTCGTCGACGATCGCATCCACCGTCGGCAGGTGCCGTGCGTCGACGTTCCGCGCGCGCAGATCGGACACGAGCTGGCTCTCGGACAAGCGCTCTTCCTCCGGCAGCGACGACCGGAACACCGAGGCGACCACCACCTGGTCGGCGCCGGCAAACGCCCGCGCAAAGTCTTCCTGGAAGACGCGCCGGCAGGATGACGCCGAGCGAGGCTCGAAGACGGCCCAGATCCGCTTGCCGGGTGAGGCACGGCGGACCGCACGAAGCGTTTCTTCCACCGCCGTCGGATGATGTGCGAAATCGTCGTAGACGGTCACGCCCCGAACCTGCCCCACGACTTCCAGCCGCCTCTTCACCCCTTTGAATTGGAGAAGGCCGTCCCTGAGGGCGTCGATCGCGAGTCCGAGGTCGGCGCCAATCGCGATGGCCGCCAGTGCGTTGCGGACATTGTGATCGCCAAGCAGTGTCATGATGAACAGGCCGTGGTTCTGTTGGCCGTGCCTCACGCCGAAGGTGGTCTCAGTGGCCGACGATCGGATGTCAACGGCTCGCCAGTCGGCCCCGTCCGACAATCCAAATGTCTGCGCGCGGCTGCGCGCCAGCGGCACGAGCGCCGCGGCATCGGGACTGTCGGCGCCGAGCAGGGTCAGCCCCGACTGCGGCACCAGATTCACCAGCCGCCGGAAGGCGAGCCGCACCGCATCGAGATCCGGATAGATGTCCGCATGATCGAACTCGATGTTGGCGACAACGGCGATGTCGGGGAGGTATTTCAGGAACTTCGCCGTCTTGTCGAAGTAGGCGCTGTCGTACTCATCGCCTTCGATCACAAACGCGCGGCCCTTCCCGACCCGGTAACTGGCGCCATCCGTGCCGAAGTTGCGCGCGATGCCGCCGACGAGCACCATCGGATCCGCACCGGCCGCGGTCAGCAGCCATCCCGCCAGCGACGTCGTCGTGGTCTTGCCGTGGGTGCCGGCAATGACGATTGAATGCGCGTTCCACAGCCACGTGTCGCGAATCGCCTCAGGCAACGACGTGTAGCGCAAGTTGCGATCGAGCACCGCCTCCAGCTCCATGTTGCCCCGCGAGATCGCGTTGCCGACCACGACGAGGTCGATCGCGCCGCTGACATGATCCGGCTTGTAGCCTTCGAGCACCGGAATGCCTTCCGCCGCCAGAAAGTCGCTCATCGGCGGATAGACGTGCTCGTCCGATCCGCTCACGTCGAATCCCCGGTGCTTCAACAGCGCCGCCAGGGTCGCCATTGCGGAGCCGCAGATGCCGATCAAATGAACGCGCTCCACTCTTGACTAGTCTATAGCCGACGAAGGTCCAGACCGTCGAGCAAGGGCGGAAGAGTTCGGAGTGTAAATGCATGACACGGAATCATTGAAACTTGGAGGCCCGGAAGAACATCCTTCTTTCTGAGCCCGACAAGGGTGTTCGGTGATTCGGCGTGGAACGTTGTTGTTAGCCTGCTAAGCTCGCGGGTCAACGCGGCACCGCCGAAGGGCATTATCATCGTGCTATCATCCGGGCCTCGTTGCACATGTGAGTGATCGGACACGGTGAGCACCCGTCCGTGCTAGGCCGCGAGTGCTCCGTTCCGGTCTACTCCATAGACGGTTAGCCAGGCGAGGACCGGCGCGATTCAGAGCGGCCCGCGAAAGCGGTAGACTCATCATGTGCCGACCGTTCACCGAGAAGGCCCGTATCGGTTCTTCTTTTATTCGGCGGACCGGACCGAACCCCGACACGTTCACGTGGAACGAGATGCGAATCGCGCGAAGTTCTGGCTCGATCCCGTTAGGCTGGCTCGCAGCGGCGGGTATGGTGCAACAGAACTCCAGCAGATCGAACGGCTAATCAGGACGCAGGAACAACACCTTCTGAGGACGTGGCATGAGTACTTCACCATTACCGATTGAAGTCGGCGAAGCGCGCGCGCAACATGTCTCGGTCACTGAGGACACGCTCATCGTGAATCTCGTCGATGGTCGGACGATCTCGGTGCCCGTGACTTGGTACCCCCGGCTCGCACACGGAAGCCAAGCTGAACGTGCGAATTGGCGATTCATTGGTGAAGGCGAGGGAATCCACTGGGCTGATCTCGATGAGGACATCAGTGTCGAGGGCCTGCTGGCCGGCCGGCGGTCTGGCGAAACCCAGGCATCGTTACGCCGGTGGTTCGAAACTCGGAAGGCTGGCTAACCGCCTTGCGAGCAAGGGCACAAGCAGATCCGGGCAGGAGTACGAGTCTCCGCTCTTGGTGCTGAGCGGCACCGAGTACGTGGCAGCGTCATTTCAAGTCGTCTACGATCAATTGTGCGCCGCGCTTCGTGGACCGAGGCCACGACCCGTGCTTGAGCTCTTTGGCCCGGGCTCAGCTACAGAGGTCATCTTCGACGACGGATCCAGGAAGTCGGGCGCGCGAGACCAGCGCGACTGATTCGCGGCCTTGAACTGCGGGGCTACGTCGATTGGCGACCCATCTATGCAGTTTGCCGCTATGAAACCGCTGCCTCGGTAATTACGAGCGCGGGTGATTTTCCGGCCAGCACACGCGCGGACACGCCAAGCGGCAGCGTCCACGTCGGGCCGCTGCTATGGCCGGAGGGAAATCCGAACAGCACCGGTCCGCCGAACTTTGCCGTGAAATCGCGCAGCACGTCTCGAATCGCCGGCTCACCGCCCGGCTCGTCACACCCGGGAAATTCGCCGAAGACCACGGCGCCGGCCCGCGCGAGCATGCCCGACTGATCGAGCTGCGTCAGCATCCGGTGGATGCGATAGGGACGCTCACCGACGTCTTCGAGAAACAGGATGCAGCCTTCGGGGACGTTGACCGCCCACGGCGTACCGAGCAACGCGACCATCTGCGTCAGGGTGCCACCGGCCAACACTCCTGAGGCCTCGCCCGAGCGCAGCGTTTCGAGTTGTGCCGGCCGCATTTCGCCGGCGGGTTCCCCGCTCATCATCACGTGCCGGAAGGAGGCCTCGTCATACCCGTCCGTCCCCTTCGACATCCGCTTGTCGATCATCGGTCCGTGAATGGCCGTCAAGCCATGCTGCAGGTAGTACGCCAGCAGCGCCGTGATGTCGCTGTACCCGATGAGCGCCTTGCGCGATTCGCGCATCAGGACCGGGTTGAGCAGCGGCAGCACCTGTGCGCTGCCGTAGCCGCCGCGCATGCACACCAGCGCGGCGATCGACGGATCCGCCCACGCCCGATGAATGGCCTGGGCGCGGCCTTCGGCCAAACCGGCCACAAACCGATCGCGCGCGAAGAGCGAGTCGTCGTAGACCGCTTCCAGCCCCAGCCGCTGGAGCTCGGCGACGCCGCCCTCAACCTCCTCGGGGGCAAACGGGCTGGCCGGCGCCACGAGCGCAACGCGGTCGCCCGGCGCCAGCCGCCGCAGCTTGATCACAGATAGGCCGCCATTTCAGCCGCCACCATCTGATGTTCTTCGCGCCCCAGCAACCCGCGCAGCTCGCGAATCCGCGCAGCCGCACCCGTGCGGGGACCGAGCAGGAACCGCTCCTTCGCCTTCTTCAGCCTGCCAAGCGCATCGTCCACGCGCGCGGGCGGGATGTGGCCGCTCTCCATCGCCCGCACCAGCGCTTCGAGCGTGCGGCCCTGCAGATCGATGTCGCCACTGCACACGAGCACGCCGTCGCAGCCGGCACGGATGGCGTCGACTGCGGCATCTGGCACGGCGTACTTTGCGCTCACCGCCTTCATTTCCAGATCGTCGCTCAGGATCACGCCGTCGTACTTCAGCTCGTCGCGCAGCAGCGCCTGCACCACCTTCGGCGACAGCGTCGCCGGCCGGTTCTCGTCGAGCGACGGCACCAGGACGTGCGCCGTCATGATGAATGCCACCCGTTCAGCAATGGCCGCGCGGAACGGCTCGAACTCGATCGCGCGCAGGCGATCCGGCGCATGCTCGACCACCGGCAATTCATGGTGGGAATCGGTGCTGGTGTCGCCGTGCCCCGGGAAGTGCTTCCCGCACGCCGCAAGGCCCGCGCCTTGAAGGGTCTTGATGATGACGCGGCCCAGCCGGGCCACGTCCTCGGCGCGCTCGGCCAGGGCACGATCGCCGATCACGGGGTTCTTCGGATTGGTATGAATATCCAGCACCGGCGCGTAATCGAGCGTGATGCCGACGGCGCGGAGCTCCCGGGCCAGGGCGGTGGCAAACCGTTCAGCCAGCGCGTCGGCTTCTGAACCGGCGCGCCCGAGCGTCGCCATCGGCGGCCACTTGGTGAAGGGCTCCTTCAGGCGTGCGACACGCCCGCCTTCCTGGTCCACGCTGACCCAGGCAGGCGCGGTCCGGCCGAGGGCCTCGCTTTCGACGGCCAGCTCGGCCACCTGCTCGGGAACTTCGATATTGCGGCTGAAGAAGATCAGCCCGCCGAGGTCGAATTCCTTCGCCAGCGCGCGCATCTCAACCGGGATCGACGTGCCCGGGATGCTGCCGATCAGGAACTGTCCGATGTCGCGTCGTGTGGCAAGAGGCACCTACAAATTATAATTGCGGCGTGCGTATCTCTGCGTCGGCTCCTACACGAATTGATCTGGCCGGCGGGACGATCGACATCTGGCCGCTTTACCTTTTCCATCCCGGCGCGCAAACGCTGAACGTGGCAATCAGCCTGCGGGCCCACGCCTTCATCGAGCCCCGTCCGGACGAGCGCATCGAGCTGGTGTCGGAAGACACCGACCGGCTCGTCAACCTGTCGGCCGATCAGCTGCTCGCCGACGACACGCTGCCGCTGCTCGGCCGGCTGGCGCACCGGTTTGGGGCGCGCGGGTTGCGGCTGACGACCCGCGGCGAATCGCCGGCCGGGGCGGGCATTGCGGGATCGTCGGCCTTGAACGTCGCCGTGTGTGGCGCCCTCGCCCGCTTCACCGAACAGGAGATCGAGCCCGAGGCGCTGCTCGACATCGCCAAAGACGTCGAAGCGCAGGTGATCAAAGTGCCGACCGGCCTGCAGGACTACCGGCCCGCGATGTACGGAGGCGTCGCCGCGATCGAGCTCGAAGCCGGCCAGCCCCGGCGTGTGCCGCTGGCGATCGATCACCAGGACCTCGAGAGCCGCCTGGTGCTCTGCTACACCGGGGAGCCGCGTAATTCCGGCACGAACAATTGGGAGATCACCAAGCGCCACATCGACGGCGATCCGCACATCTTCGAGTGCTTCGAGCGCATTCGCGACACCGCGGCGGCAATGCGTGAAGCGTTGACGAGAGGCGACTGGGCGGCGACCGCGCAGTGCCTTGCCACCGAGTGGGAGAACCGCAAGCGGCTGGCGCCCGGCGTGACCACGCCGGCGATCGACGGGTTGATCGCGCGCGCGATGGCTGCAGGCGCCTCGGCTGCGAAGGTCTGCGGCGCCGGTGGCGGCGGGTGCTTGTTCTGCCTTGCGCTTCCGGACAATGTCCCGGCGGTCCGCGAAGCGCTGGGCGTGGCGGGCGCGCGGCTGCTCGACTTCCGGATCGAGACAACCGGGCTGCACGTCGACGAGCAATGACCGCGAATCTTCCAACGCCGCTCGATAACCGGGCGATCGCGCGCGTGCTGACCGAGATCGCGATGCTGCTCGAGCTGAAGGGCGACAACCCTTTCAAGATCCGCGCATATCGAAACGGGGCAGACGTCGTGGCCAACGCGGCGGAGGCGGTCGCGAGCCTGGACGATGCGGGGCTGCGCGCGTGGCCGGGCATCGGCAAGGACCTGGCCGGCCGCATCCGCGAGATCGCCCTCACCGGCGACTGCGGCATCAAGCGGGAGCTTCTCACCGAGTTTCCCGCGACACTACTGGACGTGATGCGGATCCAGGGGCTCGGACCCAAAACCGTCGCGATGCTCCATAAGGAGCTGCGGATCACGAGCCTCGAGGACCTCGCGCTCGCCGCCAGGTCGGGCCGCATTCGCGCTCTGAAAGGGATGGGCGCGAAGAAAGAGGAGCTGATCCTCCGCGCGCTCGAAGAACGACAACGCCACGCCGGCCGGCACAAACTCGATCGCGCCACCGAAGTTGCGGACTCGCTGGTCGCGTACCTGAAGCAGCATGCTCCGGGTGCGGAGGTCGCGGCCGTCGGGAGCGTCCGGCGCGGCACGGACACCTGCGGCGACCTCGATATTCTCGCCGCCGGGGCCGATCGCTCGCTGACCGACGCCTTCGTCGCCTACCCGGGCGTCGAGCGCGTGCTCGGGCACGGCGACACCAAGGCGAGCATCCTGTTGCAGGGCGGCTTTCAAGCCGACCTGCGCTGCGTCACCCCCGATCAACGCGGCGCGGCCCTGCAGTACTTCACCGGTTCGAAGGCCCACAACATCGCGCTCCGGGACAAGGCGCTCGAGCGCGGCTGGAAGCTCAATGAGTACGGCCTCTTCGATCCGAAGGAACAGCCGATCGCCGGCACGACCGAGGAAAGCATCTACAGAGCCCTCGGGCTCGCGTGGATTCCCCCCGAGCTCCGCGAGAACCGCGGCGAGCTCGAGGCCGCGGCGAGCGGCGCACTGCCGTCTCTGATCGAGCGAAGCGACTTGCGTGGCGATCTCCACATGCACACGACCGAATCGGACGGCCGCGAGAGTCTCGAGACCATGGTCCGGGCCGCGCAGGAACGCGGGCTCGAATACATCGCGATCACCGATCATTCAAAGTCGCTGGCCATGGCCAACGGCCTGGATGAAACGCGGACGCTCGAAAACGCCGCAAAGGCGCGCGCGCTGTCGAAGACCTTGAAGGGGTTCACCGTGCTGGCCGGCGTCGAGTGCGACATCCTGCCCGACGGCTCGATGGATCTGTCGGACGACTGTCTCGAAGCCCTCGATATCGTGGTCGCCTCCGTGCATTCGGCGCTGCAGCAGGACGAAGCCGACATGACCAAACGGGTCATCAAGGCGATCGAACACCCGTCGGTCGACATCATCGGGCACCTGACGGGCCGCATGCTGCTCCGTCGCGACGCCTCGCGCGTGAATATCGAGAAAGTGATCGATGCCGCGAAGGCCAACGGGGTGGCGATGGAGATCAACTCGCAGCCGCACCGCCTCGACCTGTGCGACAGCCATGCGCGGCTCGCGCGCGATCGCGGCGTCAAGCTGGTGATCGACACCGACGCGCACGAGATCCACGCGTTAGGTTATGCACGCTGGGGCGTGCTCACCGCGCGGCGGGCGTGGCTTGGCAAGGACGACGTGCTCAACACGCTGCCGGTGGCGGCCTTCCGGAGGGCGCTGCGCCGCAACCGCGTTGGCGCTTGAGCGCGCTGCGGATTTCGGGCACTCTAATGCGGCGTGGACCCGGTAGCCGAGATCAAAAAACTGTATTACAGCGCGACCAAGGCGACCATCAGGCAGGATGTCAATCGCGCGATTGATCTGCTGAAGACGCTGCCGAGCGACCAAGAGCGCGAGCGCGCGGCGGTGTATATGGACGGCCTCGCGCAGATGCGCTCGGAGTGGGCCCAGGCCGCTAGCGGAGGTGCTGGGTCACCTTCTTCCGCGCCGCCACGCGCAGCGCCTCGGGAACGTTCCGGTCCGTCGAGATCCTCTTCACGTCGGCCTCGTTGAGGCGATTCATCAGGTTCATCGACAGCGCCACCGGGGTCTTGGAGTTCTTCACCAGGCTGAGCGTCACCCCGTAATTTTTGGTCCACGCCCTCGACTTCGCGATGGTGCGGAGGATTTCTTCCGAGACGTTCCCCATCTTGGCGTAGGCCTCGACTTCCGCATCATTGACTTTCGGGCAACTGAGAACGGCGGCCGCGACCATGCGGTTGGGGTCGCGAATCAGGATCGATCGCATCTCACGCGTGCCCTTCGTCGCGCATTTCATTTTTTCCGGCACGCCCATGTTGGCCAGTCGCTGGGTGAAGGTCAGGTTCGTCTCACCCTCCTGCATCTCCATGGCCAGGCCGGTTTCATCGGTGTCGAGCAGGGGCTCGTCAACGTCGGGAGCGGGCGCCGCATCACCCGGGACGCCGCGCTTGAGGAAGAACTCGCGCAGCTCGGTCGGCACATCCGAGCGCGCAATGAAGCCGGCGAGCACCTCGGTCGGGAGCAATTGCAGGGTGGCTTCGGCGGTGGCCCGAATCTCACTGTCGGAATCCGACGTGAGGATCATCAGGACGCCGAGTTGTTCGAGGGGCCGGGTCGCAAGGGCGCCCTGCGCCGCCATCAGGCGCACGTCCCGCGCGACTTCACCGCGCCGGAAGAAATCCAGCAGCGGCGTTCGCAGCCCCTCCGCCATCAGTATCTGGCCAGGAAATCTTCGTAGTCGTCGCGCCCGATCCGCACCGACAGGACATCACCCGGCGCGCCGAGCAGGCGCCCGGCCTGGCCGTTGATGCTGAACTGCACGGCGGCGGCGTTGTCGCCGAGCAGCAGCAGCTCGTCGCCGAGCTCGATCGGCACCGACTCGCCCTGCTCCACCGTGCGGCCAAGCACCTCGCGGCCATCGGCCACGATCCGCAGCTGGCATTTCGACGAGATGGTCAACGTCACGACGACCGGACGTGGCAGCGCCGCGGGCGCTTCCGTGAATCCGCCGGCCGGCACAATCTCGGGGCGCCACGCCTCAGTGGCACGCGCGCGCGTGGTGGTGATCCGCGCAACACCGGCGGCTTTCGCGGACGGCCAGCCAAAGTACGCCACGCCGGCCACGAGCGGCAGGATGGCGCCGATGAACGCGAGCGCGCCTTGTAAGGCGTGACGGCCTTGCGGCACCGCGACGACGGCGCACGGACCGGACGGCGCCGGCAGATCGACGGGATGCGAGATCGAAAAGTCGCGCAGCAGTTGTTCGGGGTCGAGGCCCACTTCGCTGGCCACCGAGCGGATGATCGAGCGGCGATAGATCCCTTCGGGCAGTGCCGACACCCGGCCGCTTTCGAGCGCTTCGATCGCGCGCACCGATAGCTTCGTTGACTCCGCGACCTGTCGGGTCGAGACGCCCTTGGCTTCGCGCGCGAGCCTCAGACGAGTAGCGGGATCAAGCGGCGGACCTACCGCCGTGAACACGATCGAACGTTGGGTGTTTGCCAGAACTGCCTATCTTTCAAGGGGGCAGAGCGCAATATTAGAAAACGGCACGCACATAGTCAAAGCCTAAACGCATGTCAATGACTCGTTTCTGCACAAACTCGTAAATATCCTGACCGGCCGGTGGGATGAATGCCCCAATCGCCGCCAGCCCGGCCGCGCCACTTTTCGCCAGTAAGCTCATCGACGGGAGGTCGATGCCCCCAATCGCGAGCACCGGTGTGCCCGCCGCGGCCGCTACCACGGCCGCAAGACCCTCCCAACCAAGTAACTTGCCTTCCGGTTTAGACATTGTCGGCAGAACCGTCCCAGCCATGAGGTACTGCGCGCCCCGTTTTTCAACGGCAGCCGCGGCGCTATGGATCGAGCACCCGATCAGGAACCCGTGGGGCGCCAGCGCCCGGGCATCGGACGGCCGGTAGGAACGTTCCTTCAGGTGGACCCCCGCCGCTCCGGCGGCCAACGCCACGTCCATCCGGTCATTGACCACCACGCGGGTGCCGGTCCCCGCCGACGCCGCCACGAGCCGCTCGACCAGCACCACCAGCTCAGCGGCCTCGACGTCGGGCTCACGCACTTGTACAAAGTCGACGCCCCCCGCCGCAGCGGCCCTGACCTGCTGCTCGAGTGCGTCGGCCCAACCCGCCGGCCCGGCACCGACGGCAGCGCCAAGACGGCGGCGGTCGGTCACCAGGCAAATGGTCATGCCGGCCCGTCTCCGGGCGCCCGCGACCCGAACAGGTCCCCGAGCTCGGCCAGGGCGGACCAGACGTTGACCAGGCCCAGGCCGGTGATCGCACCGCGGAAGTAGTTGCTGGTGAACAGCGCGCCCAGGGCGGGCGACCAGCCGACGAAGTAATTGCGGTCCCAGAACGCGGACCAGGGGATCAGCACCAGCAGCAGTCCGGATTCAAGCAGCAGCGCCACGAAGAGAAGCCGCCGGAACAGGGCTAGCCTCGCGCCTGGACTTTGGAAAGACGGTCGATGCGCCCGGCGACGTCTTTGAAGCCGCCCGACTCGGACTCGAGCTCGACAAAGACCGCCAGGGCACGGGCGCTTTCGCCGGCCCCCTCCAGCGTCTGGGCGAGGTCGTACAACAGCGAGCGCCCTGCGTCGGGGGTTGGGGACGGGGCCTCGGCGGCGCGCTCGAGCCATTCGATGGCGTGCACGGTGTCTTTGCGATCGAGATACAACCGGCCAAGCATCGACGCCGCGTCGAAGCGCTGCCGCGGCGACTGCGACGCCAGCTCCAGCGCCTTGAACGCGTCCTCGATCATCCCCATTTCCTGGTAGGTCAGCGCGAGCTGATACTGCTCCGCCGCGCCCTCTTCGGACGACTGACGGCCGGCTTCGTCGCGCAGCCCGCGGAACACCTGATCGAGCGAGCGCGGCGGCGGCGCGGTGGGCGGAGGCGGCGTTGGCGGGGCTTCCAAGGCAGCCAGGGCGTCGGCGAGATCGAGCTCGATCGAGCCGGCGGGAGGCTCAGCGCCTTTTTCCTTCTTCTTCTTGGCCGCCGCCTCAGCCGCGGGCGCCGCTTTCGGAGGGGCCGGCGGCGGGGCCGGGTCGAACGACACGCCCTCGTTCAAGTCGAGTTTGTCGGTGGCGAGGAACGGACTGTCGCCGCTCAGGCGATCGGCGGTGATCGCATCCGGATCGGACTCGCCCAGCATGACCAGGGCCCGGCGGAACCGATCGAGGTTGGCGCGGTTCCACGGTTCGCGGGCGACGAGATCTTCACTGATGATGCGCGCTTCGAGGCCGCGGCCCGATGCGAGATAGGCATCGGCCAGCTGCGCCTGCGCTTCGTACATCGTGGATTCGAGTCCGCCGTCCACGCAGATCTCGACCAGGCGCATCAGGGCCACGAGGTGGGACGGCACGCGGATCGTAAACTCGTGCAGGCCAACCGCGGCCGCTGCATAGTCGCCTTCGGCCAGCGCGGCGTCGGCCACGGCGTCGATGAATTGGTAGCCCGCTTCCGAATTGGATTCAGCGAGACGGCAGCCGGCCGCCACCGCGTTTTGCGCCTGGTCGCGATCGAGCTTGAGCGCCTGGACGACCGCCGCCCGGCCTTCGTCGGTACGGCCGCCCAGCAATTCGATTTCCGCCAGCGTCAGCCAGAGCGAGGGATGATCTCCGGCGGTTTCCGCCGAGAGATAGGCGCGCGCGCGCGCGAGGTCGCCGCGCGACACGTAAGCGAGCGCCAGGCCCGCGCGCACGTCGAGATCGGACGGATCGAGCGCCGCGACCTCGCCCAGGACCTCGAGCACCGCGTCGGCCTTGCCGGCTTTTTCGTACGCCTGCGCGATCTGCTTGAGCTCGGCTGCACCGCGCGCCACCTGTCGCGCACGATCGGGCGCGCCTGCCGCCACGCATGCCGCCAGCAGGCGGGCGCGGGCCTCTTCGTCCGACTGATCGATGTCGAACGCCGCCTGCCACACCTCCAGCGCCTCGGCGGCCTTGTCTTTCTTCTCGAGCCGGGCCGCGACGTCGCGCAACTCGCGCAGCGCGGTGGCTTTGTCGCCCATGTCGGCGGCGGCCTTGGCGGCACGCAGGCGCGCGTCCAGATCCTCGGGATCGAGCGTGCCGAGGCGGACGCTGATCTCCGCGGCACCCTTCTTGTCGCCGCGCTTGTTGCGCAGCTCGGCAACGGTCTGCAGCAGCTTCTTGGCATCCGCCAGCGTGCCCTGCTTGGTCGCCAGGTCGGCCAATTGCAGCAACGAGTATTCGTCCTCGGGCTTGAGCTTGATGATCTTCTTGAAGAGCGCGGCGGCCTTTGGATAGAACCCCTCGGTGGCGAGGTGGTCGGCGATCCGCGTGTACTGCGTCAGTCCAATGTCGAGCTGGTTGGCACGGACGTAGAGATCGCCCAGCGCGTTGGCGCTATTCCAGTCGCGCGGCTGCGCCTCGACGACCTTCACATACTCTGCGATGGCAACGTCGATACGGCCCTGCTTGAGGGCTTTGTCTGCGCTCTTGAGCGCCCCTTCACGATCGAACGGCGGCACAGTTACGGGCCCTCAGGCAATGGTATCAAACAGCGTCGCGGGTCTGAACGTGCGCCGGTGCTGCGGCGAATATCCGAACCTTGCCACGGCCGCCAGGTGATCGGCGGTGGCGTACCCTTTATGTCGGTCGAACCCGTACCGCGGATCGGCATCGTGCAGCTCATGCATCAACCGATCCCGCGTCACCTTGGCGACAATTGAGGCCGCCGCTATGGCGGCAGAGCGGCGATCGCCGCCAATCACCCCGCGCTGGGCCATCGGCAATGACGGAATTCGGAAGGCATCTACCAAAACTGCATCTGGCAGGGGGGCGAGGGCCAGAACCGCACGCCGCATCGCTTGCAGCGTGGCTTGGTGGATGTTGATGCGATCAATCTCTTCCGGGTCGATGGCGATCACCGCCCAGGCGACGCACTTGGCGCAGATTTCATCGTGCAACCGGTCGCGCGCCGCCGAGGTGAGCGCCTTCGAGTCCGCCAGCCCGTCAATTCGCCGATCCGGGTCGAGAATCACCGCGCCGGCCATCACCGGCCCGGCCAGGCACCCCCGTCCGACTTCATCGACCCCCGCCACACACACAAAGCCGTAGCGGCGGAGGGCGTTTTCAATTGTTCGGCGTGCGGAAACCTTTGGCACTTAAGGCACCGTACGCACTGTACGCACTCTAACGCTCGCTTACGACGATTTTTTGACTTCTTTCATGCGAGCCGCTTTGCCCTTCAAGTCGCGCAGGAAGTACAGCTTCGCGCGGCGGACCTTGGCGGAGCGCAGCACCTCGATCTTGGAAATGGTCGGCGAGTGCAGCGGAAAAATACGCTCCACGCCCTGGCTGAACGACACCTTGCGCACGGTGAACGTGGCGCGATTGCCGCCGCGGCGCAGGCCAATCACCACACCCTCGAACACCTGGATGCGTTCCTTGTCGCCTTCCTTCACGCGGACGTGCACCTTCACCGTGTCGCCGGCCTTCATCCGCGGCCGTTCGGTCAGTTGCGCCTTCTCTACCAGCTCCATCGTCGTCATGACTTGCTCCCTTCTCTGTCTCGTCCCGCCGGCACGCCCGCATCGTCCCAGGCCCGCAGCAACTTCCGTTCATCGGCATCGAGCGCCGCGTCGTGCAGTAATTCCGGCCGGCGTTCGGCGGTGCGCTTGAGCGCCGTGTCGCGCCGCCACTTGCGAATCTCTTCGTGGTGCCCCGACAGCAGCACGTCGGGCACCCGGCGCCCCTCGAATTCCGCCGGCCTCGTGTAGTGCGGGTAATCGAGCAGCCCGCGCGTAAACGAATCCGCTGCCACCGATTGATCATCGCCGACCACTCCCGGCACCAGCCGCGCGACCGCGTCGACCACCGCCAGCGCCGGCACTTCCCCGCCCGAGAGCACGTAGTCGCCGATCGAAATCTCTTCCGTCGCGAGCGCCTCGCGAACGCGCTCGTCGATGCCTTCGTAGCGCCCGCACAGCACCACGAGATGGTTCAGCGCCACCAGCCGCCGCGCGCCCGCCTGCGTAAAACGCGCGCCGGCCGGCGACATCAACACCACCGCGTCTGGCGTCCCGCGCCGCTGGCCAATCGCGGCCAGCGCGGCGAAGAACGGCTCGGGCTTCATCACCATGCCCGGCCCGCCGCCGAACGGCACATCGTCGACGACGTGATGTTTGTCCGTCGTAAAGTCGCGGAGGTGATGGACGACGATATCGAGCAGCCCGCTCGTTCTCGCGCGGCCGACCACGCCTTCGGCGAGGCCGGCCTCCACCATCTTCGGGAAGATCGTCACGATGTCGATCTTCACCGCCATGCTCCGTTCAGCTCCAGCAGGCCTTGCGGCGGCCGCACGGTGATACGCTTCGCCGCCAGGTCCACGGTGCAAATCTCTTCGGCCAGCGGAATCATGATTTCATTCCGCGGGCTCGTCACCACCAGGCGGCTCGCGGCGCGATCACCCTGCACCGCCGTCACCCGTCCGATCGTCTCGCCGCCGTCGGTCACCACCGTGCACCCGATCAAGTCGCGGTGGTAATACTCGCCTTCCGGCAGCGGCTCGGTTTCGACTTCTTCGACCCGAAGCTCGAGGCCCGCGAGCGGCTCGGCATCGTTGATCGACGCGTAGCCCTTGAACCCCACCACCGGGCGGCCCTGATGCATCCGCATCGTGGCCACTTCGAGCGTGGCCGGCGTCCCGTCCTTCCACCGCGTCATCAGCTGAGCGCCTTCGTGAAACCGATCTTCAGGGAAGTCGGTTTCGCTGTTGACGATCACCTCGCCGCGGTTGCCGTGGGTCCGGGCAACGACGCCAACCACAATCGCGTCGTCCCACTCACCCACGGGGCCTAACTCCGTCCGGTCTGGTCCCGGATGTCGAGGCTGACGCGCTTGTCGTCTTCTTCGGCAGCGCTCGACAACAACGTTCGTAACGCGGCAGCGGTTCGGCCCTGTCGTCCGATCACGCGGCCCAAGTCGCTCGACGCGACCTGCAGTTCATACACCGTCTGCCCGCGCCGCTCGGACTCCCGCACGCTCACGGCATCGGGTTGATCGGCCAGCGCGCGCGCAACAGCTTCGACGAGGCCCTTGAGATCCGCCACGTCCTTATGCCGTGGGGGCGGCGGCTTCGGCCGTCGCCGGCGCAACCACCGCGCCGCGATCACGCGTCAGGTGCTTGCTCAGAAGCGTGCGCACCGAATCCGATGGGCGCGCGCCCTTGGAAATCCAGTAGGTCACACGGTCCTTGTTGATTTCGACCACCGCCGGCTTGGTCCGCGGGTTGTAGAAGCCGAGCACCTCGATGAACTCGCCCTCCTTCTTCGAACGGGCTTCCGACACGACGACGCGGAAGAATGGACGCTTCTTGGAGCCGGTGCGACGCATGCGAATCGACAACATTTTGAACTCTTCTCACTGCGGCACTACGAGGCCGCGCTTCTGGTTAACGCCTTACTTCATCAAACTGAACGGGCTCTTCTTCTTTTTCTTCTTCAGCGGTGCCGCGATGGGTTCGCCCGTCATCTGCCCCACCATCTTCAGCATGCGCTGCATTTCCACGAACTGCTTCAACAGCCGGTTGACGTCTTCCACCGTCGTGCCGCTGCCCTTCGCCACCCGCTTGCGGCGGCTGCCGTCGAGAATGTCGGCCTGCTTGCGCTCGGCCGGCGTCATCGAATTGATGATCGCCTCGATGCGCGAGAGCTGCTTCTCGTCGGGCTTCTGCCCCGCCAGCTCCTTCATGCCGCCCATGCCGGGCAGCATGCCCATGATCTTCTCGAGCGGGCCCATCCGCCGCAGCATCCGCAGCTGATCGCGGAAGTCCTCGAGCGTGAACCCGCCCTTGCGGATCTTCGCTTCCAGCTTCTGCGCGTCGCCTGCGTCGATGACCTCTTCGGCCTTCTCGATGAGCGACAGCACGTCGCCCATGCCGAGCATGCGCGACACGAACCGATCGGCGTGGAACGGCTCGAAGTCTTCCAGCTTCTCGCCGCTGCCGACAAACGCGATCGGCACGCCGACGACCGACACCACCGAGAGCGCCGCGCCGCCGCGCGCGTCGCCGTCGATCTTCGTCAGGACCACGCCGGTCACGCCGACCTGCGCGTTGAACTCGCCCGCGCTCTTGATCGCGTCCTGCCCCGTCATCGCATCCGCGACGTAGAGCAGGTCGGCCGGTCCCGACACGTCCTTGATCGCGACCAGCTCCCGCATCAGCTCGTCGTCGATGTGCAGCCGGCCCGCCGTGTCGACGATCACGATGTCGTTGCCGACCGCCCTGGCCTCGGCGAGCGCGCCCTTGGCGCGCACCACCGGGTCCATCTCACCCGCCGGGTCGTGCACCCGCACCCCGGCCTGCGCGGCGACGATCGCCAGCTGCTGGATCGCGGCCGGCCGCCGCACGTCCGTCGAGACGACGATCGGGTGGCGGCCCTGTTTCACCAGCCACTTCGCGAGCTTGCCCGTGGTCGTCGTCTTGCCCGAGCCCTGCAGCCCGAGCATCAAAATCACGCGCGGCCGGGCCGAGCTTTCGGTCAGCCCGCCCTTGGCGTCGCCAAACAACGCCAGCAGCTCGTCGCGAACGATCTTCACGACCTGCTGGCTCGGGGTCAGGCTCTTGAGTACCGCCTGATCCATCGCGCGATCGCGCACGCGATCGACGAATGCCTTGACGACCTTAAAGTTGACGTCGGCTTCGAGCAGCGCCAGCCGGATTTCCCGGAGGGCGTTCTCGACCGTGGTCTCCGTGAGACGTGTTTCTCCCCGAATTGACTGGAAGACGTCCTGGAGCCGGTTACTGAGCGCGTCGAACATTGGGGCCATCACGGCGAAGCAGCGTTGTCTTGCCCCGCCTCCGGCGGGCAGCGTGCTCTTGCCCGCCTCCGGCGGGCAGGCGCCTGAACCTAACCTCTCTTCAGGCGTTAAGCTCCGCCGCGCAAACCCTTATGCTACATGAACTTCAGAGAGACGGTCAAACCGACTTGAGGCTGTGTCCGAGCTTATCTTTCTTTGTTTTCAGGTATTTGCGGGTCGTGGCCGACGCCGGCATTTCGAGCGGCAGGGTTTCGGAGACGGCCAGGCCATAACCCTGTAACCCGACAAATTTCCGCGGGTTGTTCGTGAGCAGCCGCATGCTGCGGACGCCGAGGTTGCGCAGGATCTGTGCGCCGATGCCGTAATCGCGCTGGTCGGCCTTGAATCCCAGGTGCTCGTTGGCCTCGACGGTGTCCAAGCCCTGGTCCTGCAGCTGGTAGGCCCGCAGCTTGTTGGCGAGGCCGATCCCGCGGCCTTCCTGATTCAGATAGAGGAGCACGCCGCGGCCCGCGAGGGCGATCTGGCGCAGTGCGCTGTCGAGCTGCGCACCGCAATCGCACCGCGCCGAATGAAAGACGTCGCCGGTGAGGCACTTCGAGTGCACGCGAACCAGCACATCGTCGCCCTTGCCAATGTCGCCGCAGACGAGCGCGACGTGCGTCTCGTGATTGATCAGGCTTTCGAATCCGTGGATGCGGAACTGGCCGTGATCGGTCGGGAGATCGGCCTCCGCCACTTTCTTGACCAGGCCTTCGGTCTGCATCCGGTAGCGGATGAGATCCGCGATCGTGATCAACAGCAGCTGGTGCTTCTTCGCGAACTTCGCGAGGGCCGGCACCCGCGCCATCGTGCCATCTTCGTTCATGATCTCGCAGATCACGCCGGCAGCACTGAGCCCCGCGATGCGCGACAAATCGACGGCGGCTTCGGTCTGCCCCGCGCGCACCAGGACGCCGCCGTCCCGCGCACGGAGCGGAAACATGTGGCCGGGCCGCGCGAGATCGGACGGCTTGGTCTTCGGGTTGATCGCCGCCAGCACGGTGGCGGCGCGGTCCGCCGCGGAGATGCCCGTGCTCGTGCCGCGCTTGGCTTCGATCGGCACGCAGAACGCGGTTTCGAATCTGGTGGAATTCTGCGTGACCATCAACGGGATCTCGAGCGTGTCGAGCCGCTCGCCGGTCATCGGCAGGCAGACCAACCCGCGGCCGTGCTTCGCCATGAAGTTGATTGCCGCCGGCGTGACCTTCTCCGCCGCCATGGTGAGGTCGCCTTCGTTCTCGCGATCCTCGTCGTCGACGACGATCACCATCTCGCCGCGGCGGATCGCTTCCACGGCGGCCTCGACGGGGGCAAACGGGCTCTTCGATCGGGCGCCCTTGGCGATCTTGATCTGCGTCATTGCTTTCTGAGTTCCAGTGCGCGCACGACGTACTTGCCGATCATGTCGCACTCGAGGTTGACCTTGTCACTCTTCTTCACCTCTTTCAGCGAGGTGTTCGCCCACGTGTAGGGAATGACCTGCACGTCGAGCTGCCGCTCGCCCAGCCCCGCAATCGTCAGGCTGACGCCGTCGACGGTGACCGAGCCCTTCCGGATGAAGAACGGCGCCAGCGCGGGCTGAAACCCGATCGTCAGCCACTGCGAATCGCCTTCGGGCCGAATCTCATCGACCGTGCCCACGCCGTCGACGTGGCCGAGCACCAGGTGCCCGTCGACGCGGCCGTCGAGCCGCATCGGCCGTTCGAGGTTGACATTCTGCCCGCGGCGCAGCGCGCCAAGGGTCGTGACGCGCGCCGTCTCGGGCGCGACGTCGGCAAAGACGTGTTCGCCATCGAGCAGGACGACGGTGAGGCACACGCCATTCACAGCGAGGCTGTCGCCCGGCTTCATCTCGGGGGCGAGCACGGTATGGATCCGCACGCGGAACCCGCCGCCCATGCCCTTGACCTCGGCAAGACTCCCGATTGCTTCAACAATGCCCGTAAACATCCGCCTCCATCCATGCATCAGGGCCGAGCGTCTCGACCCGCACCGGGATCAATTGAGACAGCGGCACCGGTAACCCGTCGAAAAACTTGACGCCGCGCTCTCCAAGTACCGTGGGCGCGACGATGACGTGCACGCGATCGACCACGCCGGCCGTCCAGGCTGCCGCGTGGATGGCCCCGCCGCCTTCGAGCAGCACGGTCGAAATGTCCCACGACAGAAGCCGGCGCACGTCGGCGTCCAGGTCGCCAGAGCCTGCGAGGAGCGTAGCGCCCGCCGCCTCGAGTGAGTGAGCCTGTTCGGGTTGACGGCCGATCGAGGCCGCCGTCGTCACTATTATTATCGGTCCCCGGTCGCGGGTTGAGAAGACCCGGGCGGTCGCGGGGGTCCGCAGGCGCCGGTCGAAGATCACGCGCGCGAGCGGCCGCTCCCGGTAGCAGTCGCGCACGGTCAAAATGGGGTCGTCGGCGAGCAGAGTACCTGAGCCGACGCCGATCGCATCGACCGAGGCGCGCAGCCGCTGGGTGCGCCGATTCGCTGGTGCCGAGGTCAGTTGGGTGCGTTCGCCCGGGCCCGCGGCGATCCGGGAATCGAGGCTGGTCGCGGCCTTCACGATCACCATCGGCCGCGCCAGCGTCTGCACGGTCACAAACGCGCGATTGAGGCGGGCGGCCTCGGGCCCGAGCACGCCGGTCACCACCGCGATGCCGTGTTCGCGCAGCTCGGCGAAGCCGCCGCCATTCACGCGCGGATTCGGATCCGCCATCGCCGCGACGACGCGCGCCACTCCGGCTTGAATGATGCGGCGCGTGCAGGGGCCGGTTCTGCCCTGGTGATTGCATGGCTCGAGCGTCACGTACAACGTCGCGCCGCGTGCGCGTTCTCCTGCTTCATCCAGCGCGAACACTTCGGCGTGCGGATCGCCGGCGCGCGGATGGCGGCCCTGCCCCACCACCACGCCAGTGGGGCTCACGACCACGGCGCCGACCAGCGGATTCGGCGTCGTGGCACCCTCGCCGCGTCGTGCATGGAACAGCGCGCGCCGCATGTAGTCGCTGTCGGTCACCACTTTTCCTGGAAGATCGCATCCACGTACTCGTACGGCGAGAATGGCAGCAGATCGTCGACGCCTTCGCCGACGCCGACGTAACGGATCGGGAGCGCGAGCTCGTGGGCAATCGCCACCGCGATGCCGCCTTTGGCCGTGCCATCCAGCTTGGTGAGCACGATGCCGGTAACCCCGGCGACGCTCGTGAACTCGCGCGCCTGTGCGAGGCCGTTCTGGCCCACCGTGGCGTCGAGCACGAGCAACACCTCGTGCGGCGCGCCGGCGACCTCTTTCGATGCCACGCGCCGGATCTTGTCGAGCTCGCTCATCAGATTGGTACGGGTATGGAGCCGGCCGGCCGTGTCGATCAGCACGACGTCGCGATGGCGCGCCTTGGCGGCCGTGATCGCATCGAACACCACCGCGGCGGGATCCGCGCCTTCGCGTGCGCGCACGATGTCGACACCGGCGCGGTCAGCCCAGATCTGCAGCTGATCGACGGCCGCCGCGCGAAACGTGTCCGCCGCGCAGACCAGCGGCGACTTGCCCTGGACCCGGAGCTGATTGGCCAGCTTTCCAATCGTCGTCGTTTTTCCGACGCCGTTGACGCCGACGACCAGCACCACTTGAGGCTTGCCCCGCATGACGATCTGAGAATGCGGCTCGCGGGGAACAGCCATGAGCACTCTGAGAATCTCCTGCTTGACGAGCTCGCGCAGGCTCTCGCCGCGCCGCGATCGCTTGGTCACGGCCGTGACGATCTGATCGGTGGCCGCGACGCCGACGTCGGCCATCAGCAGGATCTCTTCGAGCGCTTCGGCGGTTTCGACATCGACGTCGCGCGTGCGCGCCTCCGGCGCATCGGCGCGCTGGACGATATCCTCGAACTTGTCGACGAATTGCTGCGTGGTGCGCTGCAGCCCTTGCTTTAACTTATCTAAGAATCCCATCTACGCGTGTTCCAACTTTTGACGACGGCCCATCAGGTCACGGATGGCGTCTTGCGGGGCCTTGCGTCCCGCCAGTACTTCCGACATCTCCTGCGCGATCGGCAGCTCGATGCCCTGCCGCGCGCCGAGCGCGAGCGCCGCTTCGGTGGTCGTCACGCCCTCGGCGACCATCTTCGTGCGCGACAGGATTTCTTGCAGCGATTGCCCGCGCGCCAGCGCGATCCCGACTTGCCGGTTGCGGCTCAGATCGCTCGTGCACGTCAGGACGAGATCGCCGAGCCCGGCGAGGCCCGACAACGTCTCGCGCTGCGCGCCCAGGCCGACCGCCAGTCTCGACAGCTCCGCCAGACCGCGCGTGATCAACGCGGCGAGCGCGTTGTGCCCCAGCCCGAGGCCCTCGACGACGCCGGCGGCGATCGCAATGGTGTTCTTCAGCGCGCCGCCAATCTCCACGCCCACGACATCGGCGCTGCCGTACAAACGCAGTGCAGACGATCGGAAGTGAGCCTGCACCATCTCCACCGCACTCGCTGCGTCACCCGCCGCGACCACTGCCGTGGGCAGCGCGCGCGCCAGCTCGATTGCGAAACTCGGACCGGAGAGCACCACGATTGGGCCGACGCCGGGCAGTTCGGCCCGCAAGACTTCGGACATTCGAAGCAATGTGGTTTCTTCGAGTCCCTTTGCGGCGCTGACCAGGGTCACGCCCGCGGGCATCAGCGGCGCGGCCGCGCGCGACACCGCTCGCAGGCCGTGCGACGGCACCGCCATGACGACGATTTTGGCGCCGGTGACGGCGTCGGCAAGCGACGCCGTCGGCGTCAATTCCGACGGGAAGGCCAGGCCGGGCAGGTACGCCGGATTCTCTCTGAGCGTCGCCATCGTTGCGGCCAGCCCGGCGTCCCTCGCCCAGAGCCGGACGTCGTGGCCGGTCCGCGCAAGATGCACGGCCAGCGCGGATCCCCAGCTGCCGGAGCCCAGGACGCCAATCGTGTGCGTCATGTGCCGCTTGTCCGCCGAAGCGCTTTGCGCGAAGGTGGAAGCGCGCGTTCGGTCCGGGACCACAGGCGCGCGATGTTGCCGCGGTGACGAAACAGGATCAGCATCGCGACGACGGTCGCGGCGATGTCCACGGCGCGCAGCCCCGGCATGAGCCACCCGGCAACCGGGAGCATGACGGTGGCGACAACCGATCCAAGGGACACGTAACGCGTTCGCGCGACCGTCAAACCAAAGGCCGCAGCGGCGATCGCGGTCGGCCATGGTGAGAGCACGCCGAACACCCCACTGGCGGTTGCCACACCCTTTCCACCGTGAAAGCCAAGCCACACCGGGTAGACATGCCCGACGACTGCCGCGACACCTGCGGCGACCGCACCCGCGCCGCCGCCGGCGATGACTACCGCGGCGGCCCCTTTCGCCATGTCGGCGATCATCACGGCGATCGCCATGCCAAGCCCGCTCGTGCGATACACGTTGGCCGCGCCGACATTGCCGCTGCCGGCACGTCGCAGGTCAATGCCGCGCGTATTCTGTGCGACGAGAAACCCGATCGGCAGTGAGCCGATCGCATAGCCGAGAACAATAGCGGGGAACACGTCCACAGTTTTGTTATTCGTAATTGGTTCTTGGTTATTCGTAATTGGTTATTGGTTATTCGCAAGAGGCGCGCTGATCAGTCCAGTATAGTGCGGCCCTCGTTGAGACAATTCGCTGCGGTAGAGCGTCACGCGATCGGCGCGTGACGTCACGCCACGCACCTCAACCGCTTTGAGAACCTTGGGCCAGTCGACGCCCTGACCGGCCATCTTGATCCGGCCAATCGTGAGGTGCGGGAGAAACGGCCGCGCCTCCGGGTCGACGGCGCCCAACCGCTGCGCGATCTCTGCCTCGACCGCGCCCAGCTGCGCCGCGCCGCGGACCACGCCCATCCAGAGCGCGCGCGGATGGCGAGGCGACGGAAACGCGCCGAGCCCGCGCCACTCAACATCAAACGGCGGAATCTCAATCGCCGGCGTCAAGGCATCACGCACCCGCTCGGCTTCGGCCTCGTCGGTCTCTCCGAGAAATCGCAGCGTCATATGAAGCGCTGCAGGCTTGACCCAGATGACTTTCGGAGGGGTCTTGACTGCCTCCAGCTTGGCGCCGAGCTGGGCGACGACACGAGTGACTTCGGCGCGGACGGCATCGCCGACATCGATCGCGATGAAGAGCCGCCCCCCTGCGCTCTCATTCTTGTCGCGCATGAGCTTCGGCGGGGTAAAGGCCATCACACCTCCAGCAGCAAGCGCCGGAGCATGTCGATCGCGGTGTTCGCCGACAACGCCTTCACCATCTCGCGCCCGCCCGGGAAGCGGAAGGTCCGCACCCGCGTGTCACGTCCCGCGACGGCAATGCAGACGGTGCCAACCGGTTTGTGTTCGCTGCCGCCACCCGGGCCCGCGATGCCGGTGATGCCAACGCCGACAGCGGCGCCCGCGCGATCGCGGATGCCCGTCGCCATGGCGACGGCCACCGGCTCGCTGACCGCGCCGTGCTCGGCAATCAACGCTTCGCCGACCCCGAGCAGCTCGACCTTCGATCGGTTGCTGTAGGCGACGACACTGCGCTCGACATAATCGGAGCTGCCCGGGATGTCGGTCAGTCGCGATGTCGCCAGGCCGCCCGTGCACGACTCGGCCAGGGCGACGTGCCAGCGCCGCTGCCGCAGCAGATCGCCGACGACCGCCTCCAGTTCACGGCCGTCGACGCTCACGACGTCCGCTCCCATCACCGTGGTGATTTGGTTGACCGCCGCATCCAGCGCGATCGCGGCACCGTCCACGTCGGTCGCCTGAGTCAGCAGGTGCAGTTCAACCTGGCCCAACCCCGCCAGGATCGTTGTTTCGATCGGCGGCGATTGATTGAGCCAGCCGGAATAAATCGGCTGCACCATTTCTTCGACAGCCGATTCTCCGCGGCCCGACACGCGAATCACGCGGCGGTGCAAGCGCACGAGACCGGCGAAGGGTGCGAGGCGTGTCCGCACCTCGCCGTCCATCATCGGCTTCATCTCGCGCGGCGGTCCGGGCAGCAATGCAATCGCGGCGCCGTCATGCTCGATCCACAGGCCCGGCGCGGTGCCGTTCGGATTGGCCAGCACCGTCGCGCCACGCGGCACGAGGGCCTGCCGCCGGTTCACGGCGGGCATCTTCCACCCGCGCGCGGCAAACCGGCGTTCGATCGCGTCGACAATCGCGGGATCTTCGTCCATCGTGAGGCCCAGATGGCCCGCGACGACTTCTCGTGTGAGGTCGTCATCGGTCGGCCCAAGGCCTCCGGTCAGGATCAGAACCTGATGCCGGGCAAGGCCATGCGCGACCTGCGCGGCGAGCTCCGCGCGGTTGTCGCCGACGATCGCCTTGTGCGCCACGGCGATTCCGAGGTCGTTCAAGACCTGCGTGATAAACAGCGAGTTAGTGTCGACTTTGTGCGGGGTCAGCAGCTCGCTGCCGACGGCGATGATGGCGGCGTCGATCGACAAACCTTCCGCCTTCGCGCGAAGCGCTTCGGCGGACAGGGAAGGTTTGTCGCCACCAGGTTTGTCGCCACCAGATTTGGTCAGGCCATCAGCCACGACGGCACCAGCAGGGCAAGCAAGCGCAGCGAAATGTGCGCGTAGATGCCGGCGACGACGTCATCCAGCATCACGCCGGGGCCGCCCTTGAGGTGTTCCATGCGGCCGGCCGGGAATGGCTTGACGACGTCGAAGAGACGAAACAGCACGAACCCGACGAAGATACCGAGCGTCGACACCGGCAAGAGCGCGAGCGTCATCAACATGCCCAGTACTTCGTCGATCACGATCGCGCCAGGATCTTTCCGGCCGAGCACATGTTCGGTCGCATTCGCCGCCCAGAGGCCGCCCACGAAGACGACAACGATGGTGGCGATTTCGAACGCAGGCATCCCGAGCCAGCGCACCAACGCAAAGAGAACGAGCGCCGCCAGAGAGCCCGCGGTCCCTGGCGCGATGGGGAAATAACCGACGTAGCCAAAGGTGGCGAAGACGAGCGCCAGCTGGTTCATTCGTGAACCACGCGCGTGCCGGCGAGCCGATCGTGCAGCGCGCGGTGGTCACTGGTAAAGAGCGCGGGCACGTAGGACAACCCGAGCGTGATTGGCACGAGCATGCACCCAAGCGCGCGCAACACGCCGCCCGCGGCATCCACCGGCCGGCCATCGTCGCCAATCACGCGGAGCTTCAGAAGCATCTTGCCGATCGTCTGCCCGCCGGCAACCGTAAACGACGCGACGTAGCCAAAAGCCAGCAGCGCGAGGAAGCCGAGGAACGGAATCGGCGGCAGCACCCGCAGATCGTCGGTCGTGGTCTGCAAGCCCGCGATCCGCAGCGTGAGGATCACGACGATTGCGTCGATCGCTCCCAGCAGCGCAAGATCGATCGCACCCGCGCCGAGGCGCGTGCCAAGCGTCGGCGGCTCCATCAGCGAGGCGACGGTGTCGACGGCTGGCGGCTGCCCTGCGGCGGATTTGGGGGTCGCGGGCGCATCGCCCTCAAACGCCAGCGCCGATTCGGCCTTGACGGGACGAGTGGTGCGCGGGCGATTCTTCGGGATCTCCGGTGTCGTCCTTCGGACCGCGAGCGGCGGGCGCGCTGCCCGCGGCGCCGCCGGCAGCGGTCCGTCATCAAACGGTAGCACCGACGGATCCGAAGACTCATGCATCGAATCCAGCGGAGCGCCGACTTCGTCCACGACCTGGCGAGAAGCCTCTTCGATGGGCGGCGCAGGGTCGGCCGGTACGAATGCGGCTGACGGCAGAGGGGCGCTACTTCTGGGCGGCCCCGGGGGCTGTCGCGGCGGCTCCGCTTCGCCGCCGAACAATCGATCGAGGTCGAGCGACGCCGGGCTTAGATTGTCTGGCGTGCGCGACATGCCCGGCAGGTCGAAATCGGCGGTCGGGTCGGGCATGCGATCGCTGTTCTGGAGGGCGAGCTCGGGCTCAATGGCAAACGGCGCGAGCGAAAAATCGTACTGACAGTTCCGGCAGCGGTCGGTGGTCTCAAAACCGAGATAGCCGCACTTCGGACACTTCATTCGGGGGGTGGTCCGGGTGGACTGGCAGGGATGGCCGGCGACGACTCTTCGGCACCAGCGACCGCCAGAAGTTCGCGCTGAATCTCGCCGCGCAGCCGGTCGGCGTCGGGCCGCAGCGAATCACCGACCGGCACGCGATCGACGGCGCGCAGCGCATCGCGCAGCTTGCCGTTCGCAAATAACGCGCGGCCTTGCGTGAGGTAGGTTTCCGCGGGCAGCGGTATTGGCAGCGGCGCCGGCGTCACGGTCGCGGCGAACGGCCGATCGGCCACCGGCGGCGCGGGCCAGAAGCCCGCGAGGTTCAACGGTGTGTCGTAGTAGAGCGCGACCGCACCGATCAGCGTCACCACCGACACGAGGCCGATCCACGTGCCGAGGCCCAGGCGACGATCCGCACCAGGTGTTTCCGACGGACGCCTTCTCGGCAACGAGCGCCGCCTGGTGATCGGCGCCGGCTCCGCCGGTGATCGCGTTGGGCCGACGTCAAGACGATCGATGCGTCCCAGGACGCCAAGCGCCAGATCGTGAGAGGCGCCCTGGTCGAGCGCGTCGCTCAACAGCGTGCGGGCGCGCGCGACCTCGCCGCGATCGAAGGCCTCGAGACCCTGATGCACCAGCGCTTCCGAGACGCGGTGTTGTTCGGCTTGCGCGCTGCGCGCCCGATCGATGTAGGCGCGGGCCCGATCGTGGTTGCGATCGAGGAACAGCACGCGGGTCCACAGGTTGATGGCCGCTTCGAACTCGCCGGCGAAATAGTGATCGAGCCCCGTCACGAGGAGATGCTCGATCCTCGCGTCGTCTTCGGCGCCTGTCTGCGCCTCGCGGCGCGGACCTGACGGAAGCGAGTCTGTCATGGTAAGTGTCAGCGATTATAGCACTTAACCTACAATCAGGGTACCAACATGGTCACTATCGAATGCGTTCCCAACGTCAGCGAGGGACGTCGCGCCGACGTCATCAATGGCCTCGCCGACTCCTTGCGGTCGGTGCCCGGACTGCGCGTGCTGGGCGTCCAGTCGGACGGCGCGCATAACCGCTCCGTCTTCACGCTGGCCGGCGACGCCGCCGCCCTCGCTGCAGGCGTGCCGAAGCTCTTCGAGGGCGCGCTCGCCGCCATCGACCTGCGCACGCACACCGGAGAACATCCGCGCATCGGCGCCATCGACGTGGTTCCCTTCATTCCAATCGAAGGCGTGACGATGGCAGAGTGCGTCGCGCTGGCAAAAGCCGTTGCCGCCGACGTGGCCGCGCGCTTCGCCGTGCCGATGTTTCTGTACGAAGAAGCATCGGCGAACCCGGCCAGGCAGAACCTCGAGGACATCCGCCGAGGTGAGTTCGAAGGGCTCGCCGCGAAAATGGCGCAGCCCGCATGGGCGCCAGACTACGGCCCGGCCTCACCGCACCCGTCCGCGGGCGCGACGGCGATCGGCGCGCGCATGCCGCTGATTGCGTACAACATCAACCTCGCCACCAACCGGCTCGACGTGGCGAAGAAGATCGCGTCGGCGATTCGCATCAGCAGCGGAGGCCTGCGCTATGTGAAAGCGATGGGCATTGCGCTCGAAGACCGCGGCATCGTCCAGGTGTCGATCAACCTGACCAACTACGAGAAGACGCCGATGTTCCGCGTCTTCGATCTCGTCAAGCGCGAAGCCGCGCGTTACGGCGTGGACGTGCTGGAAAGCGAGATCGTCGGATTCGTGCCTGCGGCCGCGCTCACGCAGACCGCCGAGTACTTCCTGCAGCTCGAAGGGTTTTCACCGGATCAGGTACTTGAAGTGAAGCTGAGGACTTGAGGGCTTAAAGGACCTCAAGCCCTCACAGTTACCTATCTCCCCGCGGCGTAATACCGAACGCGCGAAGTTTCTTGTACAAGTTCGAACGCTCCACACCCAGGACCTCGGCGGTGCGCGACATGTTGCCGCCTTGCGCCGAGAGCGTCTGCAGGATGTAGTCACGCTCGAAGCGATCGCGCGCTTCCGAGAGCGGCACCAGCGGACCGGCCTCGGCGGCAGGCTCCGGCACGCCGTCCCGGCCAAGGAAGCCGAGGTCCTGCGCGGTGATCGTATCGTCGGCCACCATGATGATCAGCCGCTCAATCACGTTGCGCAGCTCGCGCACGTTGCCGGGCCATGCGTATTGCTGCAGCCGCGCCGCCGCTTCGGGCGCGAGCCGCTTCGGGCGGCGGCCGTATTCGGCCGCCAGCACCGCCATGAAATATTCGGCAAGCAGCGGAATGTCCTGCTGCCGATTACGCAACGACGGCACGAAGATCGGGATCACGTTGAGCCGGAAATAGAGGTCTTCGCGGAAGCGGCCGGCGCGGATCTCGCTCAGCAGATCCTTGTTGGTCGCGGCCAGCACGCGGACATCGACCTTGATCCGCTGCGTCCCGCCGACTCGCTCCATGGTCTGTTCCTGCAAGACGCGCAAGACCTTGGCCTGCGTCTTCAGGCTCATGTCGGCGATCTCATCCAGAAAGATCGTGCCGGTGTTGGCTTGCTCGAAGCGTCCCGGCTTGTCGGCCACCGCACCAGTGAACGCACCGCGGACGTGACCGAACAGCTCCGATTCGATCAGCTCCTCGGGAATCGCGGCGCAGTTGACCTCGATGAACGGCCCGCTCTTGCGGCGGCTGCTCTGATGGATGATCCGCGCAACCAGCTCCTTGCCGGTGCCGTTGTCGCCGAGGATCAAGACGCGCCCGTTGGTCGGCGCCGCCAGCGAGACCTGCTCGCGCAGGTGCGCCATGGCCGGGCTCTCCCCCACCATCGTCGCCGACTGCTGCCGATCGACCTTCGCGCGCAGCACGCGGTTTTCGGCCTCGAGATCGCGCTGGCGCAGCGCGTTGCGCACGACGAGCACCAACTTTTCGAGCGACAGCGGCTTCTCGACGAAGTCGAAGGCGCCCATCTTGATTGCGCGCACGGCCGACTCGATGTTGCCGTGGCCCGAAATGATCACGACCTGCGAATCGATTTGCCGCTCGCGCAGCCGCTGCAATGTCGTCAGGCCGTCGAGGCCGGGCAGCCAGATGTCGAGCACGATGACGTCGTACGCGGAATTGTTGGCACGCTCGAGGCACTCTTCGCCGGTGCCGGCGGTATCGACGTCGAAGCCTTCGTCCGACAGGACGCCGCTCACCGAGGAGCGGACGCCGGGTTCATCGTCGACAACAAGGATGGACGGCATCAGGCAGGTAACTCGATGATAAACCGGGTGCCGGTCGGCACGTTGTCGGTCACGTCGATGCTGCCGCCGTGCTCGGCGACGATGCGCCGCACGATCGCCAGGCCGAGCCCGCTGCCCCGGCCCTTCGTCGAGTAATACGGCAGGAACAGCTTGTCGCGCTCGGCCATGGGAATGCCCGGGCCGGTGTCGGCGACGACGACGCGCACCAGGCTGTTCGGGATGTCACGGGCGGTCTCGAGCACCAGGGTGCCCTGGCGGCCCATCGCTTCGATGGCGTTGTCGACGAGGTTGATGATGACGCGCTTCATCTGTTCCGGGTCGACCCGCACCTGGCTGACGTCCGGGTCGAAGTGCCGCTCGATCACCACGGCGGCGAACAGCCCGTTGTAGAGCGTCAGCGTGTCTTGCAGGAGTTCATGCAGGTCGGTCGGGACCGCGCGCGGCGCCGGCATGCGCGCGAACTGCGAGAACTCGTCGACCAATCCCTTGAGCGACTCGACCTCGCCGATGATCGTCGACGTACACTCCTGCACCAGGTCCTGCAGCGGCGGCGCGATGTCGCTCAGCTTGCGCCGCAGGCGTTCGGCCGACAGCTGGATGGGGGTGAGCGGGTTCTTGATCTCGTGCGCCAGCCGGCGGGCCACCTCGCGCCACGCGGCGACCTTCTGCGCCCTGATCAACGGCGTCACATCGTCGACGACGAGGACCGTGCCGTCGAAACTGCCGTCGGCGCCGGCGATCCGCGTCGCGGCGGCGGCGACGTGACGCTCGCGGCCGTCCTTCACCAGCGCGACTTCCTGTGCGAACGAATCCATCTTGGCGCGCGCCGCCTGGTCGAGCACCTCGTTGATCGCGGCCAGGTCGGGCCGCGCGAACACATCCACGGCCGCGCTGCCAACCACGGACGGGTCGAGCTCGAGCAGTCGCAGCGCTGAGGGATTAATCGTGCCGATGCGTCCGGATCGATCGATCGACACGACACCGGTCGCGATGCGCTCGAGAATGGCCTCGATGTAGCGCCGCCGGCCCTCGCCTTCCTCGTGCTTGCGCTCGACATCGGCCGTCGCACGCTCGATCCGCCTGCGGCTTGACGCGACCTCCGCCGCCATCGCGTTGAAAGCCTCGACCATCGAACCGAATTCATCGGTCGCTTCGTGCTCGATGCGATGGTCGTAATGGCCCGCACCGATTTCGCGGGCGGCCTCCGACAGCATTTGCACCGGCCGCGTGATGCGCTTGGCGAGATACAGCCCCATCCACGTCGAGCCGACGAGAATCAGCAGCGTCACCATCACGAAGAACGATACGTAGACGCCGGCGAGCGGCTGCTTCAAGACCCGCAGCTGCGTGTAGTCTTCGTACGCCTTGGTCATGCGCATCGAGAGATCCGCGAGGTCGCCCGACAAGTACTGGCTCGCCACCACCACGCCGGTCACTTGGCCGGCGGCATTCTTGACGGACCGTGCCACGTGCACCAGATCGCCACCGCCCGCCAGCGGCTCGATCATGCGCGGCTCCTCCTCGTTGCCCGAGGCCACGCGTGCGGCCAGCCGATCGGCCGACGCCCGCGCCCAGCCTTGCGGCACCGACGGTGACGCCACGTCAACCACCGACACGACCTCCGGCGGTCCTGCCGGTTGTCGGACCGCTCGGTACACCAGCACCATGCCGGTGCTCTCACCGGTGACTTCCGGCGCGACGATGTTCTGGATTGAGGTGACGTCGGCGGTGGAGAGATCGACGCGTCCCAACTGGCGCGCCAATCGCGCGGCCTGATCGGCCACCAGCCGCTGGCGCTCCTGGTAGTAATCGCCGGCAATGCTGTTGGCGCCCGACAGAATCTCTTCCATCGGCGTATTGAACCAGCGATCGACGGCGGTCAGCACCACGCGGCTGCCGACGATCAACACGAGCACCGCCGGAATGACGGTCATGCTGAGCAGCGCGAGCACGAGCTTGGCGCGGAAGCGGCCGAACGGCAGCCCGCGCCGCCCTTCGAACACGGCTTTGATCACGTTGCGCGCCAGCACGAACACCAGCGCGATCAGCATCGTGATGTTGGTGCCGTACAACGCGAACAGCACGACCTCGGTCAGGAAGTCGGGCGAGAGCGTCGAGGTGCGGCCCGCCAGCCAGATCATGCCGGCCAGGGCCGCGAGCAGGATGACGATGCCCGCAAGAATGAGCGGCGGGTTGTCGCGCCACGGCCGCCGGGCGCGTGACGCCGGCGGCGGCTTGACGGCCGGCCTCGACATCGAACTCAGGGGCTTGGCGGTGGCCACGCGTGATTACTCTTTATGCCCTCGCAGGGCCCGGGCTTCCTGGACAAAGTCGTCGACGTCGCGGAAATCGCGATAGACCGACGCAAAACGCACGTAGGCGACCTGGTCGAGCCGCTTCAGCTCCTGCATCACCAGCGCGCCCAGATCCTTGCCGGCGATTTCACGCTCCGGCTTTTCGATGAGCAGCGCCTCGGCCATGTCGGCGATCTCTTCGATGTCGACGACCTTGACCGGCCGCTTCTCGCACGCCTTGAGCAGGCCGCCGATCAGCTTCTGGCGCTCGAAGCGCTCGCGCGTGCCGTCTTTCTTCACCACCATGTACGGAATCTCGTCGATCCGCTCGTAGCTGGTGAAGCGCTTGCGGCAGTGCTCGTTGAGACACTGGCGGCGGCGCCGGATCGAGTCGCCTTCGCGGCTCTCGCGCGAATCGACCACCTTGTCGCCGAGCTCGCCGCAAAACGGACACTTCACCCGAGGTCTCCTCTCGCCATGCCGCCAATCTTCAACCCGTCCTGGATCGTGAACCACAGGCCCACGATCACCACGGGCACGACCGAGATCGCATGCAGCACGATCGCCGCACCGACCGCCGTGTCGTTATCGGCGCCGAAAAACGACGTCGCGCCAAGCCGGAACGCCTCGTGGAAGCCGCCCACGCCGCCCGGCGTCGGCACCGCCACCCCCACCACCAGCGGCGCCAGCATCAACCAGCCACCCGTGAATGGCATCGCAATGTCGAAGGCGACCGCGACCGCCCAAATGCCGGCCGCGATCGTCACCCACAGCACCAGCGACCACGCCAGGGCCGCCGCCAAACGCTCCGGCCTGCGCACCACCGCGAAGCCTTCGGCAAACGTCTGGGCCATCTTCGCGATCAGCGCCGCGAGCCGCGCCGGCAGGATCCGCTCGGCCTTGATCAGCCACGCGTGCAGGTTCTCGGGATGCCCGGCCATGAAGAACATCACCGCGAGAATCCCGATCGCGACCGGCGCCATCACGAGTCCCCCGAACCGAATCGCGCTGAAGACCGCCGAGTCGCGCGCCTCCATCCCGGGGTCGAACCACAACAGATAGCTCGCCAGCAATAGCAGCACGGCCACGAGATCCAGAATTCGCTCCACCAGAATCGTGGCGAACGTCGCCGTCGCGCTGAGGCCTTCGCGGCGCGCGAGCAGGTACGGCCGAATCACTTCTCCCGCGCGCGCCGGCAACACCGCCGACGCCCCGAACCCGATCACGGTCGTCTTGAAGACGACCCAGAACCGTGTCGGTCCCAGCGGGCCGAGCAAGTACTGCCAGCGTTCGGCCCTGATAAAAAAACTGCTCGAGGTCAGCGCCAGCGATGCCAGCAGGTAGCTCACCTGTGCCGCTTTGACCGACGTCCAGACCCGCGTCAAATCAGCGTTGCGGAGAAAGATCGCGAGAAGCCCGACGGCCAGACCAACGACTGCCAGCGTACGGATAACGGTGCGCAAACCAAGGTCCATACTACATGAGGTATCGCTCGCCGGCGGCACCCCCGGCGGTTGGCGTCTTGCACACAAGCGTGACACGCCGTTACCATGTTGGGGCCTCTGCGCGAGCGCCCGTGCCTTCACAACCTCTCTTAGATACCAATCTGGATGGCCTTTCTCTGGTTCGCCGGGGAAAAGTCCGCGACGTCTACGCGGTTGACGATGCGCTCGTGCTCGTCGCGACCGATCGCATTTCGGCCTTCGATTACGTGCTGGGCTCCGGGATTCCAGACAAGGGCCGCGTGCTCAACCAGCTGTCGGCGTTCTGGTTCGAGCGGACCCGCCATATCGTTCCCAATCACCTGATTTCCATCGACGCCGCGGCCTTTCCCGGGGCGGCGAAGGCGCACGCCGCCGTCCTCGAAGGGCGATCGATGCTGGGACGCAAGACGACGCCGTTGCAGGTCGAGTGCGTCGCGCGGGGATACCTCTCGGGGTCAGGTTGGAAGGACTACAAGGCCACGGGCGAGGTCTGCGGCATCGCGTTGCCGAAAGGCCTTCGCGAATCGGACCGCTTGCCGGAGCCGATCTTCACGCCCGCGACCAAGGCCGATTCCGGGCACGACGAGAACATCAGCGAAGACGCCGCGGCCCAGGTCGTCGGTGCCGATCTGCTGGCGCGGCTCAAGCGGCTGACGCTCGCGTTGTATGCGCACGGCGTCGCGCACGCCGAATCCAAGGGCATCATCCTGGCCGACACCAAGTTCGAGTTCGGCCTGACAGACGAGGGCGAGCTGCTGCTGATCGACGAGATGATGACGCCGGACTCGTCGCGCTACTGGCCGAAGGATCACTACGCACCCGGCGGAGCGCAACCGAGCTTCGACAAGCAGTACGTCCGCGACTATCTCGAGTCGATCAAGTGGAACAAGCAGCCCCCTGTGCCCTCGCTGCCGCCTGACGTCGTGGAGGGCACACGCCGCAAGTATCTCGACGCGTTTCATCGGCTCACCGGCCGGGAACTGGAAGTCGGCCGTGCGTGACTTGCTCGACAAGCTGATCATCGAGATGGTCGAGAAAGGCGTCCATTACGAAGACGCGCGAATGGAGTTCGAGAAGCGGTTTATCACCAAGGTCATTGACGATGCCGCGGGCAATCTCTGTCGGGCCGCAGAGACCTTGGGCGTTCACCGCAATACCCTCGCCCGCCGGATCAAGGAGCTGAAGATTCGCCGGTGACGCCTTGGCGTGGAATTTGATAATGTTACGCTGCTCAGAAACAACAGACTTGTTCGGGGTAGGTCCCTCGTCATGCCGAGCCGAATCCTCCTGGTCGAGTCCGACTTGCAGCACTCCGCTGCTATCGAGCAGGCGCTCGTACAGGCAGGGTACTTCAGACTCCCTACGGTTGGAATGGTCGTGAAGGGCGCCTTCTGCTGGTCGCGGTCCGCTGCCAATCCACAATCGTACTGGTGCGGATTCGAACTGGATCCCACCAGCATCGATGCCAGGAAATGGCGTCGGGTCGTCGACTCGCTCCGTGGGTCGTAAGCAAGGAGGGCTCGCGACCGCGCGCGCCAGCCCGATGAGGCCCGGCGGGCTCTGTTCCAGGCGCGCCGCCGGCGCCAGTTGACTCCATTCTGGCCCTCCGCTATCATTAGCAGTCGTGCGCATCGACTGCTAGCTTCAAGGGTAGCCGACTGCTAAAGAACCATCACGCTTCACCTAACCAGTAACGTAGAGACGGAGAGCAACACATGGCTTTAAGACCGCTCCACGACCGTATCCTCGTGCAGCGCACGGAGGAAGAAGAGCAGAAAGTTGGCGGCATCATCATTCCCGACTCGGCCAAGGAAAAGCCGCAGCAGGGCAAGGTGGTCGCCGTCGGCAATGGCAAGGCCGACAAGGACGGAAAGCGCATCCCGCTGGACGTCAAGGACGGCGACACCATTCTGTTCGGCAAATACTCCGGGCAGGAAGTCCGGGTCGATGGCGAGGATTACCTCATCATGCGCGAAGACGAAGTGCTCGCAGTGATCGAGGCGAAGAAGAAGAAGTAACCAGCTGACGGAGATTCATTCACATGGCTAAGCAGATTATTTACGGCGAGCAGTCGCGCCAGGCGATTCTTCGCGGCGTGAACCAGCTGGCGGACGCGGTCAAGGTCACCCTCGGCCCCAAGGGCCGCAACGTGGTTCTCGACAAGAAGTTCGGCTCACCCACCATCACCAAGGACGGCGTGACGGTGGCCAAGGAAATTGAACTGAAGGACCCGCTCGAGAACATGGGCGCCCAGATGGTCCGCGAAGTGGCGAGCAAGACCTCCGACACGGCCGGTGACGGCACCACCACCGCGACGGTGCTGGCGCAGGCGATCTACCGCGAGGGCGCCAAGAACGTCGTGGCCGGCGCCAACCCGATGGAGCTCAAGCGCGGCATCGAGAAGGCGGTCGAAGTCTTGACCGCCGAAATCAAGAAGATGTCCAAGCCGGTCAAGGGCAACATGATTGCCCAGGTCGGCATGATCTCCGCCAACGGCGACGAGACGATCGGCAAGATCATCGCGGAAGCGATGGAAAAAGTCGGCAAGGACGGCGTCATCACCGTGGAAGAGGCCAAGACCCTCGAGACGACGCTGGACGTGGTCGAAGGCATGCAGTTCGACCGCGGCTACCTCTCGCCCTACTTCGTGACGGATCCTGAGCGCATGGAAGTCGTGCTCGAGAACCCCGTCATCCTGATCCACGAAAAGAAGATCAGCTCGATGAAGGACCTGCTCCCCGTGCTCGAACAGGTGGCGCGTCTCGGCCGCCCGCTGCTGATCATCGCGGAAGACATCGAAGGTGAAGCGCTCGCGACCCTCGTCGTCAACAAGCTGCGTGGCACGCTGCAGGCCGCGGCCGTCAAGGCCCCGGGCTTCGGCGATCGCCGCAAGGCGATGCTCGAAGACATCGCGGTCCTCACCGGCGGCAAGGCCATCACCGAGGACCTCGGCGAAAAGCTCGAGAACATCAAGCTCGAGAACCTCGGCAAGGCCAAAAAGATCACCATCGACAAGGACAACACCACCATCGTCGAGGGTGCGGGCGACAGCAAGGCGATCCAGGGCCGCGTCAAGCAGCTTCGCGTCCAGGTGGAAGAGACCACGTCCGACTACGACCGCGAGAAGCTCCAGGAACGCCTGGCGAAGCTCGTCGGCGGCGTCGCCGTCATCAAGGTCGGTGCGGCTACCGAAACCGAGATGAAGGAAAAGAAGGCGCGCGTCGAAGACGCGATGCACGCGACCAAGGCGGCCGTCGAAGAGGGCATCGTCGCCGGCGGCGGCGTGGCGCTCCTCCGTGCCAGCAAGGCGCTCGACGGCCTGAAGCTCGAAGGCGATCAGAAGATCGGCGTGCAGATCATCCGGCGCGCCATCGAAGAACCCTGCCGCTGGATTGCTACCAACGCCGGCCTCGAAGGCTCGATCATCGTGGCCCAGGTCAAGGACGGCAAGGGCGACGAAGGCTTCAACGCGGCGACCGAAGTGTTCGAAGACCTGGTCAAGGCCGGCGTCATCGACCCTGCAAAGGTCGTTCGCAACGCGCTGCAGAACGCCTCGTCCATCGCATCCCTCCTACTCACCACGGAAGCGCTGATTTGCGATATTCCGGAAGAGAAGAAGGAAGCCGGCGGCGGCGGGATGGGCGGCGGCGGCGGAATGGGCGGCATGTACTAAAAGACCCAGTTAGTTGGAAGTTGAAAGTTGTCAGTTGAAAGTTGGCCCGGTGGGACTTCCCCGCCGGGCTTTTTCTTTTGGGAACTTGCAACTGAAACTGCCAACTTTCAACTAACAACTTTCAACTAACAAGCCTCCCCTAAGGCATCACCGCGAGCAACTGCACGTCCGGATTGTTGCGCGCGCAGTAGTCCAAGGCCCATTCCGATTCGAACAACATCACCGGCCGGCCTTCGCGATCCGTCGCGCTCCGCGTCCCTGAGGTCGACGCCGCCATCGCCGCAATCTTCAAGGGCGGACCGACCACCCAGCGTGCCGCCGTGTAGGGCAACGAATCGACGTCGGCCGACACGTTGTATTCATCCTGCAGCCGCGCTGCCAGCACTTCCAGTTGCAGCGGGCCCACGGTGCCGAGAATCGGCTCGCGCCGGCCGACCGTCGGATAGAGGACCTGCATCAGGCCTTCCTCCTCCAGCTGCCTGATGCCATCGTCAAACTGCTTGAACCGCACGTCGCGCAGGCGCGCAATGCCGAAGTGCTCGGCGGGGAACCGCGGGATCGGCGGATACTTCAGCGGCACACCCGCATACAGCGTGTCGCCGATCGCGAACTGGCCGGGATTCACCAGGCCGACCACATCACCCGGATAGGCACGATCGATGGTCTCCCGCTTGCCGCCGAAGAACCGGTATGGCCGGGCGGCCCGGATCTCGGCGCCCTGCCTCGCGTTGGTGATCACCATGTCCTTTTCGAACAGCCCCGAACAGACGCGGAGAAACGCCACGCGGTCGCGATGGCGGCGGTTCATGTTCGCCTGGATCTTGAACACGAACGCGCTGAAGTTCGGTGACTCGGGCAGGATCAGGCCCTGGTCGCTGATGCGCGCCCTGGGCGACGGCGCCAGCTCGGTCAACGCCTTCAGGAACGGCTCCAGGCCAAAGTTCGACAGCGCGCTGCCGAAGAAGACCGGCGTGTGGCGGAATTCCAGGTAGGCCTGGTGATCGAACGCCGTGCCGGCGCCGCTGACGAGCGACGTCTCGTCGATCAGGTGCTGCCATGCCTCTTGCCCGAGCAACTCGGCCAGACGCGGGTCCTGGGCCGACGATACCTGCACGGGCGCTTCCTGCGCCCGCCCCTTGCGCTCGTAGAAATGGACAATGTTGGAGCCCTGAAGGTCGAACACGCCGCGGAAGCGATCGCCGCTGCCGATCGGCCAGTTCATCGGCACGGCATGGATGCCGAGCACGCGCTCGATCTCGTCGAGCAGATCGAACGGGTCGCGGCTCGGCTGATCGAGCTTGTTGATGAACGTGAGCACCGGCAGGCGCCGGAGCTTGCAGACTTCGAACAGCTTGCGGGTCTGCGACTCGATGCCCTTGGCGGCGTCGATCACCATCACGACGCCGTCGACGGCGAACAGCGTGCGGTAAGTGTCTTCGCTGAAATCCTTGTGGCCCGGCGTGTCGAGCAGCGTGAGGCGATGCGCGCCGATGTCGAACTCGACCGCGGCCGACGTCACCGAGATGCCGCGCTCACGCTCGATGTCCATCCAGTCCGACACCACCGCGCGCTCGGTCTTGCGGCCGCGCACCGCGCCCGCCAGCTCGATGGCTCCCGCGTACAGCAGGAGCTTCTCAGTCAGCGTCGTCTTGCCGGCGTCCGGGTGAGAAATGATCGCGAAGGTCCGTCGTCGATCGACTTCGGCTTTCAGCGCTGGATTCGTAATAACGGTTTCTGACAAATCTGCAATCTGAGATCTGCAATCTGAGATCTACTTAAGCTCCGCCATGAATTTTACCAGCTCCGGCCCCCAGATCGCCGGCAGCGAGTGGCTGCCGTGGCCACGGGTCGCATCGGTGATCGGCAGCAGGACGAAGCGGCCGTTCTTCACCTGCCTGATCAGGTCCTGCATCATCGGCAGCTCAGGCGGGTTCACGAAGTCGTCCGCGGAGTTGATCGCCAGCAGCGGCGCCGTGATCTTCGCCAGGTGCGGCGCGGGGTTGTAGTCTTCGATCGCGCGGAAGTAATACAACATATCGTTGGCGTCGGTGGCCTTCGAGCGCGACGCGATCTGATCGGCCAGCCACTTGTCGGACGCCTCGATCGTCGGAAACTGCTTCTGCCATTGCAGCGGCACGCTCGTCGCCATCATCAGAAAGCCAATCGCACTCGCCAGCCCGCGCGGTTGCTCGGACTGACGACGGTTCCCCACGAAGGTTCCCCACCGCGGTTCCAAACGACGGTTCTTCACGGAGGTTCGCGGAACCGCGGTAGCACCTTCGTTAGAACCCTCGTATGGAACCGCCGTGGGAACCCCTGCGAGGAACCCCCGTGAGGAACGTTCGCCTCAACGAGCGACGGCCGGTGGCTTGAAAAATCAGCGGAGCGTGAAGGTGAGCTCAATCGTGATGATGACCGGCACCGGCTCGCCCTGGCGCATGCCCGGGGCGAACTTCCACTGCTTGGCGGCCTTGATCGCTTCCTGATCGAGGCCAAAAATCGGATCGAGCGACCGCGTGACCTTGACGTCGCCCACCGAGCCGTCCAGCATCACGATGCATTCGAGCCAGACCGAGCCCTGCACCTTGGCGCGCATGGCGTCGGCGGTGTAGGCCGGCTTCACTTCTCTCAGCACCCGCGGCAGGGTGATTCCCGAGCCAGGTCGATACGCTCCCCCGCCGATGCCGCCGCCAAAGCCGGGGCCGATGCCCGACCCCTGGCCCGACCCTGCGCCCGTTCCCGTGCCGGTGCCCGCTCCGCCTCCAGCGCCCGCGCCCTGCGACTCGGTTGTCGGCGCCGTCGGCTGAATGATGCCGGGCAACGGCTGCTCCGCCGCCGCCATCGGCTTCACGGGGAGCACGAGCTCCTCCGGAGGTGTTTCCTTCGGCGGGTCTGGCTTCAGGTCGACCTTTTTCTCGACCGGGATGGACACCGCCTCGACGCCCTTGACCTCGGCCTTACGCGGCGGCTCCGGTGCCTTGTTGCCACCACCGCCGCCACCGCCGCCCGGACCAGGAATGGGCAGGAAAATCAGGGATGTAATATCGGGCGTATCGAAGACGGTCGGCGGGCCCGGCTGTGGTGCGAGCCGGAGAGCCAGCAGGAACAGCAAAGCAAAGCCCAGATGCGCGGCCACGGAGGCACCGACGCCCACATTTGACTGGCGGCTTTCAAAGCCGAAGCGCAACTCGACCGGATGGTCCGTCAATTGTAACGGCGCCGATCGCGACTCTACCTGCTTCGTTTTGGACGTTAGATCTGCCATGCGGCCTACACAGCCAGCCCACGGTCATTGTGACCGACGGGTTATGGGCTGACAAGTGCAAAGCCAGCGCCATACCTGTTTGACGGCGTTTGGGGACGAATAGCCTCAGACCCCTTCGGCACCCCTAAGAGGGGTGCCCTACTAACAGGGGTGCTACAATCGACCCCACGGCCGCAGCTTTTCGCGGTCCCAAGGAGATTTCATGCTTGGTCTGTTCGGGCCCATCGGTATGCCGGAAATGCTCATCATTCTGGCAATTGTGATCCTCATTTTCGGCGCGAACCGTTTGCCCGAGCTTGGCAAGGGCATCGGCGCCGGCATCAAGAATTTCAAGAGTGGAATAAAGGGCGACGACAAGTAGCCTTCAGGCTCCATTAGAGGACGAGGCGGACGTCTCCCGTTCGTCTCGTCACGCGCTCCCGATCGAGATACTCGAGCAGCGGAATCGCGAACTTTCTGGTCACACCGTAACGATCCTTGAAGGCCGCCACGTCCACCGTGGCGCGGCCGTCCGGCGCGCTGGCTTTGAGCGCGCGCACGTCGTCCTTCAGTTGTCCCAACACCTCGGCGTGAAAGATCAACGTGTCGAGGCGCACCAGCGCCTTTTCCCTGAGCAGGAGCGCCGTGATCTTCTCGACGACGGCGCCCGGTGAGCCCGCTTCGGCGGCCACGGCGGCCGCGTCGGGCGGCTTGAGCCCCGCGCGCCGGTACGCCTCCGCGACCGCGGTCTTCACCCTCGCGTCTTCGCCCGACACCGTCACGCGGTGACTTGCCAGCGCCAGCCGATCGGTGCCCGCGAGTGCCTTCGCCGCTTTCAGGTCGTCGATCACCTTCTCGAAAATGGCGGGCGCCGATCGCGCAAACACCTTCTCCCTGGCCTCTTCCCGCGGCAGGCCTTCGCTCAGTGGATGCGAGCCGTGGAACGCGGTCACGATCTTGATCAACGCCTGGCCCGCGCGCGTGAGGCTGGCGCCATCCACCACGCGATCGCCGGCCACGACGAAGCTTCGTCGTCCCAACGCGTCAATCGTGGCGCCGAGTTGCTTCGGCGACACACCGGCGCGAGAGACGAGTGACGCGGCAGCAACGCCGGCCAGGCCGGCCGCGACGACCATGGACGCGATCGCCTGAAGCTCGTCTTCTGCCCCTGGTTTGAGCGAGTGGCCTTCGGCTGAAGTTGTCGAAGGCCGCGAGTCGAATGGCTGAAGGCGCTCGAGACTGGCCGCGCCCTCCGCGGAGCGCACCCCTGGGCGTGTCGGCGCGGGGTCAAGCACACGGCCGCCGCCGATCGTGATCGGCGGCGAGTAGGCGCGGATGATGAAGCGATCGCCCCGCGTCAGCACGGCAGGCTGCTCGAGCCGCAGCCGTACCAACGCTCGCCCTCCCGGCGCAATCGCTGTGGCCGAGGGTCCGGCAATCGACACGCGCCCCAGAATCTCGCTCGTGCCGTTGTGCATGCGGACGCGCGCGCCGTGCCGAAGGGGCTTCGATGACGGCAGCAGATCCACCAGGGCGTCGACGCGCCTGGTGACGCTGACGCTCTTCGGGGTGGCGAGCGTCTGACCGCGCGAGATGTCTGCGACCTCGACGCCGCCGAGGTTAATCGCCGTCCGCTGGCCGGCCACGGCTTCGGTGGCCGATGTGCCGTGCACCTGGATGCCGCGAACCTTCACGACGCGGTCTCCGGGCAGCAGCGCCAGGCCGTCGTCAACCCGGATGCGGCCCGACACGAGCGTGCCGGTGACCACGGTGCCGAACCCCTTTATCGAAAACGCGCGATCGATCGGCAGGCGCGCGGCACCGTCGAGCGGGCGGCGGCCGATCAGCGCGGCGTTGGCGGCGATGGCCGATCGCAGCGCATCGAGTCCTTCACCCGTGTTCGCCGACACCTCGACGACCGGCGCCTGTTCCAGGAACGACCCTTTCACCAGATCGGCGACATCCTGCCGAACCAGCGCACGCGTGTCTTCGTCCGAGGCGTCTGCCTTCGTCAGCACGACGATGCCGCGCGGGATGTGCAGCAGCCGGCAGATGTCGAAGTGTTCGCGCGTCTGCGGCATGACCGACTCGTCGGACGCGACGATCAGCATCACGCAATCGATGCCGCCGACACCGGCGAGCATGGTGCGCACGAACTTCTCGTGGCCGGGCACATCCACGAAGGCGACCCGCACGTCGCCGATGGTGGCGTGCGCAAACCCGAGTTCAATGGTGATGCCGCGCGCCTTCTCTTCCTTGAGGCGGTCGGGATCGATGCCGGTCAGCGCATGAACGAGCGTGCTCTTGCCGTGATCGATGTGCCCGGCGGTGCCGACAACCAAGTTCTGTGTCAAATCTGTTTCGTTATTCGTAATTGGTTATTTCTTCTTTCTCTTCCGCTCGTTCCTGCCCATCCGTTGCTTCTTCCCGCGGCGGCGCTGCTCCGGCGTTTCCTTGCGCTGCTCTTTCTTCGGCCGCGCCGAGCTGCGCATCGGCCCGCGGCTGCGCTCGTCCCTGCGGACTTTCTCCAGGACGTCTGCGAGCCCGAGATCGATCTGCCGGCGTTCCATGTCGACGCGGATGATCTGGACCGTCACGCGATCGCCGAGCGCATACGTCTTCTTGGTGTTCTCGCCGAACAGCGCATGCGATTGCTCGCGGAACCGGTAGTAGTCATCCGCCATCGTCGTGACGTGAACGAGGCCTTCGACGTAGTGATCGATCAGCTCGACGAACATGCCGAACGCGGCGACGCCGGTGATGTAGCCGTCGAACACATCGCCGACCTTGTCGGCCATGAAGCGGACCTTCTTCCACTGCAGAATTTCACGCTCGGCTTCGGCGGCGCGGCGCTCGCGCTCTGAGGTGTGGCGCCCGACTTCCGGCAGGTCTTCCTCGAGCTCGGCCTTCCGGTCGTCGCTGACCTTGGTGTGGCGCAGTTCGCGCAGCAGGCGATGCACGACCAGGTCGGGGTAGCGGCGAATCGGCGACGTGAAGTGCGTATAGGTTTCGGCCGCCAGCCCGAAGTGGCCGACGTTGATCGCGTCGTAACGGGCCTTCTGCATCGTCCGCAGCATGAGAAACGCGATCGGCCGTTCGGCCGGCACGCCGCGGATCTTGTCGACCAGCTTCTGGAAGTGCATCGGCTTGACGGAGCCCTCGGACGTGCCGAGGCTGAAGCCAAACGCGCTGACGAACTCCTCGAATTGCATCACCTTGAGCGGATCGGGCGGCTCGTGGATGCGATAGAGCGCGGGCATGCCGCGCGACTCCAGATGCCCGGCCACCGTCTCGTTGGCAAGGAGCATGAACTCCTCGATCAGCCGATGCGCGACGTTGCGCTCGGACGCGATGATGTTTTCGATGAAGCCCTTCTCGTCGAGCACGACTTGCGCTTCAGGAAGGTCGAAGTCCACCGAGCCTCGCCGCCTGCGCCGGGCGTGCAGCACCTGGAACAGCCCGCCCATCAGCTCGCACATCGGCACGAGCGGCTGGTACCTGGCGATCGTGTCCGGATCGCGGTCGGTCAGGATCGCGTTGACGGCGGTGTAGGTCATGCGCTCGTCGCTGCGGATGATGCCGTCGTGCATCTCGTGGCGCACGACCTCGCCGCGCGGCGATACTTCCATCAGGCACGACTGCACCAGCCGATCGACGTGCGGGTTCAGGCTGCAGAGGCCGGTCGCCAGCTCCGACGGGAACATGTGCACGGCGCGTTCCGGAAAGTAGACGGAAGTGCCCCGCTCGTAGGCCTCGGTATCGAGCGCGCCGCCGTCATGCACGTAATGCGCGACGTCGGCGATATGCACGCCGAGCCAGAAGTTGCCGTTCTTGAGCTTCTCAATCGAGATCGCGTCGTCGAAGTCCCTCGCTGTTTCGCCGTCGATGGTCACGACCAGGCGGTCGCGAAAATCGGTGCGGCCCTTGAGGTCCTTGTCACGAATCGCGCTGCCGATCCGCCGCGCCTCTTCGATTGCTTCGGCGCTGTGCTCATCCGCAATGTTGTGTTTGCGAAGGATGATCTCGGTGTCGACGCCGGGATCGTTGAGGTCGCCCAGAATCTCGATGATGAGGCCGATGGGCGGGCGCGTCGGCGACGGCCAGCGCGTGATCTCCACGGTCACCATCTGTCCGGGCTCGGCGCCCCTGGCGTCGGCCTTCGGAATCTGCACCTCCGCCAGCAACCGCTTGTCGAATGGCGCGACGAAACCCAACCCCGACGAGTCCATCTCGAAGCGTCCGACGATGGTGCTGGTCGCGCGCTCGAGAACCCGCACGATGCGCCCCTCGGCGCGTCCGTCTTCGCGATAGCGTTCGATGCGCACGACGACGCGATCGCCGTGCAGGGCGTCTTGCAGATTATGGGCAGCGACGTAGATGTCGCGCGTCAGGCCTTCGATGGGACGCTCGGGCGTGACAAATCCAAACCCGGACGGGTGGCCATCGAGTTTGCCGACGACCAGATCCATCTGGTCGGCCAGGCCGTAGCGATTGCCTTTGATCTCGACCAGCGAGCCGTCGTTGACGAGCGTGCGAAGCAGCCGCGTGAACGCGACCCGGTCTTCCTTCGAAATCCGAAGCACCCCGACCAATTCACGCGAGGTCGCCGGATGCTGGACGCGGGTCCGCATCTGTCGAAGTAGTTCATCCTTGTTCAATCAATATCACCTGTAAATCACCGACGTTGGTCTCGGTGCGCCCCAGTCGAACCACATCGTCGAGGGACGCGAAAAACGCGAACGAGTCGTTCGCAGCTAAATAGTGGCTTGGCGTTTCAAGCCCGGCGGCTGTCGCCCGCGACATGGTCGTCGAATCGACGATCGCGCCGGCGACACCAGCGGTTCCGTCGATGCCATCGGTGCCGATGCTCGAGGCAGCCGTCGTTTCCGGCATGCTCGACACCAGCCCGGCGATGGCCAGAGCAAACTCGAGATTCCGTCCGCCCGTGCCGCGCCCCGTGACGCGCACCGTGGTTTCGCCGCTCGAAATCACGCAAGCCGGCCGCCCGACGGCGGCGGCGGCAGTCCGCACGTGCTCGAGCCATCTCGGTGCGGCGTCTCGCGCTTCGCCGATAACCGGATCTGTGACCACGATCGGATGATAGCCCCGCTCGGCCGCTGCCGCTTCCGCCCCGGCCATGGCATCACGCCGGCTGCCGATCACGCGGGCCGTGGCACGGGCCAGAGACGCATGGCCGGGCTTCGGCGTGTCGGCGATCTCTCCAGTCACGCCTTTGCGAACGAGCGCGCGCACGTGGTCGGGGTGTGCGGCGCCGCCAAAGCGTTCGAGCGCGACAGCAGCGTCTTGCCACGTCGTCGGATCGGGCACGCCCGGCCCTGAGCCAATCGCATTGAGATCGTCTCCGACGACATCCGAAATCGCGAGGGTCACCGTGGTACCCACGCACGCGGCGGCGAGCCGGCCGCCTTTGACCTTCGACAAGTGACGACGCACGGTATTCAGCGCGTGGATCTCAGCGCCGGCGTTCATCATGATGCGGGTGGTGCCGATCTTGTCGGCGAGCGTCATCCCGTCGATCGGCGACGCCATCAACGCCGACGCGCCTCCTGAGAGAAGGATGAGAAGGACCTCGCCCGAATGCACGCCGTGGACCACCGCCAGGGCGCGTTCGGCCGCAACCTCGCTGCGATCGTCAGGAAGTGGATGGCTGGACGCCAGCCACTCCATCTGAGGCGGCATCGGCTCGTGCTTGTGAGTGCCGATCGCCAACGCCTGCCTGATAGAGAGGTGCGGCACCACCACAAATGCGGCGGCCATACCGGCTGCCGCCTTCCCTACCGCGATGACGTGCAACGGCCGGCTCGTCAGAAGATCTGACAAGGCGGTGTCGGCCATCGCGCGCTCGACGACGCGGCGCGCACTGACGGCAGCCACGCCGCTGCGGATGATTTGTTGGAGGTCTTGTCTTAGTGTCGGGAGCGTGCGGGCCAGAAATTACTACTTAGTATGCCTTGCTTAGTGGACTTGCTCGGGCTCAGACCAGCCGGACAGGCCGGTCACGATGTCGAACTCCCGAAGCAGCCTGGCAACTAATTGATCGGCGTTGGCGGTTTCGGAGAGGCGGTCCATTTCGGAGATGATTTTGAGGAGGGCGGTTTCTGCGCTGTTGATCGCCTGGTCGCTGTAGTACTCACGCTGGGCCTGCAAGCATTTGTGATGCTTGATAAACTCTTCGCGATAGAACGAAGAGAGGGCCGACGTACCTGGCGGTACGGCGTTGTGTAATAGCAAGCGCGGGATGCGGTTCCTCGCCCTCGACATAGTTGGATTAACAGCCAGTGTAGAAGGGTTCGCGTACATGTGTCAAACGGGGCGACAAACAGTGGCACCCGGTGACGGAGTCCGCACGTAGTGTAGGGCTTGAGGCAGCCACCTTCGCCAAGGAGGGCCTATTTGACCGCCCGCGACGCCAGCGCCCCCGCCCCGGCGCCGACCGCCAAGCCGCCGAACAGCAAAATGGCGCTCTCCCTGACCCCGAGGAACCTCAGTTGGGCGCCACCGGTAAGGCCGGCCAGGTCGGCCTCGAGCGATCGGCCGGCCATGGTGAATACCAGCGCGATGGCGGCGAGGGCCACCGCTGCGCCAATGCCCCCAAGCAACAGGCCTTCGACAATCGATGGCCCCCGGATGTAGCTGAACGGCGGGCCGACCAGTTGCATGATCTCGAGCTCGTCACGCCGCGCGTGAAGCGACTGGCGAACAACCGACGCCACCGTGAACGCGGCGCCCAGCATCAGCACCGCGGCGGCGATCGCGCCGGCGACGCGCGCTCCGGTCACGATGGCCAGCAGCCGCGCGAGCCATCGGCGGTCGTAGCGCACGTCGGCCACGCCCTCCCGTTCGGCAACGGTGCGCGCTAACTCGTCGGCCATGTCCGTGGCGAACTGCCCGGTTTGCAGGCGCACCTCCAACGCGGCCGGGAACGGGTTATCCGACAGCGACGCCGTCACATCGGCCAGCTCGGGAAAGTCATTCTGAAACCGTTCCAGCGCGTGTGACTTCGACATGAATTCCACGGCCAGCACGGCAGGTTGCGACGCGAGGTACGATTCCAGCGCGGCACGCGCATCGTCCGTGATCGCATCCTGCAGATACACCGACAACTCGGCGGCCTCGAGCCAACGATCCAGCGCGCGCTGCACGTTCACGGAGATCAGCAGGAACCCGCCCAGCGTCACGAACGCGATCGCGATGGTCCCGATTGAAATGACGGCCGACTTTCCCGCCCGCCGGACGCTCGTCCACCCTTCGTCGAAGGCGTAGCCGACGACGGTCACTGGGGAACCTCGGCGCCGGCGAGCCGGCCCTGTTCGAGCTGCACGACGCGGCGGCCGACCCACTTGATCAACTCGCGATCGTGGGTGGCGACCACCACCGTGGTGCCGCCGGCGTTGATCTCGCGGAACAGGTTCATGATCTCGAGCGACAGATCGGGATCGAGATTGCCGGTCGGTTCGTCGGCCAGAACCAGGTGCGGCTCGTTGACGAGCGCCCGTGCGATCGCGACGCGCTGCTGCTCGCCGCCAGAGAGCTCTTCGGGCAGCGAATTCAATCGATGTTGCAGGCCCACCCACTTGAGCACTTGATAGGTGCGGCGGCGCTGCTGCTCGACGGGCAGCCCGAGCACGCGCAGCGCGAACGACACGTTCTCGAATACGGTCTTGGACGTAATGAGCTTGAAGTCCTGGAACACGAAGCCGACGGTTCGGCGGTAGGCCTGCACCTCGGTTTGCGACAGGCGCGCCAGGTTGCGTCCGCCGACGATCACCTCGCCTTCGGTCGGGCGCTCCTGCAGCAGCAGCAAGCGCAGTAAGGTGCTCTTGCCGGCGCCGCTCGGGCCGGTCAGAAACACGAACTCGCCCTTGTCGATCGTGAGCGTGAGGTCGCGCAGGGCGTAGAGCCCGCGGCCGTACACCTTGCCGAGGCCGTGCGTCTCGATCACGGACGGTAGTTTACTAGCTTCAGCCGGATGCGGCCGAATCCGGCGGCGACTTCGGCGACGAGCGGAAGGCGCCGCGCATCGGCGCTCACCCAGATCGTTGCCTCGATCGGCTGCCGGCGCTCGACCCGCGCGACAATCCGCGGCTCGACGCGGAACGCCTCTTCGCTGCGGCCTCCCACCTCGATGCGTTCGCGGTTGCCGACGCGCACGGTCACGACGAGTCCGCGCCGCCCGTCGTTGACCGGCAGCACGACCTCGAGCCCCGGTGCGAGCGGCAGCGCGCGGATATACCAGAGCGCGGTCAGCGTATCGAGCGACCCCGCGGAAAGCGGCAACGCCATCGCCGTGGCGCTGCCGGCTTCGGCGAGCGTGCCGCCCGAGCGCACGCGACGTGCCTCGTGGTCGAAGACGTAGGCGCGATCGACGGCGCGCCCGCCTTCGCGGATCTTGCGGACGTGGGTGAGGGGCTTGAGCTGTGGATCGGCGCTCGTTTCAAAACGATCGTGCGCCTCGAAGAAGCGCGACACCCATCCGGCCGTGTCCATCGTCGCCTCGAACACCCACGCCGGAGCGCGCTCGGAATCAGCGAGATGTAGAGGCGGGTCTTTAGACCCGCCTGGGGCAGACCCGCCTCGCACCCGAAGCGTGATGGTGCCGGCCGGTATGTCGAGCGGCCCGCTCAGCCATTCCGCCTCGTATGTCGCTGTCTCGCCGGCCGCGAACGGCAGCGCACCCGGTGGCGGTGGCGCCGACACCTCGGCGACTTCCAGTGCGGCCTCGCTCTCTGGAGTCCAGACCAATTCGTAAATCACACCGTCGGCCACGCGAGTGCGTTCCACAAACGGCGATGACGGATCACCGGCGCCTGCGATCGGACCGGGGCTCACCACATAGCGCACCGCGGCGTCTTTCAAGACCGCACGCGCCTCGATCGAAGCCGGGTCGGCAAATGCATCCACGAATGTCGTGAAGAACGACGGGCGCTGGCCGCTGTAGCCGTTCACGATCGGACGCTTGTGTTCGAGCGACTGCACCATGAAGAGCGAGTTTTCGCGATCGACGCCGAGCGGCAGATACAGCACGGCGCCCGGCGACGCCGCGGACTGCAGCCAGCGGCCGGCCTCTGTTGACGTGGCGGGGAGCGGCACGAACGTCAAGGGGGCGTTCGCGTACTCCAGCATCATCAACGCGGCAACCGCGGTCACGATCGACGGCCGGAATCGCGTTCGTGCCACCGCAATCCCCGCGAGCAGGCAGAGGCCTGCCATTGCCACCACGGCGAAGCGCGCAGGCGCTCGAATCGCCTGGAAGCCGAACACGACGCCGGCAAACCACGAGTAGACCGTCCTGACGCCCTCCGGCCCGAGCGAGAGCACGACGCCGGTGACCACGAGCACGGCCGCCGACGCAGCGAGCGGGCGGGCATCGCTGCGCCGCACGCGCCAAAGTCCAACCAACGCGAGCCCCGAAATGATCAGGCCGGGAAACATCTGATGCTCGACGTGGCGTCGATCGCGCGCCCCTGCCACCGGGGCGCGTGGCGTCATCACTCCGGTGCGCCCGTAGAGAAGATTGTCGGGCGGCACTTGCGTATAACTTTGCGCCGACGCCGCGTGAGCCGCGGCTTCGAAGAGATTGCGGCCAAACCCTTCGCGCTGCTGCGTCCGCCAATACGGCCACGCGACCGGCGCCACGAGCAGCGCTCCGATTACCGCGCTCGCGGCCAGACGGGACCACAGGCGCCAGCTTCGCCACTGCCCTGTCGTCACGGCCAGCGCGCCGCCGGCAGCCGCGAGCGCGATCGCCGTCATCACGCCGTAATAGACCGATGAGATGGCCTGTAGCGCCGCGAAGACCCCGAGGAGCACCGCATCCCTCCAACCACGCGCGGCAACCACTCGATGCAGCGCCCACAACGCGAGCGGCAGGAAATACAGCGACTGCAATTGCAGGTGTAATAAGTGAGCGGTGCGATACGGCCAGCACGCCCAGGCGAGGCCGGCCGCGAATGCCGCCGCCGTCGAGCCCGTCACGCTCCGCACGAGCAGGTGCATGGCCAGCCCGCTGGCCGCGATCGACAGCAACAGCAACACGTTGTAGCAAAGCACCAGGTTGCCGGTGATCGCATAGAGCGGCGCCATCACCAGCGACTGCAACAGCAGATGATCCGAGTAGGTCAGCGCGCCTTCAGCGGGATGAAAAATGTTGGCGTCGAACACCCGGCCACTCAAGATGGCGAGCGGATCCGACACCCAGGCGTCCATGCCCCACCCGAGAATCCACAAGTTGAGGTACGGATCGCCGGCGCCTTCGAGTGCGCCGAGGCGAGATGTCAGTTGAATGGCGAGCGGCCAGGTCACGAGGACGGCGGAGACGAGGTAGAGACCCGCCGCCCTGATCCACATGATTAACCGCCGATGACGGCGTGCAGCAAGTCGGTGACGATCTTCGGGTCGCCCTTACCCTTGGTCTCTTTCATCACTTGCCCGACCAGGAACTGGAACTTGCGATCCTTCCCGGCACGAATCTCGGCCACGACATCCGGGTGCGCCGCGACGACCTTGTGCACGATCGGCTCGAGGCTCGAGCTGTCGGAGATCTGCGCGAGCCCGCCGGCGGTCACGATGTCGCCGGCCTCGCGCCCGGTCTCGTACATCGTTGCGAACACCTCTTTTGCGACGGTCGAGCTGATCGTGCCGCGGTCGACGATGGCGATGAGGCCCGCGAGCGCGGCTGGAGTGATCGGCACCGCCTCGATCGCGACGCCGTTGTCTTTCATCGCCCGCAGGATCTCGCCCATGACCCAATTGCTCGACGCCTTGGCGTTGCCCGAGACGCGCGCGGTCTCTTCGAAGTACTCCGCGACGCCGCGGGTCTGCGTGAGCAGGGCTGCGTCGTATTCCGGAATCGCGTACTGCTCGATGAACCGGCGCCTCCGCGCCTCGGGCAGCTCCGGCAGCGTGCGCGCGATCACCTGACGGCGTTCGGCGTCAACCACGAGCGGCGGCAGGTCCGGCTCGGGAAAGTAGCGATAGTCGTGCGCCTCTTCCTTGCTGCGCATCGAATAGGTCTTGCCCTGTGCCGCGTCGAATAACCGCGTCTCCTGCACGATGCGGCCGCCGTGATCGATGACGTCGATGTGACGGCCGATTTCGTAGTGAATCGCCTTCTCGAGATAGCGGAACGAATTGACGTTCTTGACTTCGGTCTTGGTCCCGAGCTTCGTCTCGCCGCGCCGGCGCACGGACACGTTGGCATCGCAGCGGAGGCTGCCTTCGTCCATATTGCCGTCGTTCACGCCGAGCCAGACCAGGATCTGGCGGAGCGTCTCGAAGAACACCGCCGCTTCCTCGGCCGATCGCAGGTCGGGCTCGGTCACGATCTCGACCAGCGGCACGCCGCTGCGGTTGTAATCGAGGTAGGTCTTGCGATCCGAATCCGCGAAGCCCTCGTGCAGCGACTTGCCGGCATCCTCTTCCATGTGGATGCGGGTCAGCTTCACGAACTTCCCACCCATCGAGCCTGCCTCGCCGGAGCCTTGGCGGAGGCGGGGCAGCTGCAAGCCGCCGCCCGTCGCAAGCGGCTGTTCGTACTGGGAGATCTGGTAGCCCTTCGGCAGGTCCGGATAAAAGTAGTTCTTGCGCGCGAAGACCGACCGCTCCTGCACCTCGCAACCGAGCGCGAGCGCCGCGGTCACGGCCAGATCAACGGCACGGCGGTTGAGGACCGGCAGCGCGCCAGGCAGCCCGGCACACACCGGGCAGGTGTGCGCATTGGGGGCGGCGCCGAACGCCGTCGAACAGCCGCAAAAAATCTTGGTCGCCGTCATCAGCTGGGCGTGAATCTCCAGCCCGATGACAGCTTCAAAGGTGTTTGACACCCCCTGCGGGTCGCCGGTGTCAGACACCGTCAGATCTGAGGGCCGGCCGCGACGACAGCCGGGTCCGCGTCGGCGAAGTTCGTGCGGAAGTTCTCGACGAACATCCGCGCCAGCTTGGTCGCCTGCGCGTCATACGCGGCCTTGTCGGACCACGTGCCGCGGGGATCGAGCACGTCGGCCGGCACGCCGGGAACCGACGTCGGCACGTCGATGTTGAAGATGGCGTGTTTCTGGTACGACACCTGGTCGAGCTCACCCGCCAGGGCGGCGCTGATCATCGCGCGGGTGTAGGCGATCTTCATCCGGCTGCCGACGCCGTGAGGGCCGCCCGTCCAGCCGGTGTTGACCAGCCACACGCGCGACTGGTACTTCGCGATGCGCTCGCCGAGCTGCCGCGCGTAGACGTTCGGGTTGAGCGGCAGAAACGGCGCGCCGAAACACGTGCTGAACGTGGCGCTCGGCTCGGTCACGCCCTTCTCCGTGCCGGCCACCTTCGCGGTGTAGCCAGACAGGTAGTGGTACATCGCGCCTTCGGGCGACAGCCGCGCGATCGGCGGCAGCACGCCATAGGCATCCGCCGTCAGCATCACGATGTTCTTCGGATGCCCGCCGACGCCGCCCGGGGCGGCATTGTCGATGAACTCGATCGGATAGGCGCCGCGCGTGTTCTCGGTCAGCGAGCCATCGTCGAAATTGATGGCGCGCGTCACCGGATCGAGAACGACGTTCTCGAGCACGGTGCCGAAGCGGTGCGTCGTCGAATAGATCTGCGGCTCGGCTTCCGGCGACAGGCGGATCATCTTCGCGTAGCAGCCGCCCTCGAAGTTGAACACGCCCCGGTCGCTCCAGCCGTGCTCGTCGTCGCCAATCAGCCGCCGTTGCGGATCGCTCGACAGCGTGGTCTTGCCGGTGCCCGACAAGCCGAAGAAGAGCGCCGTGTCACCGGCCGCCCCGATGTTCGCCGAGCAGTGCATCGACAGCACGCCGCGAAGGGGCAACAGGTAATTCAACACCGAGAAGATCGACTTCTTGTTCTCGCCCGCGTAGCTCGTGCCGCAGATCAACACTTCGCGAGCGGCAAAGTTCACGGCAATGCAGACGTCGGACCGCGTGCCATGCCGCGCGGGATCGGCCTTGAAGGTCGGCGCGGTCAACACCGTGAACTGCGGCTGAAAGCCCGGCAGGTCGGCGGCCGCCGGCTGAATGAACAGGTTCTGGACGAACAGGCTGTGCCAGGCGAATTCCTGGATGAAGCGCACCGGCAGGCGATACTCGGAGTCGGCGCCCGCATACAAATCCTGGACGAAGAGCTCCTGCCCTTTGAGGTGGGCGACGATGTCGCGGCGCAGCGTGTCGAAGTGCGCGGCGTCGATCGGCTTGTTGACCTTGCCCCACCACACCTGGCTTTCGCTCGACGGCTCTTTGACCACGAATTTATCGTTCGGCGAGCGGCCGGTGTGAACCCCGGTGCGGCAGACGAGCGGACCGCCCTGCGCCAGGACGCCTTCCTGGCGTCGAAGGGCGTGCTCGTACAGGGCCGCGGCTGACAAATTGAAATGGACGGGCTTCGAGGTCTGTACGCCGTGCGCTTCCAGCCCTCGTCCCACCTGCGTCGTGCTCATGAATATGACTCCAAAAACCGGCCCCACTCTGCCAGCCGCATAGGAATCATTGATGGTACAGATGGCAAAGCCGCTAAGTCAATAACGTACGCGGGTTTGGGCCCGTCCTGCTACACTAGGTAAACGGCCTCACGGCCGTTTCTGTAACACATGGCAGGACAGACCAACCTCGACGTCGTTGTCCCGGCGCCTCGTCCAGCGACGAGCGCCCACCCCTCGCCCGCGTCTGTACTTGCGGCTGAGATCAAGGGACTCGTCGGGCGCGGCGAGCGCGACGCGGCGCGAGAGCGGTTCGACGGCCTGGTCTTGCTGCTGCAGCGCCGGGCCCTGCGGGTCGCGTTTCAGTACTTGCGCGACGCGGCCGACGCCGATGAAGCGGTGCAGGATGCCTTCGTGAAGGTGTTCATGCACATCGAGCAGTACCGGAGCGAGTTGCCGTTCGATGTCTGGTTCACGCGCATCCTGGTGAACGCATCGCTCGATCGCCTCAAGGCGCGGGCGCGCCAGCAGCGCTGGATCAGCCACTCGACGGATGAAGAGAACGGGTGGCCCGTCGAGCAAATCGCCGGTAACGAGGTGTCGCACGAGCGGCGCCTGCTGGCGAAAGAACGATGGAGCGAGGTGACCGAGGCGGTGGCCTCGCTCCCCGACCGCCAGCGCCTGGTGTTCACGCTCTGTCACCTCGACGAGCGGACGCCGGCCGAGATCAGCGCCGCCACCGGCATGAGACCGGCGACGGTGCGCGTGCACTTGTTCAGGGCGTTGCGAAAGTTGCGGGGCGTGCTCGGAGGCAAGGCAGGAACGGACACACGATGAGCGATCAAGAACTGAAAGCCACGCTCGACGCCTACCGCGCCGCTGCCCATGCCGAAGCGGACGCGCATTTCGACGAGCGCGCGCTCGAAACCCAGCGCCACAAGATTCTCGCGCGGCTGGCGCACCTCGGCCAGACGGCCAAGGTCATTCGCTTCCCGATCGTGCCCCACGGCGACGTCCCGATCACGGGCGTCAACCGCCGCTGGATCAGCGTGGCGGCCGCCGCCGGCCTCATCATCGGCCTGCTCGGCGGACAGCTCGTGCACCTCGTGCCGCAGCCCACCCGTCGCCTGGCGCCCATGACGTCGACCATCGCGCCCAGTGCCGAACGGCCCGATTTTGTGCCCGCCCTCGTCAGCTTTCCGCAGGACGACGGCTTGCTGGATGAAGTGGACTTCGCCGTCCAGGTGCGCAGCGCCTCTGAGCTGCGCGCGCTCGACGAGCTGACGCCCTTCAACGAGCCGCGGTAGTGCCCGCCCTGATCTTCCGCAAGGGCCTCGACCTCAAGCACGAAGTCGCCGGCGCGCTGGCCGACAGCTATCACAGCGCGCTCGTTCAGACCATCAAGGCCGCTGACTATCGATTCCAGTCGGGCCGCCTCACGGTGCACCTGGCGCGCGAATTCGGGTTCTGTTACGGCGTCGACCGCGCGGTCGACGACGCCTACCAGGCCCGCAAGCGCTTCCCGGCGCAGCAGGTGTTCCTGACCGGCGAGATCATCCATAACCCGCACGTCAACGATCAGCTTCGCGCGCAGGGCATCCGGTTTCTGAGCGACGCCGGCGAGCAGTGGGATCGACTTGGCGCGGGCGATGTCGTGATTCTTCCGGCCTTCGGCGTCACGATCGAAGAGCTGCAGCGCCTCGACCGGCTCGGCTGCACGCTGGTCGACACGACGTGCGGATCCGTGCTGAACGTCTGGAAGAACGTGAAGCGCTACGCGCAGGAGGGGTTCACCGCCATCATTCACGGCAAGCACTGGCACGAAGAGACGCGCGCCACGGCGTCGCAGGCCGTGCATACCAGCAACGGGCATTACCTGGTCGTCCTCGACAAGAAGCAAGCGGCCGAGGTGTGTGGGTTCATTACGCGAGCGGAGGCGGACCCTGCCGCCCTCCTCGAGAAGTTCAAGGATGCGGCGTCACCGGGTTTTGATCCGAATCAACACCTGCAGCGCGTCGGGTGCGCCAACCAGACCACCATGTTGAGCACCGAGTCGCTGGAGATCGGCGAGATGTTCCGCGCCGCGATGCGCGCACGCTTCGGCGAGGCAGAGCTCGCGTCGCGCTTCCGCGCCTTCGATACGATTTGCAGCGCCACGCAGGACCGGCAGGACGCCGTCATCAAGCTGCTCGACGAGCAGCAGCTGGACCTGATGATCGTGATCGGGGGCTACAACAGCAGCAACACCTGCAACCTCGCCCGCATTTGCGCCGACAAGGTGCCCACTTACCACGTCGCGGATCCCGAGGGAATCGTGTCGGCAACCGAGATCCGGCACCGCGATGTCGCCACCAAGTCGGAATTGACCCGCACCGGCTGGCTGCCCGACGGCCCGGTCGTGGTCGGCTTGACGTCCGGCGCCTCCACCCCGGACAACCTGGTGGAGCAGGTGGTCCGCCGCCTGGAACGATTTACGGCACCTTCCACGATCGGCTAAGCTCAGCCGTTTTTTCGTAAACGCTGGCGAAGGGCCGGTCGTAACCCTTACAGAACCATGAAGAATCTACGTAAGTCTTTCATTTGCCTGATCTTGTCCGTCGTTGTGCTGGCCACGCCGGCCGCCGCGCGCGCGCAGGGTTTCAGCTTCAAGTGGTGGCAGACCGAGCGCTTCCAGAAAGCGCTCGGCTTGACCGCCGAACAGATCACGCGGATCGAAGCCATCTTCGGCACTCACGAGCCGTCGCTGCGCGCGCAGAAGGGCGCGCTCGACAAGCTCGAATACAAGCTCTCCAAGGCGATCGCCGACCCAAAGTCGGACGAAGCCACCGTCTTGCAGGCCGCCGAGCGCCTCGAAGGCGCGCGCGCCGAGTTGAGCCGCACCCGGACGCTGCAGTTGTTCCGCATCCGTCGCGTGCTGACCGACGAGCAGAACGTGAAGCTGAAGGACATCCACGATCGCGATCGGAAAGCACGCGAACAGAAGAACCCCGACCGGCGCCCGAAGGGCGACAAGCCGCACGACGACTCGGTCTGCCCTGACTAACCTTTATCCAGACGACGACTATGAAGACCCTGACCAGTACGACCTTAGCTATAGCTTTGCTTGCCGCAGGCACCACCGTGGCGGCGCAACAACCGTCGGCCGCCGACGCCACCCGGCGGGACGTGGTCGTCAAGCAGGCGCTCGCCGACTACCAGGACGGCCTCGACGCGTTGAAGAACGCGCCCGGCTCCTCGACGCAGCCCGGCACGAGCTCGGGCGCGCTTCGCGAGCTCGCGCTCGAAGAGGCGGTCGCGATCGCGCTCGAGAAGAATCTCGACATCGCGGTCTCGCGCCTCGAGCCGCAGTCGGTCGATCTTCAGATTGCCGGCGTGCGGAACCTGTACAAGCCGCTGTTCTCGTCAACGGTCGGCCTGCGCGATCAATACCAGCTGCCGACCAGCAGTTTGAACGGCGGCAACAAGGTCAACAACGGCACGACGACCTACAACTTTGGCGTGGCCAAGGAGATGTCGCGCTTCGGCAGCAGCTTCACGGTCAACTGGAGCAACTCGCGGGTCGAGACGTCGAACACGTTCTCCAACTTCAACCCGAGTTTCCAGACCAACCTGGTTGCGGCGTTCGTGCAGCCTCTGCTCCGCGACTTCCGCATCGACAACACCCGACAGCAGCTGCTGATCAACTTGATCAACCGCGACATCTCGGAAGAAAGCGCGCGAGCCACGGTTACGCAGACGCTGGCGAATGTGCGCAATGCGTATTGGGACCTGGTATTCGCGCAGAGCGCCGTCGAAGTGGCGCAGAACGCGCAGGATCTGGCCGACAAGCTGGTCGTCGACAACCAGGCGCGCGTCGAGGTCGGCACGCTCGCGCCGCTCGATATCGTGCAGGCGCAGGCTGAGGCGGCGACGCGTCGTCAGAACCTCGCGGCGGCCGAAGCGACGGCCCAAACTGCGGAGCTGGCGCTGAAGCGATTTCTGGTGAGCGGCACCGACGATCCGCTGTGGCGTCAGACGATTCGCCCGGTCGATCTGCCGTCGTTGCAGCCGCCGCCAACGGATGTCGAAGGTGCCGTGCGCAAAGCTCTTGCCGAGCGCACCGACGTGCAGACGGCGCGCAAGAACCTCGACTCGAACGACATCAACCTGCAGTATTTCAAGAACCAGTCGTTGCCCGCCGTGGACTTGAACGCCAGCTACGGCGCGCAGGGCCTGGGCGGCACGTCGATCATCCGGACGGGTCCCCTCGGCAATCAGGTGATCTCGGGCACCGTCCCCGGTGGCTATTTCGACGCGCTCTCATTGCTGCGAGCCCGCGACTACCCCACTTGGAACCTCAACGTCACGATGAGCTACCCGATCGGCGGCAACCAGGCGGATGCCCAGTACGCCCGCGCGAGGGTGCAGCGCTCGCAGGCGACGACGCGGCTGCGCGCGCTCGAAGTGCAGATCGCCGCTGAGGTCGCCAACGCGGCCCTGACGGTGCAGAGCAACTTGAAGCGCGTCGAAGCCGCCAGCGCGGCCCGCGAGCTCGCGCAAAAACGCCTCGAGGCCGAACAGAGCCGGTTCGAGGTCGGTCTCACCACCAATTTCTTCGTTGTGCAGGCCCAGCGCGACCTGCGCGATGCGCAGAACACCGAGCTGCGCGCGCTGGCCGACTACCGCAAGTCGCTCGTGAACTTCGAGCGCGCCCAGCAGGCGCCCGCCGGCGGCGGTGGCGGCGGCTTGAATGCGGCGACCGGCGGCACCGGTCAATAGACCGGGTACGATACGAGGATCACAACGGGTTGTTATGCGTAAATTTCTGGTAATCGCGATCGTGGTGGCTGTCGGGCTCGGCGCCGCAGCGTATTTTGGCGTCTTCTCGAGCGAAGACACGGCAGCGGCCGGTCCTGGCGGTGGCCAGCAAGCAGGCGGCGCGGCCGCACCCGGCGGGCAGCGTCCCCAACAGCAGGGCGGCGGCGCTGGTGGTTTCGGCGGGTTCGGCATGCCCGGCGGAGGCGGCGGCCCGCGCATGCCGCTGACGGTTGAAATGGCGTCGGTCAAGCGCGGCGACCTCGCGGCTCACCTCACCGTCGTCGGCAATCTGATCGGCCTGCAGACCGTGGAGGTCGCGCCCAAGACCGGCGGCCGTCTCATGAGCGTGTCGGTGCAGCTGGGCGATCGCGTCCGGCGCGGCCAGGTGATGGCGAAGATCGAAGATCGTGAAATCCGCGAGCAGGTCAACCAGCAGGAGGCCTCGCTCGAGGTCTCGAAGGCCACCATTCGCCAGCGCGAGGCCGACCTCAAAGTCGCGGAGCTGAACTTCGAGCGATCGAAGAACCTGTTTCAACGCCAGCTGCTCGCCAAGCAGTCGCTCGATGATGCCGAGTCCAGGTACATGGCCGCCGAAGCGCAGATCGATCTGTCGAAGGCGCAGCTCAATCAGACCGACGCGCGCCTGCAGGAGCTGCGGATCAACCTGCAGAACACCACCGTGACCTCGCCGGTCGACGGCTTTGTCGGCAAGCGCTACGTCGATCCCGGCGCGATGGTGTCGCAGAGCCAGCCCGTCGCGTCGGTGGTCGAGATCTCGCGCCTCAAGCTGATTGTGAACGTCGTCGAAAAAGACCTCAGGCTGGTGGATACGGGCGACACCGGCGATGTCGAAGTGGACGCTTACCCTGGCGAGACATTCCGCGGCCGCATTGCCCGGGTCGCACCGGTGCTCGATCCGGCGACGCGCACGGCGTCGATGGAAATCGAAATCCAGAATAGCGACAACCGGCTCAAGCCCGGCATGTATGCGCGCGTCAGCCTGGTCGTGGAAGAGCGCAAGGCCACGCTCGTCGCCCCGAAGAGCGCCGTCATCGACTTCGAGAGCAAGCGCGGCGTGTGGATGCCCAACGACGAAAAGCGCGCACGCTTTGTGCCGGTCGAGTTGGGAATTGAGGACGCCGAGCGCGTCGAGATCAAGAGCGGCCTCAAGGAAGGCGATCGCATCGTGACGACCGGCGCCACCGCCGTGCGCAACAACGATGTGCTCCTGATTGCGGGCGAAGCCGCACCCGCCAGTGGATTTGGTGGCGCGGGTGGTGCCGCCGGTGCCGGCCGCGGCGGCCGTGGCGGCGCGACGGACGGCGCGCGGAAGTTTCAAGGCGGGCAGCGTCCGCCAGGCGCGGAAGGCCAGCGTCCTCCCGGCGGACAACGGCCTCCGCAGTGATGTTTGTACCGACGGTGTAGAGCGGCACTTTAGTTCCGCCGCAGAGTTAAGAGTGCAGAGTTCAGAGTTTAGAATCCAGAGACGCCTATGAGCATTCCGCGCATTGCCATCGAACGCCCCGTCACGATGTTCATGATCAGCATGGTCATCATCCTGCTGGGCGGCATCTCGCTCACCAAGCTGCCGGTCGACCTGATGCCCGATACGCAGATGCCCACGATCACGGTGCGCGTCAACTACTCGGGTGTCGGCCCGCTCGAAATGGAGGAGCTGGTGACGCGCCCCATCGAGCAGGCGGTCAGCGCCGTCGCGGGCCTCGAGCGCGTCGACTCGACCTCGTCGGAAGGCAGCGCCAACGTCCGGCTCAACTTCGCCTGGGGCACCGACTTGAGCGAAGCGGCCGATGAAGTGCGCACGCGCGTCGACCGCGTCCGCGGCCGCATGCCGGAAGACGCCGACGCGCCGACGGTGTTCAAGTTCGACTCGACGGCAATGCCAATCATGGGCATCGGCGTCGAGGGCGACTTCGACGCGGTCACGCTTCGCGAGCTGGCGCAGAACGACTTGTCGCCCCGCCTCGAGCGCGTCGCCGGCGTCGCCGCCGTCACGATCAACGGCGGGCTGCGCCGCCAGATTCGTGTCGACCTGTCGCGCGAGAAGATCACGGCGCTCAATCTCGCGCCCGATCGCATCGTGCAGATTCTCCGCACCGAGAACCAGAATATCCCGCTCGGCGAGATCAACGACGCCGACCGCACCCTGCTACTGCGGAGCCCCGGACAGTTCACCAACGTCGACGAGATCCGCAACCTCGTGGTGATGACCCGCGACGGCGTGCCGGTCTACCTGCGCGACATCGCCAACGTGCGCGACACCACCGAAGACCGCCGCTCGTTCATGCGGATCAACGGCACGCCCGGCATCCGCATGCAGGTCACCAAGCAGTCGGGCACCAATACGATCCAGATCGCCGACGGCGTCAAGAAGGAAGTCGAGCGCATCAACGCCGACGTCAGCGGCATCAAGCTCCAGATCCTCGACGACCAGTCGAAGTTCATCGCGCGCGCGATCGGCAGCGTCACCGAGCACGCCCTGCTCGGCGGCCTCCTCGTGGTCTCCATCATCTTCCTGTTCCTGCGCGACCTGAAGTCCACTTTCATCATCTGCACTTCGATTCCGGTGTCGGTGATCGGCACCTTCGCGCTGCTCTATTTCGGCGGCTACACGCTCAACACGCTGACGTTCGGCGGCCTGGCACTCGGCATCGGCATGATCGTCGATGCGGCAATCGTCGTGCTCGAAAACACCTATCGCCATCTCGAAATGGGCAAGGATCGCGTGACCGCGGCGATCGACGGCAGTGAAGAAGTGTGGTCCGCGATTCTCGCGTCGACGCTGACCCACATCGCGGTGTTCGTGCCAATGCTGTTCCTGACGGGCGTGTCGAGCATCATGTTCGGCCAGCTCGCCGCCGTGGTGTCGTTCTCGCTGGCGATGTCGCTGCTGGTCGCGGTCACCATCGTGCCGGTGCTGTGCTCGCGGCTGCTCGATCCGCCGCACCTGCAGCACGCCGGCACGGGCGTGTTCGCGCGCGCCAACCGCAAGATCGACGGCGCGCTCAACAACCTCGACGAGTTCTACGCGCGCATGCTTCACAAGGCACTGGTGCATCGGCCGACGGTGTTTGCCACCGGCTTCGGCTTGTTCCTGGTCGCGGTGCTCCTGCTGCCGCGGATCGGCTTTGAGTTCCAGCCGCAGACCGACGAAGGCGAGATCACGGTCGACGCCGAGCTGGCGGTCGGCTCGCGCATCGAGCTCACCGAGGCCGTGTTGATCGGCCTGGAGGACAAGATTCGCGCCGCGGTGCCGGAAGCGACCATGCTGATCACGCAGGCCGGCGGCGGCGGCTTCGGCGGCGGCTCGATGCATCGCGGCAACGTCAACGTGCGCCTGGTCCCGCGCGACGAGCGCGACCGCAGCAATGAAGCGATTGCGATGCAGCTGCGTCGCGACCTGTCCGGCATCCCCGGCGTCATCATTCGGGCGCGGCCCTCAGGCGGCCAGAACCAGATGATGCGCGGCATGGGCGGCGGCGGCGGCGACGGCCGCCTGTCGATCGAGATCCTCGGCCACGACCTCGACACCTCGAAACGGATCGCGCAGGACCTCAAGGCGATGCTCGAGGCCACACCCGGCATCGCCGACGCGCGGCTGCAGCGTGAAGAAGGACGCCCCGAGCTCGCGGTGCGCGTCGATCGCGACAAGGCGGCGATGCTCGGCCTCACCGTCACCGGCGTGGCCAACACGATTCGCACCAACGTCGCCGGCACACAGGCCGCGATGTTCCGTGAAGCGGGCAACGAGTACCCCATCATCGTCCGGTTGCGCCAGGAAGACCGCGAGGAGATCTCCGAAGTCGGCGACGTGCTCCTCAACACGCCGAGCGGCCAGGTCCTGCCCGCCAAGAACGTCATGATCATCGACCGCGACACCGGTCCGGTCTCGATCGAGCGCAAGAACCAGGAGCGCGTGCAGCGCGTCAACGCCGAGACCGAGACGACGCTGAGCGAAGCCGTCGCCGCGGTGCGCGCGAACATGGGCCAGATCACGGTGCCCAAGGACTTCGCCGTCGGCTTCGGCAACGAAGTCGAGGAACAGAACCGCTCGTTCAACGAGCTGCGGCTGGTCCTCATCCTGGCGATCGTGCTGGTCTATACGGTGATGGCGTCGCAGTACGAATCGCTGAAGGATCCGTTCATCATCATCTTCTCGATCCCGCTGGCGGCGATCGGCGTGGTCGGCATTCTTCTGCTGACGAAGACGCCGTTCAGCATGCAGGCCTACATCGGGGTCATCATGCTCGCCGGCATCGTGGTGAGTAACGCCATCCTGCTGGTCGATTACACCAACACGCTTCGCCACCGCGACAAGATGGAGCTGCGCGCGGCCATCGAGCTCGCCGGACGCCATCGCCTGCGCCCCATCCTGATGACGTCGGGGTGCACGGCCCTCGGCCTGGTGCCGATGGCGCTCGGCATCGGTGAAGGCGCGGAGCTACAGGCCCCCCTCGCCCGCGTCGTGATCGGCGGCCTCATCACCTCGACCATGATCACGCTGGTGTTCGTGCCGGCGATGTATACGTTGTTCGAAGAAGGCTGGCGCGGCATCTTCAAGAAGGGCGCTGTTCCGCCCGCTGAAGCAGCGCACTAACGGCTTCGCCGCTGACTGGGTCGATCCAGTCCGGCACCAGTTCTGCGAGCGGCTCGAGCACGAACAGCCGCTCGCGGAACCTCGGGTGCGGCACCACCAGCCCGGGTTCCGCCACGCGTTGGTCCCCGTAGAAAATCAAATCGAGATCGAGCGTCCGCGCCGCGCCGGGTCCCGGGCGCTCGCGTCCGTCCGCCTGTTCGACCTCCATCAGCCGATCGAGTAACGCCCGCGCCGAAAGGTCGGTGTCTCCAACGACCACGCCGTTCAGGTAGCGCGGCTGCGCCCCCACGCCGACGGGCGCGGTGTCGAACGACGATGACTGGCGGAGGTTGGTGAGAACGGCGGCCAGCTGACGGACGCCAAAGGCGAGGTGGGCCTCGCGATCGCCGAGATTGCTGCCGAGGGCGATCGCGACCGGGGTCGTGGCTACTCCACCCAGCGGGCGCCCATGACCGCACCGGGATGATCGTTGTAGGACAGCGAGGTGCCGATGAGGCCGGTGTTGCCCGCGGCCGCCTGATCGAACAGGCGCTTGTGCTCCAGCATTTCTCCCAGGATGACGTTCAGCATGCCGCGGTGCCGGGCGTGGCTGACGGTCTCGACCCGCGGGCGCCACGTGTCGACGAACTGGGCGTTCAGGCGAGCGTCATCGGCGGCGAGCGCCTTCCAGGCGTCGGCGCCCTTGGTGGCCGACACGGTGTCGCGCGGCGGGTCGCCCGGAATCGGCGTCCCGAGGTCCAGCAGCGCATGCTGCAGCCACGACAGGTGGGTCTGCTCGCGCGCGATGATGTACTGATAGGCGTTGTTGATGTCGTAGCCGGTGACGAAGGTGGCGACGTCTTCGTGCCGCATCAGCAGCGCCGTGCGCTCGCGCAGGAACTCCGTAATCAGATCCGATAACGCGGTGGTGGTGCTCACGCTTTCTGCTTTTCCTTGCAGGTGATGCAGACCCGTGTCCAGGGAATAGCGTTGAGGCGGGCTTCGGCAATGGGCTCGCCGCAATCGCGGCACAATCCGAACGCGCCCTTTTCAATGCGCATCAACGCTTCGTCGATCGCCTGCAGGATTTTGGCGTCGGTTTGCTTGAGGCGCAACTGAATGTGAACTTCGTTGTTGCCGGACGCCTGATCGGCCATGTCACCCTGGCGCCCGTTGTTGTGCTCCATCGAGTTCTGGAGCGAATTGAGGCCCGCCGTATCCACGAGCTCTGCCCGCTTCTTCAAGAGGGCGTCCTTGTAGTGCGAGACGTTCATTGACTTCGTACTCCCAGCGCGCCTAGCGAGTGACGCGCTAACACTCGATATTACCACCAACCGCGGAACTAAAGTTCCGCGCTACGCCGTCAGGCCACACGGCGGCACGGCGCCCCCCCCGTAGGAGCAGGTAGCGCGGAACTTTCGTTCCGCGCTTTATTCCGCGCGCAGCGTCGCGAGCGGTTTATGCTGGAGGACCTCCCAGCTGGAGAGCACGCCGATCACCGCCACGAGTGCGGAGGTGATGGCGACGCCAACGGCACTGAGCCGGACCAGCGGGTGAAACGGAATCTCCAGCGCATAGCGGCTGATGCCCCACGTCAGCGCGATGGCGCCGCCGGCGCCGATGGTGCCGGCGAGCAAGCCGAGCAAGCCGTACTCGAGAAACAGCACCGTCGCGATCAGCTGGCGGGTCGCACCTAACGTCTTGAAGATCGCGGCCTCGTAGACGCGGCGGAACTTCGTCATCGCCACCGCGCCAATCAGGATCAACAGCCCGCTGAACAGCACCAGCGTGCCGACCACCGTGACCGCGAGCGTGACGTTGTCGACCACCGATTTGATCGCGTTCAGGATCTCGCGCCCGTCGATCACCGACAGGTTCGGCGCCACCGCCACCAGCTCCGTCTGCATGCGCGCCCGCGCGTCGCCATCAGCCGGACCGCGCAGAAACCCGATCAACCCGTGCGGCGCCTTCTCCAGCAGTCCCGGGCGAAACACGAACATGAACCCGCCGGCCCGGCTGTCGGCCCACTCCACGAACCGGACGCTCGTGACCTTCGCGGCAAAGGTGCGGCCGAGCACGTCGAAGCGGATCGTATCGCCGACACCGATGCGAAAGCGCTCGCTGAGGCCCTGCTCGATCGAGACCTCGCCCGCCTCGGACGGCGTGGCGTCCCACAGCGCGCCGGCCACGATCTTCTCGTTGGGTTCCAGGGCGGGCCGGTAGGTCACGGTGTACTCGCGGGCCAGGGAGCCGCGGCCGCGAACGTCCTCGAAGTTCTCGAGCTGCAGCTCGCGGCCCTCGACGCCGACGACGCGCGCGCGCAGCACCGGCAGCAGGCGCGCCGGCGCCGCCCCGGCCGCTTGATACCTGGCCAGCACCGATCGGACGCCCTCGACCTGATCGCTCTGGATGTCGAGCAGGAACATGTCGGGCGAATCGGGCGTGACGTTGACCCTGAACTCCGCAATCAGGTTCTGCTGCAACGAGCGGACGCCGATGATGAAGAAGCTGCCGAGGCCGACGGCGAGCAGCACGATTCGCATCTGGCTGCCCGGCCGGCTGAGGTGCAGCACCGCGTGGCGCATCGCAAACGACTTCGAGCGCGCGAGCGGCACGACCGCGCGAATCAGCAGCGATCCAGCCACGTGCAGGACGAGCGCAGTGCCCGCGAATCCGGCGGCTACGATCAGCCCTACCCGCAACGAGCCGGCCTGCCAGACCGTGAGGGCCACGAGACCCGCCACGACGAACAACGTGACCAGCACCTGGGTCAGGTCCGGCTTGCGGCTGCGGGCTTCGTCGCGCAGCAGCAGCGACGGCTTCACGTGCCGGACCTCGAGCAGCGGCACCAGCGAAAACAACAGCGACACCAGCAGGCCGATGCCGAGCCCTTGCGTTACCGCCGGCGCCGTCAACGCGTAGGTGATGTCGACGCCCGGCGTGGTGCCGGCGAGAACAGATGGAATGGCGCGCATCGCGAGCCGGGCGAGGCCAATCCCCAGCAGGCTTCCCGCCAGGCCGAGCATGGCCACTTGCGCGACATAGACCGCGAGCAGTTGCGACGATCGGGCGCCCACACACTTCAGCACCGCGATGCTCTTCATCTTCTGCTGGACGAACACCCGCGTGACGCTCGAGACACCGATGCCGCCGAGGATCACGATCACCAGGCCGACCAGGCTGAGGTAGTCCTCGGCACGCGCGAAGTCTTCACCGATGTCGTCTTCGGTGGCCTGATACGAGCGCACGCGCGCGAACTCGTTGGCGAAGTCCTTCCGGAGCTGCACGATCAAGCCGTCCAGCGCCGCATCGGGCACGCGCAGCAGCCGCTGCGTCATGGCGCGGCTGCCGAATCCCGTGAGGCCGGTCTTCGGTAAGTCCGCCAGGTCAACAAACACCCGCGGGCCAATGCTGAACGCGCCAAGCCTGCGCCCCGGTTCGCTCTCGATGACGCCGCGAATCGTGAAACGCTGCGAGCCGATCGTCAGCGCGTCGCCGACCGCGACGGCCAACTGCGCGAGCAGTTCCGGCCTGACCAGGACGCCAAAACCGCGCAGCAGCCCGTGCTCGTAACGCACGCCATTGGCGAGCTTCATCACGCCGTAGTAGGGAAAGCCGTCTTCGACCGCTCGCAGCTCCACCATGCGCGCGCGGCCGCCGGGCTTGTCGGCAGCCCTGGCCATGGTCGCCAGCTCGACGGACCGAATGCTCTCGGCGCCGGCCGTCTTCAGCCGATCGTCGATCGTCGCGGCCAGCTTCTCGCCGATCGGCCGGGTGCTGCTGATGATCGCGTCGGCGCTGATCAGCGTCCGCGCCTCACCGGCAAAGGTGTGCCGCACACTCTGGATGACCGACCTGATGGCAACAATCGCACCCACGCCCACCGCGATGCAGACGAAGAACACCAGCAGTCGCCGCCACGAGGCCCGTAGCTCGCGCGCCGCCATGTAGAGCACGAACCTCACGCGGGGCGGCTCCCGGTGGCCGTGGTCTCGGCCGCCACGGGCCTGCCATCCCGCAGCACCAGTTGGGCATCGGCGATCGCCGCCACGCTCGGATCGTGCGTGACCATGACGAGCGTGACGCCGCGCGCCCGCTTGACCTGCAGCAACAGCTCGAGAATGTGCCGCCCGTTCGAGCTGTCGAGATTGCCGGTCGGCTCGTCCGCGAGAATGAGCGGCGGGTCGTTGGCCAGCGCGCGCGCGATCGCGATGCGCTGTTGCTCGCCGCCCGACAACTGCGCCGGGTAGTGATGCCCGCGATCGTGCAGGCCGACTTCATCCAGTAACGCCTGCGCCCGCAATTTGGCGTCGCGCCGGCCAGCGATCTCCATCGGCACCTGGATGTTCTCGAGCGCCGTCAGCGACGGCACGAGGTGGAAGAACTGGAAGACGAAGCCGACCTTCTCGCCGCGCAGCTGCGCGAGCGCATCCTCGCCAAGCGCCGTGATGTCGTGGCCGGCGATCGTGATCTGTCCTGTCGACGGTGAATCGAGGCCCGCGATCAATCCCAACAGCGTGGACTTGCCGCTGCCCGACGGCCCGATGATCGCCAGGCACTGCCCGTTGGGCACGTGCAAGTCGAGGGGATGGAGAATCGTGAGCGGCTGTCCGCCGCTCGAGACGGTTTTGCTGACGCCGCGTAACTCGATCATGGGGTGACCGCGGCCGGGCGCGCGAGCGCCGGCTCGAGCGCGGCCCACACCAGATCCGCAACCAGCTGCGCGCCCCGGGCGTTCGGATGAATGCCGTCGGCCTGATTGAGTCCGGAGATCCCGGCCACCCCTTGCAACAGGAACGGCACCAACCGCACGTCGTACTGCTTCGCCAGCTCGAGATAGACGTCCCTGAACTGGCGCGTGTAATCGGCGCCGTAGTTCGGCGGCGCTTCCATGCCCGCGAGGATCACCGTGATCTTTTTCTCTGCTGCGCGATCCAGAATCGTCGACAGGTTCGCCTTCATGTCCTGCGGCGAGAGGCCCCGCAAGCCGTCGTTCGCGCCGAGCGCGACGACGAGAATCTTCACGTCGCCCTCGAGCGACCAGTCGAGACGCCGCCGCCCGCCGGCAGAGGTGTCGCCGGACACGCCCGCGTTCACCACCTCGTAGCGATAGCCGCGACCATCGAGCTTGCGTTGGAGCAGCGCCGGATAACTCGCATCCCGTGAAAGCCCGAGGCCCGCCGTCAAGCTGTCGCCAAGAAACACGATCCGAGGTTTCGCCTCTGTCTTCACATTCGAATCTGTTGGCGGGGCCTGCCCTGAGCGAGCGGAGGTCTGAGCCTCGCTCAGACCTCCGCGGGTCGAAGGGCGGCACGCGGCCCCTGCCAGCAGGCCGGCGATCGCCAACGAGAGAACGACGTGACGCATCAAGAGATTGTAATCACCAGTGCCGTGGCGTTGTCGGACGTGCCCCGCGTCAGTGCTTCATCGACCAACCCCGTGGCGTGCTGCTCGGGGTTGGAGCCACCCGCGAGCACCGAAACAAACGCCGCATTGTCGAGCCGGCCGTGCACGCCGTCCGTGCACAGCACGAAGGTGTCTCCTGGTAACAGACGCTCCTCACGGGCTCCCGGTTTCACATCGTCTCTCGTGCCGACCACGCTCGTCAGCACGTGACGCAGCGGATGCGACGCGTCGGCATCCTCGGCCTGTTTGGCGCCGAGCACCGAGTTCAGCCACGTATCGTCCTGCGTGAGCTGTTCGAGCGATCCATTTCGATAGCGATAGATCCGGCTGTCTCCGACGCTTGCGAGCATCATCCGGTCCCCGGCGACGAGCGCGGCGACCACCGTGGTGCCCATGCCGCTCAACTCCGCGTGCTTGGAGCCTTCGTCGTAAATGCGGCGATTGGCCAGCCGCACCGCCGTCGTCAGGCGATTCAAGTCGATCGAGAGGGCCACCTCGAGTGCGAAGGGCCAGGTGATGTCAGGGGTCCGCGCGCTTTCGGCGATGAATCCGTGAATGGTCTCGACCGCCAGGTGCGACGCGACTTCCCCCGCATTGTGGCCACCCATGCCATCGGCGACGACATATAAACCAAGGTCCGGCCAGGTGCCGAAGTGGTCCTGGTTCATTTTACGCGGACCGATATCGGTCCGGGTTCCTACGCTCAAGTCCATATCGTTAAAAGGATTATCGTGGGCTGGATACTTCGTATACTATGCGGCCGTGGCGAACGCAGCTCTTCAACCGGTGATTGCCCGGGCGAGCACCGCGCTCGAACGGGGCCAGGCTGCCGTCACGATTGAATTACTGACACCGCTCCTGCGTGCGCCGGCGACCCTGACCCGGGATGACGAACTGAGCGTGCGGGTCATGCTGGCTGAATCGTACCTCTTGCAAGGCGATCTTGCACAGGCCGGAACCGTACTGGGCCGCTCCCCCGACACCATTCGCGAAAACCTGCCACAGGTGCTGCACTCGAATCTGTGGCGGCTGCACGGCCGCGTCGCCTTTGCGCGCGGCGAACAATCGCGTGCCATCGCGCTGCACAACCGCGCCCTCAAGCAAGCGGAGATCGCTCACGACTCCCGGGCGATTGGCCTGGCGCATTTTTATCTCGGCCAGTGCTATCGGCAGGTCGGCGACATGGCGATCGTCCGCGAGCACATTGCCGAAGCGGCCGCGGCGCTGCACGCCGCGGGCGACCGGCGGCACCTCGCCATGGTGCATTCGTTGTCGGCGGTCATGCTCGCCCAGACCGGCCGCTATGACGAAGCGAATGCGGCACTCAGGCAGGCCGAGCGAATGGCGTCGCTGCTGCAGGCAGACGACGTGCTGGCGACGGTCTACGGCAACCAGGCGAACGTGGCATTGATTCGCCACCGTTACGAGCAGGCCCTCGCGTTGGCCGAGCGCGCCGTCGGACTTCACGAAGGGCTCGGACAGGGTCCGGGACTCTCGGTCGCCCTCGCCACGCTGGGCCAGATTTGCGTTCGCGTCGGCAACCTCGATCGCGCCGACACGGTGCTGCACCGCGCGCTCGATGTTCGCAGCGCCATGCAGTTCCACGAGACGACTGGCGCGGTCTACGACACGCTCGCCCAGATGTCGCTGATGCGCGGCGATTACGAGAACGCGGCGGAGTACCTGCGCCAGGCGGCGGAAGCGTATGGCGCATACGGGCGCAACACCAGCCGCTGGTACGAGTGGTCGCTGCGCGTGATCACGGCGCGGCTGGCGACGCGGCGCGGCAAGCCGGATGAAGCGCTGGCCATCGCCGACGAGATTGCTAAGTCGACCAACGCCCCCCCGGCAGAAACGATCGAAGCGGAGCTGATCGCGGCCGAAGCGTTGCTGTCTGCCGAACGCATCGAGGACGCTGAGCACCGCTTGACGCAGGTTGAATCGCGGCTCGATCCGCGCACCACGCCCGGCGCGTGGGGCGAGTTCTTGCGGCTGCGTGGTGATCTTCGCGCGCGGCAAACGAGAACAACCGAGGCGTACCACGATATTGCGCAAAGCTCGAGCGTCTTCGAGCTCGTGGGCGAGCGCTACCAGGCCGCCGTGAGCCAGCTCGCCCTCGCGCGCCTGGCCTCCAAGGCCGGCGCGAAGTCGACGGCCGATCGCCACTATCACTACGCCGCGCAGGTGTTTCAATCTCTCGGCGCGACGCGTGACCTCGAAGAGGTTCGGGCCGCGATGGCCACCACACAAACGCCGGGCACCGGTGAATATGTCGGCTCCCCCGCCGACGCCGACGATGCGCTGGTGAGACGGTTGGTGGACGCGGCGGTACTGCCTGACCTGCTGGCGCGCGAGCTGGCCGCCACGCTGCTCGAGGCCGTCACCGCCGACGTGGCGGTCGTCTTCAGCGAGCTGCCCGGCGGCGACGTGCGGTTGATTGCGCATGCGGGCGCCGACGCGGATGGCGCGCGCACGGTGGCGCGGCTCGCCGCGCAAGGCGGCACCTACGGCGGCGGCAGCCTGATCGTCGAGCACATCGGCAAGGAGCCGGATGGGCCGCGTGCTGTCGCGGTCGCCACCACTCGCCCGCTCGGACATCCGATGCTTCGCCGCGCCCGCATGATGGCGGCCGTGGCACGGCAGGGCTTTGATCTGTGCGGCGTGCGCGATCGCCCGACCGCGTCGGTCGACTCGACCACGGAGCGTCCGCTCGAGCCGCTGCTGCCGGGTTTTCTCTGCGCCAGCGCCGCGATGCACCGCGTGGTCGATCAGATTCAGCGGCTGCAGGGGAACGACCTCACGGTGCTGATCACCGGCGAGAGCGGCACGGGCAAAGAGCTGGTCGCGCGCGCCATTCACGTCGGCTCGTCGCGAAACGCGGCGACCTTCCTGCCCTATAACTGCACGACCACCACGCGCGAGCTGGCCGACAGCCAGTTGTTCGGCCATCGCCGCGGCTCGTTTACCGGCGCCGTCTCGGATCAACCAGGCCTGGTCCGCACCGCGACGGGGGGCACGTTGTTCCTGGACGAGATCGGAGACCTGCCGCTCGACGTGCAGCCCAAGCTGCTCCGCTTCCTCGAGGCGGGCGAGATCATGCCGGTCGGCGAAGTGCGCCCGTTGCCCGTCGACGTGCGCGTGCTGGCCGCGACCAACGCCGACCTCGAACAGCGGGTCGCCGAAGGCAAGTTCCGCGAAGACCTCTATTACCGGTTGAGCGTGATCCGCATTCACGTGCCGCCGCTGCGTCAGCGCCGCGAGGAGATCCCGCACCTCACGACCTATTTCCTGCGCGAAGCGTCGGATCGACTCGGCAAGCCCGACATGAAGCTCAGCTCCGAGGTGCTCGACTTGTTCGCCCAGTATTGGTGGCCGGGCAACGTGCGGCAGCTCAAGAACGAGATCCAGCGCTCGGTGGCCATGGCGCCGGCCGGCGGCGTGATCGGGCCCGAACACCTCTCCGCGGATCTCACCGCGGCCGCCCCGGCAACGGCTCAACCCGGCGGCCGGGTGTCGCTGCGTGGCGGCCAAACCCTCGCCTCCGTGGTGGATGAAATCGAGCGAGATCTGATCCGTGAAACGCTGTCGCGGCATCGCGGCAACATCTCTGAAACCGCTCGCGCGCTCGGCCTGACCCGGCGCGGCCTTTACCTCAAGCTACGGCGCCTGGGACTCGAGGGAGGCCCGTCAGCCTGAATACCAAGTAGCCAGTTCCAACCATTGGTGGATACCAGGTAACCACAACAAACCTCAGCAATATCCAGTAATAGGCCCTCATGATGTCCTCTCGAGGCATCCTATGACGCTCATCGGCCACTAAGTATCCACCGCTTCACAGTCTGCACAGATTCGGCGCGGAACTTGGATTACAAACGTGCATTGCAACAGTTGTAAGACCGGTTACTTGGTTCTCCCTGGGGTGTCCTGTGGCTGAGAAGCGATCGATGATGGCATTCGGAATTGTGAAGCGCTCGAACGAGCGCAAAGTTGTGACCGTCCCTGCGCGCTTGACCTGGAAAGACGCCTCGGGCGCCGTGCGCTTCGCGTCGGTCGTCACGCGCGACGTGAGCGACGCCGGGGTCTTCGTGGAATGCGATGCCGGGGCCGCCATCCCGCTCTATCGCCTGGTGCACCTGCAGGTGGAGCGTTCGACCAGGCTGGCCGAGAAGCTGCCGATGCGGCTGCGCGAAGGCCGCGTGCTGTCGGCGGTGTGGCGCGTCGCGCCCTGCCGCAAGTCCACGGGCACGCCCTCGGGTTACGCGCTGCGTTTCCTGGTCGATCCGCCCGCCGCTGCGGTTGCCGCTCCCGCGCGCATGACGGGAGAGCGCGCCGAAGCTGTCGCCGTTTGACGGAATAACAAATAACCAAGTACCAATAACCAAAGTACCAATAACCAAAGCACTCTTTGGTTATTCGTACTTGGTTATTGGTTATTTCTCTTCTGCCAATACCTGGCCAGCCCTTGCCATAGCTGCTCGAACGGCGCCGCCAGTTCGGCAGCCTTTGCCTCGTGTTCGGGCAAGGCCTGCCGAACATCGCGCCGCATCTGCTCGACAAACCGCCGCACCTTCTCTTCGTCCGTGCCGCCCGCGGCCATCGACGCCTTCACCGCGTCGGCCGCCGACGTGAGGGTCTGGCGGAACCGCGCCAGGTGCGCGCGGGCCGGCGTGACCGGTCCAAAGTGCGTCAGGAACAGCGAGACCGGTTGCCACGCATCGATCGCATCGAGGCTGGCGCGCCAGGTTTCCACGTCAATGTCCGGCGGCGGCGTTGGCGCAATCAGGTAGTCGCCGCTGACGCGCACGCCGCCGGTGTCGCCGACATAGGCCATCCCGGATTGCTCGTCGAGATAACTGACATGGTGCTTGGCGTGTCCCGGCGTATACGCGACGCGGAAGCTATGCGAGGCGACGTCGATGCGCTCGCCACCCTGCAGCACGACGATGCGGTCAGCGGGCACCGGAAGGAACGCGCCCCACAATGTCTCCATCTGATCGCCGTGCAAGCGCGTCGCGCTCGCCAGTAACTTCTCCGGAGCGATCATGTGCGGCGCGCCGCGCTCGTGCACGTGGACCCGGACCCCGGGCACCCGCTCGACAATGGTGCCCGCCGCGCCCGCGTGATCGAGGTGGATGTGCGTCAACAGCAGCGACCGCACGTCGCGCAGCGTGTACCCGCGATCGCGAAGGCCGGCTTCGAGCGTGGCCAGGCACGACGTCGGACCCGGATCGATCAGGACGATGCCGTCGGTGGCGGCGACGACCGCGGTGGCAATCACGCGCGGGCTGCCGCGGAAGTTCAGGTCGATGTAGTCGGTGGTGGTCACTCGTGGAACGACAGCGACTTGGTGGTTTCGGCGTACCGGCCGTCGGGGGTCGCGGGCAGAAAGACCTTGCAGTCGTCGAGGTCGCCGCCGTAGACGTGCAGCGTCACCGACGCGCGGTCGGGCCGCGCGTTGGCCAGCACGTGATGATCGGTGGGCGGGATCAGGCAGCCCGCCGAGCCGGTGCCGGCCAGCAGCGAGCCGATCGGCGTCACGCGAAAGAAGCCGTCGCGATCGGGCTGCACCAGGTACTGCGTGACCGCGATCTCGCCGTCAACCACGCCTTCCACGCACCACAGCCCGCCGTGATCGTGCACCGCGGTGCCCTGCCCGGGTCCCCATGTCATCACGATCGCCGTGTAGCGGCCGCGCGGGTCGCGATGCAACAGGCGGCGGGCATAACTATCGGGCCGCGCGCCCACCAGGTGCGCGGGCAGCGCCAACAGGCGATTGCCCAGGATGTGTTCGAGGTCGGCCTTCACCGCCTGGGTGATCGCGCCCGTATCGCCCGCGTCGACGGAGCGATCGAGCCGCGCCACCAGATCGTTATAGCCAGGACAGTTGGTCATGATCGGTACGTCGCGTACAAAAGTTGATCCCTGACCTTCCCGTCCTTGATGGCGCTCTGGCGCAGGCGTCCTTCGAGGACGTAGCCCGCTTTCTCCAAGACACGGACGGATGCAGGGTTGTCGGCAAATGGTAATGCGTAGAGACGCATCAGATCGAATCGGCGGAACATTTCAGCGGTGACGGCCTGCAGCGCCTCGGTCACGACGCCGCGGTTCCAGCACGACTCGCCGAGCCAATAGCCGATTTCAGCCGAGATGCGTTCGACGTCGGTCTTCTGTTCGATGCCGATGCCGCCCGCCGCTTCTCCGTCAACCTCGATCGCCCACACCGTCGGTTGTTCCTGCACCATCAGCCAGTCCAGGAATTTCCTGGCGTGCTCGAGCTCGTACGGAAACGGAAACCGATCGCGCAGGTGGATCGAGACGTTGCGATTGTTGGCGTGACGAGCGAGGGCGTTGCCGTCGGCCGCGAGCCAGGGCCGTACCGTGCACCGTGTGAGTTCGAGACGCATCCGGGTAGGGGGCCTGGGGCCCATGCCTCAGGGGCGGCCGACCAACTCGGGCGGACCGGCCATGCCCAAATTGGCGCGCAGCACGCAGTTGCCGCCGGCGGCGCGGGCTTCGCGCAACGCGTGGCGTGCCGCCTTGATCAAGTCGAGCTCTTCCCAGGCGGATTCGCGTTGCGGAACGGCGGTGGCCGTCGCCACCGACGCCGTCACGGTCGGGAGCGACGCGTCTTTGGCCGCCGGCATTTGCAGATCGTGGATCGCCTGCCGAAGCTGTTCGGAGATGTTGAACGCGCCGGGGCCATCGGTGGATGCGAGCACGATGGCAAACTCGTCGCGGTGATAGCGAGCCACGAGATCACCCGGGCGGCCCACCACGCCGGCCAGCGCGCGGCCGACCTGCTTCAGAATATCGTCGCCCGAGTTGCGGCCGAACTGGCGGTTGTAGGCGCGGAAGTGATCGACGTCGACGAAGATGAGCGACAGCGGCAAGCCGTCGCGCTTCGCCCGGCGCCATTCGCGTTCGAGGAACTCGAGAAACTGCTCGTGGTTCGCCACGGCCGTCAGCGGATCTTCAGTGCTGAGGCGCTGCAGCTGCAGGCGTGCGGATTCAAGCTCGGTGGTCCGGATCTCGAGTGTCTTCTCGAGCTCCGCCGCGCGGACGCTCAAGCGCCGGCGGCTCACCGATGCCCACACGCCGTACGTCGCCAGGGCCCCGACCAGCGCCGCGACAATGAAAAGCCAACCGCCGTCCACGCGTGCTCGTCCCTCCCGCCGCGTACAGAATATTCGCGGCTTGCGCATTCTACCCCGGGCGCCCGGTTTGACGGGGGTATCATCAGGGTTTCGCACTTTGACTCGCCGTAGCCTTGGCGAAGGCGGTCGCCCGGAGGAGATTGGTCGATGAGTCGAGAAACTGCCCTTGCCGTGTGCCTGACCGCCGTGGCCGCTTGCGCGAGCCCGACGCCGCCACCGCCGCCGGTCAAGTCGCCGGTCTCGGGCATCGATCTGGCGGCGTTCGACAAGTCTGTCAGGCCGCAAGACGATTTTTTTCAGCACGTCAACGGCGGCTGGTTGAAGAACACCGAGATCCCCGCAGACAAATCCTCCTACGGCGCCTTCGACATCCTGTTCGACAAGGCCCAGACCGACCTCAAGGCCATCGTCGAAGAAGCCGGCAAGTCGACGACGAAGACGCCGGGATCTGAAGCGCAGAAGATCGGCGACTTCTACGAAAGCTTCATGAACGAAGCGCTGGTCGAGAAGCTCGGTCTCTCGCCGCTCAACGGCGAGCTGGCGGCGATCGACGCGATCAAGACCAAGACCGACCTGGCGCGGCATTTTGGCAAGTTCTTCAAACTGAACCTGATCAACCCCGTGGTCGGCTACGTCGACGGCGACGCGCAGCAGCCGACGCACGACGTGCTCTATCTCTATCAGGGCGGGCTCGGGCTTCCCGATCGCGATTACTACCTGAAGGATGATCCGAAACTGAAGGAGTACCGCGAGAAGTACGTCGCGTTTCTGACGACCACCCTGCAGCTGGCGGGCGAACGTGGGGCACCCCTTAAAGGGGTGCCCCACGAACAGATGGCCACCGACATTTTCGCGCTCGAAACGCGGCTGGCCCGCGCGCATTGGACCAACGTCGAGAACCGTGACGCGGTGAAGACCTACAACAAAGTCACGCTCGCCGATCTCGGCAAGCAGTTCCCGGGCTTCGACTGGCCGGCGTGGACCGCGGAGCTTGGCGTCGGCGGCAACGCCGCCGTCGTGGTCTCGCAGCCCAGTTACCTGAAGGCATTTGCCGGCGCGGTCAACGAGCTGCCGGTCGAGCGGTGGAAACCGTACCTGAAGGCATCCCTGCTCAATGGCTTTGCGCCCTACCTGAGCAAGGCATACGTGGACGCGGAGTTCGGGTTCTACAACACGACGCTGCGCGGCGTGAAGGAACAGCAGCCGCGATGGAAGCGCGCCGTCAACCTGCTCAACGGCAATCTCGGCGAGATGCTCGGCAAGCTGTACGTCGAGCGCCACTTCAAGCCGGAGGCCAAGGCGCGAATGGAAGCGCTCGTCGAAAACCTGCGCGTGGCCTACAAGGCCGGCATCGATCAACTCGAGTGGATGGGGCCGGACACCAGGAAACAGGCGCAGGAAAAGCTGGCGCGGTTCCGCCCAAAGGTCGGGTATCCGAGCAAGTGGCGCGATTACTCGAAGCTCGAGATCACGAAGGACGATCTCGTCGGCAACGTCCTTCGGGCGTTCACGACCGAGAACCACTATCAGCTCGGCAAGGCCGGCAAACCCATCGACCCGGAACAGTGGGGCATGACGCCGCAGACCATCAACGCGTACTACAACCCCGTACGCAACGAGATCGTCTTCCCTGCCGCGATTCTGCAGCCGCCATTCTTCAATCTCGAGGCTGATGATGCGGTGAACTACGGCGGCATCGGGGCGATCATCGGCCACGAAATGGGCCATGGCTTCGACGATCAAGGCCGGCGGTTCGACGCCACGGGCGCGTTGCGCGACTGGTGGACGAAACAGGATGAAGCCGAGTACCAGAAGCGCGCGCAGCGGCTGGTCGATCAGTTCAACGAATTCGAGCCGCTGCCCGGCCTGAAGGTGAACGGCGAGCTGACGCTCGGCGAGAACATCGCCGACCTCACCGGCCTCGTGATTTCACGCCGCGCCTATCAGCTGTCGCTGAAGGGCGTACCACCGCCGGTCATTGATGGCATCCCCGCCGATCAGCGGTTCTATATGGGTTGGGGGCAGTCGTGGAAGGCGAAGCAGCGCGATGAGGCGCTGCGCCAGCAGGTGATGACCAATCCGCATTCGCCTGAGATGTACCGGGCCAACGGACCGATCCGGAACATTCCCGAGTTCTTTGCGGCGTTCGGCGTGAAAGAGGGCGACCAGATGTACTTGCCGCCCGACCGTCAGGTCAAGATTTGGTGAGGTAAGGGAGTTAAGAGTTAAGAGTTAAGAGTTAAGAGTTAAGAGTTAAGAGTTAAGAGTCAAGAGTTTAGAGCGTCGATGCGCGGAATGTGTCGCAGCTGTTGATGCTGCCGCTCGACAGGCCCTGGCGCAGCCACCGGGAGCGTTGCGCCGAGGTGCCGTGCGTGAAGCTGTCGGGCGAGACGCGACCCTTGGTCAGGCGGTCGTCGCCAATCGCCGCCGCGGCCGCGATGCCTTCGTCGATGTCGCCATCGTGGAGCAGCTGCTTGCTCTGAGCATGATGTCCCCACACGCCGGCAAAGCAGTCGGCCTGCAACTCGAGCTGGACCGACAGTTGATTGGCATCGGCGCGGCTGCCCTGCTGCCGCGCCTGTGCCGCCTGCCGATCGAGTCCGAGCAGGTGCTGGACGTGGTGACCGATTTCGTGGGCCACGACATACGCCTGCGCGAAGTCACCCGGTGCGCCGAAGCGCTGATCGAGCTCGCGGAAGAACGTCAGATCGAGGTAGACCTTCTGATCCGACGGGCAGTAGAACGGGCCGCTGGCAGACGACGCCGAGCCGCATGCCGACTGCACCCCGTTTTCGAACAACACCAGCACGGGAGCCCGGTAGGTCTGGCCGCCCGCCTGGAAGACCTTGCCCCAGGCCTCTTCGGTATCAGCCAGCACGACCGCCACAAACTCGGCCGCGGGATCGCCGCTCGGCGCGCCGGTCGGCACCGACTGGGCCTGCCCCGGGTTGACCTGTTCGGCCACCTGGAGCAACTCCATCGGATTGGTGCCGGTCAGGCACGATATGGCGAGCACGATGAGGAGCATGCCGATGCCGCCCCCGCCGATCGTGCCGGCGCCCAGCCCCCGGCGATCCTCAATGTTGGTACTGCGACGACCACCTTCCCATTTCATGGATAGGGTCTATGCTAAAAGTGGGCCACTTGACGGCTTAGGGCGTTTGGCCGCGAGGAAAAATGGACGACACCCACCTTGTTACCTGCCCATATTGTGGCGAAGAAATTGAGATTTACGTCGAGCCGGATGTGCGCGGCAGCTACGTCCAGGACTGCGAGGTGTGCTGCAACCCATGGCTGGTGCACGTATCCCGCGAAGACGACGAATTGTTCGTGCAAATCGGTAGAGCCGATGGCTCTGAGTGATTAAGATGCTCATGTGTAGCAGTGACTCCTGTCCCCCGCAAAGGGTCGCAGCTGCATAGTTCGCCGTTCGATCCGGATCGACCCTCCTCGAGCCGGCCGCCTCCGTAACGTACGCGTGCGTTATCGCGGTCGCTGTCGTGTACCCCACGACAGGAGGGACTAAGACTGTGAAGTTTCAGATCGTGCAAAACACGTCCAGGCAGTTCTATTGGCGCCTGGTCGCGAGCAATTCCCTGATCATCGCTGTTGGCGTCGAGTCGTACGGGAACAGGGTCGACTGTCGCCGCGCGATCGATCTCGTCGTCCGCGCGCCCGCCTCGCAGTTTCACGTCTACCAGGATTTTCAGCAGCTGTGGCGCTGGCGCTTGTCGTCGCCGGGCGGGCAGGTCGTCGCCATTGCCGGCGAGACGTACGTCACTCGGCAGGAGGCAGCTGAGAGCGCCGCCCTGGCGGCCGGGGCCGACGCCGATACTCCGCTCGAAGAACTTCACGATTCCGGCACGGCCATCCGTGCGAGATGGCCGCCGGGCACTTCGGGGAGCAAATGAACCATTCAGAACCATTCAGAACCATTCGGAACCATTCAGAACGGTTCAGAGAGGTTCAGAATGGTGCCGGGGGTGGGAATCGAACCCACACGACGCTTGCGCGTCTCAGGATTTTAAGTCCTGTGCGTCTGCCAGTTTCGCCACCCCGGCCAATGAGAAAACCCTAGTATTTCACGCCTTCGCGAACCGTCTGACCCGTCCGCGGCGGCTCTTTGTCCCCGAAATTGTCCCTGTCGCGAGCGCGCCGAGCTTCTCCACGCCGACGCCCAGGTCGCCCTCGCTCACGATCGCGTAGCGGCGATAGATTTCGCTCTGGATGCGCCAGCCGGTGAGATAGGCGAACGTGACGATAGGGCGGAGATCCGCCGGCCGCGGCCCCCGCCTCATCCGCCTTGCGTACTTGGCCCATCGTTGTTCACCCTTCAGGGTCACGCGCTCATCGCGTGCTTGGCTTCGTAGAGGTCGTAGGCGTTCTGGAGGTTGAGCCAGAATTCCGGCGTCGTCTTCAGAAGCTTCGCGAGCCGGAGCGCGGTGTCGGCGGTGACGCCCCGCTTCCCCCGAATCAATTCATTCAGGCGGTTGAGGGAGATCGCCATCTTCTCGGCCGCCTGGACCTGCGTCAGGTTGAGCGGCTTGAGGAATTCTTCGAGCAGGATTTCCCCGGCGTGCGTGGGCGGTCGGTGCTTCGGAATCATCGTCATCATCTCCTAGTGGTAATCCTCACAACGCACGTCGAACGCGTGGCCATTCTCGAAACGAAAGGTGATCCGATACTGCTGGTTCACCCGAATACTGAACCGGCCCGCTTGGTCGCCCTTCAGGGCTTCGAGCTGATTGCCCGGAGGGACGCGGAGATCCGGCACGGCCGCCGCGGCATTCACCATGTCGAGCTTGCGCCGGACGATCGGCCAGATCGCCTTGTCGATCGCGCGGGCCGCCTTCGTGTTCGCCCCGTGGAACAAGTCGGTCGTTGTGGCGTCCGCGAAGGTCTGAATCACTGCGGCCCATTATACATGGATACCGTGTAATGAGCAAAGCGGGGTCTACGCTCCGCCCTTCGGCCAGATGATGGCCTTGACCTGCTCGGCGGCCTGCTCGGTTTCGTAGCTGGGCCAGCCAGTTTCGCCACTCCGGCCTGGGCACCTACTCTCGCAAGCGCTTCAATAACTGTATCTGCCCGGCATGATACAGGTCGTGCGCCGCGACGCCACGCACCAGCCCTTCAAAAGTGAACGGCTTGCCCGGCGCGTTCTTCGTCCAACGGAATTCGGGAAATGCCGTCACGGCTCGACGCAGCAGGTCGTGCTCGCGCTGTAGCAGCGCGAGGTCGGCACGCCATTCCGCCAGGCTGCCCTCGATCGGGCGCGTCCAGAAGTTGCTGCCTTCGATCGCAAACGATCGGCCCTTCTCGCCCGTCAGCCGGCGGCGGATGTCGTACTTCCAGTAGGCCGCGTGCACCATCAGTTCCCAGATGTTGTGCCGGTCGTCGCCAGGCTTGCCCGCCGACCTGTCCGCCGTAGCCTTGGCGGAGGTGGGGCGCCAGGCGGCCTGCTCGCGGGTGACGCCGCGAAGCGATCCGCGCAGGTTGGTGCCGTGCCACGAGCGGGCGTCGTAGGCTTCGTCGATCGACGCCAGCAGCAGCTTCGCCATCGTTGGCCTTTTCAAGTCCGCAAGTCCTCAGGTCCTCAAGTCCTCGGGTTCATCTCAGTGGACGAGCGTCGACTCTTTCTGGCCGCCGACCACCCGCGCGATCATCTCGTTCAGCCGCGCCTCGCTGATCGCAAACGGCCCGGCGCTGGCGGTGCCGGTCTGCAGCTCGAGATGCACCAGCACGCCGCCGGCCTCGGGGCTGACGATCCAGCTGAAGCCGCGCAGCGCCACGACCGGCGACGGCCCGCCCGGATTCTTCGCGCGATCGATCGCGCTCAACATCTGCTCGAGCAGCGTCCGCACATCGGCGTCGCTCCACGCCGTGGCGTCAGCCGTCACTCCCGTCATCTTCTCGGTGACCGCGCCCGAAGCCCCCCGCACCCACACATCAACATCACTCATGTTTCTTTCCTTTGCACCCTTGGCACCCTTGGCACCCTTGGCACCCGTGCACTGTACGCACCCTTCGCACTGTACGCACTGTACGCACCTTACCCGAAGACTCCAGGATCGGTAGAGGGTGCATCGCACGCAAAATTGCGGCACACGTACGCGGTGGCCCGCCCATCGATCATCTTCATCGCCGCCACCCAGGGCATGTGCGCGGCAACGGCATCCTGCTGTTTAGGATCGACGATCACCGAGACCGTGAACGGACGGAACCTGCGATGCGCGGCCTGCCACAACGCCGTCGTGTCGGCGGCACCGCGGTCGCCGACGACCACGATCTGTTCGCCACCCGAAAGCGCCGTCGACAGCGCGGCCGCCATCAAGGGCACGGCGCGCCCCAATTGTTCGAGGCGCGCGCCAAATGACGCGATCGCTTCCGCCGCGCGATCCGAATACGCCGCGTCTCCGGTGAGGTGAGCGAGGGCCAGCAGGTTCAATGCAGACACGGAAGAGGGCGACGGCTCAGCCCCGTCATAGTCCTCTTTCAAGCGAAGCAGCACGGTCGGGTCCTGCCCCGTCGTACTGAACCATCCGCCGCCGGCCGCGTCCCAGAACAGCTCGTCTTGCTGCGTTTGCAGCTCGCGCGCCCACGACAGCCACGACGGATCGCCGGACGCTTGAAACAACTCGATCAGCCCGAAAATCAGGAAGGCATAGTCTTCGGCGTAGCCGTCGATGGCGGCGTCGCCCTGTCGATAACGCCGCAGCAATCGCTTCGTCGACGGGTTCCACACCCGCTCGCGGATGAACGCCGCCGCACGGGTCGCGCTCTGCAGATGCCGGGCCCCCGGATCCGCCTCGCCTGGCTCATGGCCGAGCGCCTCGCCGCCGGCCAGAACTCTGGCCGCTCGTGCGAACGCGCCAATCATCAAGCCGTTCCAGGCGGTCAGTACTTTGTCATCGAGCAATGGGCGGGGCCGCGTCTCGCGTACCTCGAACAGAATCTTGCGCGACCGCAACAGCGATTCGGCAACGTCGACCGCCGACACGCCTGCGGCCTGGGCGAGATCCGCGAGCGACTGCGCGGTATGGAGCAGGTTATTGTCGACAAATTCCTGCTGCGGATCGAACGGCGCATTGCCGTTGGGCAGCAAGCCGTAGCGGCCCTCGAAGATGGCGCTATCCTCGCCGAGCGCCGCGCGCACTTCGTCGAGGCCCCACACATAGAAGGCCCCCTCCATCTTGTGCTTGGGCACCGTAGCCTCGGCGGAGGTGGCCGCGTGCGGGTCGGCCACCTGGTCGGGCGGCACGCTGTCGGCGTCTTCGGCCGAGTAGAAGCCGCCGCCGTCATCGGTCATGTCACGCTGCACGTACTGCAGCGTGTCTTCGGCGACCTGTGCGAAGAACGGATCGTTGGCCGCCTGCGCCGCCTCGAGATACGCCACCGCGAGCTGGGCCTGGTCGTAGAGCATCTTCTCGAAATGCGGTACGCGCCAGTTGCCGTCAACCGAGTAGCGGTGGAAGCCGCCGCCGATGTGATCGCGCATGCCGCCGAGCGCCATCGATCGCAGCGTCTGCACCACCATGTCACGGCCCGCCGCTTCGCCGGTGCGGGCGGACTCCCGAAGCAGGAAGATCAACTCGCTCGGCCGCGGGAACTTTGGCGCGTCGCCGAAGCCGCCCCGGCGTGCGTCGAAGCTCTGCTGGAACTGCTGCAGCGTCGACGCCAGCGCCTCTTCGCCGGGCATCGTCCGGGCCGCGTCGACCCTGGCGATCACGGCCAGCCGTGCCACGACCTCGGCCGCCGATTGCGTGACGCGCGCGCGATCCTCGCGCCACGCCTTGGCGATCTGCGCCAGCACGTCGACAAAGGCGGGCCTGCCCCACTGCGACGTCGGAGGGAAATACGTGCCGCCGTAAAACGGCTTCAGCTCGGGCGTCAGCCACACGCTCATCGGCCAGCCGCCGGAACCGGTCGTGGCCTGCACAAACGTCATGTAGACGCGGTCGACGTCGGGACGCTCTTCGCGATCGACCTTGATCGAGATGAAGTGCTCGTTCAGCACGTTGGCCACGCCAACGCTTTCGAACGACTCGCGCTCCATCACGTGACACCAATGGCAGGTCGCGTAGCCGATCGACAGAAAAATCGCTTTGTCGGATTTTCGCGCCGCCGCAAACGCCTGGTCACCCCACGGATACCAATCCACCGGGTTGTTCGCATGCTGCAGCAGGTAGGGACTCTGCTCGCCAGCTAGGCGGTTGGGCATCTGGCGATCATATGCTGAGGGACGTGCTGCCCGAGATCGGCAGCGCGCCGACCTTTTTATCCGCAGATTCCGCAGATTTACGCAGATTAGGCGAGGGCCCGCGGACGCCGGCAGAATCACCCGGCGTCTCGCAATGAATCAGGAGGTACGAAACGAGCGAGACACTTGCCAAAAAACGGTCTCTCTCGTTTCGTACCTCCTGATTCATGGCAGCGGCCTATGGCCGCTCCGCGGGCCCGATTCTAAAATGCACAGGCGCGCTTGCAGAATTCTCGGGTTTTGAATCTGCGTTAATCGGCGTAATCTGCGGACGACCCGTCGGCGCGAGGTCGCACACCGTTCTTCACCGGCGGCCCGGCAGCGGCGTCAGGGGCTCGGGCGGGTCTTCGGGCACGACCGGCGCCAGCCCCGGATGAAACTCCGCCGCGTCGTGCACGCGCGCGTAGCTCGCCGTCATCTCCACGCCGTACAACAGGATCACGGCACTCACGTAGATCCACAGTAGGAAGACCACGACCGCGGCAATCGAGCCGTGGATCACGTTCCACGACGCCAGATCGCTCGCATACCAGGAGAACAGCGACAGCGCCCCGCGCCACAACAGCCCGACAACGACCGCGCCGGGCCAGACTTCGCGGAAGCGGACCCGCGTGTTGGGGACGAAGTAAAACACCAGGGCCACGCAGCCGATTAAGAGCACGGTCGCGGCGTAGTGCGCCGTGACGCCCGATACCCAGACCAGCGTTGCCGAACGCCCGATCGCCTCGCCCAGCCCCGTTTCTGCCAGCTTGACCATGCTCGCAAGAATCAGCCCGATCAGCAGCACGCCGCCCGCCGACAGCAGCATCAGAAACGAAATGAGCCGGTGCCGGAGGAAGCTGCGGCGCCGCTCCACGCCCCACGCGTGATTGACCGCGGACGTCACGGCGTTGAACACGCCCAGCGAGGCCCAGACCAGCGCGATGATGCCCCACACGCCAAACGAGACGGGTTGGATCTTGAACGCGTCGAGCTGGCCGGTAATGAAATCGAACTGCCGGGGAAAGTAGCGGAAGACGAAGCGCACGACCGCGTCGCGTTCGGCCGGATCGGCGGTGACCTGGCCGAGGATCGCCAGCGCGAGCAGGAAGATCGGAAAGAGCGACAGCAGCGCGTAATAGGCGATCGACGCCGCGTGGGTCAGGGCGTCACTGTTGTACAGCTCGCCCACGGCGCGCCACGCCGCCAGTCCAATCAGTCGCAGCTGGCCGGCAACCTGAGCCCGCCGACCCGCCCGGGCCGGCACAGGCCCCGCGCTGGACCCGCCTTCGCTCGCTGCCCCTTGGCTTGCGAGCTCCGGCGAGGTCTCGCCAGAGCGACTTTCAGTCGCGGCGGCGGATCGGGCTCGCTGGGGCACTCGACTACTGGGTCCGGCGAGGCCAGACCATGTTGCCGGCACCAGCGCCGGCGGCTGCGGCACCCGGCGCCGCGACCCGTCCGTTGCGCAGGTCGTCGACGACGTGTCCGAGTCGCACGGCTTCTCTCATCACAGTTTCGATCTCCGGCTGCAGCTCCGCACGCAGCTGGCGGCCGCGCTCGGTAAAGAGCACGAACCCGACGCCGGCGCCCACACCCGCGCCGATGATAGCACCCAGCAGCATCATGCTTCGATCGTTCATCCCGCCTCCTCGACCACGCGCACGGGGGTGCGCGGGTCCTTGATGTCGTGCTTCTTGATCTTGCTGTACAGGGTCGGCCGGTACAAACCCAGGATTTGCGCGGCCTCTTGCTTGTTCCAGTTGGTGCGCTGCAGCGTCTGCAGCACCGCCATGCGTTCGATCTCCGCCAGGGTGTGATGCGGCGGCACGGTGAAGGCGTCCTCGGCGAGAGCATCGCCCCGGATGGTCTCCGGCAGATCCTGTGGCTGCACGTCCGGCGACTTGGCGACGAGCACCGCCCGCTCGATGGCGTTTTCGAGCTCGCGAACGTTGCCCGGCCACCGGAACCGAATCAGCAGGTGGTACGCGGCCGGCGTGAGGCTCTTGACGTTCTTCTGATAGCGGTTGTTGAACTTCTCGAGGAAGTGCGCGCACAGCAGCGGCAGGTCCTCGGTGCGCTCGCGCAGCGGCGGCACCCGCAGCGTGACCGTGTTGATGCGGAAGTAGAGGTCTTCGCGCAGCCGCCCGTCTTTCATCGCCGCGTCGGGTTCGATGTTGCTGGCGCAGATCAACCGGAAGTCCACCTTCACGAGCCGGTCGCTGCCGATCGGGCGATACTCGCGCTCCTGCAACACGCGCAGCAGCTTTATTTGCAGCAGCAGCGGCATCTCGCCGATCTCGTCGAGCATCAGCGAGCCGCCCGCGGCCAGCTCCAGCAAGCCGACCTTGTCGGCGGTGGCGCCGGTGAACGCGCCCTGCTTGTAGCCGAACAGCTCCGACTCGATCAGGTCCTTGGGCAGCGCCGCGCAGTTGATCTTGATGAACGGGCCCTTGGCCCGGCCGCTCCTCACGTGGATCGCGTTGGCGATCAATTCCTTGCCGGAGCCGTTGTCCCCCTGGATCAGGATGTTGGCGTCGCTTTCGGCCACCGCTTCGATCAGCTCGAAGAGCTCGCGCATCTTCTTGCTCTTGCCGATGATGTTTGAGAAGGAGTACTGCTCCCGCATCTGCTCTTTCAGGCGTTGATGCTGGGCGCGCTCGACCTGCAGGTCGGTGGCACGGTCGAGAATCGAGACCAGGCCAGCGGGGTCGAGATTGGATTTTTCGAGGAAGAAAAAAGCGCCGGCCTGTCCGGCTTCGAGCGCGCGCGTGATGGTGCCGACGCCGCTGATGACAATCATCTCGGGCGCCGGATCGATCGCCTTGAGCTGCCGCAACAGCGCGATGCCGTCGATATCCGGCAGCACGAGGTCGAGCAGCACCACGTCGGGGTGCCAGGCGCGGAAGACCTCTTCGGCTTTCGAGCCGACCGCCGCCGTCCGCACCTCGTAGCCGGGCGCGCGCGTGGCCTGCTCCACCACCATTTTCAGCCAGTCAGTCACCATCGACTCGTCGTCTACGACGAGAACCCGGCGCCGGTTGGTCGACTTTAGTGAAGACATGGCTGCAGATCAACGAACAGGGAAGCGGAGCCCTGCTCCGCTTCCCCGCAAACGCGGCGCGGTCAGATAGCTCGTTAGGTGTGACGCGGCGCGCCGTTGGCGTCGCGCGCGCTCTTGGTCGAGCCCGTGACCGAATGCACTTTGGCTGACGCCATGTCGAGGGCTTCGCGAGCCGACGATTCGAGCTGATCGGCCAGCTGATCCGCCTTCTCTTCGATGTTCTCGAGCTGGACGCCGGCCCGATCGGCCATCTCGCGGTAGCGCCGCGCCGCCGCATCCCGAAGCGAATTGAACGAGGCATTCAGATCGCTTCGTATCTCCGCACCGGGCTTCGGCGCCATCAGCAACGCCACGCTGGCACCGACCAGCGCACCCGCGACCGCGCCCAGCAGGAACATTCCGCTCCCCGCTGATTCTTGCTCGTTCATCAATCTCATTGGCCTCTCTCCTTTTTGTTTTATCAACAGATCACTAGCTCACTAGATCAACAGATCCCGTATCTTGAATAGCCCGGCGCTCTGCGGCGCGACGGCGCCGCCACCACTGCACGCCGCGGATCACGCCAAGCGCCATTGCCGTCTTCGGCGCGGTCGCCACCGACGCGACCGACGCGACCCCATGTCGCACGGTGCCGATCGCGTGGCGGGCGTCCGCGACCACTTCGCCGACCGCGTTCGTGCCCCGCTTCACCGCCAGCACGGCGTCGTCGACCGTGTTCGAAATGCGATCGATATGCGCCTTCACCTGGTTGATGTGACCCTGCAGCTCGATCACCTTCTCGTCAATGGCGGCCTTAGCGCTGCGGTAGGCCAGAAAGGCGCCCACCGCACCAGCTACGGTGATCAGTGTCTGGATTCCCATGAAAACCGCCATGAAAACCAACGCCCGCTCCATCACAACGACGTCGTCTGTAGTCATTTGCTCCACCCAGTAAGTAAGTCGCTACCCATTTTCATGACGCTCGTTCACATTGCTACGGTCCAGTTGGATCGGGTCGACGGGGTCTGCGATCAGGCGCGCGATCTCCGAAAGCAGCGTCTCCGGATCGCAGGGCTTGACCACGACGGCGTCGAACCCCACCTCGCGTGCGAGGTCGAGCTGACGCAGGTGCGAATACCCGGTCGCGGCGATCAACGGGATGTCGGCCGTCTCGGGGTCAGCGCGCAGCGTGCGCGCCGCTTCGAAGCCCGATATGCCCGGTAATTCGAGATCGAGAACAATCAGGTCAGGAAGCAGTTGCCTGGCCTTGGCGATCGCCGACGCGCCGTCGATCGCGGTCGACACCCGATAGCCCGCGCCGTGCAGGTAGATCGCCCAGATTTCGAGCGCATCCGCGTAGTCGTCGACGATCAAAATGTGCGTCCGCGCCGGGTCCGGTGTCATCGTCTGATCGCTCGTATCCACCGGGTTATGCTTCAAGGGCCGTGCCAAGGTCGACGAATGACCGTGCTAGGCTTGCGGGATGGGGCTGACCTTGGCGCAGGTCTTGAATACGGTGGCACACGAGATCCGAACGCCACTAGCCGTGTCACAGGGATATTTAAAGCTATACCTCGACGGCCGCCTGACAACGCCGGACGACCAGCAGCGCGCGCTCGAGAAGACGCGTGACGCACTCGGATTGATCGCGACGCTGTGCGTGGACATGAACCGCGTGGGGACGCTTTCTGAGTCGCCCGATCCGCCGCTCACCGGGCACATCGCGGCGGCGCAGTTGATCGGCAGCTTGCACGCGGCCAAGGAGCTCGAGGGCGCGGCGTGGCAGGGCGACACCGCGCCGACGGCGTCGGTCGCCAGTACCAGCGCGCACGATCTGATCCGCGCCGTCGCCATCGTGGCGCGCGCGGCGTTCGACGAAGCGCGCGAGTCGCCGCGAGCGTTCCGTGTCGACGCGGGGGACGGCCGCACGCTGGCGCTGCTGGCGGGGGCCGAAGAATCGGTTCCTTCGCTACAATCGGGCCCGGGGGACGCCAAGGCCCGGCCCGTTGATCTGACACGTGGAGGCAAGGGGTTGACGTTGATCTGGGCGTCGTTCGTTCTTCAACAACATCGCGTGCAAACGTGGAATCATGAGGACCATCGCGCCTCGGTCGGATTCCGTTTTCCATTGGTACAGGTATGAGCAGCGCCACACTCGCCATCGTTGACGACGATCAGCCGTTTGCCGAATATCTGCAGACCCTGCTGCGGTCCCGCGGGTACGACACGCACGCCTACGACAGCGGCGACGCGCTGCTGAACGCGCTGCGCGAAGGCGCGCTGCCGGATGTGATCCTGCTCGACGTGCTGATGCCCGGGCTCGACGGCCTCGAAACGCTGCGCGCGATTCGCCTCGCCCACCCTGCCGCACAGGTCGTGATGCTCTCCGGCGGACAGACGCCGGCCACCATCGTCGAAGCCGTGCGGTTAGGCGCCACCGACTACGTCGTCAAGCCTGGCGATCCGGACGGTGTCGGCGAGGTCGCGCTCGAGGCCGCGATTCGAAATGCCCTCGAGCGGCTGTCGCTCACCAACGAAGTCACGCGGTTGCGGACGCAGGTTGGGGTCGACCCCGACGGTGCCCAACCGTGCTGGAGCTCCGGCAAGGCCATGCAGCCTGTGATGACGATGGTCGACCGCGTGGCCGACAACGACATCAGCGTGTTGCTGCGCGGCGAGAGCGGCGTCGGCAAGGAAGTGATCGCGCGCGAGATTCATCGCCGATCGCCACGCCGCACCAACCCGTTCGTCAAGGTGAACTGCGCGGCGCTGCCGGCCGAGCTGCTCGAAAGCGAGCTGTTCGGGCACGAGCGCGGCGCGTTTACCGGCGCGGCGTCGACCCGCATCGGCAAGTTCGAGTTCGCGCAGAACGGCACGATCATGCTCGACGAAATTGGCGAGATGCCGCTGGCGCTGCAGGTCAAGATTCTGCACGTGCTGCAGGATCGCGAGTTCACCAAGCTTGGCAGCAACCGCAACGTCGAAGTGGATGTGCGGATCATCGCCGCCACCAACCGCGACCTGGACGCGATGATGCGCGCCGGCACGTTCCGCGAGGATCTCTACTATCGCCTGCAGGTAATCGAGATCCACGTGCCGCCCCTGCGCGAACGGCGCGAGGAGATTCCGCAGCTGATCGAGTTCTTCCTGCTGAAGTTCGCGTCGGTCTATCGCCGTCCGTCGGTGAGGCCGTCGCTGGTGTTACAGGAAAACCTGCTGTCGTACGAGTGGCCCGGCAACATCCGTGAGCTCGAGAACATGATGAAGCGCCTGGTGGTGTTGCAGGACGAGAACCTGATCCTCGCCGAGATCGGCCGGCTGCGCGCCGCGCGTGCCGCTGCCGAGGGCTACACGCACACGCCGCCGCCCATGCCGGTCGCCGTGGCGCGGCCGCCTGTGCCGCAGCAACCCGCTTCCGTCGTGCCGTTCCCGGTTCCCGCGGCGGCAGACAGTGGTGCCGGGATGGGGCCGGTCAGCACCGACGGGATGAACCTGCAGGAACTGGCGCGGCATGCGGCGATGGGCGCCGAGAAGGAAGCCATCCAGCACGCGCTCGAACGCTTTCGCTGGAATCGCCGTAAAACCGCCGAGTATCTGCAGGTCAGCTACAAGACCCTGCTGAACAAGATGAAGGAATGCGGAATCAGTGAGGCGCCTGGGGCCTGATCGCCGAGGAGATTTCCGCAGCAGCCGCCCCTAGCGGCGCGCGGCCGACGTCTGCGCGTGCGCGTGCGAGGTGCCGACGAGGTGCAACCGCCGATCGTGCCGGTCAATGGTCCAACCGGACGTCTCGTAGCCACAGAGCAGGCATTCCTGGTAGAGCTTGGTGTCCGTCCGGGCACGGTAGAGCTCATGGCCCCCGTTGATGACCGTGCACAGGCTTTGACGGACGGCCCTTCGGACCCGGCCCATTAGTTGCTTGAACGCGGTGACAACATCCACACTTTCGGTAACCAACGTCATCGACGGCGACCCAATGTGGTTATTCATACTTCTCATCACGACCTCCACCGTAGTCCATAGCAAAGTTGATTCCGTTTCTCCCATTCCGCTTGGAACGCAAGTTGCACTCGAGAAACAACGGAATAACGGAATTGTTCTTTCGAAGAGGAGAGACAGATGAAATACGGAGTCGCATGGTTGCTGGGAGTGCCGGTGTCGCTGATCGCTCTCTGGTTCGTCGTGAATCAGATGGGTTGCGGGTTCTAAACAGGGCTCCTGCCCAAAAGCAAAAACAGGAGACCAAGAGAACAGGAGCATTTCGATCAAAATTCTCCTGGCCTCCTGATCTCCTGTTTATTCTGTCTTCTGATCTCCCGTTTGCTAGAATTCCCGGGTGCAGAAGCCCGAGGTTAAGTTAGTCATCACGCCTGTGGTGTCCGCGTTGCGAACGCCGCCCGACCACACCAACGAAGACGCGATGAAATGCGAGCGGTGCGGCGCGGAGATGTACCGCATGCACGCCGTGTGGCGCTGCCCGGCCTGCCGCTTCAAGACCGACTGCTGCGGCTGGTAGCGCCGCCGCCATGGATCCCATCGAATCCCACATCGACATTACCTCGGCGGAATTCGCCGCGAACCGGCGGCGCATGCAGGACCTCGTTGCGGAGTACCGCACGCGCCTCGCTGAAGCGCAGGCCGGCGGTGGCGCCAAATACGTCGTCCGTCACCGCGAACAAGGCAAGCTGCCGGTACGCGAGCGGATCGACGCGCTGATCGATCCGGGCTCCGCCTTCCTCGAGCTCTCTCCGCTTGCGGCGTACGGCATGTACGACAACGAGGCGCCGGCCGCCGGCGTCGTGACGGGAATCGGACGCGTCTCGGGCCGCGACGTCATGATTGTGGCCAACGACGCCACCGTGAAGGGCGGCACCTACTACCCGCTCACCGTGAAGAAACACCTGCGCGCCCAGGAAGTGGCGCTGCAGAACCGGTTGCCGTGCGTCTACCTGGTGGATTCGGGCGGAGCGTTCCTGCCGCTGCAAGCCGACGTCTTCCCCGATCGCGAGCACTTCGGCCGGCTCTTCTTCAATCAGGCTCGCATGTCTGCGGAAGCGATCCCGCAGGTGGCCGTGGTGATGGGGTCGTGCACCGCCGGCGGCGCATACGTTCCCGCGATGTCGGACGAAACCATCATCGTCAAGGGCACCGGCACGATCTTCCTCGGTGGCCCCCCGCTCGTGAAGGCCGCCACCGGCGAAGAAGTCACGGCGGAAGATCTTGGCGGCGCCGACGTCCACACCAGGCTCTCGGGCGTGGCCGACTATCTCGCCGATGATGACGCGCACGCGTTGCACCAGGCGCGCATCGTCGTGTCCACGCTGAATACGCGAAAGCAGATGCCCGCAGACGCGGCGACGCCGGAAGATCCGGCTTACGATCCGTCGGAGATCTACGGCATCGTGAACCTCGATCTGCGCAAGGCCTACGACGTCCGCGAATTGATGGCGCGGATGGTCGACGGCTCGCGTTTCGACGAGTTCAAGGAGCGCTACGCGCCGACGATCGTCTGCGGCTTCGCGCGGATCCACGGGTTCCTCGTTGGCGTCATCGCGAACAACGGCGTGCTGTTCTCCGAGTCGGCGTTGAAGGCGACTCACTTCATCGAGTTGTGCAACATGCGCGGCGTGCCGCTGGTGTTTCTGCAGAACATCACCGGCTTCATGGTGGGCAAACAGTACGAGCGCGGCGGCATCGCGAAAGACGGCGCCAAGATGGTGCACGCCGTCGCGAATTCCGTGGTGCCGAAATTCACAGTGATTGTCGGCGGGTCCTTCGGCGCGGGCAACTACGGAATGTGCGGCCGCGCCTATGAACCGCGGTTGCTGTGGATGTGGCCCAACGCGCGCATCTCGGTGATGGGCGGCGAGCAGGCGGCGGGCGTGCTGACGACGGTGAAGCGCGATCAGCTCGCGCGCGAAGGGGGCGGGCTTACGCCAGAGGCTGAAGCCGCGATCCGCGATCCAATCCTGCAGAAGTACGACACCGAAGGCTCGCCGTACTACTCGACGGCCCGGTTATGGGACGACGGGATTCTCGATCCGGTCGAGACGCGCTCGGCGCTGGCGCTGGGAATATCGGCGTCCTTCAACGCGCCGATTCCCCCTGCGAAGTTCGGCGTGTTCAGAATGTAAGGCAACCACGAAGCTCGTGGTTTCTTTTACGGGCACGCCGTCGAGATCATCTTCAAGCTCTGCACCGTCAACGACGGCATGGTGCGCGTATCGGGCTTGTTCTCGGTCCTGAGCGCCGGCGCCGCGGCGATCTCCTGAGGCGTGGGCGCCAGCTGTGCCACGCTTTCCACGCCGGAGATCTCGACCTTGTGGTTGACGTGCGCCGGGAAGCTGACCGTCGCGCCCCCAACCAGGAGGTAGGTCGGCATATCGGCCGTCGCCCTGTTCGGGTCGACGACAAGCGGCGTCAGGATGTATGTGCCAGTCCTCGGTGGATCGGGCGCGCGGGTGGCGTCGGGCGGACCCGGCTGCCAGGCCTTGAGGCAGCCGATCCTCGTGACATCCAGCAGCTTGGCTTTGGCCTGCACCTCAGGCGTGACCTTCTGCGTGTCCGGCCTCTGCGCTTGCGGTGCCGGCGTCTGGCCCAGCTTGCCCTGAGCGAGGGACGAGACCGGATCCTGGTCTCGTCCCAAGTCGAAGGGTCCGAGCAACACAGACACCATCAGACCAGCACTCGTGACGGCGATCATGTTCATGGCGATATCCTCTCGGCCGATTGGTGCAGGATCCGCGCCAGCGCCATCGCGAGCCGGTCGAGCTGCCGCCATATAATGAAGAGCGCGTGCAGCGATGAGCTTTGAATTCCTAACGGTCGAGCGACGCGGCGCCGTCGAGTACGTCACGCTGAATCGTCCCGACGTCCGCAACGCCTTCAACGAACACGTGATCGCCGATCTCACGGCGTGGGCCGCGCGCGCGCATGCCGACCCGGGCTTACGCGCCGTTATCTTGGCCGGCGCCGGCAAGGTGTTCAGCGCCGGTGCCGACGCCGCGTGGATGGCGAAGATGGCCGGTTACTCGCGTGAAGAGAACGCGCGCGACGCCGAGGCCGGCGCCCGGATGTTCGAGGCCATCAACACGGTGCCGGCGATTGTGATCGCCCGCATTCACGGCGCCGCGCTCGGCGGCGGCTGCGGCCTGGCCGCGGTGTGCGACATCGTGGTCGCCGATGAGGCCGCGGTCTTTGGATTCACCGAAACCAAGCTCGGCATTCTGCCGGCGATGATCTCCCCGTACGTGCTGCAGAAAATCGGCGCCTCGGCGGCGCGCGAGCTCTTTCTGACCGGGATGCGGTTCGATGCCGCGCGGGCGAAAGAAATCGGCCTCGTGCACGCGGTTGTGCCGGCGGAGAACCTCGACACCACGATCGACCGCTACGTCAGCGAAGCCCTGAGTGCTGCGCCGACGGCGGTCGCGCGCGCCAAGGCCCTGATTCCGCGGGTGCTGGGACGGACGACCGCCGAAGTGATGGCGATCACGACTGAAGCCATCGCCGCCCAGCGCGTGTCGGCTGAAGGCCAGGATGGCCTCAAGGCGTTTCTCGCCAAGGGCAAGCCCGGCTGGGTGCGCGACTAGCCGTGATGAAACGGCTGTTGATCGCGAACCGGGGGGAGATCGCGGTCCGCATCATTCGAGCCTGCCGCGAGCTGGGCATCGAGACGGTTGCCATCTATTCCGATGCCGACCGAGCCGCGCCGCATGCGCGCGAGGCCGATTCAGCGATTCGCATCGGGCCTCCGCCGGCACGGGAGAGCTACCTCGACGCGCAGAAGGTAATCGACGCGGCGCGCCAGTCGGGCGCCGATGCGATTCATCCCGGCTACGGCTTCCTCTCCGAACGAGCGCACTTTGCAAAGGCGTGCGAAGAGGCTGGTCTGATCTTCGTCGGCCCCACCGCGGCATCACTCGAACAAATGGGATCGAAGATTGGCGCCCGGCGCCTGATGATTGATGCCGGCGTGCCCGTCGTGCCGGGCGAAACGCCCGCCGACCAGTCTGACGCGGCGCTCGCGCGCGCGGCTGAAAGCCTCGGCTTCCCCGTCCTGATCAAACCATCCGCAGGCGGCGGAGGTATCGGGATGAAGAAAGTCTGGACGGCAAAGGAGATTGCCGAAGCTGCCGCCGCCGCACGGCGTGAAGCCATCGCCGCTGTGGGCGACGGCACGCTTTACGTCGAGCGGTTGATCGAGAAGCCGCGTCACGTCGAGATCCAGATTGTCGCCGACGCCCACGGCAACATCGTCCACTTGTTCGAGCGCGAGTGTTCGGTTCAGCGCCGCCATCAGAAAACGATCGAAGAGAGCCCGTGCGTGGCCCTGTCGGACGGCGTTCGCGAACGGATGGGCGCGGCGGCCATTGCCGCGGCGCGCGCGATCAATTACCGCAACGCCGGCACCGTCGAGTTCCTGCTCGACGGTTCGGGCGACCAGGCGCGCTTTTATTTTCTGGAGATGAACACGCGCTTGCAGGTGGAGCACCCGGTCACCGAATGCGTGACGGGAATCGATCTGGTCCGCACGCAGTTGCTGGTCGCGTCTGGCGAGCCGTTGCCCTTTACGCAGGCGTCGCTGTCGCAACGTGGCCATGCCATCGAGTGCCGGGTCTATGCGGAGGATCCCGCGCAAGGCTTCATCCCGCAGGCGGGGCCCATCCTGCTCTACCGCGAGCCGCAGGGTCCCGGCGTGCGCGTCGACAGCGGCGTCGCGGCGGACGGTGACGTCTCCGTGCACTACGACCCGATGCTCGCCAAGGTGATCGTGTGGGCCGAGACCCGCGACGCCGCGCGCCACCGCGCGCTGGCGGCGCTTCGCGACTACGCCATCCTCGGCATCCATACCAACATTCCGTTCCTGCTGCGGATCCTCGAGCATCCGCAGTTCATCGACGCGACGATCGACACCGGGTTCCTCGATCGCGAAGGCCCGGCCATCGCGGCCACGATCAGCACCGAACTACCGGAAGCCGCACTGGCCGCCGTCGCCGAGCACCGGCGCACCGTTGGCACCGCTGGCACCCGTGGCACCAACCCCCTAGGCACCCCAGGCACCGTACGCACCGTACGCACCGATCCCTTTCTGTCGTTGGGGCGTTGGCGTGGATAAGTTCTCTGTCGAGTCGATCGGCGACGGCTGGTATTTGGTGAGCGACGGCACGCGCCGTTGGCGCGTGGCGGTCGCCGGTACCGCGAAGTTCGATTGGGTTTTCGTCGATGGCCAGGTCGCGCGGCTTGATGCCGTCGCCAAAGAGGCGGGCCGCAAGCGCTCGCGCGGTCGCGGCGACGCCGGCGTGATGTCGCCGATGCCCGCAACCGTCGTGGCGATCAAGGCCGTCGCAGGACAGGCCGTGTCTCAGGGAGAGACCCTGATCGTGCTCGAGGCGATGAAAATGGAATTGCCGATCAAGGCGCCGCGCGACGGCGTGATCAAGGCCCTCCATTGCGCCAAGGGCGACCTCGTTCAACCGGGCGTCAACCTGCTCGAATTCGAAGCATGAATACCCTGCCCGGGCGCGTGTCGATCGTTGAAGTGGGCCCGCGCGACGGCCTGCAGAACGAAAAGGCGATCGTCGCAACGGCCGACAAGATTGCGTTTGTCGATCGGCTGACGGCGGCCGGCCATTCCACCATCGAGGTGTCGGCGTTCGTGTCGCCCAAGCGGGTGCCGCAGATGGCGGATGCATCGGAGGTGTTCGCCGGCATCGCGCGGAGGCCCGGCGTCCGCTACACCGCGCTCGTCCCCAATCAGGCGGGGCTGGAACGCGCCTTGGCCGCGGGCGTGTCGGAGATCGCGATCTTCGCCGCCGCTTCGGAAACCTTCAGCCAACGCAACATCAATCAGTCAATCGATCAGTCGCTCAAGACCTACGCCGCCGTGTGCGGGCAGGCCACCGCCGCCGGCATCCGCGTCCGCGGGTATCTGTCCACCTGCTTCGGTTGTCCATTTGAAGGCGCCGTCGCGCCGTCGCAGGTGGCGCGTGTGGCGGCGCGGCTATTTGAGCTCGGTGTGTTCGAAGTCTCGATCAGCGACACCATTGGCGTCGCGCATCCCGGCCAGGTCGCCCGTGTGCTCGACGCCGTCACGAAACAGATCCCCCTCGGCCAGACGGCGCTGCATTTCCATGACACCCGCGGCACCGCTCTCGCCAACGTACTGGCGGGGCTCGATTACGGCGTAACGACCTTCGATAGTTCCGCCGGCGGTTTGGGCGGGTGTCCCTTCGCTCCCGGCGCGGCTGGAAACCTCGCCACCGAAGACCTGCTCTACATGCTCGATGGACTCGGCATCGAAACCGGTGTTTCGCTGGATCGCGTCGTCGAGAGCTCGCGGTTTATCGAGACCCGGCTGGATCACCGGCTGCCGTCGCGATATTTACAGACAGCTAAATAGGTCAATCGCCAAATCTTGGTCGAGGTTCTTTTGAGGAGAGATCCGTCCGGACGAGAGCCGAACGGCTCTCTGCCCGGAGGCTTATGGGTGGGCTGCGAAAGAACGCGGTAGTGAAGCGGTGGTCTTGCTTGGTTGTTCATTGCCGCGTTCGCGCGGCGATTCTGGCTGATTCAAAAGCAAGCGCCTTGCCAAGAGCAGGGTTGAGAAGTTCGCCTAAATACACGCCTGATTCAGCTCCACGTCGACACGGAAGCATCAACTATCCCACTTAGGGCAGTGTCGGACCCATCATGAGGTGCCGGTAACTCAGCTGTAGGCACGATGCGCCACCCCAAGTGTGGCACGTCGTTTGTAGTGTTTCTTTGCGCTGCGGTGTCAGGCACTTTGTCCCGAGGAGGATCACCGATGATCGAAGATCTGACGATGCTGGCAAACCTCCCGGTCTTGGATGACGCCGAGGAGAAGGCGCAGGAGCCCGACGTTCCCGTCACGACCGCGCAAGCGGAAGCGGACAAGGCCGCCGCAGGCGAGACGATGCCGCCGCCCAAGGAGAAGCACCACCCTGCCAAGGATGACGCCACGGACGATACGAAGGCTGAACGCGTGGCTCGCCGGGGGCAGGACCCGCCCGAGCAGGAAGAAGCCGGCGAAGAAGATCGCGGCTAATAGCGTTTCATAACAAACCGGGTCTGGTTTCCACTTCCGTTTACTTGGAAACCGGCCCGGTTTTGTCGTGTACGGGGGCTCGCGGACCTAAAAGGTCCGCGCTACGGGTTGCCCGAGCGTTACGCGCGCGGCGAGGGCGGTTCGCTAATGACAGGTCTCTCAGACGGCGCCTGAACCGGCGGCTCCGTCGTCGGCGGATCGATGCTGGGCTCGCGATCGACATCCGCGCGGTGCGGGTCGTCCGGCGGAACGACCGGTTGCTCGGGCGTCTTCGGCAGGCCTGGAATCGGGCCGTGAGGCGTAACCGGGTCGTGTTCGTGCGGTGTCTGCATCTGCATTGAGATCTCCAGAAGATTGCTCAGCAAATATCGCGCCTGTCTCGCCGACTTGTCCGCCGTAGCGCAGAGCGCGGAGGTGGAAGCGCGCTAGTGCGGAGGTGGGTGGCATGTGTCATGCACCCTGCAACATCAGGAGTGTTGCGACATGTCATCTCAAATCTCTGCACTGAGCGCCCTTGCGGCCTTTACGCTCACCGTTGGCGCACTGGCGGCCTGTGATCGCGCGGAGACAAGCAGCACTTCTCCTGTGACGACGACGTCTCCCGCCGGCACGTCGACCGCGCCATCGTCGGCGGCGGCCGACCGTCGTGACGAAGCGTTGGTCCGGGTCGTGAACGCCATTCCGGCCGGCGCTCCGGTGGATATCTATGCCGGCGATCTGACCGTCTTCGACAACCTCAGCTACAAGTCGGTCACCGCGTACCGCGCGCTCGATGGCAAGCGATATACGTTTGCGGTCCGTCCGGCAGGAATGGCCAACGCCAAGCCGCTCTCGTCGAACACAGAGGGGCTGGACGACGGCGATTACTACACCGTGTTTGCGCTGCCGGGCGAGGGCAACGCGGCGCACCTGCGCGTCGTGCAGGACATGATGTCTCCGCCGGCGGCGGGCAAAGCGCGCCTGCGCGTCATTCACGGCGGCGCAGAAGCCGGCGAGCTCGACATCTTCGCGACCGGCACGCCAGGCGCGCTGTTCGATGGCGTGGACTTTCAGTCGGTGACCGGCTACGAAGACATCGATCCGTTTACCGGCGAGATCGAGGTCCGCGCCGAGGGCCAGGCGGCGCCGCTCGTCAAGGCTCCGGTCGTGCACATCGAAGCGGGCAAGTTCTATACGCTCGTCATCGTGGGACGCGTGCGCTCGACGCCGAAGCTCGAAGCGTTCCTGATCGAAGACGCGCTTGACTCGCGCACCCCGCGGTAACTCATGGAGCTGACAAGCCGCCGCGTTCGCGTTGCGGCGCTGGTCCTCGGCGTCGTGGTCTTGCTGACCGGCATCGGCGTCTGGGTCTCGTTGCGCCAGCTCGAGCCGCGCCTGCGTGACTGGGTCACCTCCACGCTGAGCCGATCGCTCGAGAGCGACGTGCAGCTCGGCGAGGTCCATCTGACATGGTTCCCGCTGCGCCTGACCGGGCGCGACCTCACAATTCGCCACCACGGACGAACAGACATCCAGCCGCTGCTCGTCATCTCGTCATTCACGGTGAACATGCATGCCGGCGAGCTCTGGGGCTCCACCGTCGATCACGTCAAGGTTGACGGAATGGAGATCAGCATCCCGCCGAAGGACGAAGCCACCGGCAAGCGCCCGATGCCTCGACCGGCAACGGGGAACAAAGGCGATTCGGGCGATCCCATGGTGATCAAGCGGTTCACCGCCACGAACACCCGACTGGTCATCGTGCCGCGAACCGAACGCAAGAACCCGAAGGTCTGGGACATCTACGAGCTGGAGATGGAACAGCTCACCTCCAAGTCGGCCTCACCTTTCCACGCGTCGCTGACCAATCCCATTCCTGAAGGCAAGATCGAAGCAAAGGGCACCTTCGGCCCGTGGCAGTCAGATGAGCCCGGGCAGACGCCGCTGATCGGCGAATACACCTTTGCCGCGGATCTCGGCACCATCGACGGCCTTGACGGGAAGCTGAGCGCGGTCGGCGTCATGGAAGGCGTCCTCGATCAGATCAAGACGCGCGGCGAGACCCGCACCGAGGGCTTCCGCCTCACCGAGCTGAACGGCCGCAGCGTTGCGCTCACCACGAGTTATGAAGCGCTCGTCGACGGCACCAAAGGCGATGTCGAGCTGACGCGGGTCGACCTCACCCTTGGCAAGTCCCGGCTGCGCGCCAAGGGCGTGGTCGAGGGCACGAAAGGGGTCAAGGGCAAGCGGATCGTCTTGAACATCAAGAGCAATTCGGTCGACCTCAGTGAATTTCTGCGCCTCGTCAGCAAGGACGGCACGCCGCCGGCCGACGCCACGATTGCCCTCGACGCCGCGTTCGACCTGCCCCAGGGCTCCGCCAAGGTGCTCGATCGCCTCGCGCTCGAAGGCTCGGTCACCGCCGAGCGGCTGAAATTCACCGACCCTGGTGTCCAGGAGAAGATCGACGAGCTCAGCCGCCGCGGCCAGGGCCGGCCCAACGATCAGGCGATCGATGACGTGGCGTCGCGGGTCGCCAGCAAGTTCACCTTGCACAAGGGTGTGCTGACCTATCAGGGACTGTCGTTCGAGGTGGACGGCGCATCGGTGCGGCTCAACGGCAGCCACGCGCTCAAGTCACGGGCGCTCGACTTGGACGGCGAAGTGCTGCTGGACGCCTCTGCATCACGCACCCTCACGGGAGTCAAGAGCTTGCTGCTGCGGCCGTTCGATCCGCTGTTCCGGAAGAACGGCGCCGGCACTCGCCTCGTCATTACGGTCGGAGGCACGCAGGAGAAGCCGCAGGTCAAGCTCGATTTCGGGAAAACCCTGCGCGGCAACTAGGCGCGGCGCTCCACGTCGATTAGCGCGGGTTGCGGCTGGCGACCACGATAAACTCGCCCGCGTTGTCGGCGCGCTCGTCGTCGTTGACCGACAGATATAGCACGCCGGCAGCGGGCATCGGCACCGTGGCCTGATCGCCGATCCCGAATGGCTGGCCATTCATGCCGATGCGGCCGATCAACGCGCCGGCGTTCACGTTCGGCAGCGGCGAGAGCCGCGCGACGCGAGAACTGCCCGCCGAGCGCGCGCGATCGTTTACGTTCTCGGACAACTGGACTTCGCCGGTCGTGTTGAACGTCACCCAATCGCCCTTGCGGACGTTCAGTCCGGTCGACACCCACGCGGCGGTCGCAGGAACACGAATCCCGCCGGAAGGCACGCTGGTCGGCGGCACATCGGCGGCCGTATGCCCCGAGACGGCGGCTTCGAACGGATAGGAACCAAGATAGATGCGCGCCACCTCACCGGGTCCGAACTGCCTCTCGCTGCCATCGACGGTGCGGAACACATAGGTGCGCGGCCCGGCATCGCCGGAACCTTCGCCGCCTTTGATGGTCACGAGCCGGCCCCGGACGCTCGACCCGCCGTTGAGAAGCAGGACGTGATCGGCGCCGCGGGCCTCGCGAATCTCGGTCGCGGGCAGACCGGACGCGCCGCCCCGCTTATCGATCAGGGCGATGTCCCCAACGTTGATGCGACGCTGGTCGTGCTGCGAGACGCGCAGAAACAGCGTGCCGCCGGCAAGCTCCTCAATCCGGCCCTCTACTTTGGTGCCGTCGCGCATTTGAACGGTCGCGCGGTCGCCGGGCTCCTGCGCCATGGTGACAGGTGAAATAGCCAACACGAATGCAAAAGCAGCAAGGAATCTCTGGTACATGGGTTTCTCCACCAATCGCTCTAGCAAGGGCCTCGCCAGCCATTGACGCCCTACGGATGACCTGGCTTCCCAAGACTACGTAAGGCCGTGCTTGGTTTGGGCATGTCCTTAACGACTGCCCAGGCCGCCCGGCTCTGGCAGCTCAGCCTGATACCGCGGAGGTTCTGTTGGCGGCCTCATCAGACCCGCCGGCTGTCGCCGCTTCGTAGACGCGTCCCGTTACCGATTCGCTTCAGCTCGCGGGATCGGATTCAACGGATGAGGCGCCACGCTTGGACGCCTCCATCTCGCGTTCAAGGGTCGCCGCGATCTTGTGAACATCAGTCCGGGCGCTCAGCCGTTCGATCTCGGGGAGATCGTTCTTCACGTCGATGCCGGCGCGTTCCGCGATCGCCACCACCACGTTCAGGATGGCAGTCAGCTCCTGCTCGGCGAGCAGGTTGACCTGCAGGTTGAGATGATCTCGCCGGTCGGCTTCCTTCGTCATGCGATCCTGCGCCATCAGCAGAAAGCTGCTCAGCACGATCGCTTCAACTGCAACGGTCATGTTGAGAAAACTAAATGGGTACGGATCGAACGCGGGCCCTCGCGTGTTGATGAGGATCCACCCGGCGATCCAGACGACGTGAAGCACGATGAACAACGGGCTACCCGCCCACGCTCGCACGGCGTCGATGACGCGATCGAAGCCCGACTTGCGGCGCCGGCTGTCACGCTCGAGCTTGGCGACCGCCTCGATGTTGGTGTGCGACGGGTCTTCATCGGCGCGGGGCTGCGCGCGCCGCCAGCGCCGTGATGAGTCTGAACGGCTAGTCATGCGGTGCTTCCACCATCAACTGGCCGAGCCGGGGCTGCGGCGCTCGCGCTCCCCGAGCAGCTCGCTCAACGCCGACAGCGACTCGACGCGATCGGCCACCGTCTTGACGATCATCATGACGGGAACCGCGATCACCAGCCCGAGCGAGCCCCACAGCCAGCCCCAAAACATGAACGAGACAAACACCGCCACCGTGTTGACCCGCGCCGCCTGCCCCAGCATCATCGGCGCCAGCAGGAAGCCCTCGAGCGCCGTGACCGCGAGCGACACGCTCGCGACCAGCGCCATCATGGCGAGCGAGCGGAACTGGATCAGGGCCGCGGCCGCCGAGGCGGCCATGATCAGCGTCGGGCCGAAGTAGGGGATGCAGTTCATCACGCCGGCCGCCACGCCCCACAGCGCCGCGTAGCTCACGCCGATCCACCGGAAACACAGCCAGGTGATCACGCCGACCAGCGCGCCGCTCCACGCCTGGTAGAACACGAACCGGCCAATCTTGCTCGTGATCTCGTCGATCATCTGCAGCGTCACTTTGCGTTGCGACAATCGATCGCCGCTCAGTTTCACGAGCTTGTTCTTGAACAGATCGCCCGAAGCCAGCAGAAAGTAGATCAGGAACAGCATCAGGATCGCCTGCGCCAGGTAGTTGCCCAGCGTGCGGGCCCACGACATCAACTGCTGCTGCACGTCCACCGGCTCGACAATCGTCACGGGTGTCACGTTGGTCGGCGCCGGCGACGCGGTGGTCTTTTCCAGCTCCGTGATGGCCTGTTGCAGCTGCCGGATCAACCCCTGCCTGGGAGACGCCGACACAATCGCCGTGCGCACCTCGCGCACGATGCTCGGAAGCCGCTTGCTGAACGCCGACGCTTCACCCGACAGGGAGTACGCGATGAGGCCAATCAGGCCGGCGATGCCGATCACCACGATGGCCGACGCCAGAGCGCGCGGCACAACTTTCGACAGCACCCGCACCAGCGGCGCCAGGGCCACGCTGGCAAGCACCGCCACCAGGAGCGGCGCCAGCAGGCCTTGGGCGTAGCTCAGCGCGAAAATGGCCAGCAGGACGGCAATCACCTGCGCCGCGGTGATCCTGCTGGGAACCTTGGCGACCGTCGCGACGGGTTCCCGATTCTCAACGGCGGACTCGGCCATATGGGCGTAGCTCTTCCACGAATCGTGCCAGCTCTGCCTAGGATGATGGGATCGTATTATGAAGGAAGAGTGACGCTCTTGATCGCGCGGATCAGCTCGGCGGGCGCCACCGGCTTGGGCAGATGGCGATCGTATCCGGCGTCGATCGCCGCGTCGGCATCCTGCTTGCGCGCGTAGGCCGTCAGCGCAATGGCGGGCAGCTTCTTTTCGAGGTCGGCCGGCATTTGACGCAACCGGCGGATCAGCGAGTAGCCATCCTCGTCCGGCATGCCGATGTCGCTCACGATGACGTCGGGACGCCGGTTGACGACGCGGGCCATGGCTTCTTTGGCCGAGGGCACCGCTTCGACCAGCGCGCCGAGCTTCTGCAGCAACAGCGCGAGCACGTTGCGGGAGTCGGTATCGTCTTCCACAATCAGCACGTGCAGGCCCTGTAGCCGGTCCAGCTCCATGCCACCGGTCGCGGGTTCCGACTCGCGCTCCTCACGTGGCTGCAGCGGCGCGACCTCGGCCCGGCGCGTCGGCAAGCGTAACCGGAACGTCGCGCCTTTCCCCTCACCGTCGCTCTCGACGCTCACGGTGCCGCCGTGCAGCTCAATCAGGTGGCGGACGATCGCCATGCCGAGGCCCAATCCGCTATGGCGGCGGCTCATCGAGCTGTCGGCCTGCCGGAAGCGATCGAACACGTACGGCAGGAAATCGGGCGTAATGCCGATGCCGTTGTCGCTGACGAAGATTTCGGCGTCGCCGTCGCCCTCCGTCAACCCCACCGTGACCAGCCCGCCTTTCGGGGTGAACTTCAACGCGTTCGACAACAGGTTCCACACCACCTGCTGTAGACGGTCGCGGTCGCCGGCAACGCAGACACCATCGGTCAGCTGTCGCTCGACATGGATCGCCTTGGCCGTCACCGCCGGCATCAGCGATTCGATCGCCGCTTCGATGGTGGCCCTGAGGTCGACCGTCGACGTGTCGAGATGGAGCTTGCCGCTGACGATGCGCGACACGTCCAGGATGTCTTCGATCATCTGGGCCTGCGCCGCGGCGTTCTGCCGGACTACTTCCGCGGCCCGCTGCACCGTCTGGCGGTCGCCGGGGCTTTGCCCGAGCACGTGCGCCCAACCCATGATCGCGTTGAGCGGCGTGCGCAGCTCGTGAGACAGGGTCGCCAGAAATTCGTCCTTTAACCGGTTGGCGGCTTCGGCTTCCAACCTCGCGGCCTGTTCGCGCAGCAGCAACCCGACGCGCTCCTGTTCGATGCGGGTGCGCTCTTCGATCTCAGCCGACAGCGCGATGTTGGCGGAGGCCAGCTCGCGCGTGCGTTCGGCAATGGTCCGCTCGAGCTCTTCCTGCCCCTTGCGCAGCGCTTCCTGCCGGTTGAACAGCTCGACGAAGACCGCCACCTTCGAGCGCAACACGTCGGCCGCCACCGGCTTGATCAGGTAATCCACGGCGCCGACGTTGTAGCCGCGAAACACGTGTGACGCGCCCCAGTCGTTTGCCGTCAGGAAAATAATCGGCGTCTGCTTCGACCGCGGCCGCTCGCGGATCAGCGTGGCCGTTTCGTAGCCGTCGATGTTGGGCATCACGACGTCGAGCAGGATCAACGCGAAGTCCTGTTCGAGCACCTCCCGCAATGCCTCACGCCCGGATCGCGCCCGCACGAGCCGATACGCCGGGTCGTTGAGGACCGCGTCGAGGGCGACCAGGTTCTCGTCGCGATCGTCGACGACGAGAATATTGACCTTGCTCACCGCGACAGCCAGACGCGCAGCAGCGAAATCAAATGGTCGGTGTCGACCGGCTTGGTCACGTAATCGGACGCGCCGGCATTAATGCATTTCTCACGGTCACCCTTCATCGCTTTGGCCGTGAGCGCAATGATCGGCAGGTTCTCGAACGCGGCGTTGTCACGGATGCGTCGCGTCGCCTCATAGCCGTCCATTTCCGGCATCATCACGTCCATCAAGACCACGTTGATGTCCGGGTTCTCGTTGAGCATTCGCAAGGCATCGTGGCCGTTCTCCGCGTACTGCACGTTCATCTCATAGCGCTCGAGGATGCTGGTCAGCGCGAAGATGTTGCGGATGTCGTCGTCCACGACCAGCGCCTTCTTGCCGGCGAGGGTCGGGTCGCTGCGGTGCAGCTGATCGAGCAGCTTCTGCTTCTCCGCGGGTAACGTGCTTTCGACGCGGTGCAGGAAGAGCGCCGTCTCCTCGAGCAGCCGCTCGGGCGATTTCACGTCCTTGATGATGATGGTCTGCGCCAGCCGCCTCAGCTCGGCTTCTTCCGATTTGGTCAGCTCCTTGCCGGTGTAGACGATCACCGGCACTTGCGACAACGCCTTGTCGGCCCGCATCTTCTCGAGCAGGTCCAATCCGCTCATGTCATTGAGGCCGAGGTCGAGCACGATACAGTCGAACGGCTGCGCCTCGAGCTCGTCGAGCGCCTCCTGACCCGACCCGACCGCGGTGATCTTGACGTCGCCGTCGCCGATCAGCTCGACCAGCGTCTCGCGCTGCACTTCGTCGTCCTCGACGATCAGCAGCGTCTTGAGCTTCCGATCGGTGAACTCACGGATGTTGGCAAAGGCCTCGTTGAGCGAGTCCGGATCCGACGGCTTGGCCAGGTAGGTGCGAGCGCCCAACCGCATGCCGCGATGGGAATCCTCACTGACCGAGATCACGTGCACGGGGATGTGCCGCGTGCTGGGATCGTGCTTCAACCGATCGAGCACGTTCCAGCCGTCAAGGCCGGGCAGGTCGAGGTCGAGCGTGATGGCATCGGGCCGGTGCTGGCGCGCCATCGTCAGGCCGACATCGCCGCGCACCGACGCTAGCGCGCGGAAATTCTGCGCGCGGCCCAGGCTCATCAGGATCCGGGCGAACGACAGGTCGTTTTCGATCACCAGCAAGACGCGGTCGCCCGGCTGGATCAGACTGCGATCGTCGCTCAACGGGTTGTCGTCGACCGGCAGGTCGGCCGCGGCCAGCGCCCGATCGACGGCGAGACGCGCCTGGACCGGCATGAGGTCCTGGCGATCCCGGTCGGGCGCCGTGAGCGTCGAGACGTAGACCGACGGCAAGTACAGGACGAACGTGCTGCCCTTGCCGACGGAGCTGGCCAGCCGAATCTCGCCGCCGAGCAGCTTGGCGATCTCGCGGCTGATCGACAAGCCGAGGCCGGTGCCGCCGTACTTGCGGCTGGTGGTGCCGTCGGCCTGCTGGAACGCCTCGAAGATGACCTGGTGCTTGTCGGGAGAAATACCAATGCCGGTGTCTTCGACGCGGAAGGCGACCACCGCGCTGGCGCGGCTCAGTGAGGGATGTTCCGGGCTCCACCCGCTCGCGGCCGGCTCGATTGTGAGTGTCACCGAACCAGACTCGGTGAACTTGATGGCGTTCGAGATCAGGTTCTTGAGCACCTGCTGCACGCGCTTCTGGTCGGTGATGATCGACGACAGCGTGCGCGGATCGAGATCGACCTTGAAGGCCAGGCCCTTGCTGTTGGCGACCTCGCGGAAGGTGCGATCGACGTACTCCTGTACCTCGTTGAGCGGTAGCGGGACGGCGTCGACGTCCATCATGCCCGACTCGATCTTGGACAAGTCGAGGATCTCGTTGATCAGCTCGAGCAGGTCCGAGCCCGACGCGTGTATGGTCTTCGCGAACTCGACCTGCTTTTCAGTCAGCGTGCCCTCGGTGTTCTGCGCGAGCAATCTCGAGAGAATCAACAAACTGTTGAGCGGCGTGCGGAGCTCGTGCGACATGTTCGCCAGGAACTCCGACTTGTAGCGCGAGGTCAGCGCCAGCTGCGCCGCCTTGTCTTCGAGCGAGAGACGCGCTTGGTCGATTTCGCGGTTCTTCTGTTCGACTTCGGCGTTCTGCGTGGCCAGCAGCTCGGCCTTTTCTTCGAGCTCTTCGTTCGTCTTCTGCAGCTCGGTCGCCAGCGACTGCGACTGCTTCAACAGCTCTTCGGTTCTCATCGTCGCCGTAATCGTGTTGAGCACGATGCCGATGCTTTCGGTGAGCTGGCCGAGGAAGTTGAGGTGAGTCTCGTTGAAGCGGTAGAACGACGCCAGCTCGATAACGGCCTTGACCTGGCCTTCGAACAGGACCGGGACGACGAAGATGTTGGTCGGGGTCGCTGCGCCGAGGCCGGAGCTGACCTGGACGTAGTTCTGCGGAACGTCGGACAGCAGAATCGGCTGGCGCTCGACGGCGGCCTGGCCGACCAGGCCTTCACCCGCCTTGAAGCGGGGCTTCAAGCTGCCTTCGGTATACGCGTAACTGGCAAGCAGCCGCAGATCCGGCTCTTCCGACTGAGATTCGTTGAAGTAGATCACACCGTGCTGCATCGGCACGAGCGGCGCCAGTTCCGACAGAATGGTCTTCGATACCGTGGTGAGGTCGCGCTGGCCCTGCAAGAGGCGCGTGAACTTCGCGAGGTTGGTCTTGAGCCAGTCCTGCGCGGTGTTCTTCTCGGTCGTCTCGCGCAGGTTGACGATCATTTCGTTGATGTTGTCCTTGAGGGCCGCGACCTCGCCCGCCGCTTCAACGTTGATCGACTGCGACAGGTCGCCCTTGGTGACGGCCGTGGCGACTTCCGCGATCGCGCGGACCTGCGTGGTGAGGTTGGCGGCGAGGCGGTTGACGTTGTCGGTCAGGTCCTTCCAGGTACCGGCCACGCCGGGCACGTCGGCCTGGCCGCCGAGCCGGCCTTCCGAGCCAACCTCCTTGGCCATGCGCGTGACTTCCGCCGCGAACGAGCTCAGCTGATCGACCATCGTATTGACGGTGTCCTTCAGCTCGAGGATTTCGCCCTTGACGTCGACGGTGACCTTCTTCGAGAGGTCGCCGCGCGCGACGGCCGTCGTCACTTCGGCGATGTTGCGAACCTGGCTGGTCAGGTTGGCGGCCATGAAGTTGACCGAGTCGGTCAAGTCTTTCCACGTGCCGCCGACGTCCGGCACGTCGGCCTGGCCGCCCAGCTCGCCTTCGGTACCGACTTCGCGCGCCACGCGCGTCACTTCCGACGCGAACGAGCTGAGCTGGTCGACCATCGTGTTCATGGTGTTCTTCAGCTCGAGGATCTCGCCTCGCACCGCGACGGTGATCTTCTTCGACAGGTCGCCTCGCGCCACGGCGGTCGTCACTTCAGCGATGTTTCGGACCTGGCCGGTCAGGTTTCCGGCCATCGAGTTGACCGAGTCGGTGAGGTCGCGCCAGGTGCCGGCGACGCCGCGCACGTCGGCCTGGCCGCCCAGCTTGCCTTCGGTGCCGACTTCCTTGGCGACGCGCGTCACTTCCGACGCAAACGCGTTCAGCTGGTCGGTCATGGTGTTGACGACGTTCTTGATCTGCAGAATTTCTCCCTGCGCCTGCACCGTGATCTTCTGGTTCAAGTCGCCGGTCGCAATCGCGGTGGCGACCTTCGAGACGTCGCGCAACTGCACCGTGAGGTTACTGGCGAGCTCATTGACGTTGTCGGTGAGGTCCTTCCACGTGCCGGCGACGCCGCGCACATCCGCCTGGCCGCCGAGCTTGCCTTCGGTGCCGACTTCCTTCGCCACGCGCGTCACTTCCGAGGCAAACGAGCTCAGCTGGTCGACCATCGTGTTGACGGTGTTCTTGAGCTCGAGAATTTCCCCGCGCGCATCGACCGTGATCTTCTTCGAGAGGTCGCCGCGAGCCACCGCGGTCGTGACGTCGGCGATGTTGCGGACCTGGTTGGTCAGGTTGCTCGCCATCGCGTTGACGTTGTCGGTCAGGTCTTCCCACGTACCGGCGACGCCACCCACTTCGGCCTGGCCCCCCAGCTTGCCTTCGGTGCAGACTTCCTTCGCCACGCGCGTGACTTCCGACGCGAACGAGCTGAGCTGGTCCACCATCGTGTTGATGACGTTCTTGATCTGCAGAATCTCGCCCTGCGCCTGCACCGTGATCTTCTGGTTCAAGTCGCCGCTGGCGATGGCGCTCGAGACCTTCGACATGTCGCGTAACTGCACCGTCAGGTTGCCGGCCAGCTCGTTGACGTTGTCGGTCAGGTCTTTCCACGTGCCGGCGACGCCGCGCACATCGGCCTGGCCGCCCAGCTTGCCCTCGGTGCCGACTTCCTTCGCCACACGCGTCACTTCCGAGGCGAACGAGCTGAGCTGGTCCACCATCGTGTTGACCGTGTCCTTCAGCTCCAGAATTTCGCCGCGGGCATCGACCGTGATCTTCTTGGAGAGGTCGCCCAGGGCGACGGCCGTCGTGACTTCGGCGATGTTGCGGACCTGGTTGGTCAGGTTGCTCGCCATGCCGTTGACGTTGTCGGTAAGGTCCTTCCACGTGCCGGCCACGCCGCGCACGTCGGCCTGGCCGCCCAGCTTGCCTTCGGTGCCGACTTCCTTCGCCACGCGCGTCACTTCCGAGGCGAACGAGCTCAACTGGTCCACCATCGTGTTGATGACGTCCTTGATCTGCAGAATCTCGCCGCGGGCGTCGACCGTAATCTTTCGCGACAGGTCGCCGCTGGCGATGGCGCTCGAGACCTTCGATACGTCGCGCAGCTGCACCGTCAGGTTGCCGGCCATGGCGTTGACGTTGTCGGTGAGGTCTTTCCACGTGCCGGCGACGCCGCGCACATCGGCCTGGCCGCCGAGCTGACCTTCCGTGCCGACTTCCTTGGCGACGCGCGTTACTTCCGAGGCGAACGAGCTCAGCTGATCCACCATCGTGTTGACGGTGTTCTTCAGCTCGAGGATCTCGCCCTTGACGTCGACCGTGACCTTCTTCGACAGGTCGCCCTTGGCCACGGCGGTCGTGACTTCGGCGATGTTGCGCACCTGGCTCGTCAGGTTGGCGGCCATCAGGTTGACGCTGTCCGTGAGGTCTTTCCAGGTGCCGGCGACGCCCTTAACGATGGCCTGCCCGCCCAGCTTGCCTTCGCTACCGACCTCGCGCGCCACGCGCGTGACTTCGGACGAGAACGTGCCGAGCTGCGCCACCATCGTGTTCACGACTTTGGCCGTGCGCAGGAATTCACCGGTGAGGGGGCGATCGTCGATCTCGAGCGACATGGTTTGCGTCAGGTCGCCCTTGGCGACCGCACCGATGACGCGCGCGACTTCGGTGGTGGGCTGGACGAGGTCTGAGATTAGGGCGTTGATTGACTCGACGGCGGTACTCCAGCCGCCTTCGGCGTAGGGCAGTTGGGCGCGCTGCTTGATATTGCCGGCCTTGCCGACCACCGCGCTGAGGCGCTCCAGCTCCCGGACGAGGCGCTCGTTCCGCTCGATGGTGGCGTTCAGGGCATCGCAGACCTTGCCGGCCAGCCCCGTGCGGTCGTCCGGCATCCGGACCCCGAAGTCGCCTCGCTGATAGTCGGACAGCACGCTGAACAACCGTTTGTGGTCCAGCGTGTCAGTGCCCGCCGCGGCGGACGTGCGCATGTTGCCTCCCGTCGTATTTCGAGCCAAGTGCATAGGATTTCCTTTGGAGAAACTCGACTATTGATGCAAAGAACAGGCCCGACAAGATCGTGCTGTTTTGCACTCCAGCTGCCCAGAACGGGCAAGAGGCTACGCACCGACTGGAAGCCAAGGCGTCATCCACCCCTGTGTACGCCATGACCGTCATTCGCCGTTAAGATGCCACCAATTGCCTCAAAAAGGGGCTTGAGGGCTTGGGGGCTTGGGGCTTGAGCCGCGAATTGCTGGCACTGAACTTGAAGTGTTCGAGGTGTCGGGCGACTGTGCCCGCAGGAGGACCGATGAGCTTCAAGAACGGATATCTCGCGATCGCACTCATGAGCGGCCTCTCTCTGGCGGCCTGCTCGAACACGGCAGCTGGTATCGAGAAGGACGCGGAAAAGAACGCCGACAAGGCCGCGGCCGCCGCAGCCGAGACCAAGGCCGCGGCCAAGGAAGCAGCGGCCGAGGTGAAGGACGCCACGAAGGACGTCACGGCAGAGATCAAGGACGAAGCCAAGGACGCCGCGGGCGCCATCAAGGCGGCTGTTGAGACCATCGACGTCAAGTCGGCCCTCATGGCCGACCGTACGGTCGATGCCAGCCACATCAACGTGGACACATTCCACGAGACCAAGACCGTGGTGCTGAAGGGTTCCGTGAAGACCGCGGCCCAGCGCGCCGAAGCCGCCCGCATCGCGGCCGCCGAAGCGCCGAGCTACCGCATCGACAACCAGCTGACGGTCGTCCCGAATCCTTAGACAGGTTCAGACAGGTTCAGAGAGGTTCAGACAGGTTCAGAGAGGTTCCGAGGCGAACCTTTCAGAACCTGTCAGAACCCTTCAGAACCCTTCAATTTCTGGGGGTAGGACCGAAGTGGCCGGGAACATCGCATCCCGCCCTCCGGTCCCTTTTTTGTACCGCGAGCTCCTAGTCAATCGGCTGATCCTCGGCCGCCTGTCTCTCCGCTACCGTTGAGACATGAACAACGCATGGGTAAGTTTCTCGGATCAGATCGCAGCCGCCGTCGAGCGCGCGGCTGAATCAGTCGTACAGGTTCACGGCCATCGGCGCCCCGCGGCGGGCGTGGTGTTCGCCGACAACCACATCCTCACGCCGGCGGCGATCGACGATGACAACGTCGCCGTTCACACCGGAGAGGGTCACACCGTCGAAGGCGTGGTACTGGGCCGCGTCGGCAACATGGGACTAACGGTGGTGCGGGTCGAAGGACTTGCGCGGCCGGCGCTCAAAGCCGCGGCCGAACCCAGGCCCGGCCACCTCGGCGTCGCGGTAGGCCGCACCTGGAGCGGCGGCGTGATGGCCTCGCTCGCGCCAGTCAGCGTGGTCGGCGGGCCGCTGCGCACCGGACGCGCCAGCACGCTCGATCGCGTGATTCGCATCCAGCAACCGCCGCACGGCGCGCTGACCGGCGGCGCGCTGGTTGATTCGAGCGGCGACGCGCTTGGCATCATCACGTCGATGGCGATTCGCGGGACCACGGTCGTGATTCCAGCGTCGATCGCCTGGGCCGCGGGCACGCGCGTGACGACGGAAGGCGGAACCAGGCAGGGATTCCTCGGCGTGAGCTCGCTGGCCGTCGCGATACCCGAGCGCCAGCGTGGCGGGCGGGCGCAGAGCTACGGCCTGCTCGTGAGCCAGGTCGCCAGCGGCAGCCCCGCCGAAAGCGGCGGCGTGCTGGTGGGCGATGTGATCGTGGCATTCGACGGCGAGACCGTGCAGGAACCGGAGGAGCTCGTGATCCGGCTGCGCGGCGATCGGGTGGGCAAGGCGGTACCGATCACCGTCGTGCGCGGCGGCATTGTGCAAGACGTGGCGGTGACGGTGGGCGAACGCCCCCGGGGGTAACCTAATGGCGCGCATATTCTCACTTTCGTTGATACGCTCCATTAGGTCAGCGTGCCCCCTCCGATTCGCGTGTTCTTGAGCGGCCGGTCGAGCGACGAAGTCGACGCGCTTCGGCGCCGGCTGGCCGGCGATCCGAATCTGCAGATCGTGGATCGCATCGAGCAGGCCGAAGTGGTGATGTCGCGCCCGGCGCCGTCGCGGCCGCAGGAGCCGTTGGTCGAAGCGCTCACCGCTCGCGAGCACGACGTGCTGGCGCTCGTCGCCGACGGCCTGCCGAACCGCGAGATCGCACGCATCCTCGGCATCAGCGAGCACACGGTGAAGTTTCACCTGGCGTCGATCTTCGGCAAGCTCGGCGTGTCGACGCGCACCGAGGCCGTGCAGCGCGGCCTTCGTCTTGGAGTCATCGAGATCTGATCACAGGAGACCAGAAGGTCAGGAGAATAATTACTCCTGACCTCCTGAGCTCCTGTTCTATTGGGTCAACGCGATCATCGGATCGGTCTTCGCTGCGCGTCGCGCTGGAAGCACGCACGCGACCAGCGCCACCAGGACGAGAACGATCGCCACGCTGCTGACGACCAGCGGATCCATCGCGCCCACTTCGTAAAGCTGGGCCTGCAGCGTTTGCCTCACGACGAACGAGCCGAGCAGCCCAAGCACGGCGCCGACCGCAACCATCAGGCCGCCCTCGCGAAGAATCAGGCCGAAGATGCTGCCCGACTCGGCGCCAAGCGCCATGCGGATGCCAATCTCGCGCCGGCGCTGCGACACCTGGTACGCCAGCACGCCGTAGATCCCGATGGCGGCAAGAAACAGTGCCACGCCGGCAAATCCCGTGGCCAGGAGCGTCGGCGTGCGGCGATCGATCAGCGACGCCGACAGCCGATCTTCCATGGTCCTGACGCCGTAGAACGGCAGTTCCGGATCGATCTGCTGAATCTCGCGGCGCACCGACGCGATCACGGTCTCCGGCGCCTGCGCGGTGCGAATTGCGAGGCCGAGCGTGCGTGCGGGCTGCTGCCGGAATGGATGGAAGTAGTTGCCGACGCGGCCGGTGCCCGGCGAATCGACAAGGCCGCGAATGCGCATCGAGCGAATGACGCCGACGATGGTCAGCATCTGATCCTCGGCGGGCTTCGCCATGATCGCGTCGGGGTTCTCGGGTTTATAGAGCCGTTTGCCCACGGCATCCTGATCCGGCCAGAACCGCTTCGCAAGCTGCTCGTCGATCACCAGCACGCCGCGGCGCTGCTCGGCGTCGTCTGTCGTAAAGAAGCGCCCGCTGACGAGCCGGGCGCCCATCGTTTCGAAATAGTCAACGCTGGCCGAGACCTCGCCGGGCGAGATCAGGGACTCGCCGGGCTTCATCTGATAGCCGTCGGCGAGGATCGCGCTGTCGCTGTAAGCGCCGCTGAACGGAATCGTGGTGGTCGCGCCGGCCGATTGCACGCCGGGCACCGATCGAATGCGCTCGAGCACGCGCTCGGTCATCGCACGCAGCGCCGCCTCATCGCGGTACCGCGAGGCCGGGAGGCTGATCGTTCCGGTCAAGACGTTCGCGGCATTGAATCCAGGATCGATCCGCAACACGCGCTCAAAGCTGGCGAGTAACACTCCGGCGCCGATCAGCAACATCAAGGCGAAGGCCACCTGACTGGTCACTAGCAGCCGTCGCACGAGCCGAGGCCCGCGGCCTTGCGTGCCGCTGCGGCCTTCTTCGCGCACCACCTGCGCCAAGTTGGCGCGGCGCATCGCGACGATCGGGATCAACCCAACGGTGATGCCGACCAGGCCCACGAGTAACACGGTGAACCCGACGAGACGTGCGTCGAGACCGATGGTGCCGCCGGCGGGCAGCTGATCGAACCCGAAGAACGGCGCGGCTTGCAGTCCCCACCACGCGAGGCCGAGACCCACGGCGCCGCCTGCCGACGCGATCACGATTGATTCGGTCAGCGCTTGCCGTGCCAGCCGCACCGACGTCGCCCCCAGGGCGTGGCGCGTCGCCAGCTCGCGCAGGCGCGCCGTCGCGCGCACCAGCGCGAGGTTCGCCACGTTGACGCAGCCGATCAGCAGCACGAAGATCGCGCCGCCCCACAACATCGTCAGCGTCGAACGCGTTTCGGCGACGAGGCCTTGTTGAAAGCCGACCACATCGGTGCCGAAGCGGGCGTTGATGATGATCTCGCGCCACTGCGGGAACCGGTCCAGGTTGGCGGCATTGATCGCATCGACCTGGCTCTGCGCCTGTTCGATCGTGGCGCCCGGCGCGAGGCGGCCGAACTGCTGCCAATTGTTGCTGTGGCGTGAGTCGTCTGATTTCTCTTGCGCGCTGAACGCCGCCGGGCGCATCAGCTGCACCGCCGGATCGATGAACTTGAAACCTTGCGGCAGAATGCCGATCACGCGGTACGGCTCGCCGCCCAGTCGCACGTCCTGCCCGATCGCCTCGTCCCGCCCGCCGAGCACGCGCTGCCAGAACCCATAGGTAAGGACCACGACCTTCTCGCGGCCGATCTCGCCGTGCTCGTCGGCAAAGAGCTGGCCGCGCAGCGGCTGCACCCGCAACAGCCGGAAGAACGACGGCGTGACCATCATCGATTGAATGCGTTCGGCATCCGGCAGCCCGCTGCCGCTCATGGTCACGCCCGCCTGCCGGTACATCGCGATGCTCTCGAGCGCGCGCATGTCGCGCAGCCGATCGAAGTAATCGGGCACGCCGTTATCGGCAATGGCGACACCGGCGCCCGGGTATTTGTTGTAGATGCGGACCAGCCGATCCGGCTCCGCAAACGGCAGCGGCTTCAGCAGCACGCCGTCCACAATCGCGAAAATGGCGACGTTGGCCGCCAGGCACAGCGCGAGGGTGGCGATGGTCGTGACCGCGAAGCTGCGGTCTTTCCAGAGCAGCCGGAAGGCAAAACGGAGATCTTGTAGCAGTCGGTCCATGGCTACGACAGTCTACGGTGGCAGTAACTGAGAGGTTCCGGGTAATCTCCCGCAGTGCCTGAAACCACCGCGCTCGCCAAGGTCCGCTGGCGGATCATCCCCTTTCTCTTCCTGCTGTATGTCGTCGCGTATCTCGATCGCGTGAACGTCGGGTTTGCGGCGATCGACATGAACGAGCAGCTCGGCTTCAGCGCCGCGGTGTACGGTTTTGGCTCGGGCATCTTCTTTCTCAGCTATACCCTGCTCGAGGTTCCCAGCAATCTGATCCTCGCCCGCGTCGGCGCGCGCGTCTGGATCGCGCGGATCATGGTGACGTGGGGACTGGTCTCGACCGCGATGATCTTCGTGAACAGCGCGGCGATGTTTTACGTGCTGCGGTTTCTCTTGGGCGCGGCCGAGGCCGGCTTCTTTCCAGGGCTCTTGTTCTACCTCACCAACTGGTTCCCCGCGCGCGAGCGGGCGCGGACGGTGGCGTTGTTCATGACGGCCACCGCCATGGCCGGCGTGATCGGCGCGCCGTTGTCGAGCGCGCTGTTGCAACTCGACGGCACGCTTGGCCTGCACGGCTGGCAATGGCTCTTCATTATCGAGGGGTTACCGGCCGTCTTGCTCGCGCCGGTGGTGCTGTCGCGCCTCACCGAGAAACCTGAGGATGCCGCCTGGCTCTCGGCTGAGGAGCGAGCGTGGCTGTCACAGAAGATGGCGCAAGAGCGAGAGCACACACCCGAGACATTCGTGACCTTCGGCGCGGCGATTCGCAGCAGCCGCTTGTGGGCGCTGTCGGTGCCGTACTTCTGCATCGTGATCGCCTTCTATGGTGTGAGCTTCTGGCTGCCGCAGATCGTGCAAGCGACCGGGACGCTGAGCTCTGCGACGGTGGTGCTGCTGTCGGCGATTCCCTACGTCGCGGCCACCATTGGCATGGTGACCATCGGCGTGCATTCGGATCGCACCGGCGAGCGGCGCTGGCACGTGGCCGGGCCGATGCTGATCGGCGCTGCCGGTTTCGTCTTGACCGTGCTGGCGCCGGCGACCGCGGCGATGTCGCTGTTCACGCTTTCGATCGCGGCCTTCGGCATCTGGGGAACACTCGGACCGTATTGGACGCTGCCGCCGGCATTGCTGCGCGGCACCGCGGCGGCCGGCGGGATCGCGCTGGTGAACTCGATCGGCAACCTGGGCGGGTTCGTCGGCCCGTTCGTCGTCGGCTGGGTGCGCGAAGCAACCGGCGGATTTACCAGCGGTCTCCTGCTGCTCGCCGCGGTACTCGTCGTGGGAGCGGTCGTGATCCTGCGCATCAAGGTGCCGGCTGCCGCTTGAGCAGCCCGGCCAATGGCCTCGACGGCCGGTTGGGGTTTCACGACGTCTACACATCTGGCACAGTCGCACGCCTTGATCACATTGGAGGTCCCTATGTCGCGCCGCGTGTTCGCCGTAGTCGTCGCCGTCGCCGTCGCCGCCACTACCCTCGCGGCGCAGAACACCGAGGTCTTCAAACCCGGCAAGGGCGTCACCCTCCCGCGCGTCATCAAGGAAGTGAAGCCCGTATACACGCCCGCCGCTATGGAGCAGAAAATCCAAGGCTCGGTCTGGTTGCTCGCGGTCGTCACTGAAAAGGGGGACGTGGGCGAGGTCGAAGTCAGCCGTTCCCTCGACAAGGAATACGGCCTCGACGACCAGGCCGTGAAGGCCACCCGCGAGTGGAAATTCGAGCCCGGGAAGAAGGACGGCAAACCGGTCCCGGTCCAAATCACCATCGAACTGACTTTTACGCTCAAATAGGTCCGCCTAAGTCATACGCAGGATGACCGGAATTCCTGCTATTCTTAGGGCTACGGCAGGCGCCTTCGCCAGCAGGCTGCCGGCCCCTCGAGGTAACAGCTATGACTCACATCGGCCATCGCTTCCGTGGTCCTTGTTTGAGTGTGTGCGCAGTCCTCCTCCTCGCCGCCAGCGCGCTACCCGTGAGCGCAGCTTCCGACGATCAGAATCCCGGCGCACCCAGCATCCGTCCACCGTCGAGCGCGGACTTCTTCCTGGGTCGGCCGCGCGTCACCGTCGGCCTTCGTGGCAATTGGGTCTTCGCCAGCGCGGGCAGCGACATCTTCGACTTCGTCACCGATCAGTTGACGATCGAGCGCTCCGCGTTCAACCGGCCGGGCTTCGGCCTCGACCTGTCGATCAACGTCGCGCCGCGCGTGGATGTGACGATGGGCTTCGAAGGCAGCATGATGAGGCAAGGGTCCGAGTACCGGGACTTCGTCGACAACAAGCTGCTGCCGATCGAACAGACGACCTCGCTCAAGGAGCAGGCGGTTTCGGCGGGCGTGAAATTCGCGCTGTTGCCGGCAGGCCGCCGGGTGAGCCGTTTTGCCTGGATCCCGAGCAAGCTGACCCCGTATGTCGGCGCGGGTGGCGGCATCTTGCGCTACGACTTCGAACAGGTCGGCGACTTCGTCGATTTTGCGGATAGCCACGTGTTCACCAGCACGTTCCGATCCGCCGGGTGGACGCCGAGCGCGTACGCAGCGGGCGGCACCGACATCCACCTCTTCAACCGCGTGTTCATGTCGCTCGAAGGCCGCTATACCTGGAGCTCGGCGGCGCTCGACAGAGACTTCGTGGATTTCGATCCGATCGACTTGAAGGGTTTCCGGTTCGGCGCCGGCTTCCATTACGCGTTCTAGCGTTCGAGAAAATCAGAGAGAACGATTATGAGCATCACATTTCTACTGGCGATGACAATGGCGGCGGGCTTGAGCACCGAAGCCTCGGCGGCGGTGGCACAAGCACAGATCACTCGCAGCGCTCCGGCGACGCCGGCGGCGGCCACGGCGCAGACCGATGCGCGGTTCGCGCATTGGCTCGGCTGCTGGCGCCTCGAAGACGATCTGGTGGGCACGGGCGCCCGCGTCTGCATCACACCCGACGACAAACAGGGCGTCAAGCTGCAGACGCTGGTGGGCACGCAACGCGGCCTCGACGAGGTGATCGTTCCCGACGGCGTGGCGCGTCCCATCTCGGATCCCGAGTGCAAGGGCACCGAGCGCTCCGAGTGGTCGAATGACGGCCTCCGCGTCTTCCGCGTGACCGACGTCATGTGCGGCAAAGACCCGGCGCGCAAGGTGTCAAGCGTGACGTTCCTGACGAAGGGCCCGGCCTGGGTGAACGTGCAGTTGGTGGAGGGCGGACCGACGAAGAGCGTGCGCGTGCAACGCTATCGCCGCGCGCTCGATCAGAACCTGGCCGACGGGTCCCGCGCGCCGATGCCGTCGGCACGCATGCTGGCGGAGGCGCCGCCGGCGACCGCTACGGACTGGAACGTCAATGACGTGATCGAGGCGAGCGCCAAGTTGCCGGCCGACGCCGTGCAAGCCGCGATTTCAGAAGACAGCGGGTCTTACGATCTGAACCGGCGGAACCTCGTGGCGATGGATGACGCCGGCGTCCCCGAGCCGGTGATCGACTTGATGGTCGCGCTCACTTATCCGAAGCGCTTCGTCGTGCAGCGCGCCGGCGCCGGATCGTATGCCCCGTCGGGCATCTCGATGGGCGGCGGCTGGTACGATCCGTTCATGTCGCCCCTCGCGTTCTCGTCGATGTCCGACTGCTACTCACCCTATAGCGGCTACCGCAGCTACTACTCGCCGTGCGGATCCTTCTACGCGCCGTATGGCTACGGCTACAACAGCTATTACAACAACAACTACGGCAACTTCTATCCGGGCTACAGCACGTACGGCGGCGGTTGGGTCGCGCTGGACCCGAACGCGGTATCGGCGACGCCCTCGACGGAAGGACGCGTCGTCAACGGCCGCGGTTACACGCAGGTGCGGCCGCGCGAAGCCGAGCCGTCACCCATCCGCAGCGGCAACGTCGGCAACGGCGCCGCGCACGATAACGGCGGCGGCTCCTCGTCTTCGGGCGGCGGCACGAGTGGCGCGTCCTCCCAGGGGTATTCGAGCGGGAGCAGCGGCGGCAGCAGCAGCTCTGGCAGCGATTCCGGCGCCCGCACCGCGGTGCCGCGGCCCCCAGGCCAGTAAAGTGACGCGCATCTGTTGATCTGGTGAGCTGTTGATCGGGTGACCGATTCTGAGATCTAATGACCTCAGGATCGGTTGACCGATCGGCGCTTGCCGGCGGAAGATCACCAGGTCAGTAGTTCAACCGATCAGATCAATCCCTCACCAGATCAACAGACCAACAGATTCGGAGCGTATTATGAGCGGCCCCTTGCCCATCGGCAGCGATGCCCCCGACTTCCAGGCCCAAACCACGGAGGGCCCGATCAAATTCCACGACTGGCTCGGTAATTCCTGGGGGGTGATGTTTTCCCATCCCAAGGACTTCACGCCGGTGTGCACGACCGAGCTCGGCTACATGGCGCGGATCAAGCCCGACTTCGACAAGCGCCACGTGAAAGTGATCGGGCTCAGCATCGATCCGGTCGATAAGCATGAAAGGTGGGCGAAAGACATCGCCGAAACGCAGGGCACGGCGCCCAACTACCCGATGATCGGCGACACCGACCTCCAGGTCGCCAAGTTGTACGGCATGCTGCCGGCGACCGCCGGCGAAACGTGCGAAGGCCGCACCGCCGCCGACAACGCGACGGTCAGAAACGTCTACGTGATCGGCCCCGACAAGAAGATCAAGCTGGTGCTGTCGTACCCGATGAGCACCGGCCGCAACTTCGACGAGGTGCTGCGGGTGATCGATTCGATGCAGCTCACGGCGAAGCACAAGGTCGCCACGCCGGTGAACTGGAAGAACGGCGAGGACGTGATCATCCTGCCGGCCGTGGGCGAAGACGAGGCCAGGCAGAAATATCCGCAAGGCTGGAAGGCGCCGAAGCCGTACCTCCGCATCGTGCCGCAGCCCAAGTAATGGCGCGTCCCACCGTTGCTCTCGTCGTGACGCTCGTGGTGTGCGGTCTCGCACCGGCGGCGGCACAGCGGCCCAATACCGACTGGCCGCAATGGCGCGGCGCACAGCGTGACGGCGCGGCATCGTTCACGCCACCCGCCACGTGGCCCGAGCGGCTCACCGAGCGCTGGAAGGTCGAGGTCGGCCTCGGCTACTCGGCTCCCATCATCGTCGGCGATCGGGTCTTCGCATTCTCGCGACAGGACGACAGCGAGGTCATGCGCGCGCTCGACGCCGCGACCGGCAAGACGATCTGGGAAACGAAGTACGTCGCGGCCTACAAGCCCAACCCGGCGGCCACGCGAACGCACGGCACCGGGCCGAAGTCGACGCCGACCTTTGCGGACGGCCGGCTCTACACGCTCGGCATGAGCGGTATGGTGACGGCGTTTGATGCCGCAAGCGGCAAGCTGCTGTGGCAGAAGCCCTCGCCGCTGGTCGAGCCGCTCTATCACACGGCAATGTCGCCGCTGGTCGATCGCGGCCTGGTGATCGTGCACGTGGGCGGGCATAGTAACGGCGCGCTGACCGCATTCGACGCCCGCACTGGCGACGTGAAGTGGAGCTGGAACGGCGACGGCCCGGCCTACGGATCGCCGGTGGTCGCCGAGCTCGGCGGCACCAGGCAGGTGGTCACGGTCACGCAGGACAATCTCGTCGGTGTCTCGGCCGCCGGCGGTGAGCTGCTGTGGAAGCGGCCGTATTCGGTTCGCGCCACACGCAACGCCGCCACTCCGATTCTTCATGGCCAGACGGTGATCATTTCCGGCCTCGGCCTGCCGGTCACGGCGTTTCGCGTGATGAAGCGCGGCGATCAATGGGTGTCCGAGAACGTGTGGGAAAACAACGACGTCACGATGGACATGAGCACCGGCGTGGTGGTCGGCACCACGCTGTTCGGATTTTCGGCGCGCAACAGCGGCCAGTTCTTCGGCGTCGACGCGAACACCGGCCAGACGCTGTGGTTATCCGAGGGGCGCCAGGCCGAGAACGCCGCGGTGGTGCGCGCCGGCGACGTGTGGTTGGCGCTGCAAGCCGACGCGCAGCTGATCGTGGCGCGCGGCAACCCGAAACAGTTCGAGATCCTGCGCCGCTACAACGTCGCCAACAGCGCGACGTGGGCCCAGCCCGTGCTGTCGGGCCAGCGCGTGTTCGTCAAGGATCTCAACTCCATAACCCTCTGGACGCTTAACTGATCCTTGCCGGGACGGCAACACCTGACGGGATAACACTTCTTGACGGGACGACAATTCTTGACGGGATCTTGCTAAGAGAGATCGCGCCGAGTATCACCTTCCCCTCGGGCCGCCACCACCTGTACAGCGCGGGCGACATCCTCGGCGCTCAAGCTATTTCACAATCGCTCGACACGATCCGAAGTATGTGATTGTGCCCAAGAACCGACAATGTGACCTCGACGAAGTCTCCAATTTCAGTACCCTTGCCGAGGTCCACAGTTGAAATTTTCAGAAAGTAGGTACCGTCTGGTTTCGTCACGTTGATGAAGGCTCCATTCATGGTGGCGCTTACTTCCACCGCAGAGCATCCCTTTTCATCGCAACGCCGAATCGAAGGCAATTTCGAAACGATGCCTGCACCAATGGTGTCTCCATACAGGTCGTCAACATGAGGAACCAATAAATACGACGAGCCAATTGGGCTGGTCTGACATTCCAACAACGAGGAGCACTCGAACTTCCGTGAATAGTTGCATCTGAAGTCTTCTCGGGTGATCGTGTCAGCGCTTGCTACCGCGCCGAGCACGACGAACACAACTGCAGCAGCGCCGAGTCTCATTCTGGTGCTCCGTTCGGTAGGGATCGCTCTGTCTTTGCCGGGCGTCTGGCAAGACCAGCTTGAAAATTCAGCATACCCATATTCTGACAGATGAGGCCAACGTTGGCCGGGGTAAACCCCTCGCCCCCGGCCGAACGACGTGCCTCTGTCGTCCTTTAAAAGGCTGGCCGATGCTCCTCGCCCCTCCGTCACGCCGCCCGCTGAAACCGGCCCCGCCGCCTAAACACGTCGTTAGTTACCCTCGGGGACGCCATCCCTTTCGCGAGCGCCTGAGCGAAGCTCATCATCAACATTCGACCGTATCGGCGGCAGAAAGGATGAGTTCAGCGGTACTACCTGCCTGGATCTTGCTTAGCAGGATCCCGTCAAGGATTGCGTTCCCGTCAAGGATTGTGGTCCCGTCAAGTAGTGCGATCCCGTCAAGATGTGCGATCCCGTCACCATCCTTGTCAGGCGGCTCGCGACACTCTAAACTCGTCAATCTGAACTCTGCAGCCGCCGGAGGCCCCACATGGAACGCAAGACCACGCAGGATTTCGATCAGGAACTGCTCCTCATTTTTGACCAGTACGTGCACGGCGCCATCGATCGCCGCGGCTTTCTCGATCGCGCGACGAAGTTCGCCATCGGCGGCGTGACCGCCGGCATGCTGCTCGACTCGCTCAGCCCCAAGTTCGCCGAGGCCCAGCAGGTCCCGAAAGACGACAAGCGCCTCAAGACCGAATGGGTCGAGATCGCCTCGCCCAACGGCTACGGCAAGATCAAGGCGTACCTCACCCGCCCCGCCAACGCCACCGGCAAGCTGCCGGGCATTGTGGTGGTGCACGAGAACCGGGGCCTCAATCCGCACATCGAAGACATCGCGCGCCGGCTGGCGCTCGACAACTTCATGGCGCTCGCGCCTGACGCGCTGACGCCACTTGGCGGCTACCCCGGCGACGAAGAAAAGGCGCGCGAGCTGTTCCCCAAGCTCGAACAGCCCAAGACCCGCGAAGACTTCGTCGCGGCCGCGAACTACCTGAAGACGCGCGCGGACTGCACCGGCAAGATCGGCGCGGTCGGGTTCTGCTACGGCGGCGGCGTGGTGAGCATGCTCGCGGCGCGGCTCGGCGCCGACCTGAGCGCCGGCGTGCCGTTCTACGGCGGCCAGCCGACGGCGGAAGACACCGCGAAGATCAAGGCGGCCATGCTCGTCAACTACGCGGGCACCGACGAGCGCATCAACGCCGGCTGGCCGGCGTGGGAAGCCGCGCTCAAGGCCAACAACGTGCGCTACGAAGGCTACATCTACGCCGGCACGCAGCACGGCTTCAACAACGACACCACGCCTCGTTACGACGCGGCGGCCGCCAAGCTCGCGTGGCAGCGGACCATCGCCCACTTCAACAACTACGTGAGAGGGTAACGATGGGCAAGGACAACAAGACGGGCGCCGCCACGCGCGAGCAGTTGCTGAAGGGCCTGCAAGAAGACCTGTCGCGCGAGTACCAGGCCATCCTGGCGTACGTGGTGTACTCGCAGGCGCTCAAGGGCGCGGCCTACATGGCGATCGCGAAGGAGCTCGAGGTGCACGCCGGCGAAGAGCTCGCCCATGCGCTGACCATCGCCAAGCAGATCGATTATCTCGGCGGCATGCCAAACGCCACCGCGTTGCCGGTGAAGCTCACCGAAGACGCCAAGGAGATGCTGCGGGCCGACTTGCAGAACGAGAACAATACCATCCGCGCCTACCGCGAGCGCGTCCGGCAGTGCGAGGCGCTCGGCGAGTTCGCGATGGCCGAAGAGATTCGCGAGATCTTGCGACAGGAACAGGAACACCAGATCGACCTCGCCACCGCGCTGGGCGAAGACGTGCCTGACGTGTCCAAGATGAAGAAGTAGCAATTCCTTCGCCCGCGGGTGTAGTATTTCCGCCTGAGGGCCCACGCATGTCACGAACCGATGGACTGAACCGCAGATCATTTCTCAGGAACGCGGGATTCACGGCCCTGGCAGGCGCCGTTGGATCGAGCACTCCCCTGGCCGCCGCCGCGGCCGCAGCCGCGGGCACCAGCCTGCAGCCGTCAAACGGGAAGTACGACTTCGATACCGTCTACAACCGTTTCGGGACCGATTCGACCAAGTTCGATCAGCAGATCAGAAACTACGGCAAAGACAGCGTCCAGGTCGGGATGGGCATTGCCGACATGGACTTCAGGGCCGCGCCCGCCATCACCGAGGCGCTGCAGGCCCGGATGACGCACGAAAACTGGGGCTACCTCGACATGGGCAAGGCCACGCCGGCCCTGACCAACGCGGTCGCCGCCTGGAACAAGAAGCGTTACGGCGTCGACATCGACCCGGACACGATGGTGCTTTCTGCCGGGGTGCATCCGGCGTTGATCGCCGCGCTACTGACCTTCTCGCCGCGCGGCAGCAAGGTGCTGTTGCAGACGCCGACCTACAACGGCTTCTACTCCGACCTCACCTTCACGGGGACGAAGGCCGAAGACGTGCCGCTCAAAGTCGCAAACGGCAAGTTCTCGATGGACTTCGACGAGTTCGAGCGCCGCATCAGCCTCGACACCCACTCGTTCATCCTGTGCAACCCGCAGAACCCGACCGGTAATTGCTGGTCGGCCGAAGACCTCACTCGCATCGGCGAGATCTGCCTGAAGCATCGCGTCGTGGTGCTCGCCGACGAAATCCACTGCGACTGGGTCACCAAGGGCCACAACTACACGCCGTTTGCCAGCCTCCCGAACAAGGCGATTGTCAACAACAGCCTGACGTTCAAAGCGGCCAGCAAGTCGTTCGGCCTGGCGGCGCACAAGGTCGCGTGGTACTACTCGACGAACCCCGACCTGCTGGCGCGCGTCAAGGTCAATCACCGCGCCGACCTCAATACCATGGGCATCATCGCCAGCCAGGCGGCGGTCACCGGCGGCGAAGACTGGCTCAACCAGTGTGTTGAGTACATCGACGGCAACCACGACTTCGTGGCGAAGTTCATCGCGGCCAACATCCCGTCGATCAAGTATGTGAAGCCCGAGGGCACCTACCTGGCGTGGCTCGACGTCACGGCGGTCGCCGACAAGATCAACTCGAAGGCGCTCGCCGCCGAGCACAACCGCACCAAGCCGGCCGGCGCCCCGTCGTTGACGCCGGAGCAGATGGTGGAGCGCTACTTCGTCAAGACGGCTAAGGTTCACATGAACCAGGGCGCGTCGTACGGCACGGGCGGCGCCAACCACATGCGCATGAACGTCGCGACGTCGCGCAAGCTGGTCGAGCTCGCGCTGACCAACCTCGCGAATGCGCTGAAGACGAATCAGACCAATCTGGTCTAACGACAAACCTAAAGGTTTGTCGCCACGCAACAAGAAAAGGGCGGGACCCGTGAGGATCCCGCCCTTCGTGTGTACGCCAGCGAGGCCTGTCCCGCCGAAGCGTTCGCGCGTAGGCGGATTACTGCTTCGTCATCGAGAGGCCTTTGACGCTGGCCTCGGTGTTGTGCGCGAAGCGGATGCCGTAGACGCCGTCGGTGGTCTTCAACTTGCCGGCGGTAACGACCGCGGCCTTGTCGTAGCTGCCAACGACAGTGCCGTTGACCGCGCATTCGATCTTGTCGCCCTTCACGGACATCGCGATTTCCTGCGTCACGGCCGAGCCCTTGCCGGCGGCCTTGGCGATGGCATCGTGCGGCACAGGCTTGCGCTCGCTGACGGCAAACGGCGCCGGGCCCATGCCGCGAACGATGAAGGTGCCGTTGCCGTAGGCCGAGCAGTAGATGAAGCTCTGCAGATCCGTCCCGAGGTCGTTGCCCGCGATGACGATGCCATACGGATGCGGGTGGTTCATCAGGCCCATGTAGTTGGACTCGGTGAACGTGGCCTTCACCGTGTAGTTGCCGGCCGCCTTGTTGGCCGGGTTCCAGTAGGTCACCGCGGGCCCGGTCCGCACTTCGAGGTCAGCGCCCTTCTGGGTCAGCCTCGAGTTGTTCAGGACCTGGCCAGCCTTGGTCTCCTGATCATCGATCTTCCCGGCCCATCCCTTGGCGAAGATGCCGCCGTCTTTGATGGCGACGGCGCCATCGGGCTGAGCGGGAGCCTGCGCTCCAATGAGCGAGGAGCTACACAGAGCGAGCGCGACTGCGAAAGCGGAACCGTAAACGAGACGCATGGGTGTTGTCCTTTGAAAATGTAGGGCGGAACTCTAGCGCCGCCCTCCGGTTAACTATACCCTAGCAGAATGAGAACGCATCGACTGCTCACCCTGCCTCTGCTGGCGCTGGCCGCGTGTTCCAGCCCGCAACCGTCCCAGAGTCCGTCTCCGGCCCCGCCGGCCGCCGCTCCAGCAACACCCCCCGCCGATCGCAAGTATCTGCTCGAACGAGTCGACGACGCGTCGGTGGTGCAGTTGTATGCGGACGGGTTCTCCGCCCTGCCGCTCAAAGAGAAGACGCTGATCTGGCACCTCTACGAGGCCGCGCTCGCCGGGCGCGACATCTTCATCGATCAGAAACACAGCAACGCGCTCGAAATGCGGGGCGTGATCGAACAGATCGTCGCGCACCCCCAGGGTGTCGATGCCGCGACCCTCACCGACGTGCAGCGCTACACGAAGCTGTTCTGGCTCAATAACGGTCCCTACAACAACCTGACGGCGCGCAAGTTCGTGCTGACGTGCACGCCGCAGGCGTTTGCCGCCGCGGCCAAAGCGTCGGCGGCCAGCGGCGGCACGTTCACGCCGCCGGCCGGCGAATCGCTCGACGCGATGCTCGCGCGGCTGCAGCCGATGTTCTTCGACCCTGCTGTCGACCCGATTGTCACCAACAAGAATCCGCCGCCCGGCAAGGACATTCTCCAGGCCAGCGCCAACAATCTGTACCTGGGTGTCAGCCTCGCCGACCTGAAGGGCTTCACCGAACAGTACGGCCTGAACTCGCGGCTCGCCAAGCAGAACGGCAAGCTGGTCGAAGAGGTCTATCGCATCGACGGCAAGTACGGATCGTACATCACCGACATCGTGAAGCACCTCGAGGCGGCGCTGCCGTTTGCCGAGCCGCCGACGGCGAAGGCGCTGGCCGCCCTGGCCAGGTTCTATCGCACCGGCGAGGTCGCCGATCGCGAGGCGTACGACATCGCGTGGGTCGAAGACAAGGCGTCGCCGGTCGACACCATCAACGGCTTCATCGAGGTCTACCTCGATCCGCGCGGCACCAAGGGTGCCTGGGAGGCGCTGGTGTTCTACGTCAACCAGGAGAAGACCGGCCGCATCAAGACGCTGGCGGCCAACGCGCAGTGGTTCGAGGATCACATGCCGTGGGATGCCAAGTACCGTAAGCCCAGCGTGCAAGGCATTGTCGCCAACGCCATCGACGTCGTGGTCGAGACCGGCGACTCCGGCCCGGTGACGCCGATCGGCATCAACCTGCCGAACGATCAGGCGATCCGCGAGAAATACGGCAGCAAGTCGGTGGCGCTGTCGAACGTGACCGACGCCTCGAATCGCGCGACGCCCGGCACGATGCGCAGCGAGTTCAGCTGGACGCCCGAAGAAGCCGGGCGCGCCACGAAGTTCTCCGAGCTGGGCGCGTCGCTCACCACCGACATGCACGAAGTGATCGGACATGCGTCGGGACGTCAGGCGCCGGGCAAGGAGAATCCCCAGGCCCTGATCAAGGAACAGTTCTCGGCGCTCGAGGAAGGCCGCGCCGACCTGATCGGACTCTACTTCCTCGCGGATCCCAAGCTGGTGGAGCTCGGCATCATCCCCGCCGCCGATCACGACAACATCGTCCGGGCCGAGTACGAGTCGTACACCCGCAACGCGCTGGTGCAGCTGCGGCGCATTCGTGAAGGCACGCAGATCGAAGAAGACCACATGCGCAACCGGCAGATGATCGTCCGCTGGCTGGTCGCCAACACCAAGGCGATCGAAGAGCGGACGCGCGACGGCAAGAGCTATCTGGTGATGGTGGATCCGAAGGCGTTCCGCGAGGGCGTCGGCCGGTTGTTGTCGGATGTGCAGCGCATCAAGTCGGAAGGCGACTATGCGCCGGCCAAGAAGCTATTCGATGCCTACGGCGTGCACTTCGATCCGAAGCTGCGCGACCAGATCGTCTCCCGCGTGCAGGCCCTGAACCTGCCGTCCTATTCGGGTTTCGTGATGCCGAAGCTCACGCCGGTCAAGGGCGCGGACGGGAAGCTGACGGACGTGACGATCTCGTACCCGATGGATCTGACGAAGCAGATGCTGGAATATTCGGGAGTCCGGAGATAAAGAGGACTTCACAGGAGACTAGGAGATCAGGAGAAACATATTCTCCTGGTGTCCTGATCTCCTGTTTTCTTACTGCTTCACTCTGGCGGTCACGGCCTCGGCCACGAGCTTGTAGCCCATGTCTGCCATGATGCCGAGCGTGAGGATGTCGATCTTGTCGGTGCCGGAGCCGAAGTCGCGCGGCGTCATCAGGCCGGTTTTGAAATCGGAATAGGTTTCCTGATCGACGTGGGCGATGCTCGAACCGGACTCGTAGGGATCGGGCGCGTAGAGCTTGACCATCGGCCCCGGACGGATCGACTTCTTGCTGGCCTCGATTGACTTCGGTCCAGAGAAGAACAGGTCCCGGCTGATCAGGTCGCGCTTGCGCTCTTCCGCTGCGTGATCGGTCACCTTGTTGGCGCGGCCTGAGCCGCGGTTGACGAACACGTCATAGGAGAATGGAATCGGGTTCAGCAGCTCGCCCGTCTCGGAGACGAAGCTGTCGATGAAGCCGAGGCCGTGAGCGATCTCGTGGATGGTGACGTAGACGAAGCTCGCCCTGTCGCGCGCCGCGGCGCCGTTGACCGAGTAGTCCCAATCGATGTCTGGACTGAACACGATCTCGATGTCGGCCTCGTTGCCAAGCTCGTTCCTCACGTCAAGATCCAGCATCTGCGACGCCAGCGCGGTGGCCACGCCGATGTTCTCGAGGCCGACCAAATCGACCGGGCCCGCCGACGCCAGCATCTGGCTCTTGCCATCTTTCGGCGCTTCCATGCGGGCCTGGATCACGATCTCGACGGTGCCCTGCAGGACTTTCGACCACGCGGCAACCGACGCTTCCAGCGCCCGCTTGCGAGCGGCGCCATCGCGCGCATCGTTGAACCCTGCGCCCGCGGCGTCGGTGTAGAGGATCTTGAAGGTCGCCTTGACCGGGTCGCCCACGGCCTGCACCGTCGCCTGCGGCGACCAGCGCGCCATCGCGCGGCTCACCGAGCGGCCGAATCGGAGCGATTCAATCTGCGGGTCGTTGAGGCGCACGCACTCGTTCGAGAACGAGCCGTCAGCCGCTTTGACTCGCGACATGCCGTACACCGGCACCCGGTAGCCGCTCGGCGTCAGGTGAACGCCGGCCTGCGGCGCGCGCGCCAGTCCCGCCGGCGAGCCCAGCCATAAGACGAGCGCGCATGCAGCGGCAAGCGAGATTGTGAAGCGTCGGTAAACTGTCATATTCAACCTTCAACACTAACGCTTAGCTCAGGCGGAGTCAATCCGCTTTCTGAGCCTTCTGCTTACTAACTACGGACCAACTTGTTCACGTGTTCTTATCCATTTCTTAGTTATATGCGCGCCTGGCGCAAGAAACGGTTTCCCACGGTTGCGCGGCGATCAACAGTCCAGCTGCCTCGGCATCGACGGGCTGCGATAGGTAAAACCCTTGCGCGTATTCGCAGCCGACCTTGCGCAGCTCGGCAAACTGCTCGGCGGTCTCGACGCCTTCGGCCACGACACTCAAGCCGAGGGTATGCGCCAGCGCGACGATGGAACGAACCATCGCCGAGCCGCTGCGCCCGACACCCATCTCACCCACAAACGATCGGTCCACCTTGACGGTGGCCACCTCAAGGCGATGGAGGTAACTGAGCGATGAATAGCCGGTGCCGAAGTCATCCAGGCTGCACTCGATGCCCATGGACTGTGCGCGCTTCAGCGTGACCTGCGCCGCCGGCACGTCGTTGATGAACGCGCTTTCGGTGATCTCCAGCTTGAGGTGCGAGGAGCCGAGACCGGCGATCTCGAGGATGTTGCCGACGCCCTTCATCAGCTCGGTATCGGCGAACTCCTTGCTCGAGAGGTTCGCGCACATGAAGCGCGGTGCGGCCGGGCCAAACTGCGTTAGCCACACAGCCATCTGCCGGCATGATTCCGCCAGCGTCAGCCGGCCCAGGTCGACGATCATGCCGGTGTCTTCGGCGATCGGGATGAACTCCGCCGGGCTGAGGAGCCCCCGCACCGGATGCCGCCAGCGCGCCAGCGCTTCGAACCCGGCAATGCGGCCAGTCGGCAGCGAGATGATCGGCTGGTAGTGCAGCTCGAATTCGCGATTGTCGATCGCTTTGCGCAGATCGGTTTCCACTTGCAGCCGCGACAACGCGCGCTGCCGCATGGCGGGATCGAAGATTTCGTAGGACAGTGTTCCGGAGGCGATGGCGCGATTGAGCGCGACCGCTGCATCCCGCAGGATTTCGTCGGCCCGCGTATAGCCGGTCGTGCTGATCGCAATCCCCATCGTCGCCGACACGAATACCTGGTGGCCGTCGACGTCAAACGGCGCTTCGAGCGCCCGCCGCAGCCGCGTGGCCACCCGCACCGCGTCGCGGACGTCGGTGATGTCGTCGAGCATCACGTTGAACTCGTTGCCGTCGAGCCGCGCCAGCGTGTAGCCCGGCTCGTCTCGCGTGACGACGTCGGTGGCGCGCAGGCTGGTTTGCAGGCGACGCGCCACCGCCACGATCAGGCGATCGGCCGCGAGCGGCCCAAGGCTGTCTTGCACGACTTTGAAGCGATCGAGCCCCAGCACGAGCAGCCCGAACACATACTCCGCCCGGCGCTCAGTGCGCTTGATGGCGCGGTCGACGAGGTCGACAAACAGCAGCCGGTTCGGCAACCCCGTGAGCGGGTCGGCCAGTTTCGCGTCGGTGACATCGGTGAATGAGCCTGCCAGCCGCGTCGCGACGCCACCAGCGCTCCTGACGGCGGCGCCCCGGCAGCGGACCCAGCGGTAGGTCTCATCCCGATGCAGCAGGCGATGTTCGCATTCGTAGTGACCGGATCCGCTGGCCAGGTGCTGTTCGAGCGCCTCCTTGACGTGCCCGATGTCTTCCGGATGCACGCGCCTGAACCACTCTTCGGGATCGTCGCTGATCCCCGATTCGCCGTAGCCGAGCATCGCCTTCCAGCGAGTCGACCAGTGCACCGCGTTGGTGACGAGGTTCCAGTCCCACAAGCCATCATTCGCGCCGTGCAGCGCGAGCGCGTAACGCTCCTCGCTGTCGCGCAGGTCCTCGACCAGCCATTTGTGAGACAGATGCGTGGCGATCCGCGCGACCGCGACCGGAAAGTCAACCGGCTTGGTGACGTAGTCGTTGGCACCGAGCCGGAAGGCTTCGACGATGTCTTCGCCTGCGCTCCTGGCGGTGACCATGATCACCGGCAGGTGCGTGCGCGAGTGGCGCAGCCGGATCTGGCCGAGCACCTCGAGCCCGCTCATCCCAGGCATCTCGACGTCGAGCAACACCAGATCGAAGGGCTGTTGATCGATCAACGTCAATGCTTCGACGCCATCGGTCGCGACCACCACCTCATAGCCGCGCCGCTCGAGGCGCCTCGCCAGCGCGTCTCGGCTCTTAGACGGCAAACGCCGGAACTTCGGGTTCGGCCACGTCGGCCATTTCGACCGGCAACCGCACCACGAAACAGGATCCCTTACCAAGCTCGCTTTCAACTGAGATCGCGCCGCCCATCAGGTCGCAGAAGCGCGACACAGGGTTTTTACTGTCGTCTTTAGACATCTAGAGGACTCAAATTCAATTTCGTAGCCGCTCAGACAGTTTTGCAGATGAAGCATATAAGTCATTTTAATACTGTGTTTAACGAGCCTCTTACAGTTAGGAAACGGAACGCAATTTAAGCCACAATGTGACTTAATGGAACATTAACATCACACAAGTGAGGCAAGTTTTACTGTAACTACTTTATTTTCATATACATAACAGGTCTGAGTCATTTAGGCACACATCCAGCGCGCTTGGAACACGCGAATTGGGGGTCTGACCCCGAGTGAGAATTGCCGAGGGGTCTCCACCCCACCACGCAAAGTCCGCGTGGCGGGGACCCCGGCTGACCCCTTGGCAGTGAATCCCGTAAAATGCCTGCCATGACCAAGACCGTTGTTATTGCTGCCGCCATCACGTTTATTACTGCGCTGTCGTTCGCGCAGGCGCCTGCCGGCGGCCAGCAGCGGCCGCCCGATCCTCGATCGAGAGGCGGCGGTGACTGCCGCGACAGCGCCTACAACTGCGCTGATGCGCCCAATCCATTGCCCGCGCCGAACACGACCTGGCTCGAAGAAATGACGTGGATGGACGTCCGCGATGCGATCAAGGCAGGCAAGACGACGGCGATCATCCCGACCGGCGGGATGGAACCAAACGGCCCGTGGCTCGTCACCGGCAAGCACAACTACGTGCTGCGCACGAACTGCGACGCGATTGCGCGCAAGCTGGGCAACGCCTTGTGCGCGCCGATCGTCGAGTTCGTGCCCGAAGGCCGCATCGATCCACCGAGCGGGCACATGCGAAGCGCCGGGACAATCAGCCTGCGCGAGGAAACATTCCAGGCGCTCCTCACCGATATCGCGTCCAGCCTGAAGATGCACGGCTTCACGAACATCATCTTCATCGGCGACAGCGGCGGGAATCAGGCTGGCCAGAAAGCGGTCGCCGACAAGCTCACCGCGCAGTTTGCCGGCAGCGCGTTTGTGGCGACCATTCCCGGCTATTACACCGCGCCTCCCGGCACGCCGAATGTGCTGCGCAGTCTCGGCGTCACGAAAGACGGGATGCCCGACGATGGCTTGCACGACAGCCCGGGGATTACGTTGAACATGCTGCTGACCGATCCGAATTCAGTCCGGTGGGACGCGCGCGTGACGGCGAAGAAGGCGACCATCAACGGCGTGGACATTTCGAACTTGAAGCAGTCGCAGGAATGGGCCCGCGCCATCGTCGAAGCCCGCGCCACCCGTACCGTCGAGCTCATCAAACGGGCAATTGCCGAAAAGAAATCGAGCTAACCCTAAACTCTTAACCCTAAACTCTTAACTCTTAACTCTTAACTCTTAACTCTTAACTCTTAACTCTTAACTCTTAACTCTTAACTCTTAACTCTTAACTCTTAACTCTTAACTCCTCTAGCCGCTCGCGCTCCGCCACCGTCTTTTCGTGCGCGCCCTCGCGAGCGGTCTCCTCTTTACGCAGCTTCTTCTCCGCTTCCGCGGCGTCGGCCAACTCGCCTTCGATCCGCTCGCGCATGCGCTGGGCGCGCTCGACGGCGCGGCGGGTCCGCTCGAGGGCGGCGTCGGCTTCCCTCTCGGCCGCTTCGGCGAAGCGCAGCCGCTCGGTGGTCATCTTGCGCTCGCGCTCTTCCGCCTCGCTCGCCTTCCGCTCTTTCGCGGTCAGCTCGCTCGCCGCAGGCTCTTTCTTGGCGGGCTGAGGCTTCGTCTTGATCGGCCGCGGACTGGCCGACACGGTGAAGCCTTGCAGGGCCTCGAAGCCGGTACGCTTGAGCGGCTTCGTCAGCCGCCCGGGCCGATCGGCGCCGGGCAAGGTGTCGAGGGTTTCGCGGATCGCCTCCATCACCGGGGCGGATGCGTTTCCGGCCGCCTCCAGGATCTCGCGCGCGGCTTGCGTCGCCTTCTTCACCAGGTCGCGATGGGTCGTCTCTGCGCTCTTGACGTCGGAGGACTTGCCGGCCAGCTGCAGACGATACGCCGCGCGCAGCTGTTCTGACGCGGCGATCAAACTGTCGTAGAGCTTCCGTTCCCGCCAATACAACTGATTGACGGCCCAGGCCGCGGCCTTGGGCTTTTCGAGGCGTTTAATCTCGGGCGCACCCTTGCCCGCGTCCTTGGCGAGGGCGTTGCGCGCGGGGGTGAACTCGTCGAGCGGCAGCTGGTAGAGGCCATCGATCTCGTCGTCTTTTGCCACTGAGGCGAGGTTATCATCAGGGCCATGGCAGACCTCGATCAGCCCCACGTCGCCGCAGACATTGCCGTCACCCACGACCACGATCGTCCTGGCGTCCTGGCCAAGGTCCTGGGGTGTGTCAGCGCCGCCGGCATCAACATCGACGGCTACAACGAGATGGGCGGCGTGGTGCACGTCCTCGCCGTCGACCTGGCGGCCGCGCGGAAGTGCCTCACCGCGGCGGGGTTTCGCGAAGTGCAGGAGCAGGACGTCGTGGTGGTGCCGGTCGCGGACGAACCCGGCGCGGCGGCCCGAGTCTTTCAGCGGATTGCCGACGCGCACATTAACGTTCGCTACAGCTACCTGGCGACCGGCAATCGACTCGTGATCGCCTCGAGCGATCCGCAAGCGGTGATCAAAGCGATTACGGGCTGACGCCCCGAAAGGACCATTCCTTGAACCGCAGAGACTTCATCGCAACGCTTGCGGTCTCCCCAGCCGCGGCGGTCACGGCCGCCGGCGTGCAACAGCCGGCCCCCACATCCCCGCTGCCTCAGCCCCGGCCCCTCACCATTACGCTGCTGGGCACGGGCACCCCTGCCCCCTCGATGGAGCGGCAGAGTTCCGGTTACCTCATCGAAGTCGGAACCGACCTGATCGTGTGGGACCACGGGCCCGGCGCGCACCACCGGCTGATCGAAAGCGGGCACCGCACCATCGACGTGACCCACGCGTTCTTCACGCACCTTCACTACGACCACTGCATGGACTACGGGCGCCTGGTGCTGCAGCGGTGAGACCAGGGCGCCGATCGGATTCCGGACCTCCAGGTCTACGGCCCGCCCCCGATCGCCCGCATGACGGAACAGTTATTCGGGCAGGACGGCGTCTACGGTCCGGACATCCGTGCGCGCGTCGAGCATCGCAGCAGCCTCGACGTCTTCGAAGCGCGCGGAGGCAAGTCGCCGCGGAAGCGTCCGGCGCCGCGGGTGACCGAGATCCACGCCAGCTCGGTGGTTGAGGGCAACGGCTGGAAGGTGACGGTCGGCCACGCCCAGCACGTGCAGCCCTATCTCGAGTGCCTCGCCTTCCGCCTTGATACCAAGGAAGGCTCAATCTGTTACACCGGCGATAGCGGGCCCAGTGACACTATCGTTGAACTGGCAAAGGGCTGCGACATCCTGATTCACATGAACCACTATTTCAGTGGCACCGAGCCAACGCCGGCGTATCGCGCGGCCTGCGGCAATCACCGCGACAACGCCATCATCGCAAAGCGCGCGGGCGTCAAGACGCTCGTGCTGACACACCTGCTCGCACAGATCGATCACCCGGGGATTCGGGAGCAGATCGTCCATGAAATCCAGGAGGTCTTCGAGGGTAAGGTGATCTGGGGTGAAGATCTGATGCGGCTCGGGATCTGAGGCTCGCGTGTGTCGACGATCGAACCGCGACAAGGGTAAGACAATTATTCACGGTCTGCTCGTCGAAGTTACCTGATAGCCAGCTGTGACGGCGCGGATTAGGCGCGAACGCGACCTCTGCCGTTGGCGTTGCTCTTGCTATCTGCATCGCCATGCTGCCTCAGTACGTAGGGCACCCCTTTATGGGGTGCCTCATCATCGCAACGATCGCACTCTCGGCGGCCTCCGCGGAGGCGACGATCGTCGATCAAGCCGAGCGCGATCCGGTCAACGCCATTCAGTACCGGCTTGAACGCGTGGCGGACATCGGTCCGGATCTCAAGGCATTCGTCGTCGTGATCATCGATGAAGCGCAGAACATGTCGCTGCCACTGATCGAGGAAACGCGCATCCTGGCTGATTCCTTCGGCAGCAAGGGGCACCTGCAGATCGTGTTCGTCGGACAGCCCGAGCTTCACGCCAAGTTGCAGCTGCCGGAGATGCGACAAGTCGATCAGCGGGTCTGCGGCTACAACCGTCTCGCCCCGTTGACTCGCGATGCCGTGGCCGGATACATCCAACACCGACTGCACGTCGCGGGTCTCAACCGGGAGCGCGTGCTGTTTGCGCCCGACGTCATCGACATCCTCCATCGGCGATCCGGCGGCGTGCCGCGATTGATCAATCGAATCTGCGACCGCGCGTTGCACCTGGCGCACCAGCGCCAGGCGACAAGCGTCGAGCGCGAGGTTCTCGAGGCGGCGCTCCTTGAAGTCGGGCCGACCACTCTCACGCCGACGTGGGCGTCGATCGTCGCCCCGCAGGTTGAGACCGTCGAACGGCCGCGTCCGCCGGTCGCACCACCGGTCGCGGCACCGGAGGCGCCGGCTGCAGCAGCCTTGACGCCGGCCGAGACCCCCGACAACCTCTACGAAGAGAAGGACTTTCCCGAGCTCGTCGACGAATGGCTGGCCCAGGACCTCGCTCCAGCGTCCCGCCAACCGCCTCGGCGCCAGGAATTCGCGAAGGAGCCAACCGGGAGGCTTGCGCCGCGACCGGCGTTACTGCGTAACACCGTCGTGAGGCGTGAGGTAGGGTCGCAAGCCGCATGGAAGGATATGCAGGGCGAGTTGCGGTCCGAGACCTATCTGCAGCGGCTCAGGCGCGTGTGGACAAAACGTGTCGCGGTCGCCGTGGTGTGTGTCGCGGCACTCAACGCCGCCGCTATTTCATATTGATGAGCGGCACGGCGTTGCCGCCGTAGAGAAAGGTGCAGCCGCCCTTCGAGCAGACGTCGCGTTGCATCGCAATAGCCTGCAAAGCCACGTACTGCTCCGGGTTCAATCCCATCTTCTGGTTGTAGGCCTGGTCGGCAGCGGCGCGGCTTTCTTCCGCCATCTTGCGCTGGTCCTCAGCAAGCTTCTTCTGTTTTTCCGTATTGATGCGCTGTTCCTGTGCCGCCGTTTCGACGCGCTGGTGCAGGATCGCATCCGGCGGGTTGGCACGGCCCAGCGACATGTCGAGGACGCGTATCGGCACGCCGGTTTCTTTGATGATCGCCAACAGGTGCTCCGTGACGACCCGATCGACCTGTTCGGCGGCCGTGGCTTGAATGGCCATCTCGTTCATGCCGTGTGCCTTCACCGCATCACGCACGGCCGTTCGGTACGGTTGATCGAGATTCCGGACCCAGAACCCTGGCTTGCCACCCACGTTGTCTTGACCGAAGTCGCGCACCAGCTTCACGCTGTCGCTGACTTGCAGTGTCAGCACGGCATGAAAGTCGATCGGCACGCCGTCAGTGGTCATCAAGTCGCTGAATTCGACGTCGATGCGCATCGGCTGCATGTTGACGTCGATGCCAGTGGTCGTGAATGCGACGTACTTTAGGCCCGTCTTCACCGGCGTTGGGTCCACACCACCACTGCCAAAGATCAGCGGCTTCCGCACGAGCACGGCTTCGTGTCCGGCGTCAGGTTGAACCGTTCGACACCCTACGGCTAGCCCGATGAGTATTGCCACCGCCAACGGTACCAACAGTTTTGCGGTCTTTAGCATCCGACGCTCCTAGCTGAAGTTGCCTGGTTAGTGACCATCTACCGGTTGATTACGGACTTCGCGGCGCCGGCGATCAAGCCAGTAGTCTAGCGAATACCAATCAGAATCGCGCGGCATGAATGCGACGGCGAGCAGTAGCAGCGTGCGCGGAATGACGTGGCCGTTGAAATTATAGAGCGGCTCGATCAGCAGGTGGCCGTAGGTCACCGTCATCAGGATCAGCCCAAGCGCCACCAGGCACTCTCGGACGCGCCACCCGAGCACCACCATCCAACCCGCGACGAATTCGACGACGGGGATGATGGTGCCGGTGGCCCAGAGCATCCAGATCGGAATCCAGGTGTTGGCGTAAGGAACGATGAACAGCTTCTGAGCGTGGCCAATCGGCGTGAGCTCGAAGGTCTTCCAGTAGCCGGCCATGCCGAAGATCAGCCCAAGAATGACGCGGGCGGTGAGGATGCCCACGGCGCGCATCGTTTGGTCTGACATGCGGTCAACGATACGCGATTCTTGTCACAATCGGCCGGCTCCGCCTCATGCGCTTGCCGAACCACAGCACTGACCACGCGACGGCGACGACGCCGCCGCCGACCATTCCAAGTCTTGCCCACATTTCTTGTCTCCTCCTCTTCCAGTGTAGCGGCGTGGTGGCGTAGCGTCAGGTCAGCCGCAATAGAAATGAGAGGAGTCCGCTTGCGCGCCACCGATCAGCTGGGCCGGTTCGCGGATTGCATTACAGGCCATGTGGGCTTGAAGCCCTTGGCTAGGTGACGAATGTAGTTAACGCTTTCGTAACACGCGCACGGAATTCGTAATGCCGAGCGCACGTCCTCGAGAGGCTCTCGTAGTCCACACCCGCACCCGATAACAGTAGGAGAGACCGAGCATGGCGCAAGAAATCAGGAGTACTCATTCGGCACGCAAGTACGTTCGGGTACGCGGTCCATTCGACGGTGACCATTTGGACACGCCCAGGACACAGGTCCTGATTTACGACTTGAACCTCGGTGGCGGCTTCGTGAATTTCGGTGACGAGCAGCCGACGGGCGCGACGTTACGGCTGAAAATCGACCTGCTTCGCGAAGGTCCAATCATGGTAAACGCCGAGGCGGTGTATCGCGACGCGTCTGGCGTCGCTGTTCGTTTCGTCGATTTGGACCGCGACGCTGCCGGCCGACTGGCACGCACCATCGAGGCGCTAACTGAGCACAGTTTCTAGACTAGGGCCCTTGAACGCAAGGTCCGGCGAGCAGAGACCTTAACGAAGCCGTCGGAGCTCCACCTCCGACACGATGAATCCGAACCCGGGCCAACCGCCCGACTGGATCGATCGCTCGAACCAACTGCGCGCCTGCGCCTTGTCGCCCCGCAGGAGGTACCAGTTGCCAAGGCCGTAGGCGAGCGTGGCGACCTGCACTTCGTCCGTATCCGCCGCCGTTACCACGGCTTCCGGACCGATCTCGCCACGATAGAGTTGCAGGCGCCGCGTGTACGCGTTGGTCACGGGCTTCGAATCCGGCCGCCGATCGAGCATCCGATCAAGCATAGACCTCGCTTCCGCGCCGCGCCCGGCCCGGCTGAGCGACATCCACAACCAGTCCGTGGAACCCGCCAGTTCGCCGGCGTCCGGTGCGATCGGCTGAGCCTTGGCGAACGATGCGGCCGCTTCGGCAAAGTCTCCGCGCAGGTACTGGACGACACCGAGGTGGTACCAGATTCCGTAGATCGTGCTGTCGATGGCGCCGCCGCGCGTGAGGTCGGCGAACGCGCGATCGAATTCACGCAGGGAAAGATATCGATGGCCGCGCCATCGGAGGAGCAGCGCGTTGTTCGGCTCGATCTCGAGCCCCCGCGTGAACGTCGCGATGGCTTCGCGAAACTGCCGCGCGCCGGACTGGGCAACGCCGAGGTCGATGATGCGAGTAATGGTCTTTGGGTTGGCTTCGAGAGCGGCTCGCGCGCTCTTAACCGCGTCCGTATCGGGAAGCGAGCGATACTCCACTCCCTCGGGTGACCGGTATTGCACCGATTGCACGCCGGTCTGGCCCGCATCGAGCGCAGGCCCCAGGGTGATCGCCGCGGCGATGATGGACGTCAACGCGGCACGGTGAGTGTCTCTAAAAGGCATAGGCCCGGATTCTACTTCGGGGGCGGTCCACCTTCGCATCGACGAGGAACAATTCAAGACCTACGGGCAAAAGTTGTCTCGCGGGTGAACATTGGCGTCCCGTCAGGCCGTCTTCTTCAACGGCCGGATCTTCGGTGCACCGCGCCGCTCACGCTGGCGCTCCGCGTGCCAAAGGTCATAGCGCTGCTGCAGGTTCATCCAGAACATCGACGACGTCCCGGTAAGCGCCGCAAGGTCCACGGCGTTCTCAGCCGTCACGCCGCGCTTCTGATTGATCAACTGGTTCAGGCGCACAAACGACCAGCCCAGACGCTCAGCCGCCTCAGTCTGAGAAACGGGCGGATCGTAGGCTTTCAGAAATTCCTCGAGCAGGATCTCTCCCGGATGGATCGGTTCTGCGGTCTTCATCGCGGATACTCCTATGCCGCCGCGATTGCGGACATAATTAGAATAGTTATTGGGTTTAGTTAGTTAGTTACAGTTAGCTAGTGATAGTCCTCGCATCGTACGGCGCTCGCATGCCCCTCCTCGAAGCGGAACGTGATTCGGTATTGAGCGTTCACGCGGATGCTATGTCGACCCTTCTGATCGCCCTTCAGCGCCTCCAAACGGTAGCCAGGCACCGCGGCAAGATCAGCCAGACTGGCGGTCGCGTCGAGACTCGCCAGTTTGCGCCGAATTGAAGGCCAAAGATCCTTAGCGAAGCGCCGTGCAGATTTCGTGTCCCGCCCGGCCATAGAAAAGGTCCTCTGCGGCTGCCTGATCGAACGACCGAATCACAATACGATATTACGCATTCCGTACTAATCTGGTCAAGTAGCACTAAAGACCTGCCCGCGACCTAGGCGCCCGGAGGATTTCCTCGGCGGCAACCAATCGACCAACTGCGGTTCCCACCTGAGGGCGAGTCTCTGATTTCCTAGGAAAATTGGAGGCGCCGCCCGGATTTGAACCGGGGATGGAGGTTTTGCAGACAGGGCCGGGGTCGCTAAGTTGTTGACTCGTCTTGCTCGCTGGTCGGCCCTACTCCCTCGTTTTGCCCGGTGTTTGGGCGCGCGTGTTCCCTAGTTGTTCCCACGTTCCGAGCCGCATTCAGTCGAACGAGGCTCCGGACGCGTTTGCCAGGCGATAGCCTATAAGCTATACTTCGTTCGTGCCCCGCTGCACGGTGCTCACGTATCAGACGCCGGGCGGCAACGCTCCGGTGGACGAGTACATCGCGGGGCTCGAAGGGACGGCGGCGACCAAGGCAGCGGCGCTCGTGAAGCTGCTCGAGGCGCTCGGTTACGAGCTGCGCCTTCCCCATTCGCGCTCGTTAGGTGACGGGCTTCATGAGCTCAGGGATGTCGGGACAGGCGTCCGGTTGTTTTACGTGTTGCTGCCCGACAATCATGCTGCGCTGCTCGACGGCATGACGAAAAAGCGCGACGACATCCCGGACGCGACGATGAAACGGCTTCGGGCGTTGCAGGCTGCCGTGAACGCCGAGCTCAAGAAGCCGAAGAAAGGCCGCTAATCATGCCGCTGACCAAAAGCACCGTCGCCACCATCGACCAGCGCGCGAAAAACGATCCTGATTTCGCGGCGGCTGTCGACGCGGAACTACAGGCCATGCGGATCGAACAGGAACTCGTTGCGCTGCGCAATGCCAGCGGACTATCTCAACGACAGCTCGCCGAGAAACTCGGCGTTAAGCAGCCTGTGATCGCCAAGCTGGAGGCTGGCAAGACGCGCAACATCGGGCTCCAGACGCTGGTGCGCGCCGTCAAGGCGATGAACGGCCGCATCGAAGTATCAATCACTCCGAAGGGGCACCCAGGCCGAACCGGGCGCAGACGGGCCGTCGCCAGCAGGAAGGCGCAAAGACGCCGGGTAGTGACACGATAAAAGGTAAGGTCAGAAGGCCAATCACGTGCGGCCTGGAGCGCTGAGGCGGGCTGTGATCGGTCGATACGCGAAAGTTAAGCTATAGCCCGAGCAGGCGTTTGCCGACGCGATCCCAAGCCTCTCGCGCCTCTTGAATCGACTCCCCAATTCTTAATTGCTGCTCGTCCCTAACCTTTAAACCGATAGCGTCCAGCTCCGCTCCGGGGAAAAGAGAAACTGCCGCGCACCGGACTGTGCCACGCCAAGGTCGATGATGCGAGGAATGGTCTTTGGGTTGGCTTCGAGAGCGGCCCGCGCGCTCTTGACGGCGTCGGTATCGGGAAGCGAGCGATAATCCACGCCCGCGGGTGACCGGTATTGCACCGACTGCACGCCTGTCTGGCCGGGAACAACCGCAGGCATGGTCCGCTTTCCGTCAACGACAGGCGGAAAATCCTTCACCTCGTCATACACCTCGGTGATGAAACGGTCTTTGCTCTGCTGCGTGTCGCCCTGGGTACTCTTGTCATACGGCGCCGTCAAGTTTGCGGCCAGCACGTCCTTCAATGATTTGCCCTGATCGCGTAGCGTCTTCACCTTGGCCAGGATGTCCACCAGCATGGCGCGGTACGGCAGCAGATCATCCTTCTTGATCAACGTGCCATGTCCGGGGACGAGCGCGGTCTCGGGATCGGCCAGCCTTCGGATCAGGTCAACCGCATCGATCATGCCTCTGATCGATCCGCCGTTGGCCTGATCGGCAAACGGATAACCGAAGTTGCGGTAGAAGTCCTCGATATAGATCACGTTGGCCTTGCGAAAGCGCACGATGGTGTCGCCGGCGGTGTGGGATGGCATCGTCGGGATGAAGTCCACCGTTTCGCCGTTCATGTTGAAAGTCACGGCCGGCTGGCCGGCCGTGGCGGCGTCACACGCATACGTCGCTACCGGAATGCTCGCCATGTCGGGCGCCGGCAACGGCTGGCCGTTGGCGCGCCGCGGCGGACGCAGCATCTCGTTGCGAAGATTGTCCTGCGAGTAGATCAACGCTCCCTGTTTGGCGAAGAACGCGTTCGCGCCGGTGTGATCGCTGTGAAGATGAGTGTTGACCAGTATCTTGATGGGGCCGTCGGTGAATGACCGCAGCGCGTTCAGCGTCTTGTCGGCGACCTGCCGGTTCTGCGTATCCACCATCAGCACGCCATCCGGTCCGAAGAGCGCCATCGCTCTTCCGCCGGACGCATCCGGGTGTGCGGGATCAAGGCCCTGGGATCCGTGCAGCACGAAGAGATTCGGCGACATTTTTTCGGTCACCATGATCTCAATGCGATCCCACGGCGTCTGGTAGCCGTCGGGAAATGTATACGGGCCCTGTCCCGGTGCGACGAGCGTGATGGGATATCCCGTTTGCTGCGGCGCGGCGCTCCGATTTGGCAAGGCGAAGGCGATGATCTCGTCGTTGGTGACCGCGGATCCCGTGAGCCCGCCACCGGTGCTCACCACCGTCACGAACTGGCGTCCATCCGATCCCAGGTAGGTGATCGGTGTCGTTTCGATCGATGACGGCATCTTGATTTCCCAGAGCTGGTCGCCGGTCGCCGTCGCAAACGCGCGGAACCTGAAGTCGTCCGTGCCGCCGACAAACGTGAGGCCGCTGGCCGTCAACATGACGCCGCCGGAACTGGGCCGGCCGGTGTCCTGGAAACCCGCAGGCAACATGTCGGACACGCCAAGCGTCTTGCGATACGCGATGTCGCCGGTATCCATATTGACCGCGACGAGTTCACCCCACGGCGTCGGCCCGCACAACAGACGCCGATCGGCGTCGCCGAAGCGGCGAACGCCCGCGAGCGGACCGGAATTGATGTAGCTGCCGTCGGGCCGGAGGATCAGTCGCATCGGCTGAAAGATGTTGCTGGTGTTCGAGATAAACAAGTGCAGCTTGGGATCGTAGGAGGATCCCCAGAAGTTGATGCCGCCTGCTGGTCCTGGAGGGGACACGCTGTAGCGATTGAAAGCGATCGGCAGGTACGGCCCGCCGAGCTTCATATCGTTGTCGTCGACCATGTGCTCGCAGTAGGACTGATGCTGCGGCTCGCCCTGGTAAAGGTGATCGCGCGAGATCGTGTTCTGCGTCAGCGGCGGCGGCTGGTTGAGCGTGAACATCAATCCCATCTTCGTGGCGATGATCACGGCGGGAACCGTCTTCCCGTCCCGCTGCAGATCGACGAGCAACGGCGCCGACTGCGTGTCGTAATCCCAGATGTCGTGATGCACGACCTGAAAGTGCCAGAGATACTTGCCGGTGTTCGCGTCGACGGCGACCACCGAGGATGAAAAGAGATTGTTGCCGGGACGATCGACACCGACGCGGTCGTTGTTGGGGGCGCCGATCGGCATATACAGAATGCCGCGCTCGACATCGAGCGACGTATAGCCCCAGACGTTGACGCCGGACCGATCCTTCGCGCTGTTTTCTTTCCAGGTGTCGTAGCCAAACTCTCCCGGCCTCGGCACGGTGTGGAAGGTCCACACCAGCTTACCGGTGATGGCGTCGAAGGCGCGCGTATCGCCGGCGGGTCCGGTGCCCGCACCTGAACCACCCGCCCCTTCGCCGGTGCCGGCGCCGATGATGATGAGATTCTTGTAGATGGTTGGCGACGACAGCAGGGAATACGTTGCATCCATGCCGGTCTGCATCACGTCAGGCGTCTTGAGGTTGATGACGCCGTTCTGGCCGAACCCGGCATTCGGCGTGCCGTCCGACGCCTTGATCGAGTACATCGAGCCCGAGAGCACGCCGAAGATGATCGACGGCGGCACGCCGCCGCCACCCGGCCAGTACGCCAGCCCGCGCTTCGACGGCCGGTCGATGTTGGGAAGCTGACACTTCCATTGTTCCGTGCCGGTGGTGGCGTCGAGCGCGTGGACGGCGCCGTACGGCGATGCGATATACATCGTGTTGCCGATCACGAGTGGAATGGCTTCGTCTTCGCGCATGCCGCCGTTAAAGCCGGCAGGCTTGAGATGAAAGCTCCAGACCTGCTGCAACGTGCGCACGTTGCCCGCGGTGATCTGATCGAGCGGGCTGTAGCGGTTGGCGGTCTGATCGAAGTTGGTCGTTGGCCAGTCGGTTGATCCGGGCCCATCCGCGGCGCTGCCCGTCACCAACGCCGCAGCAATCGCCACACCCAGGGCCACTCTCGATACGAATCCCACCATCTCGCCTCCTCAGGTCGTCAAGATTTCCCGGATGTCCGCGTCGGTAGGTTATACCTCCTTGGCTGTGAGCTTACTCAGGCTTTCCAGTTTGGCGTATCGTCTAACGAACGCATGGCATCCGCAGCTCGCGTCTGGGCCTTGAGGCTACGCCTGCGTATCCCAGGGCTTCATCGCGACGGCCGGCCGACCGAGCGATTCTCGGATCCGGTTGCTTTCAGCTTCGCGACGCTGCAACTCGATCAGAATGCGGATCTTTTCCCGCGGCGGCAATTGGCGCTGTTGCGCGTGCCACTGGGCCTTTCCGCCAAACGGCGTGGTCGGCTTCATCGTCACGTTCTCGTCCTCGAGACTAGCTCCGTCAGCAGGGCCTCGTCCACCAAGCCGGCCTCGCGCAGGCGAGCGGCGCGTTCTCGCCGTCGGGGTGTGTCGGCCCCCTGGTCCGTTTGCCACATCGCGACGAGATACGTCGGCTGAATCAATCGGATAGTCGGAGATTCGGAATCCGCCGGATCGTAAACTGTCTCCGAGGCCGTGGCCACTGCCTCCTGGACGAGCGACGACCACGCCAGCAGAAACTGGACCGGCACTCCTGCGATCAGGACGTGCTCCCCCTCAAAGCGCTGTCCGTGTTGATTGAACCAATCCAACAGCGGGCGCAGCGGATCGAGCGGATGTGCGTCGCCGGCGATGGTCACGATCACATCGAGATCTTGTGTGGCGACCGGCTCTGCCCACAGACTCACCGCCACCGCGCCGCCGATGGCGTAGTCGTGAATCACGCCGTCCGACTTCAGGCGGCTCAGGAGTAGCAGTACGTCGCGAAACTGGCCCACAGCTGGAGTCAGTCTACTTCCCTGTCGGCACCAGACGCTTCAGCTCTTCTGGCCAATTGAGAATCACATTGAGCTGGCGCGGCACCGACGCTGGATCGCGCTGGATCATCAGGAACCGTTTGCCGTCCGCCGAGACATCGTAGGACCGGAACCGGTAGTTCAAGAGGAAGTTCGAGCGGTCGAACAGCTTGAGCGGAGCGCCGAATGATCCGTCGGGCTGCGCAGCCGCCACAACAAGAGCGTCGCCCGTCACGTAGAAGAGCTCTTTCCCATCGCGCGACCACGTGGGCCACGTTCCGCCTTCATTCGAAACCGGAACACGATTCGCTCCGCCAGGGTACGCCTGCACATAGATCTCGTAACGACCCGACTCGTCGGACGAGTGCGCGATGCGGTGCGGCCCGCCTGCGGGACCAGGCGAGAATTGCCCGGCCATTTCGTTGTATGGGGTGACTCGCACGGGCGACGTCTTGCCGTCCGGCGCCACGATCCACAGATCGCGACCCGTCCTGGGATGGAGTTCACTGAACAGAATCGTCCCGTCCGGCAAGGACGAGTACGGGAATTGATCGTACGGCCGCTTGAGCCGCGGTTCCGCGGGCCCCGATACGTCGGCAGGTTGCGAGTAGAAGTCCCAGTCGCCGCCGCGATTCGAGGCGAACACGATCCGCTGGCCGTCAGAGCTCCATTGCGGAAGAAAGTTGCTGCTGTTGTTCCCAGACGTCAGCGGTATTCGAGTCCCGCGCTGCAAGTCATGAATCCAGAGGTTGGTTCCATGTCGGACGACCGCCTTCGTCCCATCCGGCGCGATGCTCACCTCGCGATAGACATCATGCTCCTTGCCAAACGATTCGATCTTTCCTTGCCGGTCGACCCACACCAGCGAACTCCCGGCAGGGTTGCCTGGCACGTAGACCGCAGGACCAGCGTTCGAGATGGCCAGCCAGGCCTGAGTCTCGTTTTCGATGTCGGAGTACACGCCGGACAGCAGGGACGCATCAGCGCTGGTGCGCGCCGGGCTCGCGGGATCGAACGGCGCGGCTCGGATGCCGGCGGTCGGGTCGACGACCAGGAGGCGGCCGATCGAACCGCCAGACGCGTCGAACATCGCGGCGGCAAACGTCGTCGCGGGCAAGACCATTTCCCATTTGCCGGAATCCAGCGAGAGCATCGCGCTGCCCTGTGTTTGCCCCCAAGTCGTGAACAGGACGCGGCGTCCTCCGGGAAGCGCTTGCGGAAACACGTGGGCGTAGCCCGCTGCGGCGCCGTCCGGACTGGTCAGAGTTTCGGGCGTTCCTCCGCTGGCAGGAATCCGCAAGAGCCCGGAGCGGATCGTCGCGGTGTAGATGATGGTGTTGTCGTCGTTCCACGTGCCACCGAAGCTATAGCTCGCTTCGACGATCCGGATGGGGGCGCCCCCGGCGACCTCTGCTTTCTGAAGCTGCCCCTGTGCGAAAAACGCGACCCATTTGCCATCCGGCGAAAAGAACGGTTGCTTGGCGCCGCTCGAACCAACAACTGCGCGGGCCTCGAACGAATTCAGATCGCGCAGATAGAGCTGCGAGTCTTCGGTGCCTTGTTGGGTAACGTAAGCTACGGTACGGCCGTCACGAGTGATCGCCGGATACGAAGTGATTTCAGCACCCGGCGGAAGCGGGATGGTCAGGCGAGCCGAGATCTTCTCAACGGCCGCGGGCCGCTGCCACAGCGCAACCGCGGAACCCGCCAGTGACAGGACGGCAATCACGGCGAGTACCCACACGAGTGGGCTCTGGCGCAGGCGGACCTGACTGACCGGGGCCGGCGCCGGATCGTTCGCGGTTTCGAGCGCGAGGCGGGCTTCACCAATGTCGCGCAACCGCCGCCGGGAATCCTTGTCGAGACAGCGCCGCAACAGCGACCGCACCGGCAACGACGTCGAAGGAGGGAGCGCGGCCCAGTCCGGCTCCTTGCTGATCACGGAGACGATCGTGTCGGTGATGTCCTCGCCGGCGAATGCGCGCGTGCCCGTCAGCATTTCGTAGAGCACGGCGCCGAACGCCCACACATCGCACCGTTTGTCTACGCTACGGCCCTTCGCCTGTTCCGGCGCCATGTACGCCGCCGTACCGAGGATCATCCCAGCCTGCGTCATCGCGGGAGATGTGATCGTCGGCGAATTAACGAGGTCTTGAGGTCCTGAGGTCTTGCAGCACCTTCACGGTGCCATCCTCGCGCACCTTGATGTTCGCCGGTTTCAGATCGCGGTGAACGATCCCCTGCTCGTGTGCGGCTTCGAGAGCGTCGGCGATCTGTTTCGCGATTGGCAGCGCTTCATCGACCGGAATCGCGCCGCGCGCGATGCGCTGCGACAGATCCTCGCCTTCGACCAATTCCATCACGAGGGCCGAGACGCCATCGCTTTCTTCGAGCCCGTAGATGCCGGCAATGTGCGGATGGTTCAACGACGCGAGCACTTCCGCTTCGCGTTGAAACCGCGCGAGCCGATCGTGATCAGCGGCGACGCCGGCGGCAGGATCTTGATCGCGACCTGGCGTTTCAGCTTGGTGTCGGTCGCTCGATACACCTGCCCCATCCCGCCTTCGCCAATCTGCGCGGTGATCTCATAGACGCCGAGGCGCCGGCCGGAGGTGAGGGACAAGGGGCTGAGCTGGATTATATGGGCAGGAGGGCGAGGCGCCGTCGGGTGTTAGACGCCCGCAAACCAATGGAACCCAGCGTCTGAGTTGATGCCGCCAGTGCCCTTGCCGATACCGGCGATCGAGTCGACGACCCGAATCGACTTCACGAACTTGAGATTCTTGTAGCCGCATTGCCGTTCGACCCGCAGGCGGAGTGGCGCGCCGTTGCCCCTGGGAAGATCGCGGCCATTGAGGCGGTACGCAAGGATCGTCTGCGGATGTTCGACCTCGAACAGATCGTACGCCTCGTACCAGCGGTCGTAGGTATCGACGACCACGTAGCGTGCCGCCGCCGTGACGCCGCCCGCGGCTTCGAGCACCCGCTGGAGCGGCGCGCCGGTCCATTCGCCAATGGCCGACCAGCCCTGCTCACACACGTGAGCCGTGATCTGCGTGCGGGAGGCCAGCCCCTTGATCTGATCGAGTGACAACGCCGAAGGACGCGCGACCAGACCACTGATCGGAAGCTGCCAGTTTCTGAAACCCTCGGCGGCATGCCGTTGATACTCATCGTTCTTTGGATTGGTCTGGTTCCACGTCGGGAATGGGTCGGCAACATCGCTCAGCGAGTACTCGCGCGCCAACTGCTGACCGGACAGCAGGAGCCGATTGGAGCTCATCGTCAGCATCGGCGGCGCCGATCAGGCCGCCTCGCACGACCGGCGGAATGAACTTCTCGCGCGAACATCCTGTGGTCAGCAACAGACCACCCACGACCGGGACGCTCGCCAGCCACGTGCGGCGTGAGATGCGCCGGTTCATCATGAGCATCCTATCCACGAATCGACTCCTTCCCGGTGATCATCGAACGGACTCGCGTCAAGAATCCCGCGGCGGCGATCTCCAGCAGATGGACCACGACGAACAACACGAGCAGGACCGTGCCGATGGTATGCAGGGTGCGCGCCGACTGACGGCCACCGAATAGATCGAGCAACACCGGCATCGCCGCGGTGTAGCCAGGTGATTGTGCGACACCAGTCAGGATCATGAACGGCACGAACACACAAATGAGGAGCAAGTACGACGTCTTCTGCAGTGTGCCATAGGCGCTGCCGGACGTATGCCGGCGCGATCGCCAGCGCAGATGGTCGCGCAGGTCGGCCCAGATATTCGCCGTCGTGAGCTCCGAACGCTCCGGCAACATCTGCTTGCGAAAATGCGCCGTGTAGAGATTCCACCCGACGTAGACGAGGCCTATACGAGTGAACGGGGCTGGACGTCAGGGCTGAGTGCATGTCGCCGACGACTGGATTATACGCACGTGCCGGATGCGTTTTCGTGCAATGCTTCCCATCGTCTTACAGGGCAGATGAGCATCCTTCCGGACATTCGATTCGGTTGGCGAATCCTTGCGAAAAGCCCTGGATTCACGCTGGCGGCCGTGGTCGCGATCGCGCTTGGCATCGGTGTGAACAGCATGATGTTCACCATCTACAACGCGGCGCTGTTCAAGACCCTGCCGTTCGAGAACCCCCGGCAGATCGTCCACATCCACACTCGGAATCTCGTCCAGGGATGGGACAGGCGTGGCATTTGGTATGAGGATTTCCTGGAGTATCGCGCGCAGGCCCGATCGTTCGAGGGCCTCGCCGCCTTCCAGAGCTATTACGGCTACACCATCCGCGACGAACGCGGCGCACCGCACCGGACAGAGGGGTGCCTGGTGACGCCGAATACGTTTTCGCTGATCGGACAGAAGCCGCTGCTCGGACGTGATTTTCGTGCCGATGACGCCATGCCTGAAGCCAACAAGGTCGCCATCCTCAGTTACGGCTTGTGGCAAACGCAATACGGCGGCGACCCGTCGATTCTCGGCCGAGCGGTGACGTTGAGCGCTGAGTCCTACACCATCGTGGGAATCATGCCGAGGGACATGGCGTTTCCGGACCGAAGCACGCTGTGGGTTCCGGTCGTCGACACCCCCGAGAACCGCGACTCGTGGTACCTCCGCGACGGGTTCGAGGTGATTGGCCGGCTGCCGTCTTCGGTGCCGCTGCTACAGGCCCAGACGGAATTGCGCGGCATCGAACAGCGTATTGTTGCGGCGGGCCTTACCAGACCGGGCAGGGAGCCGGTCGTGTTGCCCTACATCGAATGGGGCATCAACCCGCAGAGAAAGCTGATGGCCCAGACACTGATGGGCGCTGTGTCCTTCGTGTTGCTGATCGCGTGCGCGAATGTCGCCAATCTGCTCCTCTCGCGCGCGGTGCACCGGTCGCGCGAGACCTCCATCAGGGTCGCCCTGGGCGCCAGCCGCTGGCGCATCGTGCGTCAGCTTCTGATCGAGAGCGTCCTGCTCAGCCTGTTGGGCGGGGCCGTCGGCCTCGGCCTCACCCTGATCTTCATTCGTCTGTTCGTCGTGGCGATTCAGCCCATGGGCATCCCGTATTGGGTCGACTGGTCGATGGATGCGACATCGTTCGTGTACCTGCTGGTCATCTGCGTCATGTCCGGAGTCCTGTTCGGTCTCGCGCCGGCGCTGCAGATCTCCAGGACCGACGTCACCGGGGGATTGAAGGAAACAGGACGCCAGGCGACAGGTGGGAGTCGTACCCGGCTCCTGACTCACGCACTCGTCGTGGCGGAGATCAGCCTGACGTTCGTCCTGATGGTGGGCGCGGGTCTCCTCGTTCGCAGCTTGTTCACCTTGCAGACCGTGAACCTGGGATTTCGAACCGCCAACGTGCTCACCATGACCGTGCCGCTCGACGAGCGGAAGTATCCGGAGGACGCGGATCGCGTGGCATTCGCGGATCGGCTCAACGAACGTCTGGCCTCGCTGCCAGGTCTCGAGTCGTTCACGATCGCATCAGGGATTCCTGCGAGTGGCGCAGGGCGGATGTTTCTGGACCTGGCCGACCACGTGATTGCCAATGCCGACGGCACGCCGCCACGCATCGCCACAACGGCCATCGGGGCCGGATACTTTGAGGCGCTTGGACTGACGATGCCAAGTGGCCGGGAGTTCACGCCTGCAGACGGCAACCCCGGAGCCGAAGCCGCGATCGTGAATCAGCGATTTGCCGCGCAGTACTGGCCCGGCGAGGATCCCGTTGGAAAAAAGATTCGGCTCGGTTGGGGTCCCCTCGGGCAGCGTCCCTGGAGCACGGTGGTGGGCGTCAGTCCAACCATTCGTCAAACGAGTCTTCGTCCTGACGTGGAGGCCCTGGTGTACCTGCCGTTCCGCCAGGGCCCGCCGTTCTGGTTCAGCATCATGGCACGCGTCCGTTCCCCTGCCGCGGCAGCGAACGTGCTGCGAGAGGAAGTGCGCCAGCTGGATCCCGACCTTCCGCTCATCAACATGTGGACCCTCGATGAATACCTCGACAGGTTGAGTGGCGAGATGAGAATCCTCAGCACGCTGTTTTCCGCGTTTGCGCTGATCGGTCTCCTCCTGTCCGCTCTCGGCATCTACGCGGTCACGGCCTACGCCGTCAGCCAGCGGACGCAGGAAATCGGCATCCGAATCGCGCTGGGGGCAGGCACTCGTGATGTCGTCTGGCTGGTGCTCGGGTCCGGTCTGAGGCAGCTCGCGCTGGCGTTGCCGATCGGAATGGCCTTGGCGATCGCCGTGAGCCGGCTTCTCGCAAGTGTCCTCTTTGAAGTCACGCCACTGGACCTCGTGACGTTCGTGTCGATTCCCGTCATGCTCTCGGCGATTGTGCTCGCCGCGTGCCTGGTTCCAGCTCGGCGCGCCGCGCGCCTGAGCCCGGTTGACGCGCTGCGCACGGAGTGAGGGGAACTTGCGCCCGTGGAATTAGCGGATGTGGCTTGCCAACCGTAGCTCACGAGCTGCGGCAGCGGTCCACCTTCGCTGGCCTGAGTTGTAGCCAGCTACGGTGGACACCCTTCGCCTACATTTCTGAGCGAAGGTTGGAGGCGCCGCCCGGATTTGAACCGGGGATGGAGGTTTTGCAGACCTCTGCCTTACCACTTGGCGACGGCGCCGATTAGAAGTGCAGTTGTGATTCTAGCGCGGGACCGATCGGTTGCCCTTCGACTCGCCTCTAGCCAGCCTTCGGCTGCCTAACGGCTCGCTCAGGACATTCTCCCCTGTACGTGGCTTGCCATGAGCGAGGCTTACGCTTCGCCGAAGGCAAGCGTAAGGTGAGTCGAATGGAGCGGGAAACGGGATTCGAACCCGCGACTTCGACCTTGGCAAGGTCGCACTCTACCACTGAGTTATTCCCGCTCGCTGCGAACAACTTACTCTATCAGATGGGTTACGGGCGAAGCAAGATACGGAAAGCCTGCAGGTCAGTCTAAAGACCCGCCTTTACACGACTTACGGCACCGGCGCCGGCGCCCTCGCATCACCAACCGGGCCGAAAGGCGTCCTTGTAAACCGTTATGGTTGGCGGCTGGATCGCGGCGTCGATCGCGACGACGTCGAAGCGGCACGGCGTGTTGTGCAGCGACTGGTTGGCGACGTATTCCTCCGCCATCGAGACCAGGCGTCGCTGTTTCTTCGCATCCACCATCTCGACCGGATTGCCGAATCTGCCATCTGTTTTCGTTTTTACCTCAACGAACGCGACGAACGGTCCGTCCTTGGCGATGATGTCGATCTCGCCGAAGCGGGAACGAAAGCGCCGAATGAGTATTTGATACCCAAGGCGCTCCAACTCGAGGCGCGCCATCTCTTCGCCTTCGAGGCCTAATCGTTGTCGAGCGAACGTCACGCGCTCGATATAGCAAGGCGCGTACCGGAAGACGAGGGGCGCCACACGTGAGAGCGGAAAGGTGCCTCACGGCAATCGCGTCGAGCGAGGCGACGACAAGAGTCCGCCGTCAAATCGACCGCCCCTCGACGATGCTCGGGGCGACCTGAGCTTGTCGAAGGTCGGAGGCCAAGACCCGGCGCTGTTTGAGCCAAGAAGTGCGCGAGTTCGCCCAAGCGCTTGGTGTGCCGAGGGAGAATTTGACCGCCGAGCCGAGTCGCGAGTGCCGGGAGGCACCTTTCCGCGATCAGGACATAGGCGCCCCATAAAGGGGTGCCCTACGACCGCGCAATCCAAGTGGTCTTCGGGATTATTGACCCAGTCTGTAGTCTTGCGACGTTTCGATCCTGATCACCGGCGCTTTGACCGGCGTCGAGGGCGTGAGTATCGTCCAGAGCGCGAGCCCGATTGAGGCAGAGACCGCGGCGCCAACAACGGCGAATCCATATGCCCAGGCCAGCCGCGACCACGGCCACGTCCGTGGATCGCGCCACTTTCGGGCGAACGAATAATGGAGCAGCCGCAGGAAGTCGTCTGTGATCGGCGGCGGCGCCACCGCATCCCACAACTCCCACAACAGCCATAATGCGGCGACGATCATGAACAGTCCGGTCAGCCCGCTGAAAGCGGCATTCATGGCGCCGGTCCGGTAGACGATGCGCTCGCAGGGCAGCACCACGGGCGGCGACGCGTAACAGCCGGAGAGGTCTTCGGCCGTGATGATGCGATCCGGAGCCGTCGCGATCAGCACCCCGCCGGCCCACAGCAGCGCGCAGACCAGGCTGCCCATCCACACTCCCCACGCCCCCAGCCGCACCCAGTCATGGACGGACTTCGGCGGAATCGTGAGCGCGCGCAGCCGCCACGGCGAGACCGCGCTCACCGATCGACGGGCCATTGCTTCTCCTTTCGCGCCATCGAGCGCGCGATCTGCATCTCACGGTCCTCAATCGTGATCACCTTGTTCGCGCCGCGATCGCCCCAAGGCGGTGGCAGGCCGTTGCCGACACGAATCGTAATCACCGGGAAGGGCGGGACCTCGGGCGGCCACGCGGTTTCACAGTCGGTCACCACGATCAGGAGATCGATCGGTCCGCTCTTCTTCGAGACAAACCATTCGAGCCCCTTGGCGATGTCGGTTCCGCCGCCGCCATACAACTGCAGCTGCGACGGGTTGAACACCTTCTTCACGCCGTGCACGGCGGCGTCGCAACAGGCGACCACCACTTCGCTGGCATAGCCAAGCTGTCGAGTCAGCGCACCCAGCTCGGTGATCGCCCTGGATAACTGCTCGTTCTGCATCGAGCTCGAGGTATCGATGAGGAATCCCGGCCGCGGCCGCGGCTGATAGAACGACGGCATGATGAACTCGCCGTAACAGGCCTGGCGGCGATGCGGCCTGCGGTAGGTGCGATCGTAGCGCCCTAGCGTGCTTTCCCGCAGCGCGGTCCGAACCGTCCGCCGAATAACCGCAAGGTAGTCGACCTTGGGCGTCATCACGCCGTGCGCCCAGCGCCGCCAGCCGAGCGGAACGTCGCCGAAGAAGCCGGAGAGATCCATGATGCGCTGCGCGACGTCGCGTTTCACCATCTCCCCCTTCACGGCATCGACGCCGGGCGTGCCGCCCGACGTCTCTTCATCAGGCGGCAGCTCCCACGGCCGGCCCTCGCCGTGTGCGCCCGATCCGCAATCCTCGCACTCCTGCTCGTGCGGCGACGGCTGAGCGGGCTGGGCGAGCTCCTTGTAATAGAGCTCCGCGGTTTCACCAGTGGCGAGGCCGTACTTGCCAGGCTGCGGCGGATCGCCCGGCAACGGCAGGCCTTCCGCGGCCAGATCGTCGTTGATTTCGCAATCAGCCGCGGTGTTCCACAGCCGCGCGTCCCTGACGGCCGCGGCCTTTTTGCGGGCCTCGTGATCGCGCAGCAGGTGGCTGACTTCGTGAATTAGCAATGCCGCGTTCTCCTCGACCGTGTGCGTCGCCAGCCACGATTCGTTGTAGTACAGGCGCCAATACGCATCGACGGCCATGGTCGCGATCAGGTCGGTCTTGACGGGAACCAGGTTGAAGAGCGCGGGCGCGAAGTAGGCGCGCTGATACGACGCGCGCAGGCGCGCCGTCTGGAGATCGCGCGAATAGCCGTCGGCCTTGCGATCCGAGGCACGAATCAGGCTCGCGATTCGGCTCAGCACGGATCACTCTCGCGGCAGCAGGTTGGCGGCCTGCATCAAATCGTAGAAAGGCCGGCACTCGGGCGGCAACTTGATGTGGCCCTCGGGGCGATTGCGCTTGTCACAGAGGGTCCGAGCCGCCGCCGTGGGAATGTCCGAATTCTTCGCCCCGGCGACGCCGAGCGCGATCATCGCCGCCTCCCATCGCGCCGTCGTCTTGTTGTTGAGGACGGCGCCGACCAGCGAGTAGCAGATGGCGTAGGCGCGGTCGGTGCGATCGGGCAACACGAGGCTGCGGGGATTGCGCAGGATGTCCTCGGGGTCCGGCAGGTTCAACTGCTCGGCGTATTCGAGGAAGGGCAAGGCCTGATCGCCGACCAGGCCCGCGAGCGCGGCGCCCTGCAGCAACCGGTTGCCCGGCGACACCGCTTCGATGGCCGCGAGAAATCGTGACGCGAGATACCACGTGCGGCCCGACGGCCACGGACCGCTGCGTCGCACCGGATCCTCGGGAGGGGCCAGCCATGCATCGCGGCCGGCCGATCTCACATAGGCGGCGATGAGCGCCCGTTGCCGATGGTGATGCGTGTGCAGGAAGGCTGCCGGCACCACCGGCAGGTCGGTGGGCGCGGGAAAGTCGCTCACCATCATGTCGCACCACGTTTCGTGGTCCATCGGGAACTCGCCGTGCCACAGGCGATTCGCCATCGGCGCCTGGATGTCCTGTCCGCCGGCCGCCCATTCGACGGCGTTGCTGGCGCAGAGATAGACGACGCCGCCCTTGCCGGGTTCGTAGTCGGGCAACTGCAGCTCGCCGCACACGTTCTCGGTGAGCAGCCGTAACATCGCCGCCTGCGTCGTCGGGGGAACGGTGGTCAGCTCGTCGAGAAAGACGATGACCATGTGGCCGTCTTCGGCGAGCTGTCGCGCATCCCTGGCCCAGGCCATCGGCAACAGGCGCACGCCATCAGGGGTCGACACCGGGAAACCGCCGAAATCCTGCGGCTCGCGGATGGATCCGATGAGGATGATGACCTTGCACTTGATGCCGGCGCGGGTGAACGCGTCCTCGAGGCTCTTGGTGAACTCCGTCTTGCCGACGCCGGGGAAACCGGTGATGTGCATCGGAATCCGCGCCTGCAAACCGATCGCGACGAGGTCGACGAAGTGTTTGAACTTCATGGTGTCTGCGAGGGGCGCCGGTAATCAGCTCCAGCATTAGACACCGCAAATCGCGATTTGGACATGGGCCTGGAGGCGGACGAGAACAGTTTTCAGCTGAGCCTGGATCGCGGAACTAAAGTTCCGCGCTACAGGGTTGCCGGACGAACTTCAATCGCCGCGACGGCGTGCAGACGACGGGTGGGGTCGAGCTGCGCTCCCAGCCGGCGAACCATGCTCCGCCACTCCACGTCCTTCGCGGCCTCACCGGTGACGGGGCGGACGTTGATCGGCCGACGGAGTACCGCGGCGGCCCAATCGGGGCGCGCGTTGCCGCCGACGTCGATCGCGATCACCTCGAAAGCTGGTCCGTCTTTGTAGATGGCGATGAGCCCCGCATCGATCTCATTGCCCATCTTGATCTCGAAACGCACGGCGCGACCCAGGGCGTTCTCCTCGTAATGCGCAAAGATGCCTTCGACCAACGGATGCCCCGACGCGAAGAAGTCGATGAACTCGTTCTCGACGGCTTCCTCACGATCGAAGGTGCCGACATAACCGGAACCGGCGGGAACGCCGGGTAAACCATCCACCGTTGCAGCGTTGCCGATCTCAATAGAGAACACGCGATGGCCGGGCGGATGCGCAATCGTGAATCCCAGCCCGATCGACGCGGTGATCACCACTTCCTCGTTGAGCGCGTCCAGTTCTGTGGGCACCCGCGCGAGAATGCCGGGCGCCATGTCCGGTCGATAGGGATCGCGGTGCAGCTGTTGATACGCCGCTTCGCGAATGCGAGTGCGCGCGGCATGGGCCTGCTCGACGAGCGTGTCAAAGCGCGAGTCGGAGAGTGACGCGTCTGGATCGAGTGCGACCTGTTCGAGCGCACCTTCCACTGGCGCCAACTGCGGCTCGAGCCCCGCGAGCGGCTCTCGGAACAACCCCAGGGCCTCGAACAGCCGCACGACATCGCGGCCAATTCCTGCGGCGGGACGAAAGTAGACGACCTCCACGCGGATTTTGCGGCCGATGCGATCGAGCCGTCCAATGCGTTGCTCGACCACCGATGGCTTCCAAGGCAGATCGAACATGACGATCCGGCGGCAGAACTCGAAGTTGCGGCCTTCACCGCCGCACTCGGTAGACACCAGCAGGCTGGGACCATCGTGCTCGCGAAACCGCGCCACTTCGGTGTCTCGGCGTGCGGGCGTAAGCGCCTCGTGAAACATCCCGGTCGCCAGTTGTGCGCGCTGGCTGAGCTTGTCGCGAAGCATCTCGAGCGTCTCGCGGTGCGCCACGAACACCAGCGTCTTCTCTTTCGCGTTGCGCCAGCGCGGCGCCTGAGACACCAGCCAATCGACACGAGGATCGGTGCCGTCCATTGCGACGGCCTGCGTTCGCAAGTCGTTTTCGTTCGGACCGAGCACGGCGGCGAGCGCGGCGCCGGATGCGAGCGCACGACGCACGCGATCGATCTTGTCGCGCTCTGTGACGACGTTGGTCGTTGCGGCGCTTCTTACAACGGTCTCCACCACGCTCTGCGACTTGGCCTTCGCGGTCGCGGTCAGCTCGATTGGAATGCCGACCCGCGGCGGCAACCCGCCGATGTCGGCTCGACGCGTGGCACTCGTGCACGCCGGCAGCGGCGTGCCTTGAGCGAGACGCGCCTCAATGCTCATATCTTCCGGAAAGTCCTGCGGCCGCAGCAACTGCAGCAATCGGAAGAACCCGTGCGCGTCGTCTTCAAGCGGCGTCGCGCTGAGCAACAACACGTGACGGCCCAAGCCCGCAATGGGGGCGACTGCACGCCAGGCCGCATCGCCAGGGTGTCCTGGCGGACGTCGCAGATGCTGCGCCTCATCCACGACGAGCAGATCGATGCCGGCCTTGACCGCCTGCCCGGTCAACTCCGGCCGCTCGATCAGCATTTCGAGCGACACCACGGTGCGACGATGAAGCTCGAACGGGTTGAAGCCGTCGCCAAAGTCCCGCGCCACATCGGCGAGCCGATCCGAGTCGAGCAGCGTGAACACCTGGTGGTACTTCCGCCACAGCTCGCCGAGCCACTGGACGGTCAGTGTGTCAGGGGCCACCACCAGGCAACGGGTCACTTTGCCGAGGTGAACCAGCCGGTTCAGGATCAGCGATGCTTCGATGGTTTTTCCGAGTCCCACTTCGTCCGCGAGCAACCAGCGCACCGGATCGCTCTTGCTGGCCCGTTCAGCCACGTATAGCTGGTGCGGATACAGCCGCACGCGCCCTCCGAGAAATGTTCCCAGGCCATCCGCCTCTCGCAGCCCGAGCAGGTGCAGGATGTTCATCCGCGTGACGAAATCGTCCACATCGTCGAGGTCGCCCACGGCGAGGCGCTCGAGCAGCGCACCTTCAAGCTCCAGTGGCCACAAGACATCAGCCGCTACCGTTTTGCCGTTCGCCAGCGCGAACGTTCCGTCGGGCCGTGGCCACGCGATTGTCGTTTCTTCGTTTGTGCCGGTGATGCGGACGGCGCGTCCGACGCTGAGATCAACGGGGACCAGGGCCGCGGTATTTGCGGCGAGTCGGAGCGTCGTTCGGCCACGCGGGAACTCCACCACAAGGACGCGGCCCTCGAGGGCGGTCACCCGTCCGATCCCCAACTCGGGATTGAAGCGATGCGTGAGATAGGACCCCGCGGTCCAACGAGCTGAAGGACTATTGATAAACAAACCTACAGGTTTGTCGCCGCTAATGCTTGATCGAGAATCTCGACGGCGGTTGAGGCCTGAGCCTTCGTCAGCACCAGCGGCGGCGAGATGCGGAGGGCGTTCTTGCCGGCGCCGAGCACCAGCAGGCCGCGCGCGAAGCACTCGTTGACGAGCTTGTCGCGCTCGGTGGTGGCGCGCTCCTTGGTGACCCGGTCGCGCACCAGCTCGATGCCGATCATCAGCCCGCGCCCGCGGACGTCGCCGATGATCTGGTGCTTCTGCTGCAGCTCCTTGAGCCGCTCCATCATGAACGCGCCGACCTCCGCCGCGTTCTTCATCAGCGAATCCTTGATCAACGTGATCGTGGCGAGCGCCGCCGCCGCCGACACCGGGTTGCCGCCAAACGTGCTGGCATGCGAGCCCGGCGGCCACGTCATCACGTCCGCCCTCGCCGTAGTGACGCCGAGCGGCATGCCCGACGCCACGCCTTTGGCGACCGCGATCATGTCCGGCTCGACGCCAAAGTGCTCAATCCCGAACATCTTGCCGGTGCGGCCCATGCCCGACTGCACTTCGTCCGCGATCAACAGGATGCCGTGCGTCTTCGTGATGTCGCGCAATCGTTGATGAAACTTCGGCTCGGGCACCACGTATCCGCCTTCGCCCTGGATCGGTTCCACGACGACGCCGGCGACTTCGTCGGGCGAGATCAAGTGCACCAGGATCTGGTGCTCGAGAAAGTCGAGGCACTCGGCCTGGCACGACTCGGGCTTCAGGCCGACCGGGCAGCGATAGCAGTTGCCGTAGGGTGTATGGAAGACACCCGCCTGCATCGGGCCGAAGCCCTTACGCTGGATCGCCTTGCTCGACGTCAGCGACAGCGCGCCGAGCGTGCGACCGTGAAAGCTGCCGAGGAACGCGATCATGCCGTAACGCTTGGTGGAATAGCGCGCGAGCTTGATCGCCGCTTCGATCGCCTCGGTGCCCGAGTTGGAGAAGAACGATCGCGATGGCCCCGCGAACGGCTTGATCGCATCGAACTCTTCGCCGAGCCGGACCTGCGGCTCGTAGTAGAAGTCCGTGCCCGACATGTGGAGGAACTTCTGCGCCTGGTCGACGATCGCCGCGACCACGTCCGGATGCGAATGCCCCGTCGAGTTGACGGCAATGCCGGCCGCGCAGTCCAGAAACTGGTTGCCGTCAACGTCTTCGACGATGGCGCCGGTGCCGCGCGCCATGACGAATGGATAGCCGCGGGTGTAGGAAGGCGAGACTACCTTACCGTCGCGTTCGATGATTGCCTTTGCCTTCGGGCCAGGCAGAGCTGTCTTGAGCGACGGTTTGTCCATTTCAGATCTCAGATGTCAGATTGCAGATCAATCTTAGATTGCAGAAGGCCGGATTGGACAACAAATCCACCAATCTGCAATCTGCAATTGATCTGCAATCTGCATTCTGAGATCTGAGATTACTTGCGCTTCCAACGCGTGCCCTGCGGGCTGTCTTCGAGGATGATGCCCTTGTCGAGCAGCTCCTGGCGGATGCGATCGCCTTCCGCGAAGTTGCGGCTACGGCGCGCCGCGTGGCGGGCTTCGATGGCGGCCAGGATCTCGGCCTCCGGGATCGGCGGCCTGGCGTCTTCGTCCCGCCGCATCGCGAGCACGCCGAGCACCTGGTCGAAATGCGCAAAAGCGCTGCGGATGCGATCGGCGTCGCCCTTCCCCACCTGCTTGGCGTCCATCGCGATGTTGAGCGCCCGGATCAAATCGAAAATCTCGCCCAGACCCTGGGCGGTGTTGAGGTCGTCGCCGAGCGCCGCATCAAACGCGGTCACGGCCTGTTGCACACGCTCGGCCACCTCACCATGCTCACCGGCCGACGTCAGCGCATCGACGCGGCCGAGGAAATCGGTGATGCGCCGCAGCGCCTCTTCCGCCTGCTCCAGCCCGATCCACGTGAAGTTCAGCTGCTTCCGGTAGTAGGCCGACAGCAGCAGGTAGCGCAGCGCCGACAGGCGGTAGCCTTTATCGACCACGTCCTGCACGGTGTAGAAGTTCCCGGCCGACTTCGACATCTTCTGGTTGTCAACCAGCAGGTGCTCAACGTGGAACCAGAAGCGCACGAACTCCTTGCCGGTCGCGCCTTCGCTTTGCGCGATCTCGTTCTCGTGATGCGGAAACACCAGGTCAACGCCGCCGGTGTGGATGTCGATCGGCGCCTCGCCGAGCAGGCGCAGCGCCATCGCCGAGCACTCGATGTGCCAGCCGGGCCGGCCCGGGCCGCAGCCGCAGTCCCACGTCGGCTCGCCCGGCTTGGTCGCCTTCCACAACACGAAGTCGCGGACGTTTTCCTTCTCGTATTCATCCGCATCGACGCGCGCACCCGACTGCAAGGCCTCGTGATCCAGCCGCGCGAGCTTGCCGTAGGCCGGGAAGGTAGAGATCTTGAAATAGATCGAGCCGTCGGTGCGATAGGTATGCCCGTTCTGTTCGAGCTGGTTGATCATGCCGGCCATCGCCTGCAGGTTGGCCTCGTCCGTGGCCCGCGGCGTGTCTTCAACCGCCTCGATGCCGAGCGCCTGCGCGTCTTCACGGAACGCCGCGATGTAGGTGTCGGTGTACTCCCGCAGTGGCAGCCCCGCCTTCTCGGCGCCGACGATGGTCTTGTCGTCGACGTCGGTGAAGTTCATGACGTGATGCATCTTGTGGCCGGCGACGTATTTCAGCGCGCGGCGCAGCACATCGACGGCGATAAACGTGCGGAAGTTGCCGATGTGGCCGCGGGCGTAGACGGTGAGGCCGCAAGTGTACATGCGCACCGTGCCGTCGCGCACCGGCGCAAAGTCCTCCTGCTGCCGGCTGAGGGTGTTGTAGAGACGCATGCCTTAAGCGGCGATCGGCTGGGAAACGGTTTGGCTGCCGATGGTCACGCGCAGCTCGCCGCCGGTGGCGGCGATCACGACCAGGCAGTGAGGGGTCGCGCCCGGGGCGAGCTCCGCCGCGGTGGCGACCTTCACCTTTTTCACGAATCCGGCGCCGCCCTCCTCAGTCATGCCGGCGTAGCCGACCGCGTGCTGGACGAGGTCGGACACGACGTCGGCCAGGGCCGGGTCGCGAGGAACGGTGAGCTTGAACGTGAACGCACCCGGAGTCATCGTCAGACCGATAGTCTATCGAACAACCGTGTCGCGCGGCGAACATCCGCCGCAATCTGTTCCTGCAGGCCCTCGATATCGGTGAATTTCCGCTCGTCCCTCAGGCGCTGGACGAATGCCAGCCGCAGCGTCTGGCCATACAGGTCCATCGACCGGCCGATCACGTGAGATTCGACGGTGGTGGCCAGTTGATCGCCGAATGTGGGCCGCTGGCCGATGTTGGTCACACTGGGATACACGGCGCCGTCGACGCTGAGCGCGGTGGCGTAGACGCCATGCGGCGGAATCAGGTCGTTCTCGGTCGACAGATTGGCGGTGGGAAATCCGATCTCCCGTCCGCGCTTGGCGCCTTCGACCACAACTCCGTCGATTGCGTAGTGATGGCCGAGCAGCGCGCCCGCCTCGTCGACGCGTCCCTCGCTCACCAGACGGCGGATACGGGTGCTCGACACCACAAAGTCTTTGTAACGGATCGGATCGATCTTCTCCGCGCGAAACCCGTATTGAGCGCCGAGCGACTTCAGCAGCGTGAAGTTGCCGCTGCGGTCGCGGCCGAACAGGAAGTCGGCGCCGACCCAGACCTCGGCCACGCGCAGCCACTCCACCAGCACGGTGCGCACGAACGTCTCCGGCTCCCACTGCGACATCTCGCGGGTGAAGCGGACCACGGCCACGCCCTGAATGCCGGCTTTGGCGAGCGCGTCGATCTTTTGCGCCTTGGTCATCAGCAGCGCCGGGGCCTTGTCGGGGCGAAGAATCCGGGGCGGATGGGGATCGAACGTCAGCACCACGCTCGTGCCGCCGCGCTCGTTGGCGCCGCGCTGGATGCGCTCGACGATCTTGACGTGACCGCGATGGAGCCCGTCGAAGTTGCCGAGCGCGAGCACGGGCTGGCGCCACGTGGCGGGGCGCGGATCGTCTGGAAAATGAATTACGTCCATGCCGCGCCGGCTTCGATGGTCAACCGCAGGCCATCATATGCGAGTTCCACCGACGCGGGCAGCGCGGCATTGGTCTTGGCGTGCGGCAGGTCGTGACAGATGTGTGTCAGATACGTCTGTCTCGGCTTCACGCGCGCCACGACGTCGAGCGCTTCAGCGACGGTGAAGTGGGTCGGATGCGGGCGGTGACGCAGCGCATCAAGGATCAGGATGTCGAGTCCCTCGATCAGCGGCCACGACTCATCGGGCACCTTGCTGCAATCGGTCAGATAGGCAAAGTTGCCGAAACGGAATCCCAGTATCTCCCTCGAGCCGTGCAGCAGCGGCACAGGCTGCAGCCCGACGCCGCCAATGTTGAACGGGCCGGTGATGGTGGTGAGCTCGATCTGCGGCAGGCCGCCGCCCTTGTCGGCCGCGGGGTCGAACACGTAGAAGAACGACCGTCGCAGCGCCTCGCAGGTGCGGGCGTCGGCGTAACAGGGAATCGGCCCTTTCTGCATCTGGCTGAAGCGGCGCGAATCGTCCAGGCCCATGACGTGATCGGCATGGCTGTGGGTGAACACGATGGCGTCGACGCGATTGATGCCATGCGCCAGCGCCTGCTGCCGCAGGTCGGTCGAGGTGTCGACGAGGATGTTCGGACCGCCTTCGACGTCGACGAAGATCGACGGCCGCGTCCGCGTGTCGCGCGGATCCGTCGAGCGGCACACGGCGCACCTGCAGCCGATCATCGGTACGCCGGACGAGGTGCCGCTGCCCAGGATGGTGACGTGCGCCTTCATCAAAAGATCGAATGCTAGCATACGCGGATGAGCGAACTGGCCGGCGCGCGCTTTCAGCAACTCGTCGGGATCATGCGGACGCTGCGCTCACCCGAGGGGTGCGCGTGGGATCGCCAGCAGACGCTGCGCACGCTGCGGCCGTTCGTGCTGGAAGAAACCTACGAGCTGCTCGACGCGCTCGACCGTGAAGACTACGACGCGCTGAAGGCCGAGCTCGGCGACTTCCTGTTCGAAGCGGTGTTCCTCGCGCAGATTTGCGAAGAAGAGGGGCGGTTCTCGATCGCCGATTCGATCCAGGCGGTGTCGGACAAGCTGGTCCGCCGGCATCCGCATGTGTTTGAAAAGGATGGCAGCGCCGCACTCAATCCGGGCCAGGTCAAGGAGCAGTGGGAGGACATCAAGGCGAAGGAGCGAAAGGACGCGCCGACGCGCGAGCAGACGGTGCTCAGCGGCGTGCCGCGATCGATGCCGTCGCTGCTGAGGGCGCACGAGCTCAGCACGCGCGCGGCGACGGTCGGGTTCGATTGGGTGAAGGCGGACGACGTGCTCGACAAGATCGACGAAGAAGCGCGCGAGTTGCGGGAAGCTGTCGCGCAGAAGGGCACGAGCTCGGCGGAAGCGGAAGAGGAGCTTGGCGACCTGCTGTTCGCGATGGCGAACCTTGCGAGGAAGATGGGGATCGAGCCCGAGGCGGCGCTGCGAATCGCGAACGACAAGTTTCAGCGCAGATTCGATGAGGTCGAACGCCAGGTTACCGAAAGCGGACGCCGACTGCGCGACCTGCCACTTGAGCAGCTTGAACTACATTGGCAGTCCGCGAAAGAAACCACGAAGCCTACGTAGCGCTCCCTCGTGATTGGCGCGGCGAGGCGTCCCGCTCCCGTCGCTCCGCTTCGGCGCCTCGGAGAAATGCGCCTGCGGCTTTCTTTGGGGATCTAACGCCCGCGCGCGGGGCCCCACTATGTCACCCCACGCGGTCGGCACAGCCTCCGGCACATTTCTCGGTGAATCTGGACGAGGACGCCTCAGAGTCGCGACGGGATCGGGACGCCTCGCCGTAATCGCACACGGCGGGTCGCGCGGTGAGGTGCCGGCCGGCGTGAGCGTTCGAGCGAGCCGACACAAGAAACACGGTCAAATAGAGCGTAGGCTACGCAGGCGCCTTGCCGTCTTTGGCGCGTCCATCGCTGGGGCGCTTAATGCGCCGAGCGAGATTTGACCGGCGAGCGAGAGCGAACGCCGGACGGCACCTCACCGCGCGACCTTTCTGCCCGTGAACGTTTCAATCACTAGGCGTGTTCCATCCGTCGAGACCTCAATCTGTCCCTCGAGATCGGTTCTGAACACCTGCGCTCCGACTGTCTTGTACCGATCGAGCACGTACGGGACCGGGTGACCGTACGGGTTGCCGCGGCCGCAGCTGATCACCACCACCTTCGGCTTGATCGCCTCCACGAACTCCCTCGAGCTCGAGGTGCCGCTGCCGTGGTGCGGCGACTTCAAGACGACGATCGGTAACAGGTCCAGCGTCGGAACGAGCGCCTGCTCCACTTCCCTGCCGATGTCGCCGGTCAGCAGCATCGACACCTGTCCGTAGCGCAGCTCGATCACCAGCGAGTCGTCATTGCGGACCTTCTGGCGCTCCCAGTCGGGCGGCGGTGGATGGTGGATCCTGATCTCGACGCCGGCGATGTTCAGGCGGTCGCCTCTCTGCAACGAGCGCCACGCCGCGCGCCGGCGGGCGGCGAGGCTGCGCAGTGTCATGGTGGGCGCGTGGTTGGCGACGAACACGCCGTCCCAGATCTCGAGCGGCGCGAAGTCCCTGGCCAGCGACCCGGCGCCGCCGATGTGATCGGGGTCGCCGTGCGTGAACGACAGGTAATCCAGCCGCGCCAGGCCGCGGGCGCGGAGGGCCGGGCCGAGCACGCGATCGCCGATGTCGAAATCGCCACGAATCGACACGCCGCCAGTGTCGACCATTAACGTGCGGCCGTTCGGGAACGTGACGAGGAACGCGTCGCCCTGGCCGACGTCCATCGCGGTCAAGCGCAGCCGGCCATCACCGGCGATGCGTGCCAGCGTCTGTGGGGCGATGGAAATCCACAGGAACAGCGCCGCTGCGGCCACTCCAGCCCAACGCTTCAAAAGAAACCACGAAGGCCACGAAGACCACGAAGCGAACAACCAAAAGACCACACACGCGTAATAGGCGGTCACGACGAGCAAAGGCGGGGACGGCACACGCCAAGTGAGCCACGGCGCGAAGTCGACGAGGGCCGCGCTTTCGACGAGGCCGCGCACCGACAAGTGGGTGAGCCAACCAGCGGCCGACGCGATCGGTGCGGCACCAACGGCGTCGGCTGCGGCCGTGACCATCGCGCCCACCTGCACCAGCGCCATGCAGGGCACCGCGGCGAGGTTGAGCAGCAATCCCGCGAGCGTGACGCGCTGGAACACCAGGGCCCCGACCGGCGCCAGCACCGCTTCCGCGCATGCCGACGCCAGCACCAGCGCGACCGGCGCCCGTAGCCACGCGGTCGTGGGGAGCGTCGCGCGCGAGACGCCCACGACGATCGCCGCCGTGGCGCCGAACGTCAGCCAGAAGCCGACGTCGGCGATCGAGAGCGGCGATACGACCAGCAACACCGCCGCCGTCAGCGCCATGGCGTGCGCCGGTGCCGTCCGCTGATCGATCATCCGCAGCGACAGGTAGATCGCCGCCATCACCGTGGCACGCACCACCGATGGCCCGCCGCCGGCGATGAAGGCGTACGCGACCAGGACGGCAATCGCGGTGGCGGCCGCCGACCCGGCGCCGACGCGCAACCAGCGCAGCGACCACAGCACCAGGCCGGCGAGAATCGCGATGTTGCCGCCCGAGATCGCGATCACGTGATACGTGCCCGCTTCCTGCAGGCGGCGCTCCACTTCAGGGTCGAGCGAGCCGCGGTCCCCGATCAGGATCGCGGTGGCCACGGCCGCGGATTGCGGCGCTCGCACGCCGACGTGACGCGCCATCGCGGACCGCACCGCCGCGCGGGCCTGTGCCGCGGTCTCGTCAAACCAGGTCCCCTTCTCAATCACCTCGACCAGCGCCGCGCTCTTGATGCTGCCGACGAGGGCAATGCCACGCCGCGCCAGCAGACGCTCCTGGTCCGGCACGCCGTCATTGAGATACCGCGCCGGGCGCCGTAATAAGGCCGACGCTTTTACCAGTCGGCCGGCCCGCCACTCGGTGGCTGCGGCGGCCGCGAAAGACCCAGACACCCCCAGCGAGACCCCGCCGGCAGCCGGCTCGGGACACTCGCCGAGCCAGACGCGCTCGACCTGCATGCGCATCGCGGCCCCGCTGTCCGTCGGTGTCGCATCCGCCAACAACGTTCCTTCGATCACAATCGGCGCCTCGCCGCGCGGACCGTCGGCTCCGTCGATCGCAAAGCCTCCAAGGCGCTGCTCGAGCAGGTTGCGCAGAGGCGGGTGCAGCGCGCGGTCCTGCGCGGCGGCGGCGAGGATCGAGCAGATCGCCGCAAGCGCGATCAGCGCGGGCCATCTGGCAAGATCGGCCCGGTTGCGCGAATAGGCGGCGACTGCGATCAGCATCGCAGCAACGACGACCCACGGCGACAAGGTCGTCAGGGATGGATCGAGAAACACGCCCGCAGCGACACCCGCGGACACGGCAATGGCGAGATTAAGTGAGAGTGGCATGCCGCTCCGGCTGCAAAGACCGGGGCATGCGGGTTCGCGAGGAAAATCGCCGATCTGATCGCTCGACGTCGCAGTAATTGCGACGTCAGGACGAAGACGATGTGGCGAAAATTACGTTTCGGCGCCGACGGCGGCGTAGTAGTCCTGCAGGGCGCGCACGTCGAGCCCTTCGGTCTTGAGCGCGCGGATCGCTTCGAGCGCGGCGGCCGCGCCCGTGATCGTCGTGATGCACGGCACGCCCGCCATCATCGCCGCCCGCCGCACCGCCTTGTCGTCGAAGAACGACTCGCGGCCGTGCGGGGTATTGACCACGAGAGAAATCGTGCGGTTGACGATCTCGTCGGCGAGGCTTGGCCGGCCTTCGTTCACCTTGAACACCACCGAGCACTCGACGCCGTGGGCGCGAAAGTACGCCGCGGTGCCGCGCGTGCCGATGATCTTGAAGCCAAGCTCGGCAAACCCCTGCGCAATCGGCAGGACCTCCGCCTTGTCTTCATTGTTCACGCTGATGCAAACGGCACCCTCTTCGGGCAGCCGCTGCCCGGCCCCGAGCATGGCCTTCGCGAACGCCATGCCGAAGCTGTCGGCGCCGCCCATCACTTCACCGGTCGATTTCATTTCCGGTCCCAGGATCGTGTCGACACCGGGGAACCTGACGAACGGGAACACCGGGCTCTTCACGAACACCCCCGCCGGCGTCAGGTCTTCGATCACGCCGAGCTCCGCCAGCGACTTGCCGGTCATGACCCGCGCGGCCACTTGTGCCAGCGGAATGCCGCTCGCCTTTGACAGGTACGGCACGGTGCGCGACGCGCGCGGGTTCACTTCGAGCACGTAGACCGTGTCGTCCTTGATCGCGTACTGCACATTCATCAGGCCGATCACCTTCAGCGCCTTTGCGATCCGCCTGGTGTAATCGCGGATCGTCGACAGGTGGCGATCGCCCAGGCCCGGCGACGGCACCACGCAGGAACTGTCGCCCGAGTGAATGCCCGCCTCTTCGATGTGCTCCATGATGCCGCCGATGACGACGGCGCCGGACTCGTCGGCCACCGCATCAACGTCCACTTCCTTGGCGTGTTCGAGGAAGCGGTCGATCAGGATCGGCCGATCGTGCGAGACATCGACCGCGCTCGACATGTAGCGATCGAGCGTGGCCACGTCGTAGACGATGGCCATCGCGCGCCCGCCCAACACGTACGACGGACGCACCACGACCGGGAAGCCGACCTTGGCCGCCACGTCGCGCGCCTCGGCCTTCGAGATCGCCGTGCCGCTCGACGGCTGCGGAATCCCGAGGTCCCACAGCAGCTGATTGAACCGCTGGCGATCTTCGGCGAGGTCGATCGAATCCGGCGAGGTGCCGATAATCGTGACGCCGGCCTCCTGCAGCGCCAGCGCGAGCTTCAGCGGCGTCTGGCCGCCGAACTGCACCACGCACGAGACGTCGACGTTGCCATCACGCTCGCGCTCGATGATGGCCATCACGTCTTCGAGCGTGAGCGGCTCGAAGTACAGGCGATCCGCGGTGTCGTAATCGGTCGACACCGTCTCGGGGTTGCAGTTGATCATCACGGTCTCGAACCCCTCTTTCTTGAAGCCGAACACCGCGTGGCAGCAGCAGTAGTCGAACTCGATGCCCTGGCCGATGCGGTTGGGGCCGCTGCCGAGAATGATGATCTTCTGCTTGTCGGTCGGCTCGGCCTCGCAGGTGTCTTCGAAGCTGCTGTACATGTAAGGCGTGAACGACTCGAACTCCGCCGCACAGGTGTCGATCCGCTTGAACGCGGTCTTGACCTTGAGCTCGTAGCGCCGCTCGCGCACCGCCGTTTCCTCGACGCCGAGAATGTCGGCGAGGTCGCGATCGCCGAAGCCGCTGCGCTTCAACGTGCGCATCAGATCGTAAGACATGTTGCGCAGGCCGATCATCTCGGCGGTCTTGCGCAGCTCGACGATCTCCTTGAACTGCTGCAGGAACCACAGGTCGATGTTGGTCAGCTCGTGGATCTTCTCGACGTCCCAGCCCTTGTCGAGCGCCCGGAACAACGCCCACATGCGGCGATCGGTGGGGATCACCAGCTTGCGGCGCAGACCGATATCTTCTTCCTCGCCCGACGCCCCTTCCTCTTCGGCATCGTCGACCTGCGGACGGCGGAACAGGAACCCTTCCTTGCCAAGCTCGAGAGAGCGGATGCCCTTCAGGAACGCTTCCTTGAAGGTTCGGCCCAGCGCCATGGCCTCGCCCACCGACTTCATCTGCGTCGTGAGCGTGCGATCGGCCTGCGGGAACTTCTCGAAGTTCCACCGCGGAATCTTGACGACGATGTAGTCGATGGCCGGCTCGAATGACGCCGGCGTGACGCGCGTGATGTCGTTGGGAATTTCGTCGAGGCGGTAGCCGAGCGCCAGCTTGGCGGCAATCTTCGCGATCGGAAAGCCGGTGGCCTTCGACGCGAGCGCCGACGATCGCGACACGCGCGGGTTCATCTCGATCGCCACCATCCGGCCATCGTCGGGGTTGATCGCGAACTGGATGTTGGAGCCGCCGGTTTCGACACCGACCCGCCGGATGATGCGCCGCGCGGCGTCGCGCATCCGCTGGTATTCCTTATCGGTCAGCGTCAGGGCGGGCGCCACGGTAATGCTGTCGCCGGTGTGCACGCCCATGGGATCGATGTTCTCGATCGAGCAGATGACGACGAAGTTGTCTTCGCAGTCGCGCATCACTTCGAGCTCAAACTCTTTCCAGCCGATCACGGATTCTTCGACGAGAATCTCGTGGATGGGACTCAAGTGCAGGCCGCGTCCGGCGATCTCCTTGAACTCTTCGAGGTTGTAGGCGATGCCGCCGCCGACGCCGCCCATCGTGAACGACGGCCGGATGATGGCCGGAAAGCCGGTCTGCCCCACCATGGCCAGCGCTTCTTCGAGCGATTTGGCGACGCCGCTGTCGGGCACGGCAACGCCGATCTCCTTCATCGCATCCCGGAACAGCAGCCGATCTTCGGCGACCTTGATCGCCGGGATCTGCGCGCCGATCAGCTCGACGTTGTACTTCTTCAGGATGCCCAGCTCATCGAGCTGCACCGCGAGGTTGAGCGCGGTCTGCCCACCCACGGTCGGCAGGATCGCGTCGGGCCGCTCGCGCTCGATGATCTGCTCGAGTGCCTCGGGCGTCAGCGGCTCCACGTAGGTGCGGTCCGACAGCTCCGGGTCGGTCATGATCGTGGCCGGGTTGCTGTTGACCAGGATGATCTGGAGCCCTTCGTCACGCAGCGCCTTGATCGCCTGCGTGCCTGAGTAGTCGAACTCGCACGCCTGGCCGATGACGATCGGCCCCGAACCGATCACGAGTACCCGCTTGATGTCGGTGCGCTTCGGCATCTACTTCTTTTCCATTTCAGTCAGGAACTCCTCGAAGAGGTAATCGGCGTCGTGAGGGCCCGGCGAGGCCTCGGGATGGTACTGCACCGAGAACATCGGCTTGTCGGTGTGGCGCAGTCCTTCGATGGTGCCGTCGTACAAGTTCAAATGCGTCACGCGGGTATTGGCCGGCAGCGAATCGGGATCCACGCAGAAGCCATGGTTCTGCGAGGTGATCTCGATGGCGCCCGAATCGAGCTGCTTGACGGGATGATTGCCGCCGCGATGGCCGAACTTCAGCTTGTAGGTCTTCGCGCCGAGCGCGAGGCCCATCAGCTGATGACCGAGGCAGATGCCGAACATCGGGACGTCACCCTTCGCCAGCTCTTTCACGGCGTCGACGGCATACGTGACGGCGGCCGGATCGCCGGGCCCGTTACTCAGAAAGATTCCATCCGGCTCCCAGGCGATCACTTCTGACGCTGGCGTCGACGCGGGAAACACGCGCACCTGGCAGCCGTGCGCGGCAAGGCGCCTCAGGATGTTCAGCTTGATCCCGAAATCGTACGCGGCCACTTTCAGCGGGCGCTTAGCCCGTCGCAACGGCGTGACGCCAAAGCTCGCGTCGCTCACCGCATCGGCGAGCGAGGTCTCGAAGTCGTACGCCTCGGCACAGGTGACGTCTTTCACCAGGTCGGTGCCTTCCATGTGAGTGATGCGGCGGGCGCGTTCAACAAGCTCCTGCGGATTGACCGAGCCGGTGGCGATGACCCCGCGCATGACGCCGCCTGAGCGCAGCTTCTTCGTGAGCGCGCGGGTATCGACGTCGCCGATGGCGACGATGCTGTGGCGCGTGAGGTAATCGCGCAGCGTGCCCTGGGCACGCCAGTTGCTCGAGATCGGCGAGGGATCGCGCATCACGAAGCCGGCGACCTGCGGCTTCCCCGACTCGGCGTCGCCGCCGGCCACGCCGTAATTGCCGATCTGCGGCGCGGTCATCGTGACGATCTGGCCCGCGTACGACGGATCGGTCAGGACCTCCTGGTAACCCGTCATGCTGGTGTTGAACACCACTTCGCCGCTGGTCTCGCCCGTGGCGCCAGCCGACACGCCCTTGAAGAACGTGCCGTCTTCCAATGCCAGAATCGCGTTCATTCCCTCTCCTGTACGCTCAACGATGCGGCGGCGCGCGCGCGCGCGCCGGCGACCACGCGCACGGTGGTCGAAAAAGGCTGGTAACCCTGCATCGCCAGGCCAACGCGGTACTCGCCGGGTGCGAGCGCGTCGAGGCTCAGCGGCGTGGTGCCGCTCGGCCGGCCATTGATCGTCACCGACGCGCCTGGCGGCCGCGACTCCACGGCGAGCGTGCCGGTCGAGGCCGATGCGGGGGGGGGCCGCAGCGGCGCGGGCTTGGCCGATTCCGCGGTCAGGCGCACTTCGAGCGAGCGTGACGGCCGTGCGCTCGTCAACACCACGCGCTGGTCTTCGGCGATATAGCCGCGGCGGGCAACGACGACGCTCCTCGATCCCAGTTCGAGATCCCTCAACGCTAGCGGCGTGACCCCTCGTGTGACGCCGTCGACTTGCACTGTCGCTCCGCTCGGGCTCGAACGCACTAACAGGCGCCCCGCGTTCGACGGTGCCTTAGGTGCCTCGGGTGCCTTGGGTGCCGGGGTTGGTGCCTTGGGTGCCGGTGCCACGGGTGCAGGTGCCAACGGTGCAGGTGCGACGGCTGCCTCCGTTCCCGAAGCGACCGCTTGGTCCGGCGTTGGCCGAGACTGCAGCGCTCTCGGCTTTGCCATGTAACCCGCCGCGAAGCCGGCGAGCAGGCAAACGACCGCCGTCGCGATGAGCACGCCGCCGCCGAAGCGTTCCGGCGTCTTCCCGGGGGTGGCCATGCCGGAATTCCACGCCACGGGTTCATCGCGCTGCGCTCGCACCGGCGCAGGGGCGATGTCGATCGGAATCGCGGCACGCTCGATCGGCGCAGACGCGACCGGATCGTCATCGGCGATGAGCGGCGCCGCCATCACGGCGTCGTCCAGCACGTCGGCGAGGTGGTGGGTGTCGAGGGCGCCTGCGACGGCTTCGGCAAACGCGTGGCATGAGTCGAAGCGCGTCTCCGGATCGGGCGCCAGCGCGATCGTGAATGCGTTCGAGAGCGCGTCTCGATCGACGCCGGGCAAGGCGCGCACTTCAACCAAACGCTCGGCCGGACCGGTGATGCGGCGGCCGAAGAGCCACTCGAATGCGATCGCGGCCAGCGAAAACTGGTCCGCGGCTGCGGTGGCACCCGTCCCCTTGGCGACCTCGGGCGCGGAATACGGCCGGCGAAGCGGCAACGCGACCGCGGCCTTGGCGAGAATCGGCGCCACGCCGACGCCGGTGAGGTGCGTCGTGTCGGGCGAAATCAGGATATCCCTGGGATGAAGCGCGCCGTGGACGAGCCCGGCGCCGTGAGCGGCGTCGAGCGCGCCGGCCAGGCTCCGTAACCGGGGCACCAGGTCTTCGATCGCCGCCGGGCCGAAATCGCGCAGCGCCGACTCCAGCGAGTCGCCTTCGACGAAGGCCGTAACGAAATAGGCCTCGATCTCATCTAACCCTGCATCGAGCGGTTCCACCAGCGCGTCGTGCCGGGGGGTTTCGTCGACCAGACGCCTGAGCGCCGCGGCGACCCCGTGCGCCTCGTCCGGAGACAGATCGACTTTGAGCAGCTTGATCGTGACCAGCGCGTGCGACGCGGGGTCTTGTGCTTGAAAAACAGATCCTGTGGTGCCGGTGCCGAGCGGCTGCCGCACAAGATAGCGGCCGATGGCCGCCGGGGGGACGTCGAACAGTGAGCCTTCCTCGTTCACCTAACGACCCACAATGTTACCACGCACGGTTGACAGCTTCAGTGACCGTTTGAGACAGTACGTGGCGGTGCCGCCCGACGTCACGTCTGCAACCGCATCCTCGCTCGCGGTTGACATTCGCATATTCCCCTGGATTCGGCGTTTGGCGTCGGACTACGCGTTTGCGTACGAGCAGGTCGCGCCGTTCTTCGCGGGCAACCCGGCGCTCCCCACCGCCTGGGCCGACATTATCAAGCGCTCGCAATCGTACGTGCGCCGGCCCGCCGAGGTCGCGCGCGTGATTGCCGCGCAACAGGAACAGCGCGGCGCGCCACGTGCCGCGCGCGACGCTGCCGCCAGGCTGGCCGACGCCGCCACGCGCGTCGTCATCACCGGGCAACAAGCGGGCGCGTTTGGCGGACCGCTGTTCACGCTGCTCAAGGCGTTGACGGCGATGAAGCTGGCCGCACAAGTGTCGCGCGATCACCGCGTCGCGGTGGTACCGGTGTTCTGGATTGACGCCGAAGATCACGATTGGCCTGAGGTGAACGGGTGTACGGTGCTCGACGCCGAGCTGGCGCCGAGTTCGATCAAGCTTGCCGACCTGCCTGGCGCCGGCCATCTGCCGATCGCGCGGCTGACGCTCACCGACGAAATCTCTGCCGCCCTCGACGCGCTGGCTGCGGTCCTTCCCGAAACTGAATTCCGAGACGACATCATCAGCAAGTTGCGCCAGGCGTACCGTCCGGGCGCAGGCATGGCCCAGGCGTTTGGCCAATGGATGGAAGAGGTGCTCGGCCCGCACGGCCTGGTCGTGTACGACTCATCGGACCCCGCGGCCAAGCCGCTGGCGCGAGACGTCTTCGTCAAGGAAGTCAGCCAGCCGGGCAACACCGCGCGCATTGCGGCGCGGGCCGGCGAAGCACTGGTGGCCAAGGGCTATCACGCACAGGCCACGCTGGCCGGCGGCACCGTCTCGCTCTTTCACTTGAATGCCGAGCGCGCGCCGGTCCGCGTCGACGGCAACCAGGCGTTCATCGGCGATCGCGCGATCAGCCTTCCCGATCTGATCGACGAGGCCACCAAGCACCCGGAGCACTTCAGCCCTAACGTGTTGCTGCGTCCGCTGGTGCAAGACACGATTTTCCCGACGATCTGTTACGTGGCGGGTCCCAACGAGCTCGCCTACCTCGGCCAGCTCAAAGAGGTCTACGCGCACTTCGGCGTCCCGATGCCGCTGATGTATCAGCGCGCCACCGCGACGCTGGTCGATTCGGCGACGCTGCGGTTCCTGACCAAATACGAGCTGCCGCTGACCGCACTTCGCGCGCAAGACGAAGCGACATTGAATCAGTTACTCGAAAGCCAGTTGCCGCCGACCGTCGAACAGTCGCTGTCGGCGCTGGCCGCGGTACTCACCGAGCGGATGGCCGACGTCGGCGCCGCGGTGCCGCAGATCGACCCGACGCTCGAGGGCGCGGTCAATTCGACGCTCGGCAAGCTGCAGCATGAAGTGCAATCGCTGCACAATAAGGTCATTCAGGCGGCGAAGCGGCGTGACGATACGCTGCGACGCCAGTTCCAGCGCGCGCAGGCCCTGACCTTCCCCCAGGGCCACCCGCAGGAACGCGAAGTCGGCTTCGTGTGGTTCCTCAACCGCTACGGACCGGCCCTGGTGGATCGGCTGCTCGAGGAGCTCCCGCTCGAGATGGGCCACCACTGGGTCCTGACGATTTGAAGAAGAAGAGCAAGCGCGGCTTTCGCGTGCGCCTGGCGCGGCTGTCGTGGCCGGCATGGCTGGCGCCGTGGCGGCGGCAGATTCTGATCGGCCTGGGCGTGATGGCGGTGGCCCTGTTCGGCGCCGCTGCGTATCTGTACGTCTCGTACGGGCGCATCATCGACGCCCGCCTGCACGGCGAGCGCGACCGCACGGTGCCGCGGGTGTTCGCGCGTCCCCTCGCGCTGCAGGCGAACCAGCGCATCAACCAGGCGGAGCTGATCGCCCGGCTGAATGACGTCGGCTACGCGCAGCGCGCCCGGGTCGAGCGTCCCGGTGAGTTCGCGATCGATCGCCACACGGTGGTCCTGATCTCGCGCAGCGGCGATCACGCCGGCAAGGCGGTGACCGTGATGTTCCCGGAGCCGCCGGTGATACGCAGGAAAACGGCCAAGCCGCCGCCACCGGTGCCGCAGCGGATCACGAAACTGCTGTCGGCGGGCAAACCGGTCAACCGGGTCACGCTCGACGCGCCGCTGATCACGGCCTTCATGACCGGCACGCGCGAGAAGCGCCGCCGGGTCGCGCTCGAGGCCATCCCGCCGCGCATGCAGGAAGCGGTGCTCGCCATCGAAGACCGGCGGTTCTACTACCACCCCGGCATCGACCCGATTCGCATCGTCGGGGCGTTGATCGACAACACCTTCGGTAACAGGGGGTATCTCTCGGGCGCGAGCACCATCACGCAGCAGCTGGCGCGCAACTTCTTCCTCACCGGCGAAATGGCCGTCGAGCAACAGACGCGCCAGCGATCGCCGCTGCGGAAGGTCCGCGAACAGATCATGGCCGTGATCCTCGAGACCAGGGCCACCAAGGCCGAAATCCTGGAGCTGTATCTCAACGATGTGTATCTCGGCCACCGCGGATCGTTCGCGCTGCACGGCGTGCCCGAGGCGGCGAAGATGTTCTACAGCAAGGACGTCCGCAATCTCTCGCTGAGCGAAGCGGCGCTGATTGCCGGCGTGATTCAATCGCCGTTCAATCACTCGCCGTTCAACAACCCCGAGCGCGCCAAGCAACGGCGCAACGTCGTGCTGCGCGCCATGGCCGACGCGGAGTACATCACGCCCGACGCGGCGGAACGCGCCTCGAAGGAACCGGTGGCGGTGGTCGCGCGGGCGATCGAGAACGAGGCGCCGTACTTCGTCGACTACCTGGCCGGGGTGCTCGACACCGATTTCCCCGGCGTCGCGGCGAAGCCCGGGGTGCTGGACATCTATACGACGCTCGATCTCAACCTGCAGCGCTACGCGCACGATGCGCTCGTCGCCGGCCTGGTCAGGGTCGACGCCGCGCTGGCGCGACGCAAGCGCGGCCCGCAGCGAGTCGCACAAGCCGCACTGGTGGCGATCGATCCGCGCACCGGCGAGATTCTGTCGATGATCGGCGGGCGCTCGTACAACCAGTCGCAGTTCAATCGCGCGGTGTCGGCGCGCCGGCAGACCGGCTCCACATTTAAGCCCTTCGTCTATCTCGCCGCCTTCGAGAAGGCGGCTGACGAGGGCATCGACCTCACGCCTGGGTCGATCGTGTTTGACGAGCCGACCACGTGGACGTTCGACAACCAGGAGTGGTCGCCCGGCAATTACGACAACGAGTACGACGGCGGCATCACGCTGCGCCGCGCGCTGGCAATGTCCCGCAACATCGCGACCATCAAAGTCGCCGAGCAAACGGGATACGACCGCGTCGTCGCGCTGTGGAAGAAAACCAAAGTCGGGCAGCAAGATGTTCAGGCATATCCCTCGGTGGCGCTCGGCACCGTGGAAGCGACGCCGCTCGAGCTGGCCGAAGCGTACACGGTGTTCCCGGGAAGCGGCACCACGCGAAAGCTGCGAACCATCACGAGCATCGTCAGCGGCGAGGACGCAGTCACACCCAAGGTCGTGCCCGGCGCCAGCGTCGCCAAGCCCGCCCCCGCGTTTCTCGTCACGCACATGATGCGCAGCGTGATGAACGAGGGCACCGCCGCGGGGGCGCGCGGGGCCGGTTTCACGCCCGACGCGGCCGGCAAGACCGGCACGACCAACGACCTGCGCGACGCGTGGTTTGTCGGCTTCACGCCGGAGCTGCTCACGGTGGTCTGGGTCGGGCTCGACAACAACCAGCCGCTCGGGCTGAGCGGCGCGCAAGCGGCGCTGCCGATCTGGACGACCTTCATGATGAAGGCGCTGGCCGGGCGGCCCAACGTCGGCTTCGAAGCGCCCGCCGGCATCAGCTTTGTCGAAGTCGATCGCGACACCGGCCAGATCGCCACTCCGATCTGCCCGCGGGTGACGCTCGAGGCGTTCCTGTCGGGCACCGAGCCGCGCACCGCCTGCGAAATTCACCGAATACAAAACTGAAGTGCAGAGTTCAGAGTGCAGAGTTAAGAACCCCCTTCTGAACTCTTAACTCTTAACTCTGAACTCTGAACTCTAGGTAGAATCACCTTTATGAACCATGAGGTCTTCGCCGCGCTCGGGGAGGCGCTGTCGCGCGGCGAAGAGGCGGCCCTGGTGACAATCGTCTCGTCCAACGGCTCTACGCCGCAACGCGTCGGCGCGAAGATGCTCGTGTTCGGCGACGGCCACATCGTCGGCACCGTCGGCGGCGGCTGCTACGAACACGACGCGATCGGCGTGGCGAAGCAGGTGCTGGCGACCCGCAAGGCGCGCACGGTGAAATACGACCTGAACGACGACTTCGCGGAAGAGACGGGCCTGGTGTGCGGCGGGCAGATGGAAGTCTTCATCGAGCCAATCGAAGCCTCGCCGTCGGTCTACATCTTCGGCGCCGGTCACGTGGGGTTCTACCTCGGTCGTCTGATTCACGAGGCCGGGTTCGGCGTGCACGTGATCGACGATCGCGCCGCGTTCGCCAACGCCGAGCGCTTCCCGAAGGCCGCGTCGATCGTCGTGGATGACATTCCGGGATGGCTGGCGCGCACCACCATTCCCGCCACGGCCTACGCGGTGATCGTGACGCGCGGCCACCGAAACGATCTCGACGTGCTGCGTGAGATCGCACCGCGGGATCTGCGCTACATCGGCTTGATCGGCAGCCGCGCCAAGGTCGCGCGGCTGTACGACGCGGTCGTGGCCGAGGGCCAGATCGCGCCGGAACAGCTCGAGCGCATCCATGCGCCCATCGGCCTGGATATCGGCGCCGTGACCCCGCAGGAAATTGCGGTCAGCATCGCCGCCGAGCTGATCGCGGTGCGGCGCGGCAAAGCCCAAGCGCTCAAGGCCGCGTCGCTGCAATGGATGCCCACGCTCAAGGCCCTTCGTTAGCCGGGCCCCACGCGCGGCAGCCGCGCGTGGGTGGCCTTGCCGTCCGCGGCGCGACCATCCTCACCATGAACGACGCCTTCGACATTGTCGAAGGCGATCTGCTGGTCCGGAACGGGCGCATCGCGGCGGTCGGGCGCGTCGATGCCAACGAGCGGGTTGACCGCACCATCGATGCCCGCGGCGCGTACCTGCTGCCCGGGTTCATCCAGACCCACATTCACTTGTGTCAGACCATCTTCCGCGGCTACGCGGACGACCTGGCGCTGCTCGACTGGCTCAAGACGCGGATCTGGCCGATGGAGGCCGCCCATACCGCGGCGTCGCTGGCGGCGTCGGCGCGCTACGCCGCGTCAGAACTTCTCCACAGCGGCACCACCACGATTCTGTCGATGGAAACCGTGCACGACACCGATGCGGTATTCGAAGCGCTCGAGCCAACGGGCCTTCGCGCCGTGGTCGGCAAGTGCATGATGGATTCAGACTCGGCGGTGCCGGCGCGGCTGCTCGAGCAGACCGGGAATTCGATCGACGAGAGCGTCGCGATCGCCAAGCGATGGCACGGCCGCGCCAACGGACGCCTGCGCGCGGCATTCGCACCACGCTTTGCCATCTCGTGCTCGCGCGAGCTGCTCGAAGCCGTCGCGCACCTGTCGCGCGAACACGGCCTCGTGATCCACACACACGCGTCCGAGAATCGCGACGAGGTCGCGTTGATCCGATCGCGCACCGGCCTGTCGAACATTCACTACCTCGCGGACACCGGTCTGGCATCGCCCCGCCTGTGCCTGGCCCACTGCGTGTGGGTGGACGAGTCCGAGCAGGCTGTGATCGCCGATCACCAGGTCAAGGTGCTGCACTGCCCTGGGTCGAATCTGAAGCTCGGATCCGGCCTCGCGCCTGTCGTCGAGATGCGTGCGAAAGGCATTTCCGTGTCGCTCGGCGCCGACGGCGCCGCGTGCAATAACCATCTCGACATGTTCGAAGAGATGCGGCTCGCGGCGGTCCTGCAGTCGGTGCGTCACGCGCCGGGAGCACTGACGGCCAGAGACGCCGTCTGGATGGCCACGCGCGAAGGCGCCCGGGCGCTCGGGCTCGAGGCCGAGATTGGCTGCATCGCGCCGGGCAAGCGTGCCGACTTCATCCTCGTGGATCGCCACCGGCCGCACCTCGCGCTCGGGATCGATCCGTACTCCACCCTGGTCTACGCCGCGCGAGGGACCGACGTCCGCACGACGGTGGTCGATGGCGAAGTGCTGGTCGACAACTTCACCGCGACGCGCTGGGACCCGTCGGAGGTCGCGGACGCGGCCAAACACGAGGCCGCCGCGCTTGCGTCCCGCGCGGGTTTTTGACAGATCGCGGAACTTTAGTTCCGCGATCCGCCAACCGACACTCAAGGTAAAATTCTCGAGCCATGACGACGTGTCCAAAATGCGGCACACGCTTCAGCGCCAACGAGCGTCTGTGCCCTCATGACGGTACCGTGCTCGAGCCCGATCAGCCTTCGGAGCTCAAACACATTGGCAAGGTGCTCGACAACAAGTACCGGCTCGATTCGCAAACAACTGTCAAAGACCAAAACCCCTGCGGGAACGCCCGTGAGGAACCCCGTGTTACACTATTAGCAGTCCACTTAACCGACTGCCAATGACTGGTCCGGCCCTTTCCGACCGCACCCGACGCATCCTCGCTACGCTCGTGCGCTCGTACATCGAGACGGGCGAGCCCGTGGCGTCGGCGAGCCTCGCGCACCGCGCGGGGCTCAACCTGTCTTCGGCGACCGTCCGCAACGTGCTGGCGCAGCTCGAGGAGATGGGCTACGTGTGGCAGCCGCACACCTCTGCCGGCCGCGTGCCGACCGACGTCGGCTATCGCTTTTACGTCGACATGCTGCTCGAAGTCCGGCGCCCCACCAAGGACGTCTCGGCGGTCGAAGCGCGGCTGCGCCAGGAAGCCGGCGACGCGCCTCTGATGGACGACCTGTTGTCGTCGACCTCTCATGTTCTCTCTGAAGCATCGCGGAGCGTCGGCTTTGCGATCGCGCCGCCGAATGCGCAGGCCTTGTTCCAACGCATCGAGTTCGTGCCGCTCAGCGGCAGCCGCATTCTCGTGGTGATGGTGGCCAGCGGCAACCAGGTGTCGCAGAAAACGGTAGACATTGGCGAAGCGGTGAACGGATCGGAGCTCGAGCAGGCGGCCAACTTCCTCAACTCCGAGTTCGCCGGTTGCACGCTCGAAGAGGTCCGCAACGGCGTGGTCGAGCGGCTCAAGGAAGAGCGATCGCTGTACGACCAACTGCTCGGTCTCGCGCTGCGGCTGGCCAGCAGCTCGTTCGAAGATCTCGAGAGCCCGACCGCTGTCTACATCGACGGCGCCTCGACGCTGCTCGACGAAGTCGTGCAAGCCAGCGGCATCTCGGCGGCGACGCTGCGCGGCCTGTTGAGGATGGTCGAAGAGAAGCAACGGCTGGTCCGCATGCTGACCGAATACATCGACGGCCCCGGCCTCACGGTGGTGATCGGCGCCGAACACAACGACCCCGAGCTGCGGCCCTTCAGCCTGATTGCCGCGACCTACTTCGACGGCCGCAGCACCGGCACGGTCGGCGTGATCGGCCCCACGCGCATGCGCTATTCCAAGGCGATCAGCGTGGTGGACGTCGCCGCGATTGCGATCGCGCGCGTGCTTCGCAACAACAATTGAGTCAACGGTCCGGCTGACGCCGGGCGCTACAATATCTACTGTTCATGAGTGACGATCCGAGCGATTCGATAGATAACGGCGAGACCGCCCGCGGCGTGACCGAGGCGGACGTTCCTGAAACGGGTCCTGACGCCGTCCCGCGCGAGCGCGACGAGCTCTACGATCGCCTGCTCCGCAAGACCGCCGAGTTCGACAATTTCCGTAAGCGCGTCGATCGCGATCGCAAGGACATGATCGAATGGGCCGCCGCTGACGTGCTCGGCGAGGTCATCAACATCGCCGACGATTTCGATCGCGCGCTGGCCGCGCCGGCGCCGCCCGAGGCGCTGCCCTACAAGGCCGGGCTCGAGCTGATCCAGAAGCAGCTCGCCGACATGCTCAAGAAGCGCGGCGTCATCACCATCGATGCGCTCGGCGCCGATTTCGATCCGCACCACCACCAGGCGGTGGCATACGAAGAAGTGCCCGGCGCTCGTGAGGGCGAGGTCGTCGGCGTGATGGCCAAAGGCTACAAGCTCGGCGATCGCCTGCTGCGCCCCGCCATGGTGAAAGTGGCGAAGGCGTCGTGAGCAAGCGCGACTATTACGAGACCCTCGGCGTCGGCCGTTCGGCGAGCGACCAGGACATCAAGAGCGCGTACCGAAAACTCGCGCTTCAATACCATCCCGATCGCAACGCCGGCGACAAGCCGGCGGAAGAGCGCTTCAAGGAAGCGGCCGAGGCGTACGCCGTGTTGTGCGACGACACCAAGCGGGCGCGCTACGACCGCTTCGGCCACGCCGGCGGCGGCGGCGCGTCAGGTCCGGGCGGCGCGGGATTCGACCCGTCGGTCTTCACCGAATTCCAGGACATCTTCGGCGGGCTCGGCGATATTTTCGGCTTTGGCGGCGGCCGTCGCGGCGGGCCGCAGCGCGGCGCCGACCTGCGCTATGACCTCGAGATCGAATTCGAGCAGGCCGCCAAGGGTGTCGAGACCTCGATTCAGATCCCGCGCCATGAGACCTGCGGGACCTGCAAAGGCTCGGGCGCGGCCGCCGGCAGCTCGCCGACGACCTGTCCCCAGTGCCGGGGCGCCGGCCAGTTGCGGTATCAGCAAGGCTTCTTCACGGTGGCTCGAACGTGCGGCCAATGCCGCGGCGCGGGCAAGGTCATCACGAAACCGTGCCCGACCTGCAAGGGCGGAGGCACGATCGAGCAAACGCGCAAGCTGACAGTCAAGATTCCCGCCGGCATCGCGACCGGGCAACGCCTGCGCCTGACCGGCGAAGGCGAAGCCGGCACGCAGGGCGGACCCACCGGCGATCTCTACGTCGTCATCATCGTCCGCGAACACGAGTTCTTCCAGCGTGACGGCAACGACCTGCACTGCCACGTGCCGCTGCCCTTCACCACGCTCGCGCTTGGCGGCGAGATCAAGGTGCCAGGCATCGACGGTAACGAGACGATCAAGATTGCCGAGAGTACGCAGACCGGAACCACGTTCCGCCTCCGCGCCAAGGGCATGCCCGATGTCTCGGGACGGGGGCGCGGCGATCTGCTGGTGACCGTCCAGGCCGTGACGCCGAAGAAGCTGAGCAAAGAGCAGAAGAAGCTGCTCGAAGAGCTCGCCGCGACGCTGCCCGAGCAGAAGGTCAAGCCGCAGTCGCGCGACGAAGACGACGACCGCGGCATCTTCGGCAAGGTGAAGGACATTTTTGGCTAGCTGGCCGGCGTTGATCGTGCGGGCGTCAACGCTCGACGATCCTTCAGAAGACGCGTTGGCCGCTGCGCTCGACGATTACTCCCCCGCCGCGATCGAAGACCTGGCAGAGCGGCCGCTGCCGCCGGGCGGGCTGTGGGATCCGACTTACCCGCCCATTCCCGATCCGCCACCAACGCCCGTGCAGTGGCGGGTATTTTTTCAGCACGAAGCCGAGCGCGCACAGGCCGTCGATGCGCTTCGCGCGGCGTTCCCGACCCTCACCATCGAGCTCGTCGACGTTCCCGATGACGACTGGGCGGCACGCTCGCAGAAATCACTAACCGCGGTACGGGCCGGCTCGTTCATCGTGGCCCCGCCGTGGGATCTGCCCGACGCACCGCCAGACGCTGTCACCGTGATCGTGATCGAGCCGTCGATGGGATTCGGCACGGGCCATCACGCCACGACGCGCATGTGCCTGCGGCTGTTGTCGGATCTCGACGTGTCGGATCTCGATGTGCTCGATCTGGGAACCGGTTCGGGCGTGCTGTCGATGGCGGCGGCGCTGCGCGGCGCACGCAGAGTGGTGGGGATCGATGTCGACATCGATGCGATCTCGTCAGCGGAAGCGAGCGCGAGTTTGAACACGCTGCCTGACACGATCGAGTTTCGCGTGGCCGATTTCCGAGCGGCGCCACCGAACGCGGCAGACGTAGTGCTCGCCAACCTGACTGGTGGAATGCTCACCTCAACCGCTGCGATTCTGGCCACCTTCGTCCGGCCGGGCGGCACGCTGATTATCAGCGGCTTCGATCACACGGAGGTGGATGCCGTACGAGAGGCCTTTAGCAACTTCGCCGAACACGCACGCCTCACGGAAGACAGCTGGATGGCGCTGCACCTCGTGAGCCGCCGATGACGCAGATAAGAAATACCACGGGGCCACAGATGACACAGATTACGCAGATCAAATTCTTTCTAAACGCAGCCGCAGATGACGCAGATGACGCAGAAGTTAGGTCAGGGGCCTAAATCGATCTGCGTAATCTGTGTCATCTGCGGCTGTATTTAGATCTGTGTTATCTGCGTCATCTGCGGCCTCGTTGGAGAATCTGCGGCGGCGGTTCGAGGCCTACCTTAAACGCGCTTCGGCGGCGGCGAGAGCGGGCCGTAGTTTGGCGGCGAACATGCCCCAGCCGCCCTGCTCGAAGGCTTCAATCGCGGCGCGCACGTCGGTCAACTCCTCGGGAGAGGAGGCAAGCTCGAGCACGATGAGGAACTGCTGACAGGACGCTTCGGCCCCGCCGTAATGCATGCGCGGCCGCGACAGCAATCGATAGACGTCGCCCAACGGTCCTGCCGTCGAATTCGCCAGCGCCGCGTAATGTCTCATCTGCTGCGGGTCGACGTCGGACATGTGCCCTCAACGGGTCTATCGTCCGATCAGCCGGGCTTAATCACTGCTGCTCACTTTTGCACGCCCACTCGGTGTCCCGTTTTATTGCGGCCTCACCGGCCGCGCGCCGTTCTTGGCCCGCACAGCATTCCAGCTTTCCACCACGCGCCGCAGTTCCTTGAACGGATCTGGACTGTCGTCCACCTGGAACCGCAGCACCGTGTCGTTGTTGAGCCACACGCCGGCGCCCTTTTTCACGATCACCATCGACGCCGCCTGCATGCCGCGGGTGTCGCCGCCTGCGGCCTGGCCGGCATCGAGCGCCGCCATCAACCGCAAGGAGAGATGGCCTTTCGTCTCCTCGAACGCCCTCACCATGTTCTCGACCACGGCCGGACCCGCAAGGATGTTGCCTTGTGCGGTGCAGTACTTGCCCTGCTTGCCGCCTGCCCACGTCGTGGCTTTCGGACCGGTGAAGGTGGCGGTCTCGCCTTTGAGATTGATCACCGCGAACTGGCGGCCCTGCTTGGTCCACCGATTCGGCACGGGGTCCGGATCGCTCTCCCAAACGGCCTTGATGATCGCGTCCGGGGTCATTCCCACCTTGAGCAGCGCGACGGCCTTCGGTCCGTAGCTCACGTCGACGATCGCCTGGGTCGCCACGACGCCCGCGTCGGCATCCGCGGTCAGCACCCCGGTGAGCGTGAAGACGCGCGACTGCACCGCGCCGCCCACTTCACCGGTCTCGGGATCGAAGCCGAGAATCGAGAACGTCGCCACGGTCGGCGGCAGCGGCTCTTGCGGCTGCGCGGCGATCGCGCTCATGCCCAGGCCCGCCACAAAGAATGAGAGAAGAATCGGTCTGATCATGTCAGTTCACTCCAGGTCGTAAGCAGCGCCGTCAGGGCGACGATCGGAACCGCATCGGCGCGAAGCGTCCGGGCGCCGAGCGACATCAGGATAACGCCGGACGCGTGGGCCTCGGCCACTTCGGGCACCGTCCATCCCCCTTCCGGGCCGACGATGACATGCGCCGCGCGCGGCCGGGGCACGTCGTGGACCGACGCGACCTGGCCGAGCACCGCCGACGGCTCGACGCACATCACCCGTACGGCGTCGGTCGGCTCGGCCCAGTACCAGGCGAGCGGCACAGCGTCGTGGACCACGGGCACCACCGCGCGCCCGCATTGTTTGGCCGACGACACCGCAATGCGTTGCCAGCGGCTCACCCGCTCGCTCTTCACCAGCGTGGCCATCCGAATCTCTGCGCGTTCGCTGACCACCGGCTGAATGGCGGTCACGCCCAGCATCACCGCGTCGCGCACGACGTCGTCCATTTTGTCGGCTTTCAGCACGCCCATCACGAGCGTGATCGGCACGCGTGATTCGGCGGCCGGCTGCTCGCGCTCGATCAACCGAACCACCGCGGAGCGTTTGCCGGCTTCGATGACTTCCGCGCTCCATAAACCGCCGCGTCCGTCGATCACGAGGACGAGGGCGCCGGCGCCCAACCGCAGCACGCGCGCGAGGTGTTCGGCCTCCTCCGCCGGCAACGGCACGCGCTCGGCCGACGGATCCAGGCCGGGCGCATAAAAACGCGGACGCACGCGGAGAGTATACTCATCGCACCGATGTTCTTTCGCGGCCAGACAGTCGGGAAGTACCGCATCCTCTCACCCCTGGGAAGCGGCGGCTTTGGCAGCGTCTATCTCGCCGAAGACACGTGGATCGACAAGAAGGTCGCCATCAAGGTTCCGCACCGGCAGAACCTCGACTTCGGCGAGCTGGTCCGCGAGCCGCGGCTGCTCGCCTCGCTCAGCCATCCCAACATCGTCACCGTGCTCACGGCCGAGCGGCAGGACGATGTGTTTTTCATCGTGATGGAGTACGTGCAGGGCGACACGCTCGAAGCCGTGATCGCGCGAGACGGCACGCTCGACCTCGCGCGCGCGCTCGATTACACCTGCCAGATCTGCAACGCGATGGACCACGCCCACAAGCACGGCATCATCCACCGCGACCTGCGCCCAGGCAACGTGCTGGTGACCGAGCAGGGCATGATCAAGGTCGCCGATTTCGGCACGTCGCGCTTCCTCGAAATCGCCGCGCACGGCACCACGGTGATCGGCAGCCCTCCGTACATGGCGCCCGAGCAGTTCCTGGGCAAAGCCGTGTTCGCGTCCGACATCTACTCGCTCGGCGTCACGATGTATCAGATGTTCACGGGCGTGCTGCCCTACGACACGCCGATGCCGGGCGACATGGACAAGCTGATGAGGGGCGAGCTGGCCAAGCCGCCGAAGCTGAAGAATCCGAAACTGCCCAAGGCGATCAGCGACATCGTGATGAAGGCGATCGCGCCCGACATTCCGTCGCGCTACCCGCGCGCGGCGGACCTGCTGGAAGCCGTGCTCGCCGCGCGCAGCCCGTCACCAGCGCGCCGGCCGTGGCGGCCCGCGCCGGGCCTGTCGCCCGGCAGCGCCGCATCCGACGAACTGAGCGATATCCAGGCACGCCTGAAGGCGCGCGAAACGCTGCAGCCCCGCTTCTGCTGGAAGTGCGGCAAGGCGCTACACGCCCGCGCCGACCGCTGCCCGTTCTGCCAGGAGCCGCAGTAACTCGTTTCCGCGGGTGGCAGCCGGCCCCGCTACGCGACGAGAGGTTGCTTTGAGCAAAAAGCGTTGGGCCCAGCTCATGAAGCGCCACGTAAGCTCACCGCTTTTTCTCAAAGCACCCTCTCGTCGCGTCGACG
>JAUSDY010000173.1 GCA_030650395.1 Acidobacteriota bacterium | reverse complement strand
GTGGCATGGCGTCGCGCGCGTTCACCACCAGGTTCATCACGACCTGTTCCACCTGGCCGGGGTCGACCCGCGCGAACGGATGTGAGGCCTTGCCCGTCACGGTCATGACGATGTCTTCGCCGATGACGCGCCGTAGCATCGGCTCGACCTTTCTGAGCGCGATGGTCAGGTCGATGACCTTGGGCTGCAGCACCTGGCGTCGGCTGAACGCCAGCATCTGCTTGATGAGGTCCGCGGCACGCATCGCGGCGCGCGCGATCTCCTCGGCGTCGGCCCGCCGCTCATCTTTCGGATCGAGCGAGTGCAACACGATTTCGGTGTAGCCGATGATCGCCGTCAGCAGGTTGTTGAAGTCGTGCGCGATGCCGCCGGCCAGGCGGCCGACCGCTTCCATCTTCTGCGAGTGGCGCAGCTGCTCTTCCAGCACCAGCCGCTTGGCCATCGCATCATCGCGCTCCGCCATGATGGCGGCGAGCAGCTGTCCGCTGAGCGAACCGAGCGCGAGGAAGATAAACAACAGCAGTTGGGTGAACTGCACGGGATAGGTGGCGAACGGACCGATCCCCATGGCGGCGATGCTCAGCGCGAACGCGGAGATCAGCGCGACGATCGTCGCGGCGCCGCGCGGCCCGAAGCGCAAGCCCGCCCAGCCGACGAGCGGAAAGAAGACGAACGCGAGCGGCACGTCGCGCGTCGCGAAGAGGCCCCACAAGCCGAAGATCAACTGCGAGGCAAGAAACAGCGCGAGCACCAGGCCGAGGCCTTCGGCAATGCGCGCCCATGTCCATTGCACCGGCCTGGCGTTGAGCCACGTGAAGATCAGCGTCGCCGTCGTCATCACGCCAAGCCAGTCGCGCAGCCACCACAACACCAGCTGGTAGCCGAAGTCGTCGCCTTGGTATTGCCCGTTGAGCATCTGCAGCGTCACCGCGACGAGCGCGGCGACAATCGCACCCGCCGGTCCGGCGGCGAGGGAAAGAATCACGGGGTCGCGGACCCGCTCGAGCTTGTCGTCGAACTTGAGCCAGCGGAGAATGCGAACGTCGATGACGGGTTGGATGCAGGCAGCGAGGCCCATCATCACGGCCCAATGGATCGGCACGCGCGTGACCGCGAGCAAGAAGGCGCCGAGCGCCACGCCTGGCAGCAGACGGTAGCCACCGAGATAGATCACCGCCACCGCCAGTCCGACCAGCGGCCAGATCGGCGTGACGGGCCGGCCGCCGATAGCGGGCGTCAGCACCAGCTCGGCGAGCCCCCACGATGCCAGCCCGACGATCATGTTGAGGATGATTGTTGCGGCCAGCCGATTGGCGGCAAACCAAGCTTGGATGGGCTTTAGGGGGCCGGGAAGCTCGAGCACGTGCAATGAAGCCTAGCGGCTGAGGGTCACGCGTGCAAGGAGGGCTTGAGGACTTAAGGGCTTGAGGGCTTGAATGTGGCGGTGAGGCAGGGATTCGAACCCTGGGTAGGGTTTTAAAGCCCTACAACGGTTTAGCAAACCGCCGCCTTAAGCCTCTCGGCCACCTCACCGCAGACGCTAAGTGTACGTGAAAGCAGGACTTACTAGATCGAACTTTTTCCTTCGCGGAGGCGGCGGTTTTTCAAACCGTTGCCATGCTCAAATTCAACTGAAAAATCGCGTGATTTCGTAATGACCGACCCGCAACCCTGGGCACACTCGCGAAAAAACGGCGAGAATTCGAACCCCGCTGATGGCGCGCGTTGTGCTTGATCGCGGTCTCTGGGAGCCGCAACCGTCAATTGAGAACGGTCAACCCGAGGCTCGACATTGCGCGCGTCAGCTCCGCTCTGAACGCGTGACGTCGATTGTATTTCTGTCGCAAACCCGCTATCCACGCCGAGGCATCCTTCCCGCGGTCCGTCGGCGCGAGCGCGACGCACAGCCCCGCCAGCATCGCGGCATGACCGTAGTGCCGACGTCGTGAGTGGCCCAGGATTCCTTCCACACGCTTTTCGGCGGCAATGCGCATGGCGTCGACCATCGAGTTCCGATCCTCGTCGGCCAACGTGATGCTCGAAGACACGTCCAGAATCAACGGGACAATCGACGGCGTACCCAACGTGGGCCTCCCCTCGACGTCATCAGGCGAGAGAGCTTCCAGCGGATCGCGACCCGTCGATGCGAGGTCCGCAAGGAGGGTGTCGCGCACCTTCCTTGATGTCCTGTTCGCCAGCAGGACAGCGAACAACGGGAACAGTACGTGACCCGGATGAGCCTCGCTCGACCAGCCGAGGCCTGGGGCCTGCGATAGCAGGTCGGCTGCGGCGTCTACATCGCCGACGAGAACACGAAGCAGCCCGAGTTGCCGTCCCGCGGTCTTGGGACAGCGGGCCAGAGCCTTCTTCGCCTTTGCTCGCACCGTGGCGACCGTGTGCCCGTCCGAGGCGATCCATCGCAGCAGGCGCGGTAGCGTCGGAGCACCACGCCACGCGGATTCCAGGCGTCGTGGTCCGTCGGCCCGCCTGAGTTGTTGAGCAGCAAACGCAGCCCCGTCGAGCAGTACGCCTCGCCAGTGTGACTTGCCCACCAACGTCGCCGCGGCGTCGTACGCCCGGAGGGCTTCGGGCCATCGTCCGGCGTCGACGAGCGCCTCGCACCAGGCCAGACACGCTTGTGGCCGCTTCGTTTTTCGGGCCATTCGTTCGAGGCCGCGGACGCCGTCCAGACGGAAGACCGCCTCGCGAAGCCAGCGCTCGTGCTCGCTCTCCCATTCGTCCTTCGACTGCCGGACGCGGCCGAGGCGCTTCACCCACAGCGGAAGGAATGTACTGAGATCCGGCAGGGAGCCAGCGGAGACGTCTTCCATGTCCTTGATGGGATTGGCGAGCGAGCTGACGCCGCTCACTTGCTCCATGGCGCTGAACACGGCGTCGGCTCGCTGGTTGAGGGGCGTCGTCGTGTAGACGCACGTGACGTACTGCGCAACGCACGTATGCGCGTCGACAGCGAGCACCTCGTCGACGAGCTCGTGCTCGCCGAGATCGATGTCCGCAACGGCAATCGGCAGCAGGAGCGCCTCGAACACGCCTCGGGCGGTGGCATGGTCTCCGGCGAGGAACACTTTGCCGCCCAGGCGTAGGTGCTCGCTGACGTCGGCCGGGTCGGCGTATCCCGCGACTCGCGCCGCTTCCGCGAACGACTTCGCGTCATCGACGATTCGCTGAGCGGGACGACTGGGCTTCCAACCGGCGTGGCCCTTCACCGCTCGGGCCAGCAGCTCTTGGGCGATTCCCGTTCGGGCGTCGGGAGCGAGCCCCTCCAGCACGCCGCGCACGAACGCGCGTAGCTCCGGCGCGGTCATCGCCTCGAGCGCGCGGTTGACGTCGGGGTCTTCCGCGGGACTGCGAGGCGTCCCAGGTCGACGTCGACTTCTCACGGCATGCTCCGGGGCGACCGATGCGACGGCCGAAGCCATCCGGTCACGACGACGATTCGTGCGAGGCATCTCTCCGTCAGAATAGCGCAGGCGCATCCTTCGCAAACGCCTCACGAACGCCCAACCCTATAGAATTGCCAGTCGCACATGCCGAAGACCAACGGTCACTCGTGGCGTTTCAAGGCGCGATTCCGGCGTCGCGCGTTCGGGTGGAAGTCTCAGCCACCAATGGCTCGCCTGCAAGAGGCCCTCTCCGAGATCACGCTGGTCGCGCGCAACAACCCGATCCTCGGAGCGGAGGGCGCGGTCGCGCTCCTCGAGCGTATTTCGCCCGCCTTGGAGAACGTCGACAGCTCCTCGGGTGCGATTGGCACGGCCGTCAATCACACCATCGCGGAACTCGTGCCTGTGATCGTCGCTGCACCGGCGGATGCGAGCACGCGGGCCGCCTGGCTCGAACGGCTCTTCGACGCACACGGCGCTGATCAGATTCCGTACATCGAGCGGCTCGCCGACTACTGGGGCGAGCTGTGTGGCACGGCGGAGGTCGCCTCAGCGTGGGCCGACCGGCTGATTGGCGTCACCCGCTTGGCCCTGTCACCGGACAAGAGCGTCCGCGGCCACTTCCACGGCGCCTCGGCTTGCCTGAGCGCCCTCTTCGCGGCGGGGCGCTATGACGAGCTCATCGAACTGGTGCGCGGCGACATCTTCTGGCCTTACAAGCGATGGGCCGTGAAGGCGATGGTGGCTCAAGGGCAGCATGCGGAGGCCATCGCGTTCGCCGAGAGCTGCCGTAACCCGTGGGCGAGTGACCAAGACATCGACGGACTGTGTGAGCGAATCCTGCTGTCAACGGGCCGGATGGACGAGGCCTATTCCTGCTACGCCCTGACGGCGAACCGGACTCACACCTATCTCGGGTGGTTTCGAGCGGTGGCGAAGAAGTACCCCGACAAACCACGGGGCGGTGTGCTGTTGGATCTGGTGCAACTCACGCCGGGCGATGAAGGCAAGTGGTTCGCGGCGGCGAAGGACGCCAAGCTCTTCGACGAGGCGGTGGCCCTCGCGAATCGGACGCCGTGCGATCCCAAGACGCTGACGCGGGCTGCTCGCGACTTCGCCGAGAAGAACCCGGCGTTTGCGGTCGAGGCGGGCCTCGCGGCCCTTCGGTGGATCATCCATGGCTACGGGTACGAGATCACCGGTGCCGATGTGTGGGCCGCCTACTCCCACACGATCAAGGCCGCCGCGAACGTGGACGGCGGTCACGACATCCGACACCGCATCCTCGCTCTCATCGACAGCGCGGGTGCCCGCGGCGGGTTCGTCGCGAGGATCATCGGGCGGGAGCTGGGGCTCCCCTGACCTGCTCGTTGCTCGATCGTGTCAGGAAGGATCACAATGCTCAGCTCGCAATACGGACGCGCCCACCTCGCGGCTGCGCCACGCTGCCACGTCAAGCGGCGACGACAGACACTTGGCCGTGTTCCTTGCGCCTCTGTTTGACACGGATCTCGACATCGTGTCCGAGAGCCGTGAGGAACTGCATCAGGCGCTCGGCGGAAAACGCGCGGGCACGACCGCGCATGAGATCCGAGACGTGCGGCTGCGGAATACCGAGGATCTTCCCGGCCTTTGCCTGCGTCAGCTTCCGCGCTTTGATGGCGCGGAAAATCTGCAGCGTCAGATTCGCCTTCAGCAGCTCCTGGTCCGGGTTGGGCAGGCCCAAATCGGCGAACACGTTGCCGCTGCTTGCTTCGTACTCAATCGTGCGACGCTTCTTGGCCATCTCATTTCCGCCTTGTTGCGTGAAGACGTTCGGCATCCGCTAAGCGCTGCCGGATCATCGCCTTAACGGACGCGTATTCCTCGCCGCACTGCGCGCCGTAAAGTGCATACCCGACATGCGCCTGAACCTCTTCCGGAAACGTCTTCAGATCTCTGCGTGAAGAACCCATCCAGACAACAGGTTTTGGGTTCGCCGCCTCTTTTCGCACCCTCGTTGATACCATTATACCCATAAAGGTATCAACGGCATTTTGAACTCCTCACCGTGACGTCCCATCCTGGGCTGTTCCGCCAAGAGGTCGAAGCGGTCGACGGCACCGATGATCTCGTAGCCAGCCAACCGATCGATCGCCCGCGCGATCTCGTCACCCGGGAACGTCGAGATCTCGTGTCCTTCGACATCGATGAGCACCAGGGCCTGAGGCCGCGCCGGCGGGAACGCGTGAATGAGGACGCGCCGCATCCGCGCGAGCTGGTCGGCGTGTGCGGCGCGTTCGCGCTCGATGCGCCGCTGGCTCGTTTCAATGGCCTCAGGGTCGGGCCGCATTTCGGCCCACCGCCGCATGACACCGACCCGATGGGCGACTGCCTTCCGCGCCGATCGGACGGCGCCATGCGCCCGGTCAAGCTCCCATCGGCCGTCGTCTCGCACGCGAACGGCGGCCCCGCTGCGCCAGTACTGCGCCGACTCGGCGCGCAAGAGCGTCCACTGGCTGCGCGTGCCAACAAACGCCAGCACCTCGGCGGGCGACATCGCGGCGCCGTGCGCATCGAGCACAACAACCGCGACGCGCTGGGCCGACCATGAGTTGGGCACGCCGTCGCGCCACGCCTCGTTCAGATTGGCAACGGTTAGCTGGTGGTCGGGTGACGGCAGCGGATCGGGCGCGGAACGCACCACCTTCAACGGCGCCACGCGCGGTGGCCGGAGGCCAAGGCGAAACAACCAGAAGCTGACCTCGTCGTCATGGGGATCAAGCGCGTAGTGATCGCCGTCTCGATAAATCGGTGCGCGCGCCGGCTGGCACCGCTTGAGCGAAGCGAGAGCATCGCCGGGCCTCTGCGCAACGCCTGCAGCGGCGAGCGGCCACGTCCTCGAGCGTCATGGGCTCGCCGCGCTCGAGCAATGCGACCAACAGCAAGCTGTAGTAGTTGGCAGCCGGACTAGACCTGGCGTCCTCAACCAGGGGCACGCGGATGCCAAGGGCGGCGCACTAGGCATTGCTGCTAGTCGTCACGTTCGCTCCGCCGCGAGCATCGGCCGCTTGCTATGGCTTCAGCCACGGATCGAAGACCGCGTTCAAGAGCGTCTCGTCTAGATAGAAACTGGTTGCCTTGAGTCGTTCGAGCAGGTCGGGCACATTCACCAGGCCTTGCTCGGCACCCGCCCTGAGCACGCCCAACGTGCCTGTCACTCGCAGATGTCGACGCTTCGCCTCGGCACGGCCCGCCGCTTCGTCGATCAAGAGCAAGTCGGCATGCAGTGTCTCGGCGAGCGCGATGGCCGATCGTTCGCCGAGATCCAAATCGTCGGTGATAGCCGCGACGACGTCAGACGCAACCGGGCGAACTTCGACCCACGAAGGCGGCGCCGTTATCCACTCACGCACGACTCCTGGAGCGCCCGAGGTCGAGAGCTCGCTGGCAACCGCCTGAGGCACCAAGACCTGACCGTAGAACCGGCGGAGAAGATCGACTTGTTCCAGCAGGATCAGGTAGTGCAGCGGCCCGCTATCGGCCACGACGATCATCGGCTTGGCAAGATGCCGAGATCGCGATGCGAGGCGAGGTCGTCCTCGAGATCCGCGGTGGTGTACTGCAGCGGTACTCGGTGCTCCTTGAGCAACGCGTGCACTTGAAAGCGGGTGTCCAGTTCCAGGAGCCGGCGGACCTGGGCTTCGGTCAATGCACCCGAGCGATAGCCCTCAACCGCGACGGCCTCAAGTGAGCGTCGCGGTACGTTCTCCCACTGCTCAGAGAGGGCGGCCAAAATATCCGCGGGCAACTGGATCGTGACCTGCATGGCTCCTACATTCTAATGCTGGCGAGAGGCACCGAGGTCGGCGCAAGCAATTGCGGATCCGGCAAATTCTTTTGTGAGAGCGAAGTCGTGGTGACAACCCATCCCCTGTCGGTGAACCCTGGCAAGTATCGCCTTTCCAATAGATTACAGACTCTGTGGGGTCCTACTTACGAAGCAAAAAGCGCCTTGAATTGGCTTCGAACGACCCGGCGCTCCCTCACTCCGTTACGACGGTTTGGAGACCTTCGGCTTCTTCAGCAGGTCTCTCTTTGCAGCCCAGTGCTTACGCATGCGCTCCGATATCGCCCGCCGCTTCGCCGGTGTCAGCCGTTGTTTCCCATCGCGCCGCGCGGGCGCGGGCTCTTTCGGTTTCGCCGGTGTCGCCGGCGCCATCTCAATGCCGAACATCGCCGAGAGATCGTCGCCTGCGAGCACCCTCGCGCCGGCCGGGCGCTTGCGCTTCGTCGAGAGTCCAGACGCGGCCTTCGCAATCAGGTCCTGCTGATCGACCTTGCGCAGCGTGAAGAGCAACTCCGGCTGATGATCCAGCCGCGCGCCGATGCCGTAGAGCACCGCCGCCACATGCTTACACATCGACGCCCAGTCCGGACAACTGCACGTGAAGAGGATGTCCTTCGGTGACGGGAAGAGTCCCGTCTTCTCGTGACAGAGACGCGTCATGACGTCCTTCGAGAAGCGCCCCTGCAGGAGCTCGACGAGGGAGTCGATGGCGCCCGAACAGTCTTTGCAGATGGCGTTCCACCGGGCTCGCGGCACCACTCCGACCGTTACCGTCACGTCGTACATCTCCGAGCCGCTGACCAGCGCCGTGACGCGGCCGGGCCCGATCTGGAGATCGACCACCGATCCGTTACGTACGTAGGTCCGCCCACGCGGTAGTCGATTTGCGAAATCACTGTAGCGTTCGAGGTTGTCACACCAGGCTTCGCCCCAGAACGTCCTCGCGATCCTGCGGCCTTCGACCACGACCGGCGATGTCTTGCGGCCCTTCTTCTGGAGCGTCGCCAATTCGCGCGCCGCCCGAGCCCGCCGAGCGCCGGCCGAGACGTAAGGCGCGAAGCCGTAGTAGTCGTCGTAATCCACCTTCACTCCTCGGACGCGGTGTGAATATCAAGCGCGACGAGCCGCAACAGCTCGTCGTCTCTCATCTCTGTCAACAACACCTCGGCACCGCCTTCCAGCAGATCCTGGGTGAGTTGGCGCTTGGAGTCAATGAGCTGATCGATCTTCTCTTCCACCGTCCCGCGGCAGACGAACTTGTGCACCAGGACGTTCCTGGTCTGGCCGATGCGGAACGCACGGTCAGTGGCTTGGTTCTCGACGGCCGGATTCCACCAACGATCGAAATGCACGACGTGCGAGGCGGCCGTGAGGTTGAGGCCGGCGCCGCCGGCCTTCAGGGAGAGGACGAAGAATGGCACGCGTTCGTCCTCCTGGAATTGCCGCACCAGCCCCTGTCGCCTGCCGACTGCCGTCTCGCCGTGCAGGACGAGGCCCGGGCGGCCAAAGACGGACCCGAGGAACTCGGCCAGCGGTGTGGTCATCTCGCGGAACTGCGTGAAGACCAGCACTTTCTCTTGCTTGGCCGCGATCACCTCCGTGATCTCGCGCAGTCTGGCCAGCTTGCCGCTGTCGGCCTCGCGCCACGATCCATCACCCAGCCACTGCGACGGGTGATTGCAGATCTGCTTGAGACGCATCAACGATACAAGCACGATGCCGCGACGCTTCATGCCCTCGGCCCGTTCGAGCTCGGCCACCAGGTCGGCCACCGACTGCTGATAGAGCGCCGCCTGTTTGCGCGTCAGGTGGCAGAACGCCGTCACCTCGGTCTTGTCCGGCAGGTCGGCGATCACGGACTTGTCGGTCTTCAGGCGCCGCAGGATGTACGGTCGCACGAGCGCGCGCAGGGGTGCGTATGGGTGGTGCGGTTGTGATCCGAGGTTCTTGGTGAACGTCGAGAACGCCTTCCCCGATCCCAGCAGCCCGGGGTTGAGGAAGTCGAAGATGGACCAGAGATCGCCGAGGCGGTTCTCCACCGGCGTGCCGCTGAGCGCGATGCGTGCCCGCGCATCGATCTGCTTGGCCGCCCGTGTCTGTTTGGCGCCCGGTGTCTTGATCGCTTGCGCTTCGTCCAGGATGGCAAGCCGCCACGGCGTGGCGAGCAGCGCGGGCACACGCCGCAGCGTTCCGTAGCTGGTGATGACGAGGTCGACGCCGGCAATCCGGTCCGAATCGAGCGCCTTGAGCTCCACGGCGGTCATCGCCGAGGGATGCGCGACGATCGCGGTGAGGGTCGGCGCGAAGCGTTCGATTTCCGCAGCCCAGTTCGCCAGCAGGGACGCCGGCGCCACCAGGAGACTGGTGCGCCGCGTCTCCGCATGGGTCTTGCGCCCTTGCATCACCAGCAACAGCGCCAGCACCTGCATCGTCTTGCCGAGGCCCATGTCATCGGCGAGGCAGGCGCCCAGGCCGAGGCTGGAGAGCAGATGCAGCCATCGCACGCCGGTCTGCTGATAGGGGCGCAACGTCGCCTTCAGTGCGGGGCCGGGATCCAGTTGCGCCAGCTGGGCCGGATCGCGAAGGCCGGCCAGCGTTCTCGCCAGCCACGGCCCGGCGGCGACGGATGACCAGTCGGGCGCCGTGGCCGCAACGATGTCGCCTGACACGTGCGTGCCGGCGAGGAGGCGCATGGCTTCGCTGAAGGAGAGGCCGTCCTTTGCAGCGGCCGTCTCCACCGCGCGGAACTGGTCGAGCATCCGCCTGAGTCTTTCGCGGTCGACTTCGACCCAGCGTCCGCGCACCAGGTGAAGGCCGTTCGACGCGGCGAGCAGTTGCTCAATCTCCGCCTTGGTCAGCGCTGCGCCGTCGAGGCTGACGCCCATCTTGAAGTCGAGCAGCGCCTCCGTGCCGAGGCCCGACGGAGGCTTACCGCCGACGGTCGCCGTGACTTGCGGGCGTGGGGGACGATTTGCCCGCCATGCGGTCGGCACGCGCACGACGACGCCAGCGGCCTCGAGGCGGGGCACATCGCTCAGCAGTTGAAACGCCTCGGCGGGCGTCCACCGCAGCGGGTGATAGATCGCGCCCACTTCCACCATCGCTTTCAGCCAGGGACACTCAGCCGCGGCGCGCTGGACTGGCAAAAGCAACGACAGCAACTGCGGCTTGTTGGCGGCGCCAGCGTATTCACTCAGGGCGCGGCCGAGCGGCAAGTGTTGCGCCCTGGCCTCGGTCGACAGGTGGGTCGTGTAGGTCGCCAGAAACGCGAACGGCGCTTCATCATCGCGGCGGTTCTCGGCGAGGTTGAAATGAACGCGGCCGACCAGATGCCACGCTGGGCTCTTACGCTGGAGAAACTCCTGGACCGACGCCTTCGATTCGGCGAGTTCGGATCGAAACGCCTCAGCGATCTGCATCCACAGCCCCTCGAGAACCGAGGCCATGATGTACTCGGCGCCGGTCATGGGTGGCGCGGCCGCGGCGAGCGCGTCGAGTTCGTCAAATGCGGGCGCAGGTATTGGCGCGTGGTGCGCATCGAAATTGGGGTGGGTGCAGATCGTCGTGACCAGCCGCGCGGCGAAATCGCGCCAGTAGCTGAAGTCTGCTGGAAGGGCGGTCCCGACTTCGGCGGCGCCGAGCTCGAGGAGTCCGTGACCCGATCCACGACCGAAGGCGCTCTCGATCCTGCGCAACGACGCTACCGGAGGTTGGAACGTGCCGTCCGCGGCCGTGAACAGCAGGTGGCCCCGCGGGGTCAGCGCGAGCGACGCCATGTAACCGCGAATCCTTCGTGTGAGGCTCTCGTCACTGCGTACCTGGTGGGATGTTTGACCGGTGCCGATCGTACGCTCGTCTTCGACGAGAGCCGATACGGCATCTCAGGACTTTTTCGTACGGGTTGATCGGCCCCGCGACTTGATCTGTTCAGCGAGTTGTCGGCCTGAGACCTTGTCGTAGGTTCGGCCCTCGCCGCGAGCTAACTAAGGCGTCGAAACCAACCTGCACGTCCCCGCGAAGTTGTGCGCGTGCGTGGTCCCGCTCCTTCAGCAAGCGCAGAGCTTCGCGGACGACTTCGCTGGCTGTCTGGTACAGACCGCTCTCTACCTTCTCGTTCACGAGCCGTTCGAGCTCTGGCGTGAGCGACACATTCATGCTCGTTTCCGTCCTCAGTTCCTAAACTAGGATCGATAACGAGTACTGTCAAGAATTGCTAGTTCCTGGCATGTTCTGTGTGCCCACCGGTGTGCCCGAACGTGGCCCGACAACCATCATCCGGCACCCAACGCCACCCAAGTTCAAAAACAAAAACGGGCCGAAACCTCGAAGATTTCGGCCCGTTCTCTGATCCTCGGCAGCCTTAGCAAACCGCCGCCTTAAGCCTCTCGGCCACCTCACCGCAGACGCTAAGTGTACGGGAGATCAGGACTTCGGCGATCGACATTTTACGTGCGGCGAGGCGCCGGTTTTCACCGCCGCCTCCCGCTGCCTGCGCTACGGTCGCGTGAACCTCACGGTCACGGTCAGGATCACCGGTGTCGGCACGCCGTTCAGCAACGAGGGCTGATACTCCCACTGCCTGACCGCGTCGAGCGCCGCCTGGTCAAGCAGCGGCACGGACTTCACCACCCGCGCGTCGGCGACCTTGCCTTCTTCGTCGACCGTCGCTTCGATCACGACGTCGCCCGTTACGCGCGCGGACTGGGCAACGGCCGGGTACACAGGCGCGACGTCCTTCATTTTGATCGGCGGACGAACTCGACCGCCGACGCGAACCGCGGTAGCGAGCTTCGCACGTCGCGCCGCGGCCGCTTTTTCCTTTCTGGCCGCCTCCGCCTCGGCGCGCTCGCGCCCGCTCGCCGCATCGGCTGCCGCCTTGTCGGCGGCCGTCTTGGCCGCGACGGCCAGCTCGCGCGCGCGGTCATAGGACTTGAGCCAACTTTCGTCCTGCGTCTTGAGCTCCGCCTCGAGCGCTGTTTGCGCCGCCTGCGCTCCTTCGAGTGCGTCCGGCGCGAACTTGTCTGCACCTGCGGTCGTCGCACCTGCCAGCGAGCTGCGAGCAGCCTCCATCTCGGCTGTGGGTGGACTGCTACACGCGGGGGCAGTCAAGGTGAGTATCACGAAAAACCCGACGTTCGCGCGCAGAGACATGGTCGCTCTCCTCTCCCTATGCGAATCCTGCGACGGCAATATTACTTCACTGCCAACGTAGCACAGCGTATGCCTACAAGGCATACATTGCCATCGTCGGGAGTGTGCCCACCAGTGTGCCCAAACGCGGTCCGACGACCATCATTCGGGAGCCAACGCCAACCCAGTTCCCAACAAAAAACGGACCGAAATCGCGAAGATTCAAGGATGGGCGCTCGACCCGGCATGGGAATCGGTTCCCCGGACGAATTCGACATAAGAGAAAAACACGTCCATCCGTTCCATTGAATAAGCAAGGCCGCCGCCCAGCCGCCAATTATTGTCGCGCAAAAGCCGATCGTGCTCGAATAGACGCTCGGGCGTGTTCACCTCGCCGGGCGGTAGGAGTGCTGATGACGGCGATCCCAATCGGAGCCCGCCGTGTACGCGCTGCCACGACAACAGACCACGAGCCACGAGCCGCCGGGTAATCAGAAACCCACTCTCAACCGTGGCGTTGCTGCGGTTGTTCGGAATGTCGAGCACACGCTCGACGAACGCGTACGAATAGCGGCCCTGCACGGACACCCTGGGCGAGATCGCGTCGAGACGCTGCCCTGCATCAATTGTGATCCCACTTCTTTCAGATGGTTCCCCACGGCAGCCTCGCCGCGGAAGTTGTAGTCGTGGCTTGGCATGCCGACCGATACCGACGGCGTCAAAGCAAACGCGCCGTTCACGAGGTTGTAGCGCGCCGTGAAGCCGAAGTCCTGCCAGCCGCTCTGCCAACAGCGGCACTCGTCGACTGGCAAAAACGGTACAAACGGCGGCACCGGCTGCGGGTCTACGTACTTCGCGAAGATCAACGGCAGACCGGCCGTCACCGACAGGCGATCGGTGAATGCATAGTCAAAGTCGAAGTCGATGCGGTTGTTGACGCTCTGCCCGGCAGCGAAGAACGATCCGTCGGTGACAAAATGCCCGTCGTTGTCAACGGTTTGAACGGCAACCGTCACTGAGCCGACGCCAGCGGGTGGTACCCACGCTTGCGCCCAGGCGGAGGGTGCGGGCGCAGCGAGAGCAACGAGCACGAGCAGAGCGATCCTGAACGTGAGCCGGACGGCTAGGGCAACGTGGTCCATCGATGCACGGAATCAATCTTGCTGGACTCTATCCTCCGACTTTTGCCGCCGCCGCGAACCTGACGGCCAGGGCGTCGTCGATCGCGTCCAGGAACGACTGGTTCTTCGTCGGCGCCTTGAGAATCACGCGATGCTGTTTCTTTGCCGCCGAAAGCTCGTCGCCACTGGCCTTGAACATTACGGGAAGGATGACGCACGCGGCCAAAACGCGGCCTTCCGTCTATGTCACTAGACAGGTTGTGGATCTGAATTGTAAGCTGTGTCGATGACCTACAACGTCTCATTCGAACGAGATGACTCGGGTTGGTGGGTCGCGTCGGTGCGCGGGCTGCCTGGCTGCCACAGCCAGGGCCGCACGGTCGACGAAGCCCGGCGGCGCATCGTCGAAGCAATGGAGTTGTTTGTCGACGACGCACGTACGGCCACCATCGTAGACGACGTCAAGCTTCCCACGGGGGCCGCGCAGGCAATCCGCGCCTACGCGACACTTCGCAAGAAGGCGGAGCGCGAAGATCGCCGCGCGGCGCGGGCAGCCAGGCACGCCGTGCGTGTGTTGCGCGGGGGACGCCTGAAGATGAGCGCTCGTGATGCCGCACGGCTGCTGGGGCTGTCACACCAGCGCGTGCATCAGCTTACGCAAAACTGATGTGTAACGCGGGGGGCTTGAACACCCAACCCCTCCCACTACGTGAATCCTTTCAAGAACAGGCTGCTCAATGGCTTACAGGCCTCTTGAAGTCCTACAATGAAGCGAAAAGAGCCCTAAATTCGCTTCAGACAGCTTCTCAAACAAAGGATGGCATGCTGAAGACGAGCGGGCACTCGTGGCACTTCAAGGCTCGATTCCGGCGACACGCGTTCGGGTGGAAGTCGCAGCCGGCCATCGCCCGCCTGCAGGAAGCAGTCTCTGAGATCAGGCAGGTCGCGCGCATCGAGCCGATTCTCGCGGCCGAGGGTGCGGTCGCGTTGTTGGAACGGATCTCGCCCGCCTGGTCACACCTCTTTCAGTCGGCCGGACGCGTACTTGTGCAGCAGGCTCGCGATCAGCGTCTGATACGGCAGGCCTTCCGCGAGTGCGCGCTTCTGAATCGCCTCCAGATCCCTGCTCGACAGGCGAATATTCAGCCGGCGATCCTTACGGAACGTCGCCTTGGCGTAGCGCGCGTACCGCACGCGTTCGCGTTTCCCGCCGCCGGTGGACTTCCACTCACCGCGCTCGAAAGACTCGAGCAACTGCTTTTCATCAGCATCAAGCTTCATGGTCGTCGGACTCCTGATCGCTCGGCACCTCACCGCGAGTCTCTAAGCATACGCCGCGACGGGCACCCTGTGGCCGGTCGTGATATATTCATAAACATATTCATGGCGACCACGGTGCACATTCCCGATCCGTTGCTGAAGTCGGTGGACCGTCGGGCCAAGGCGCTCGGCATCAGCCGAAACCGACTGGTCGTCCGCGCACTGGAGCAGGCTGTGAGCGTGCGTTCGGGCTGGGCACCAGAATTCCTGCAGCGGCTGCGACACGTGGACCGCGAGACGAGCACGGCCATGGACGAATTGCTCATCGCCGTGAAACAGGCGCGACGCTCGAAGGAACCGCGCGAGCTGTGATCTATGTCCTGGACACCGATGCCCTTTCGGCCCTCATGAAAGGCAGCGCGGCCGTCGTCGAACGACTGGCCGCAACCGCGCCGGCCGACATCGCGATACCGCAGCCGGTGATTGCGGAGATCGCGTTTGGCATCGAACGGCTGCCGCGTTCGAAGCGCCGGGCGGCGCTGCAGGCGCGCTTCGATTTCATCTCCGCGGAACTCCCGCGCGCCGAGTGGACCGATGCCGTCAGTCGAATGTTCGGCCGCATCAAGGCGACCTTGGAACGCCGTGGCACGCGCATTGAGGATTTTGATGCCGCCATTGCGGCGCATGCCCTCGCTCTAGATGCGACGCTCGTCACGGCAAACCTCGGCCACATGATCCGCGTCCCAGAGCTTCGCGTCGAGGATTGGAACCGTTAGCCTGGCGGTCGCCGATCCAGCCCCTTCAGTGACACGACAAAGCTGACCGGCACTCGGGTGGGGTTGAAGCAAACCTTGTCGTCGCACGCCTGATACTCGATCGCACCGCTGATGGTCACCGCCGTCAGGGCGCCGAGCAGCTTCTGCGCTTCGGGCGTCGCAAGGAGCGTGACATCGCGCCTCAGGCGGAAGGGCTTCATGAACACTTCGACCCGCTCGTCGAGCGGCTTGAAATGATAAATCTCCGACACAGGATAGATGGTGGATTGCGGCCGCAACCAGGGTTGGGGATCGATCTCCAGCCGCACTACCTGGTAGCTGTGCTTCCCGGGCGCGTAGACGTGCATGCCTTGCTTTGGCGTGACGTTGACGGTGACTGAGAGTCGCTCTCCTGGAGCGGCGACGCCGTCGCTGATCGACGCCGTCATCGTCAAGTGCTGGGTGTTGGCGGACATGCCGACGCCGCCGCCAAGCGTGCCGAGAATGGTCGCCGCGGTGTAGCGTTCCTGGTAGGCGTCTTCAAAGAAGCGCGACTGCACCACGCCCTTCCGATCGACGATGAACGTCCCTGGATGCGGCACGCCGTAAAAGCGCGACTTCGGATCCATGGTGTCGTTCAGCAGCCCATACTGCTTGATGATGGCGGACCCCTGATCCGAAATCATCGGGAACGTGATCCCCCGCGAATCGGAGAACTTCTTCAGCGTGTCAGGCGCGTCGTAGCTGATCGCGATCAGCCCGAGGCCCTGGCCGGTGATGTCGGCATAACGGCTTTGCAGCTCCACGAGCTGCGTTTTGCAGTACGGTCACCAATCGGCGGATCGGAAAAACACGAGCATCGCGCCTTTCGGACCGTAGGTGGATGCCAGCGTATGGGGTTTGCCGAACTGGTCGACACCGGCAAACGCGGGCACCACAGCGCCGGCCTGCGGGCCCAGCTTGGATGTGTCGATCGCCGCGGGGGCCTGGCCGGCCCGACCCGGGACAGACAAGGCCAGCGCGGCCAGCATGACGAACAAT
>JAUSDY010000152.1 GCA_030650395.1 Acidobacteriota bacterium | reverse complement strand
CAGCCCAACCGCTTGCTTGATCGTCTGAGCCAGCTTCACCGGATCACCGTGGCCGCCCATATGGACGTACATGATCTTCGGCGATTCGCCGACCAGATGGTTGTGGAGGGCGGTGACTTCGACGCCGCCTTGCTGTAGGGCCTGCATCACGGGAGCGACTTCGTCATCGGTGTCGCAAGGAGCACATCCACGACTGGGCGCCCGCCCTGCACCGCGGGAATTACGGAGTACACGGTCCCGGGTTGTTGCGCTTCCGCCTTCTTGATCACGTCGGCGAGCGACAGGCGTGTCAGCTGCATCAACGTAAGCTGCATCGCCGAGCGGGCAAGGTGCTCCTTGTCCGCGAAGACCTCTGTCTGTGGCTTCCAGGCTGCGTCCGTCGCAGGTCCGATCAGCTCCATGAGCGTATTGTGCTCCGCGTCGCGGTCGCGACCTTGCTTCGCGGTGTACACGCTAAGCAACAGCTGCGCCGTCGCACCAATTACCTGTCGAGTCACTCTGCGATGCATGATCCCTCCTTGAAAATGAGAACGAACTAAAATTGACTGTCGTAACGCTTCTCTTATATTCTGAAACGAACGTTACGGGGTCAAGCTCTTTCAGCAGCCCAACAGTCGACACACTGACGATGAGATCTGACCCCAAAGCTGAGCACGTGGCGGCTCCCGCACCGCGAGTCCAGCAGGGCACGCGGCGATGGCTCCTGTTCGTCCACCAACTCCCGTCGAACCCCTCAAACCTGAGGGTGCGCACCTGGCGCCGGCTGCAACAACTCGGCGCCCTCCCAATCAAACAGGCGGTGTACGTTCTGCCAGACACCCCCAGCGCCCGTGAGGACTTTGCATGGCTGAAAACGGAGGTCAAAGCCGCCGGGGGCGACGCCAGCGTGTTTTCAGCCGACAACGTCGATTCCTGGTCTGGCGATGCTTTGGTCGAGGAGTTCAGGCGGTCCCGGCAGGAGGCCTACGCCTCGCTCGCTCGCGATGTCGACAAGGTGCTGAAACGCACGAGCGGCGCTCGGCGGCCGAGCGGCACTCGGGCGCCAGCGATACGTCGGCTTTCGGAGGTCTTTCGAGAGCGGCTGACAGCCATCGCGGGCGTGGATTTCTTCGGGAGCGCGGGCCGCGATCGCGTCACGACGTTGTTGAAGCAGTTGGAGGAGCGGGCGTCAGACACACGTCTTCCGGCTGTTTCATCCAAGCCGCCGAGTCCCGCAGACGCGAACACCTATCACGGTCGGCTGTGGGTGACACGTCCGCGACCTGGCGTTGATCGCATGGCGTCGGCCTGGCTGATTCGACGTTTCATCGATCCTCAGGCACGTTTTGGTTTTGCGGCGGACCGAGACGCGGTTCCCGAAGACGCGCTTCCGTTCGACATGTTTGGCGTCGACTTCAGCCATCAGGGCGAGGGCTGCACGTTCGAAACGCTGTGCGCGGTCTTCGGGATCCAAGAGCCAGCAGTCGCGCGGGTTGCGGCTGTTGTTCACGACCTCGATTTGAAGGACGGACGGTTCGGCGCTCCGGAGTGCGCCACGGTGGGCACGCTGATTGAGGGATTCCAGCTCGCGCATGCCGACGATGACGCCCTGCTCGCGCAGGGGATGGCGCTGTTCGAAGCCCTATCTCGAGCCTTTGAACAGTCAGCCCGGTCAGCGGGACTACGACCAGTGGCGCGGCCTCGAAAACGGCCGACGTCGAATGGCGGAAAGTCTGTCCGGCGTCGGCGCGCGCGGTAGTTGCGAAGTTTTGCGATGGGCGTGCAACCAGTCGCTACTCGGCGTTCGGAGATCAGCGAAGCGACGCCCGTCGCCGGGGACTGCGCCGCCGGTGTCACCCGTCGTGCGGCACCGCGGACGTGATGGGTCGGCAACAAGCAATATAGGCTTCAGAAAGGAGCAGTCTCATGCGGATGGCCAGTGTTCTCGTAGCGTTTGTTGTTCTTGGCGTGACAATCGTGATCGACGGAGCCACGCGGAAGGTGGATTTCTCCAGTGACGCGGTCGGTCAAGCGCCGAAGGGCTTTGAATTCGGCCATACCGCGAGGGCGGGCGCGCCGGGCAAGTGGGTCGTGCAAGCCGAAGGGAGCAACAATTACTTGGCGCAAGTCGACGCGGACAACACGCGGTCGCGGTTTCCGGTCGCGGTCGTCAGCGACGTCAATGCCGCCGACGTCGATCTGTCGGTTCGATTCAAGCCCGTGTCGGGACGGGTGGATCAGGCCGCAGGACTCGTGTGGCGTTTCCAGAACGAGGACAACTACTACATCGTTCGCGCGAACGCGCTCGAGAACAACGTGGTCTTATACAAGGTCGAGAAGGGCAAGCGCATAGATCTCGCGGTGAAGGGAGAGGGCCGCACGTACGGCAAGAAGGCGCAGGTGCCGTCAGGCCAGTGGAGCACGTTGAGGGTGGTCGCCGCGGGACCGCGCTTCGACGTGTATCTCAATGGCAGCAAGCTGTATGAGGTCGAGGACAGCACGTTCAGCCAGGCCGGCAAAGTTGGCGTGTGGACCAAGGCTGATTCTGTGACGCAGTTCGACGATCTGACGATCGTGACGAAATAGCCTTACGGCGTCACCATGGAAGAACCGGGTGTGTCGAAGCTGATTTCGATCCAATTGAACTAATCGGTCCGGTTGACCGTCCACGGCGGGGGGTGGGATGATCCCACCATGATTGTCACGCTCGACGCCAAGCGTCGATTGACCGTGCCGACTACCCTCGCCCCGGCATCGCCAGGGGACCACTTCGACGCCCGCTTCGACGCCGAGGAAGATACCCTCGTGTTCCGGCGCCTTGCGGGCAAGGAAGACTGGCTCGCGGTGCTCAAGAGCTGCCCTGTCAGCCCTGGCGACGTGCCTCGTCGCCGCCGCGCGCCCGCGCGCCGCCGCAAGCTCTGAGCTGGTTGCTCGATACCGACGTCATTTTACACACGGTGTCACCCTGCGCTGACTCGAGCTCCACGCTCGCGAGAGCATTGGCGGTCGCGGCAAGACTGTGCTCGGTTGGTGTCACTCGAAACCAGCGCATCGCAGCCCAATAGGGCCCTTCACATCGTCGTCATCGAAGGCGAAGACGCGGTCAACATCATTCAGCAGAGGACCGCGGTTTCTCCCCGGGTTATATTCGGACTCGCCGCGTCACCGCGCCCTAAATGCACGATGGCAGCCTGACGACGCTCGGCGAGGTCGTCGACTATTACGACAGCGGCGGCAGTGCGAGTCCTGGTCTCGATTCGATCCTGCGTCCGATTGGCTTTTCCGTCGAAGACAAGTGCGCGCTCGTTGCCTTCTTGCGCGCCCTGAGCGGTCACCCGCAGGACGGCTGGACACGGAGCTAGACCCGTCGAGATACATCACGTCCGTCGGCATTCCGTCCCCCTGCGTCACTGTTCGCCCAATCGGTCTTCGAGCAGGACCGCGAGGTAACGGCCCTTCCTCGCGCGCCGGAGCAGGGGCCGCAGCGGGGCAATGGCGGCCGCGGAGTCGCCGCGGGTCTTGATGGCGGCGGGGATCAGTTGGGCCACCGCCTGATTGCGTTCGATGATGAGAGTGGTCTCGCCAGAACGACAACTTTACCCAAAGGACCCCGCTCACCAAGATCATGATAATATGATGGCAATATGAAAACTATTGCCATCACAATAGACGATGAGACGCTCGATCGGATCGCACGGATCAGCGGCCGCGGCACTGAGAGAGTCAGGAACAGGTCGCTGCTGATTCGAGACGCCGTCAAGGACTATGTGTCTCGCCTCGAGCGTGCGGCCGAAGACGAGCGGGAGGCCACGGTGGTGCGACGTCATCGCGCCAGGCTGTCGCGGCAGGCCAGCGCGGCGGTCAAGGCGCAAGGCAAGCCATGAAGTGGGGCGAGATATATCGGACCCGCGAGAAGGTGTCGGAGCGCGGTCACAAGCCGGGCTTCTATGTCATCGTCTCGCGCGATTTCATCGCAGGCAACGACGATGTCGAGACCGTTGTCTGCGCGCCGGTGTACAGCGAAATCCTGGGTCTCCGAAGCGAAGTCGCCATCGGGCCCGAAGAAGGGCTGCCGAGACAAAGCGCCGTGAGATGTGACTTCCTCATGCTGATGTTCAAGAGCAAGTTGACCGGGTTCGTAGCCACACTGCCCGGCGGGAAGCGGCGCGAACTCCAACGCGCGCTCAGGAACGCGTTGCAGCTCGAGTCGTGAACGCCCGCCGAATTCGGCCGCCTCGAAACCTCATTTCCGAATCTAGATTGCCCAACTGTCATCGGTCGTGACTCTGGCGTCAACAGCGCCGAGACCCCGGCGCAAGTCCATGTCCGGGAGTGGCCTGAAAGTGTTCAACCCGTTCAAAGAGCTTCCGTGAACGATACCTGAAAGAGCGTCATGGCTCCTGACGGCCTCGCGGGTCGACACCCTCGCTGACGGTCCCGGAGAGTGTGTGGAGAAACGCGATCAGAGCGCCCTTCTCCGATGCGGTGAGATGAAGCGGGCGGATTTCGGCGTCGCGGTTGGGATTTGCCCGGCCACCCTCGTCGTAGAACTGCACGACGTCTTCCAGCGTGGCGAGGCTGCCGTCGTGCATGTAGGGCGCCGTGCGCCCCACTTCGCGCAGCGTCGGCGTCTTGAATGCGCCCTGGTCTTCGCTCCGGCCGCTTACCGCAAACCGCCCTTTGTCGTGCAGACGACCGTCCCGCCAGGCGACGCCAGTATTGTGCGAACGTTCGTCGGTGAAGGTCGGGCCGACATGGCACGCGGTGCAGTTGCCCTTCCCTCGGAAAATCTGAAGCCCTGCCTGCTGCTCGGGAGAAAGCGCCGCACGGTCGCCGTTGATGAACCGGTCGTAGGGCGCATCGCCCGAGAGGATGCTCCGCACGTAGCTCGCCAGCGCCTGTGAGATCGTCGTAGCGTCCAGACCGACGCGCGACGAGGCCTCGTCGATCGTGAGATCCATTTCGTTCGGATCCTGGATTGGTTTGAGAACCTGGTCCTCGAGGGACGCTGAGCGGGCATCCCAGAAGAATGCCCGGCCATAACCGCGATTGATCAGCGTCGGTGCGTTGCGGCGGCCGACGCGTCCGAGTAGACCCACGGCGAGAGGCCGAGCGGTGGAGAACGCTCGCTCGGGGCTGTGGCACGACGCGCACGAGGTCGAGCTGTCGCGCGACAGGCGGCGGTCGCTGAACAACCGCCGCCCCAGCTCGATCTTCTCGACCGTCATCGGATTCTCCTCTGGGACCGGCATGTAGAGATCCAGACCCAGAGGAATCACTAGCGATGCGGCAAGCAGCAGCCAAATCACCGGCGCGCCTTCAGCGCCGGCAGGAAATTCTCCAACACCCACACTTCGCTGCTGAACTGCGTAGAGTCAAAGGCGATCTGTCTGCCGTCCGGATGCAGGCGTACGGTCCCGAGCGACCTGACATCGAGGTCGATCTTGCGCGGCGATTCGCCCGAAATCGGTACGAACCACAGCTCGGTGCCAACGCTGGTTTCCTTCTTGATAAGAATTCCGTGGCCATCAGGCGCCCACGGCATCGACCTGTTGCCGATCCGCTCTGGCTCGCTCACGCGCAGCAGTTCCTGCGGCTCGCCACCGTCCACGGGGATGAGCACGACGGTCTGCGATTTCGTCGCAGGCTCCGATCGATACGCAGCAATCCATCGCCCGTCAGGTGACAGGCTGATCGGTCCCATTCTGCTGATCGGTCCCTTTGGGCCGTCGTCCGTGGACGGGCCAGACACCAGGATGCGTTCGTTGCCAGACGCCAGGTCAAGCTCGTAGATTGAGCCGAGGTTTCCGTGGTAGTACATCCGCCTGGCGTCAGGCGACCAGAAGAACCCCTCGTAAGTCAAATATTCGGCTGGCGATCGGAGCCTGATCGGCACGACGTCGCCGCTTCGCGCGTCGATGCGGAACACCCCAACGCGGCCTTTGAGATCCTGACCGCGCACGGCGAAGGAACCGCCATCGGGCGCCCAGGTCAATCCCGAAAAGTAAGGAAGCCCCGGCGGCACGTTCAGTTCCCTGATGTCCCCCGTCTCCATCGCACGAATGACCACGACGGACTCCTCGCCCCGTTCGGAGACATACGCGAGGGATTTCCCGTCGGGCGACCAGGTGGGCTGCGAATTGGATCCCGTGAAACGCAGGGCCGGCTTCACCGGCGGAGCGATCTGCTTTCCGGTCGTGAGATCGATCGACGCCAACTCGACGTCCTGGTTGGTGGCCCTGACCCCCAGGTACAGCGCGCCGGTCCGGGTGATTCCCAACGGCGACACATTTCCGATGTCGGGCTTGACCAGTTCGGGTGCCCCTTGCGGCTTCCGCTCCCTGAAACCCTGCCCCCACAGGCCCATAGCACCGCCTCGATCGCTGGCGAACAACAGATGCGCGCCGTCAGGCGTCCAGCCGATGACGATGTCGTTGCTGGGGTGCGCGACGGCCGCCACCTCCCGGGATCCGTCAGTGGCCAGGACGAACACGTCCCGTTTAATGCTCGTCTCGTTGAGGGGCAGGTCGAAGGCGACGTCACGACCGTCCGGCGAGAAGAACATCCTGGTGGTGCCTCGCCAATCGACGGATTTCAACACGCGCAAGGCGCCGTCGGATACCGCGAGCAACCCGACCTGCGCTGTGCGGTCCTTGCGTTGTAGAGTCACCGCCAGCCACTTTCCATCCGGTGACCAATCCAGCGGTGCGATGAAGGTCACGTCGTCACCGCCGAACAGACGACGGGACACCGGTATACCGGTCCCCGTCAGGCTCGCGACTCGGATTTCGCATGTCGTCTGGTTTGCCGTGCACGAGTTGAAGGCCACCTGTGCGCCGTCTGGCGAGATCGCCGACTGGTAGATACCGCCCCAGGGTGATGAACCCGGGTACCCGCCGCTGGTGAGCCGCCGGTCGGCGCCAGTCGTCAGGTCGCGCAGGACGAGGGCGGTGTTGTAGTTGTCGACGTAGGTCATATACCGGCCGTCGGCGGATATCGCGTACTGCGTATCCCCCCGGGCGCCGGCAATCTGCGGAGTCTCGTTATTCCACACCTTTCGCAGCGCCATGGCGCGCGGCCCGTCCGAACGCTCGCCACGACCTAGGTGGACCCGCGCCAACGCAACCTGCCCAGTCTGATCGGAGAACTCGCGCACGACGCGCTCGTAGATTTTTCGCGCCTGCGTATCGCCCAGCTTCTCGTAGCACTCCGCCATGCGCACGAGCGCGTCCGCCACCGTCGCACGATCGCTTTTGCTGTAGGTTTCGACGATGGCGGCGTACTGCCGGATGGCGGCCGTCAGATTGCCGTCCACCACCGCTGTCTTCCGGGCCGCTTCTAGCAGTGCCTTGGCGGTGTCGTTCTGATCGGCTGCGACGACCGCTACCGTCGTTGCGATCGCTAGCAGCAGGTGTGTGAGTCGAGATGTCATGACATGTCCTCCTGGCGTCCGAGCTCGGGGCCTATGGGTGACACAGTAAAGAGGAACTGTACAGGTTGCGTCCGTTCGACTGTCAGAAAAGCGCACTGTCTACACATCGAATCGGTACCCCAGTCCCCGGATGTTCAGGAAATGCCGCGGCTTGGTGGGATCGGCCTCGAGCTTCCGGCGCAGGCCGACGATGTGGTTATCGACGACGCGATCGTTGAGCACCACACCGCGGCCCCAGGCTTCGTCGAGCAACTGCTCCCGTGTGAGCACACGGCCTCGGCTCCGCACGAATGCGGTGAGCAGCTTGAACTCGAGCGCGCTCAGGTCCACGACCTGACCGCCGCGGTGGACCTCGCAGCGTGCGACGCTCACGTCAATGTCGCCGAACCGGACGACCTCCCCCGGTTCATCCGTCGAGCGGCGCAGGACGGCCTTGATTCTGGCGCGCAGCTCGCGCGGGCTGAACGGCTTGGTCACGTAGTCGTCCGCGCCCATCTCGAGTCCCATCACTTTTTCCGCCTCATGAGATTTCGCGGTCAGCAGGATGATGGGTGTGCGCACTTCCGAGCGCCGCAGCTTGCGACAGACTTCGAAGCCGTCCTTGCCGGGCAGCATGACGTCGAGCAGAATCAGCTCGTAGGTCGCGCTGCCGGCCAGCCGCAGCGCCTCATCCCCGGTGGTGGCAATCGTGACCGCGTAGCCTTCGCTGCGGAGATCGGCGTCGAGCGCGAAGGCAATGCCGGGCTCGTCTTCGACGACGAGGATGCGGGTCACGCCGCACCTTCTGCGGTATGCAACAACATCGTGAAGCTGCTGCCGCGTCCTGGCTCACTCGTGAGGCGAATTTCTCCGCCGTGGGCGCGCACGATCTGACTGACCATGGCAAGGCCGATGCCGGTGCCTTTGATACGCCGCGCCTTGGAATCCGCACCGCGGACGAAGCGATTGAAGATCTCACGCTGCTCGTTGACGGGAATGCCGAGGCCCCGGTCGCGCACGACGATGGCGACGTCCTTCGATTGGCGCTCCATCTCCACCCACACTGTGCGGCAATCGGGCGAGTACTTCACGGCGTTGTCCAGCAGGTTCCAGAGCGCGCGTGACAGGGCCTCGCGATCGGCGTCGGCGAAGACGCCGGCGGGAGGTGTGCCGAGCTCGATCGCGTATCCCTCGGGCGCCACGCGTTGCTGGAAGTCGGCCACGGTGGAGCGGACGAGCTCGGAAACATCGACGGACTCGATCCGAAGCGCTGCGGCGCCTGATTCGAATCGTCCGAAATCAAGCAGCCCCTCGACCAGTCGGCGCAGCCGATCGCTCTCGCGCACGAGAACATCGTACGACCTGCGGCGCAGGTCCTCGGTCGGGAAGCGATCGCTGGCGAGCATCTCGGCAATGTGAGACATCGACGTCAGAGGGCTGCGGAATTCGTGCGATACGGCGGCGACAAAATCCGACTGCAGCCGCGAGGCGCGTTGCTCCCGTGAAATCGCTCGCAGGATGAAGTACCAGCCGGCGACGAGCACGAGTCACGACCGCGAACGCCAGCATCAGCAGGCGGCGGCGGGCCGACGGTGCGACGCCATCTGTGCCAGGCGCGGTGAAGACATGGACTGTCCACGGCAGTCCCGCGGCTGCCGCGGGGCGGATGGCGGCCTGACGGGCGGGCGGGGGTGTACCCAGAATGACGTGGCCATCCTGGTCGCTCAGCGTCAGCCGAAAATTGGGGCCACTCGCCTCCGAGCAGAGTGCGGTCAGGTAGGTCGGCCCGGCGACGACCGCGTCCAGCCTGTCCTGCGACGCCGTCCAGGCGACAAATGCCGGTCCACTCGGGAGCGCCATCGATCTGCGCGCAGAGGCCGCGTCGCCGTCACGGTTGTCCCACAGCCAACCGACGGCTTCCGCGCGCGTCACCGCGTCGGCATCCTGTGGCGGTTTCGTCTTCAGCCAGTCGCTGGCCTGAGCAGCGTAGAACTGGTACTCGGATTTCACGAGTGGCCATCGCACCCGCAGGAGATCCTGCTGAAGCGCGTGCGCTTCCTCACGAAGCTCGGAGGTTCTCTCCGTCTCGTCAAAGATGCTGGCGCGTCCGACGCGAGCCACCAGACCCGCAGGCAGACCATCGACGTCGACGCGCTCGATCGCCGCCAGCTGGTCGTAGGCGCGGAGGGCGCCGTCTGGATCGCGCAGTTTTCGCCGGACCCTCGCGAGCCGGGCGAGCGCTCCAGCGCGAATCGCTTCGTTCCGTGCGGTCGATAACCCGGAATACACGCGGGCGGCGCCGGCCGGGTCGCTGCCGGCGAACTCGAGTCGTTCGCCGTCCGTGAAGGCCAGCATCGACGGCCCCGGCGAAGCGCGGCGAACGGGGAAGTAGAGCAGGCTGCCCGCCGGATTGACGACGATGCCGCCTGGTGCCAGTGAGACGGCCAGGACCCCCGCCGGCAGCGGATCGGCCTTGCCGAGCTGTGGGCCAATCAGAGACTGGAGATTCGTCAGCGATCGCTGCATCACGGCGGCGGCGCGGTCGGCGGCCTGTTCGATCCGGTCTTGCTGTCGCTGGACGTCGAGCGCCTTGTCCTGCGCGAGCAGCAGCCAACCCAGCCAGCCGAGCGCGGTGGCTGATACCAGCGCGACGGCCAGAAAGACGACGAGCAGCTGACGGGGCGGTCGGAGCCAGTCACGAACCTGCATGACGTCCTCCAAGAATAGGGTTGTCGTGTCGCGTCACGATGTCGGTTCGGTCAGAATTGTGTCAAGTGCAGTCGCGCTTCCTCGCCAGCCCGCAGCGCAGTGGCCGCCGCGAAATGCAATGCACTACAATGCACTGCAGACTCCGGGAGGGTCTCGTGGTGCAGGACCAAATCACCGTCCGCTTGCCTGCCGATCTGGGCCTGGCGCTCCGTCGGGCGTCACGGCAGCTTCGCCGCAAGAACTCCGATATCGTCCGCATGGCTCTCCAAGCGTTTCTGGAGAGAGGAGAGCAGCACGGACAGCGAGCGTCCGAGCGCGTGGCGGCGCTGGTTGGATCCCTCGCTTCCGGCGTCCCCGACCTGGCGGAACGACATCGTGAGTACGTGATCGAGTCGCTGAAGCATGGCCGGTGAACTGCTCCTCGACCGATCGGACGGACTTTTCGATCCACCGCCTGAGGGGTCGCCAGCCGTTTCGAATTCTTCCTGACGTCAAGTAGCATCCACGCCTTCGCCAAGCGTCAGGACGCGATGTGAGCCGTCCGCCGCAGATGCACCCGGATGCGAGCCACCAGCTCGCGCCGGCCGAATGGTTTAGTCAGGTAGTCGTCGGCGCCGATCTCCAGGCCCACGACCCGGTCGACTTCTTCCGCCCTGCCGGTCACCATGATGATCGGCGCGGTGAATCCCTTGTGCCGCAGCTCCCGGCAGACGTCAAAGCCGTTCACGCCGGGCAGCGTCACGTCGAGCAGCACGAGATGGGGCGCTTGCTCGGCGGCAAGTCGGATTCCCTCTCGGCCGTTGCCCGTTTTCAGAACACGGTAGCCCTCGCTCAACAGGCCCACTTCCAAGGTGTCGCGCAACGTGTCATCGTCTTCGATCATGAGGATCGTGGGTGTCTCACACGGGCGTGACGCCGGCGCGTGCACGAGCCGCCGCAAGACGTCGGCCATTTCTTGCACAGTCTGAAAGCGCTGAGAGCGGTCCCTGGCCGTGGCGCGAGCGACGAGTTTCTGGAAGGGCTCCGGCATGCCTGCGCTCATCATGCAGCCGGGCCAACCCGAAGTCGGTGATCTTGAGCCGGCCTTCATCGGTGAACATCACGTTTTCTGTTTTCACATCTCCATGGACCACCCCGTGTCCGTGGGCGTGTGCCAATCCTGCGGCGATCTGAAGGCCGAATTCTACAATCTCCGGCAGCGACAGCGGCCGCGCGCCGGTCCGTGAACGCAACGTCCCACCTGGCAGATACTCCAGGACCAGGATGGGCGCGCCATCGCTCTCGCCAATTTCGTAGATGGTCGCGATATTGGGATGGTTGAGTGCGGCAATCGCGCGTGCCTCGGCCAGAGAGCGATCGCGGGCCTCGGGAGATTCCAGTAGCCCGGCCGCCAGAAACTTCAAGGCAACCAACCGGCCCAGCCGCGTGTCTCGCGTTTTGTAGACGACACCCATCCCGCCCTCGCCCAGCGGCCCGAGGATTTCGTAATGCCCATGCATGCGGTGCTCGAGATGGACTGCCATTGGCTGCCTCGGCGCTTACACTACTGCGGCCGTGTCAGGCGCCAAATGCGCTTGTGTAAGGATTCCGTCACAACCGTGTGAGAGTACTGGGCGTCGCACGCCCATGCGGGACATAATGACATCGTGATGCGCCCTTTCATCAACGCCGAAGAGACGATCGACCGGATTGTCGGGAAGCGCACCAAGACGCCCGACGGTCTGTCGACCGCCACCAGTCGCAAGGCGGAATCCATGGCGTGGCGAAGATCATTTGGCGGCGTGCGCATTCCGCGCGGCGTGTATCGCTTCAAGACGCACGAAGACGCCGATCGGTGGCTATGGCGGATGATCGCCCGTCCGACGAACTAGAGTCGCGGGAGCCAACGGTGGAGGACTTGCGGGACCTGTGCCGCGAGTTGAACCAGAGGGGTGCCAAGTACGTGGTGGTGGGTGGCTTTGCGATCCGCGCCGCCGGCTACATCCGCAGCACGATGGACGTGGACTTGATCGTGGGCGCCGATGCCGAGAACGAGGCGCTGGTCTTTGCGGCGCTCGCCACGCTCCCCGACCATGCCGCGAGCGAGCTTCAACCAGGTGAGCTTCAGCAGTACACCGTCATCCGGGTAGCCGACGAGATTCTCGTGGACCTGATGCGATCGGCTGGCGGCATCGACTATGCCGAGGCGGCGAAGGATGTTGTCGTACACGAAGTGGACGGTGTGCCGATTCCCTTCGCATCCCCGCGTCTGCTCTGGCGCATGAAAGCCGTGACGCATCGTGAGAAGGATGCGGCGGATCTCGTGTTCCTTCGCCACTGGTTTGCCGAGCACGGCGAAGAACCGCCGTCGGTTTAAGGGCTGTTCGAGGGCGCGCGCGCGAGGCGGCGGTCGTTGAAACAACCGCCGCCTCGGGGTCCGTTTTCGCGCGGCTATTTCTTCGCGCGCTCCTTGGCCGCCGCCTGCGCGGGCAGGAAGTTCTCGAGCGCCCAGATTTCAGCGCTCGGAGCATGACCGACGCCGTAGAGGAGGCGCTTTCCATCGCGGCTCACATCGAAAGACCCGATCACGTCGCTCGAAGAAAGACCGGCATACTCGGGTGCTCCGCCGCTTGCCGAGATTCGCCATAGTTGTGAGCGTTGTGACTGATTGCCGTCTCTGCGATGGTAATAAATGAAGCGACTGTCCGGCGTCCATGCGATGTCCCAGAGGGAACCCTCTACCCCCTCGGAAGTAAACACCGCACGGGGATCGCTACCATCCGACTTGGCGAGGTACAACCGCGACTGTGGAGAACTGTCAGGTTTCTGTCAGTTCGGTAATTTGCGTTGTTCCTCCGGCCCTTCTTGGCGTTGCCTTGCCTTCACCAGTGCGCGCCACCCGGACGCGTGAGCTTATACTCCGGGTGTGACCAACCTCTACTTCGAGCTGACTCGCGAGTTCAATCAGCTCGGACCGGCGGCGGTGCTGTCGTCCGGTCAGGCCGTGGTCTACTACCGGCTGGCGATCATGAGCAAGGACGGCGACTGGATCGTCCGCGAAACGGACGGCGCCTGCGCGCACGTGCGCTCGGTTCTGTCGAAATACGGTGCCCGGCACCGGCCATCGGCGCCACTCGATGCGCGCTGGCTCAGTGGCGGCTGGTCCAGCCACTTCGAGTTCCTTGACCCCAGGCAGCGGCGCATTCGCTGCGATTTCGTCTCTCGACCGCCACGCGTCTCGGCCGAATCGTTGTCGGCGATGTTTCGCGACTCGACCGCCAGCCAGACGTTGCTCGTTGTCGACCGTGATGTCTTGATTCGGCTGAAGCAAACCGCGCGCGCGAAAGACTATGCGGTGATCGGGGAGTTGGCGCGCCAGTTGCCACCGGACCAAGAGATTCAATGGACCACTGATGTTGACCGTATCCTCGAACTTGCGACTCTGACTGATCGCGCTGCGTCGCGGCCATCCGTGCAAGCGGCCAGAGACGGGATGGGTCGCGGCGCCGTGGTCGCGGCGCTGGCGCTTGAACTGGACGCCTTGCAACAGTCGGATCGTGACCGCCTGGTTCGCTATCAGCAGGCGGCGGAGGCCTACCTTCGCGAGTTCAGGCAATCGGCCCTGGACCAGTTGCCTTTGGACCAGGCCCACGAGGTGGCGTGTCGGCTTGCCGAGGCGTTGTTGCCGCAGCGGCCCGTGGAGAATGAAACGCGATGAGCATGTTGAGCGAGGACGATCTGAACCTGCGCGAGCTGAGTGACGATGAACTGGTTCGGGCCTGGGATCTGTGGTTCGACCTGGCGCAATCGACCAACGACTCGGATCCCGCGTACTCGCATGGCGTCTTTGCCGGGGTGGAGGAACAGTCAGCGCCTGGCCCCGCTGTGCCACCTGGCCGTGATCAGGCCGTGGCCATCCAGGCGGGAGATTGAGTCACCCTGATCGGCTGAGCAGTGGGGCCACTGGAAGCGGCGACTGCGCCGGCGTTGTATCGAGCGGTCGCGCGTGGCGCCAGCATCGGTGAGCTCTTCACCGTGAAGGTTCTGATTACCGCAGCCAGCCGAACTGGTGAGTGACTCCGCTGGGTCGCGGGAGGGTTCATATGACGAGGAACAGGTTTGCACTTGCCGCCGTGTTCGCCGCTGTCGCCATCGGCACCGCATGGGCGCGCCAGGGAGCAGCCATGAAGGCCTATGTGATGGTACAGGTCGAGGTATCTAATCCGCAGCAATACGCCGAGTACATGAAGACTTCGCCGGCCATCATCGAGAAATTCGGAGGTCGCTTCATCGCACGCGGCGGTCGCACAGTGACGCTCGAGGGGCCGCCGGCGCGAGGCCGGGTCGTCATCGTCGAGTTCCCGAGCTTCGAGCGCGCGCAGGAGTTCTACAACTCTCCGGAGTACGAAGCGGCGAAGAAGGTCCGCGCCGGGGCGGCGACGGCGCAATTTATTCTGGTCGAGGGTCTCTAAGCCGGCGTCCACGCTGGGATAGATGCCTCTGGTCGGCGCGGATCGCTGATTGAACTTGTCGCGCGCAGGGTTCGTAAACTGTTCAGAGGTACTCGCATGCGCAGCAAGATAGCCCTGCTTGGGCTCGTTCTGGCAGCCGGTCTCAGCGTCACCGCCTGCGACATTCAGGCCGGTGAAGGCGGCTTTTCCGTCGGCGTTGCTGCCGGCAAGGCCCAGGAGACCTGGACGAGGAGCTACAAGCTGGCTCCGGGCAGCCGCCTGGAGCTGATCAATACCAACGGCAAAATCAGCGCGGAGCCCGCCGAGGGCGACAGCGTTGAGGTGACCGGCGTGCGCACCGCCAAGGCATCCTCAGACGAGGCGGCCAAGGAGCTGCTTGACAAAATCGAGATGCGCGAAGAAGTCGGCGCCACGAGCGTCCGCATCGAGGTCAGGACCCCGCGGCTCAGCGGCATGTCCGGTCATCAAGTTGAGTGGACCATCAAGGTGCCCAAAGGCGTGAACGTGGACCTGCGCACCGTGAACGGCGGCGTGCGTCTCACCGGCCTGCAGGGCGACATTGCGGCCAAGACCACCAATGGCGGCGTTTCCGGGAAAGACATCATCTCGCAGAACGTGCAGGCCACGGCGGTGAATGGCGGCATCGAAATCGAGTTTGGCGCGCCGCTCTCGGCCGACGGCAAGATTGAATTCGAAACGGTCAACGGCGGCGTCGAAATTGGCCTGCCGTCCGAGAGCAAGGCGACCATCAGCGCCCGCTGCGTGAACGGCGGCGTGCGGGTGACCGACCTCGACGTGAAGAAGGACAATGAGGGCGCCAGCGATCGCGAGTCGAAACGGCGTCTCGAGGGCACGCTCAATGGCGGCGGCGCCCGTGTGAGTCTCAACACGGTCAACGGCGGCGTCGGAATCCATCGCGTCGGCTCGAAGACGTCGTAGCAGGGATCAGGGATCAGGGATCAGGGATCAGGGATCAGGGATCAGGGATCAGGAAGCGCCGTGTTACGCTGGCCCCTGATCCCCGAGCCCTGATCCCCGACCGTGAACGAAGACAAGTCCACCCGTTATCACCGACTGCGCCGGCGCGCCGACCTCATGGGGACGGCTGCGGCCGGCCTCGTGCTGCTTGCCCTGATCGCGAGCGGCGCCGGCTCGCAGATGCGCGAGTGGGCCGCGGCGGTTTCCAGCTTCATCCCCGGCGGCTTCGACGATGGCATGACCGTGGCGTTGTATGCGGTCATGGTGATGGTGCTGCTGCAGATCGTCGAGCTGCCCTTCGCGTTCTACCAGGGCTTTCAACTCGAGCATCGCTACGGCCTGTCGACGCAGACCGGCCGCCACTGGTTTTCGGACCAGGCCAAAGGCGTGCTGCTCGGCATCGGCTTCGCCATCATCGGCGCATCCGTTGTCTTCGCCGCGCTGCGCGAGTGGCCCGACTGGTGGTGGCTGCTCTCGGCCGCGACGTTCGCCGTCGCCATGGTCGGCCTGGCGCGGGTCGCGCCCGTGCTGCTGCTGCCGATCTTCTACCGCTTCAAGCCGCTCGATCGTCCCGCGCTCGTCGAGCGCCTGCTGGGGCTCGCCCGCAAGGCCCGTACCGACGTGGTCGGCGTCTTCGAGTGGGTGCTGAGCGGGCACACCAGGAAAGCCAACGCGGCGCTGGCGGGCATGGGGAAGACGCGGCGCATCCTGCTGTCTGATACGCTGCTGGCGGATTATTCCGAGGACGAGATCGAAGTGATCCTGGCGCACGAGCTGGCGCACCACGTCCATCGCGATCTCTGGCGCGGCATCGGCGTGCAGGCGCTGGTGCTCGCGGGTGGTTTCTTCGTCGCCAACCTGGTGCTGCGGGCGATGGCCGATCCGCTCGAGCTGCGGGGCATTTCCGATCCGGCGGCGTTGCCGCTGCTGTTGCTGGTCGGCGGCGCGTGGTCGTTCGCGGTGATGCCGCTGGTGAATGCGCAGTCGCGATCGCAGGAGCGCGCGGCCGACCGCTACGCGCTCGCGACGACACACAATGTTGACGCGTTCGTTACCGCCATGAAGCGGCTGTCGCAACAGAATCTGGCTGAAGAGCACCCGTCGCCGCTGGTGCGGTGGCTGTTCTATTCGCACCCGCCGATCCACGAACGGATCGAGGCGGCCAGGGCGTTCTCTCGAGAGGATCACCATGCAGCGTAGCGTCGTTTTTTTTCTGGCGGTGATGATGATGTCGGCAGCCACCCACGCGCAGTACACGCGCAAGACCGTCGTCGCCCATCGCGGCGCGTCGGCGTATGCGCCCGAGCACACGCTCGCCGCCTACCAGTTGGCGATCGAGCAGGGCGCCGATTATGTCGAGCAGGACCTCGCCGTGACGAAAGACGGCGTGTTGATTTGCCTGCACGACGCCAGCCTCGAGCGCACCACCAACGTCGAGCAGTTGTTTCCCAACCGCGTCAGCACGCAGACCATCGAAGGCAAGACCCGCAAGGCGTGGCTCGCCAACGACTTCACCCTCGCCGAGATCAAGTCGCTCGACGCCGGCTCGTGGTTCGATGCGAAGTTCAAGGCGGAAAAGGTGCCGACCTTCGACGAGGCGATCGCGCTCGTTCGCGGCAAGGCGGGGATTTTTCCGGAGCTGAAGACACCGGAGATTTATGCCGGCCGTGACGTCAAGTTCGAAGCCATGGTGGCGGCCGCGCTCGACAAGCACGGCCTGCGCGGCGCGAAGGCGGATCCGAAGACCCCCGTTATCTTGCAGACGTTCGGCCAGCCGAGCGCGCGTACGCTGGCGCAGATCAAGATCGGTGTGCCGGTCGTGCTGTTACTCAATAGCGCCGACGGATTCCAGACCCCCGCGCAGCTCAAGGCGTGGAAGGGAATCGTGCATGGCTTCGGCCCGGCCAAGGCGATCGTGCTGAAGAACCCCGACTTCGTGAAGTGGGCGCACGCCGAGGGCATGTCGGTCACGCCGTATACGTTCCGCTCTTCAGACCCAGGCTCGTTCAAGGACGTGACGGCGGAGATGTCGCACTACCTCTACACGCTTGGCGTGGACGCGCTGTTCACCGACAACCCGGACAAGTTTCCCAGGAAATAACCAAAGAACCAACAGCGAATAACCAATAACCAATTACGAATAACCAAAACACGACGCGTTGGTTATTGGTACTTGGTTATTGGTTATTTGGCCTTCACGACGAGCGTACCCTTCATGTCTTTACATTCCTTATCGCTCGTCAGATTGCAGTAGAAGGGAAACGTGCCTGGCTTGTCGGCGCGGAACTGGAAGGTGATCGTCAGCCCGCCGCCGGCGCGCTTGATCAGCCGGTAGGCGTCGATCGCGAAGCTGCTGGGGCGGTCCTCGCTCTTCAGCGTGATCTTGACCAGGTCGTCCTGCGTGACCTCGATCTTGTTCGGGGTGAAGGTGTGGTCCTTGGCGAGGATGGCGAACTCACGCCGGTTCGGCGCTTGTTCTTGTGCGCCCGCCATGGCTGTGACCAAGGCAGTTGCCATCGCGACCACCACGAACGCCTTGACCATTACTTCATTGTAGCGGCTTTGATTCGGCGGGCTGACGCCGGGAGGGTACGTCTTGTCGGGAGGGAAATCCCCGTCGGGAGGGCAACTCTCGTCGGGACGGCGATTCTTGTCGTCACGCGCATGCTGCTAGACGGGTAGGAAGGGTTCCCCTCAGAAGGGTATTCCCGGTGCGCCGTTTCCGCACCTTGGACATCGCCGTTGGAACACGTCCGTTCCGTTCGCGCCGTATACATGGCTGCACTTCTTTCGTCCGGCAATGACAGCCTGGACGTTGGCAATGACAGCGCTCTCCTGCTGGTTCCTGTTGATGTAGCCGATTTGGGTCGTCTTGGTGTTACCACTTCGAAACTCAGTCATGCTCGACTCCATAACGGATGACGGCCTCGCATTCAGCAGCGGCCCGTTCAATTTCTTAGTGCCGACGGCTCCGGCCGGCGTTTGTTTGGGAGCCGTCGCCTGCCTGAGCCACGCGTCGAAGCGCTGTTGGAGTTTCGCATCGCGTATCTGCTGCACCCCTCGAGTAAACACCATCGACATCATGTTGCGGTTGGCCCTGACGTTGGGACGGCCGTCCTCACTAGCGAGACGACTTCGGCGAGAACCCAATGCTGGAGTAAGTTTCCCCGATTTGCTCGATAGGTTGGCATCTGTGCTCCATGGGAGTTTGCCCGCCAAGCTCTGCACGTCTCTTGCCATGCCCTTTGGGGGCCGTCCACTACGAGAATCGGCCTCTCGAGAGGCCACTCATAGAGGACAAAGTCGATCTCGATCGTTCGTGCGCCAGGCACGGCGCTTGCACGACTCTGAAATCACGCTCGTTCTATGAGTAGGATTTTGGTGACCGCACGAAGGCGGCGTAATTTGCGGGAGGTTTTTGACGACAAGAGGGTGCCCTCCCGACGAGAGGTGCCTCCCGACGAGAGGTGCCCTCCCGTCGGGATCTTTTAACGTTAGCGCCGTGGACCGCGGTCGCGGCGCGGGCCGCGATCGTCGCCGCGCGGCGGACGGTCGCCCGCGGGCGCGCCGGCGGTGGCGCCTTCTTCGCCGCCGGACCCACCCGATCCGGCCGGCGGTGCGCCGCCTTCCTCGGGGGTGATCAGGGCCTTGCGCGACAGGCGGATCTTGCCGGTCGGGTCGATGTTGATCACTTTCACCAGCACCTGCTGGCCTTCCTTCAGCTCGTCGCGCACGTCCTTGACGCGATAGTGCGCGATCTCGGAGACGTGCAACAGGCCGTCGGTGCCCGGCATGATCTCGATGAACGCGCCGAAGTCGGTGATGCGCTGCACCTTGCCGAGGTAGGTCTTGTCGAGCTCCGCGGTCTGCGTCAGCTCCTGGATCATCCCGATGGCCTTCATCGCCGCGGCTTCGTCCGCCGATGCGACGTTGACCTGGCCGCTGTCTTCGACGTCGATCTTGACGCCGGTCTTCTCGATGATGCTGCGGATCATCTTGCCGCCCGGCCCGATGACGTCGCGGATCTTGTCGACCGGGATCTTGATGGTGATGATGCGCGGCGCGTAGGCCGACATGTTCGGCCGCGTCGCCGCCAGCGCCTCGTTCATCTTGCCCAGGATGTGCATGCGGCCGGCTTTCGCCTGCGTGAGGGCGGCGCGCATGATCTCGGCCGAGATGCCGGTCACCTTGATGTCCATCTGCAGCGCGGTGATGCCCGCGGCCGTGCCGGCGACCTTGAAGTCCATGTCGCCGTAGTGATCCTCGGCGCCGGCGATGTCGCTCAGCACCGCGTACTTGCCGGTCTTCTCGTCGATGATCAGGCCCATCGCCACGCCGGCGACGGCGGCTTTGATCGGCACGCCGGCGTCCATCATCGCCATCGACCCGCCGCAGACCGACGCCATCGACGAGCTGCCGTTCGACTCGAGAATGTCCGACACCACGCGCACGGTGTAGGCGAAGTCGGCTTCCGCCGGCATCATCGGCGTCAACGCGCGCTCGGCGAGCGCGCCGTGGCCGATTTCGCGCCGGCCGGGGCCGCGCATCGGCTTCACTTCGCCCACCGAGAACGGCGGGAAGTTGTAGTGGAGCATGAAGCGCTTCCACGTTTCGCCATCGACCATTTCGATCTTCTGCTGGTCGTCGGCGGTGCCCAGGGTCACGGTGACCAGGGCCTGAGTCTCACCGCGCGTGAACACGCAGGAGCCGTGCACGCGCGGCAGCACCGTGTTCTCGATCGTGATCTGGCGGATCTCGTCGAACTTGCGGCCATCCAGGCGGATGCCCTTGTTCAGGATCGAGTCGCGCAGCGTCTTCTCCTGCAGGTCCTGGAAGATGCCCTTGACCGCCTGCTTGCGATCGGCAAATTCCTCGGGCAGGTTGGCCACGAAGTCCTTTTCGACCCTGGCGACCGTGCCGTAGTTCTCGATCTTGCCCTTGATGCGCATGGCGTCGCCGAGCGCCGCGTAGGCCTGGCTTTCAACGTAGGCCGCGAGCTTCTCGTCGGCCTTCACTTCGGGCTTCGCCAGCTTCTTGCGGCCGGCGTCCTTGGCGAGCGCGTCGATCATGTCGACGATCTGGATGATGGCGGCCTGCGCCGTCTCGAGCGCCTGGACCGCCTCTTCTTCCGAGACCTCCATCGCGCCGGCTTCGACCATCACGATGCCGTCCTTGGTGCCCGCGACGACGAGATCGAGCTTGCTGAGCTTGCGCTGTGGGAACGTCGGGTTGACGATGTAGTGGCCGTCGACGAGGCCGACGCGCACGCCGGCAATGGTCTTCTCGACCGGCATCTCCGACAGCGCCAGCGCGGCCGACGCGCCGGTGAGGGCGAGCACGTCCGAGTCGTGGTCGGTGTCGGCCGAGATCACGAACGCGATGACCTGCGTTTCGAAGGCCCAGCCGGCGGGGAACAGCGGCCGGATCGGCCGGTCGATGACGCGGCTGGTCAGCGTTTCCTTTTCGGTGGCCTTGCCTTCGCGCTTGAAGAAGCCGCCGGGAATGCGACCCGAGGCGTAGGTGTATTCGCGATAGTCGACCGTCAACGGCAGAAAGTCGATGCCCTCGCGGGGGCTGGACGAATGACAGGCGGTGACGAGCACCATGGTGTCGCCGATGCGGACGACGACGGCGCCGTCGGCCTGCTTCGCCAGGCGGCCTGTCTCGATGGACAGGGTCTGCGAGCCGAGAGATAGATCACGCTTGTGCATAGCTAACCTGTGAAAAGGAGTGGGGACCGATCCCGTTTACTTGCGAATGCCGAGGCGCTTGATGACCTCTGCGTAACGTTCGGAGTCCTTGCTCTTCAGGTAGTCGAGCAGGCGACGCCGCTGGCCAACCAGCTTCAGCAATCCGCGGCGGGAATGGTGGTCCTTCGCGTGTGTTTTGAAGTGTTCCGTCAGATAGGTGATGCGCTCGCTCAGGATCGCTACCTGGACTTCGGGAGAGCCGGTGTCGTGGTCGTGCGTCTTGTACGCGCCGATGAGGGCGGTCTTCTTGTCTTTCGTCAGTGCCACGAGTCCTCCACGCACGGCCGAGTGCCCGACCCTCCGTCGCGCTCCGCGCTATGGAGGGCAAGCTCGGTGTACCAAGCCGCCGTATGTGGCGATAACAGCATCGCCTGTAACCTGATTATGTTATCTCAAAAGGGCTTGGGGACTCGAGGACTTAAGGGCTTGAAAAACGAGGAACTCCTAAGTCCTCAAGCCCATAAGCCCCCAAGCCCTCTGGTTCACGCTAAGACCACCGCGGCGTGCAGGAAACCGGGCGTTCTGCCGGGTTTGGCCAAACCCACGAGCGCCCCGTCCGGGCCGAGCAGCCTCACCAGCTCCGGCAGGGGACTGACAGCGGCCAAAAGGTCCTCGGGAGCCACTTCCAGGCCGTTCTTGACCCGCTCCACGTGCGCCGGCCCCCTTAGCGTGACCGACGGCAGGCCGGCCAGGAGCCCGTCAAACGGCACCAGCCAGCCGGCGAGCGTTTCCCGGCTCGACTGCAGCACGTCGGCCAGCGGCACGGCGCCTTCCAGCCCGAACTCGCCGGACCGCGTCCGGCGCAGCGCGGCCAGCACCGCCCCCATGCCGAGCGCGGCGCCGAGGTCATGCGCGAGCGAGCGGACGTAAAACCCTGCCGTGACGCTCATCCGAAGGCATGCCGTCTCGCCGTCGAACGACACGATCTCGAGTTGCCGCGCCGTAACGATGACGGCTTTCGGCAGCGTGGCCACGCCGCCGGTCTTCATCTTCCGAGCGAGCTCGTACGATCGCGTGCCGTCGATGTTCTTCGCCGAATACGCGGGCGGCGTCTGTTCGAACGTGCCGCGAAACTTCGTCACGGCCGCTTCGAGCTGGTCGCGGTCCGGCCTCGCATCCGACTGCGTGACCGCCTTGCCGAGCGCATCGTAGGTGTCGGTGGTGCGGCCGAACGCCACGGTCGCTTCGTAATCCTTGTCGCCGGCGGTGAGGAACTGCGCGAGGCGCGTGGCGCGGCCGACGACGAGCGGCAGCACGCCGGTGGCCATCGGGTCGAGCGTGCCGGTGTGGCCGATGCGCGAGACGCCGAGCGCGCGGCGCGCGAGGGTCACGACGTCGTGCGATGTTGGACCTTGCGTCTTGTCGACGACGAGCACGCCGTCAGGAAACATTGACCGCCTTCACCATCAGCTCTCCGAATCGTTTTTGCACAGCTGTGAGATCGCCCGTCGTCGAGCACCCGGCGGCGTTCTTGTGGCCGCCCCCGCCGAAGTGCCTGGCAATCGCGCCGACGTTGACCGCGCCTTTCGATCGCAGGCTGACTCGCCAGTCGTGGTCGCCGGCTTCCTTGAAGAACGCCACCGCTTCGATTTCCTTGACCGTCAGCGGGAAGTTGATCAGGCCCTCGAGGTCGTCGCTGGTGCCGCCGAGGTCGCTCATCGCCTTGCGCGTGATCGCGAGCAGCGCGACCTTGCCCTCGTTCTGGATCACCATGTCGTTGAGCACGGCGCCGAAGATGCGGACGCGCGCCAGGCTGTTGCTGTCGTAATGGGTCTGCGCGATCCACTGCGGATCCGCGCCGGCTTCGACCGCGCGCCGTGCCACCTCGTAGGTCCAGGGCGTGAGGTGCGAGAAGTGGAACGATCCGGTGTCGGTCAGCACCGCGAGGTAGAGGTGCGTGGCGATGTCGGGCGTGAGAGGCACGCCGAGCGCGTCGATCAGCGTGCACACCATCTCGCCGCACGCCGCCGCCGCTTCGTCGATCCAGTTGATCGCGCCGTAGCTGAGGTTGCCGGGATGGTGATCGATGTTGACGACCGGCGATCGATCGAGGCCGGCCACGCCGGTGCGTGACAGGTCGCCGCACTCCATGATCAACGCCGCGTCGTACCGAACGGTGACGCTGGTCGTGATCTGCATGCCGTCGACGCCGGGGAAGGGCTGCAGGAAGACGGGCGGCACCGCGTCGGTGACGACCGTGGCCTCCTTGCCCATCGTGCGCAACGCGAGCGCCATGGCCATCGCCGAGCCGATCGCATCGCCGTCGGGCCGCTGGTGCGACGCCACCACAAACCGCCGTCCCGCGCGCACGGTCGCGATCAGGTCGGCCGGCGCCGCCTTCGCCCCGGCTTCGGCGGCCAAGGGGCTACTTGGGCTCGCCATGCTTCGGCGCGTCTTCCGCCGGCGGGTCGGCCGGCTGCTCGACGAAGTCGGGGCTGTCGACGGTGCGCGCGGCTTCTTCCGCGTGAATCTCCTGGATGATCTGCTCGATGCGGTCCTGCGCGGCGACCGATTCGTCGAAGATGAACTTCAGCTCGGGCACGCGCCGCAGCGCGAGGCGCTCGGCCAGCAGGTGGCGCACGAACCCGGTGGCGCGCTCGAGCGCCTTGGTGGTTTTCTTGCGCTCGTTGGCGTCGCCGATGATGGTCCAGTAGACCCGCGCCAGCGACAGGTCGCCGGTGACCTTGGCGCGAGTGACGGTGACGAGCCCGACACCGGGGTCGCGCACTTCGGTGGCCAGCATCTGGCTGACTTCCTCGCGGACTTGTGCCTGAATGCGCTCGACGCGGTGGGTCAGGGCCATGGCTAGTTCACTGTCGAGTTGAAAGTTGAAAGTTGACAGTTGAAAGTTTCAGTTTGGAGTTCAGTTGAAAGTTTACAGTGGCAAAACTGCCGAGTTGGTCGTCCAACTTGGAACTGAAACCTAAAACTGAACTTGTAACTGAAACTTACAACTTACAACTTTCAACTTTCAACTTTCAACTTTCAACTTTCAACTTTCAACTAAGCGGGCTGTGCGACTCGTTCCATGTGGAAGACTTCAATCACATCGCCGACCTTGAGGTCGTTGAAGTTCTGGAGGCCGATCCCGCATTCGAAACCGGTCTTGACCTCGGAGACATCGTCCTTGAAGCGCTTGAGCGAGCCGAGCTTGCCGGCCCAGATTTCGACGTTGTCGCGCAGCAGGCGCGCCTGGGCGTCGCCCGAGCGCTTGATCACGCCTTCGTTGACGATGCAGCCCGCGATGGTCCCGATCTTCGGCACCTTGAATGTCTCGCGCACGGTGGCCGCGCCGATGCGCGCTTCCTTGAACGTCGGATCGAGCAGCCCCGCCATCGCCTTCTTGATTTCGTCGGTGACGTGGTAGATGACCGTGTGGTGCCGGATGTCGACTTTTTCTCGCTCGGCCACGTCGGCGGCGTTGCGGTCGGGCCGCACGTTGAAGCCGATAATGATCGCGTACGATGCCGTGGCCAGCAGCACGTCCGACTCGTTGATCGCGCCGACTCCCGAGTGGATGATCTTGATCTTGGTCTTCTCGTCGGTCAGTTTCGAGAGCGTATCGGCCAGCACTTCAGCCGAGCCCTGCACGTCGGCCTTGATGATGAGCGCCAATTCCTTCGCGCCACCCTCGGCCAGCTGGGCCTGGAGCGACTCGAGGGTCATGCGCGAACCCTTCGAGCCGAGCGATTTTTCCTTCGCCTGGCCCTGGCGGAACGTCGCGATCTGCCGCGCCTTGGCGGCGTCGCCGACGGCCTGGAACGAATCGCCCGGCGAGGGCAGTGATTCGAGGCCGAGCAGCTCCACCGGTGTCGATGGTCCGGCGAACTTGAGGTTGCGGCCGCGGTCGTCGATCAACGCGCGCACCTTGCCGACCACGGGGCCGGCGATCACGCTGTCGCCGACGCGCAGCGTGCCGTCCTGCACCAGCACGGTGGCGACGGGGCCGCGGCCGCGATCCAGCTTGGTTTCGATCACGGTGCCGATCGCGCTGCGCTTGGGGTTGGCCTTGAAGTCGTCGATTTCGGTGACGAGCAGGATCATTTCCAGCAGCCCGTCGAGGTTCTGCTTCTTCTTGGCCGACACTTCCACGAACACGGTCTGGCCGCCCCACTCTTCCGGCATCAGGCCAAGCTCGGTGAGCTGGCGCTTGACGGTTTCAGGGTTGGCGCCGGGCTTGTCGATCTTGTTGACCGCCACGATGATCTTCACGTTCGCGGCCTTGGCGTGGTCGATCGCTTCCCTCGTCTGCGGCATTACGCCATCGTCGGCTGCCACGACCAGGATGACGACGTCGGTGATCTTGGCGCCGCGGGCGCGCATCATGGTGAACGCCGAGTGGCCGGGCGTGTCGAGGAACACGATGTGCTTGCCGGCATCGCCGCCGGCGCTGACGAGGTAGGCGCCGATGTGCTGGGTGATGCCGCCGGCTTCGCGCTCGGCGACCCGGGTTTCGCGGATCGCATCAAGCAGCGTGGTCTTGCCGTGGTCGACGTGGCCCAGGATCGTGACGACGGGCCAGCGCGTGACGAGGTCGGCGGGATCCGCCGTCTTGTCGCTCTCTTCGACGATCTCCTGTTCGAAGCTGCGGGTCTGAATCTCGGCGCCGAAACCGGCTGCGAGCGTCTTGGCGGTTTCGATATCAATCGTCGAGTTGATGGTCATCATCAACCGCCGATCGAGCAGCGACTTGAGTGCGTCCTTGACCCGGATCTCGAGGCGATCCGCCAGGTCCTTCACGGTCATCCCTTCCGAGAAGGTGATGGTGCGCGTGATGGGCGGCGGCGCGGCGACGGCCGCGGGCGCTTGCGGACGCTGCAGCGCGTCGCGGCGCTGCGACGTCTTCGGCCCGGCGGGCCGCTGTTGGTACTGCGGACGGAAACCCGGACGCATGCCCGGCATACCGGGCCGCGGCAGGCCCGTGGCCGGCCGGACCGGCTGCGACGGCAGCGGCCGTGGGCCTCCGAGCATGGCGGCGGACGTGCCGCTCGAAGGCCGCGGTGATTGTGGTGCCGGACGCGGTCCCTGCGGACGCGCGAGGTTACCGGTCGCGGCCTGCGCCGGCCGCGACGCCGGCGGCACCACGCGGGGCGGCTGCGGCACGAGCTGACGGCGCGGCTGCAGCGGCGGCGCGCTGGGCGGCGCCTTGCCGGGTTCTTCAACGCGAAGCCGAATGCTGGGCGGCACGAAACGGCCAGCGGCCTTGTCGCGCGCGACTTCCGGCGCGTCGGCCGGCTCGGCGGCCATCGGCTCCGACGCGGCTTCAGCGGCGGGCGCGGGCGCCTCGTGTTCGGCTGCCGGCGCGGCTTCGATCGCCGGTGCTTCGGCGGCGGCGTGTTCGACGGATTCCTCGGTCGCCTCTTCCGGCTTGGGCTCGACCGGCTTCGCCTTCTTGATCAGGCGCGGCGGCCCCAGCGTCGGCGCGGCGGGCTTGGGCGGCTCGGGTGCGGCCGCGGCCTTCTTGCCCGGCGCGGACTTGGTCTTGGCGGCGGCGGTCTTGACGGCCTTGCCGGCCTCTTCCGAGAAGACGTCGCCCTTGGGCAGGGTGATGCCGCGCTGCTTCGCCAGGCGATCGACAAACTGCCGCGCGACGATTTCTTCGAGCGTGCTGGACGCGCTCTTCAGCTCGATGCCGTGCGCCTTCTTGAGCAGAGCCAATACTTCCTGGCTCGTGGTGTTGAGCAGCTCGGCGACCCTGTATATCCGGACAGTGGACAAACGTTATTCCTCGAGTTTCGTTTTCGCGGAACTAAAGTTCCGCGCTACACCGCTACTTCGCTTCTTCGCCTGGGGCGTCCGCCGTGGTCCCGGCGGGTGTCTCTTCGACGGCCGGCGTCTCGTCGGCGGCCGGGGTCTCGCCCTCGGGGGCGGCTTCGCCTTCGGCTGGGGCATCGCCCTCGGCGCTGGCGGCTTCGAGCGCGCCGAACTGCGCCTCGACTTCCTTGCGCTTCTCTTCCTCGCTCTTGATGTCGATGCGCCAGCCGGTCAGCTTGGCGGCGAGCCGCACGTTCTGGCCCTTCTTGCCGATGGCGAGCGACAACTGGCTGTCTTCGACCATCACTTCCATGACCTTTTCCTTGTCGTCGACGATCGTCACGCGCTGCACCTTCGCGGGGCTGAGCGCGTTCATCACAAACTGGACCGGGTCATCGGAAAAATCGACGATGTCGATCTTCTCGCCGCGCAGCTCGCGGATGATGGCCTGCACGCGCGTGCCCTTCATGCCGACGCAGGCGCCGACCGGGTCGACGTCGCGCTCGCGCGAGTAGACCGCGACCTTCGCGCGATCGCCGGCTTCACGGACCGCGCCGCGGATCATCACGGTGCCGTCGTAGACTTCGGGCACTTCCTGCTCGAACAGCTTGATCAGCAGCGCCGGGTCGGTGCGTGACAGCACGATCTGCGGGCCTTTGGCGCTCTTGCTGACGCCGCGAATCACCGCGCGCACGCGGTCGCCCTGCGCGTAGCTTTCGGCGCGCGATTGTTCCTTGCGCGGCAGCACCGCTTCGACGCGCCCGACTTCCACGATGATGTCGCCCTGCTCGAAGCGCTTCACGAGGCCGTTCATCACCTCGCCGACGCGCTGGTTGTACTCGGCGTAGACGTTCTCGCGCTCGGCTTCGCGCACTTTCTGGAAGATCACCTGCTTGGCGGTCTGCGCCGCGATGCGGCCCAGCACGTCGGTGCGCTTCGGGAATTCAATCTGGTAGCCGACCTCGACCTCGGCGTCTTCGCCGTAGATCTCCTTGGCTTCCGACATCGAGATTTCGATCGCCGGGTTGGTCACCTCGTCGACGATGGTCTTCACGGCGAACAGCTCGATCTGGCCGTTCTCGGGATTGAACTTCGCCTTGAGCTCCTCGCCGCCCTTGTAAAACTTGCGCGACGCCGTGAGCACGGCTTCTTCCATCGCCTGGATGACGACATCCGGCTCGATGCCCTTCTCTTTGGCGAGGGCCTCAATGGTCTGCTGCAACGGGTTGGTGCTAGTCATGATCTGCTCAGAACTCCACGTCTAGGCGGGCGCGTGAGATGAGCCGCAGCGGAAGCCTGACCAGCTTCTTGCCTTCCGACTCGAATAACACGTCCTCGCCTTCTACACCCTTCACGCGGCCGGAAAACGCCGTCTGGCGTTGCACCGGCGCCGATGTCACGATCTTCGCCCAGCGGCCGGCGAACCGGCGGTAGTCGTCTTCATGCCGCAGCGGCCGATCCAGCCCCGGCGACGACACCTCGAAGGTGTATTCGCCCGGCACCACGTCTTCGACGTCAAGCATCGTGCCCAACTCTTCGGCGACGCGGGCGCAGTCCTCGATGCTAACGCTCTCTTCCGGCGTCGATGCAGGCCCCGGTCGATCGAGAATCACGCGCAGCACCCGCTGGCCGCGTTCTCGCTTCATCTCGACATCGAAAATGTCGAGCCCGTAGGCCGCGGCGACCCGGGTCGCCATCTCGCGGACACGCTCGAGCGGGCTCAAAAAAGCCCCCCATAAACACAAAGAGTGGGCTAAAAGGCCCACTCTGGTTACCCAGACTAAGAACCGACCTAATAGTGTAACACGGGGCGGGCGACCAGGTCGTAGCCGTGGGCGCCGACGATCTGGACATCGATCATCGACCCGGAAGGAAAGGCGGAAGGGTCGCAGTCGGTGAGATACACGACCGGGTCGATCTCGGGCGCCTGGCCCGGCAATCGGCCCACTAGCACCAGCTCATGCTCTGGGGATTGGCCGTCGACCACCAGACGTGTCGTTTCGCCGAGCCGGCGTTTCTGCCGCGACGCGACGATCTTCTTTTGCCTCGCCATCAACCGGTCTTGCCGCTTCTTCTTGATCGCCGCCGGCACATCGTCAACGAGCTCGTGCGCGGAGGTGCCTTCTTCGTGCGAGTAAGTGAAGACACCGACGTGATCGAAGCCGATCTCGGAGATGAACCCTTCGAGCTCGGCGAAGTCGTCTGCGGTTTCACCAGGGAAGCCGACGATGAAGGTGGTGCGGAGGACGACGTCGGGAATGCGCGTGCGGATGTTGTCGAGCAGGCGGACGTACGACTGGCGCGTGCCGGGCCGCTTCATGCGCTTGAGCACGGCATCCGACGCATGCTGCAGCGGCAGGTCGATGTACTTCACCACCTTGTCGAGTTCCGCGATGGCGTCGATCACTTCGTCGTTGATCGTCGTCGGATAGAGGTAGAGCAGGCGGATCCACTCGATGCCGGCTATGTTATTTAGTGCACGTAGTAGTTTCGGCAGCGCGCCGCGCTCGCCGCGGTCGATGCCGTAGAAGGTCGAGTCCTGGGAGATCAGCAGCAGCTCTTTGACACCCTGCGCCGCCAGCGCGTGCGCTTCTTTGACGATGGAGTCGATCGGGCGGCTGCGATAGTGCCCGCGCATTTTCGGGATGATGCAGAAGGCGCACTTGTAGTCACAGCCCTCGGCGATCTTCACGTAGGCGTAATGTCCGGGCGTCACGCGTTTTCGCGGGGTCGACGCATCGTACAAATATGTCGGGAGGTCGACCCCGAAAACGGGAACGGCTGACGTGGGTCGGGAGCTCGCTACTTGTCGGGAGGCGCCTTGCTTGTCGGGATCCCGACGATAGAACGTCATTGGCGTGTGACCAGCTCCCGACGACGAGCCGTTTCCCGACAGGGAGTGCCCTCCCGTCAGAGCGGCCGTGAAGCCTTCCACTTCGCCGGTGCCGAGCACTGCATCAATTTCAGGGATCTCCCTTTTTAGTTCATCCCTGTAACGCTCAGCGAGGCATCCGGTCACGATTAGGCGGCGCCCTGCCGCTTGCCGTTTGAGCTCGGCCATCTCGAGGATGGTGTCGATCGATTCCTGCTTGGCGCGATCGATAAAGGCGCAGGTGTTCACCACGAGCACGTCGGCTTGCGACGCATCGCTCGTGATCTCGTGCCCGTCCTTCTCCGCCATGCCAAGCATGACCTCGGAGTCGACGAGATTCTTGGGGCAGCCCAAGGAGACAAATCCGATCTTCATGAGAACTACCTAGTGTAGCAGGAACGGGTGACGGCTCGCGCGGAGAGGTGTCTCCCGGCGCGAGCGTTCGAGCGAGGCCAGAGTCAAATGGAGCGGAGGCTACGCTGGCGAGTTGCTTTCTTGGCGTCCATAGCGTGGGCGCTTGATGCGCCGAGCGACATTTGGACGGCCGAGCGAGAGCGAGCGATGGGAGATACCTCTCCGCGCGAGCGCTCCCACTGCTTATGGATAGATCCGGTAGAGCATACGAGGGTAGGGGATCGTTTCGCGGACGTGTTCCAGCCCGCAGATCCAGCTGACGCAGCGTTCGATGCCCATGCCGAAGCCACCGTGCGGCACTGAGCCGTAGCGGCGCAGGTCGAGGTACCACTCGAATGCTTCCTGCGGCAACTCGTGTTCCTTGATGCGCTGCAGCAGCAGATCCAGATCGTCGAGACGCTGGCCGCCGCCGATGATCTCGCCGTAGCCTTCGGGCGCGAGCACGTCCACGCACAGCGCCTTGTCGGGCTCGTTCGGATCCGGCTTCATGTAGAAGGCTTTGATCGCGGCGGGGTAGTGCGTGACGCAGAGGGGCCGATCGAACTGTTCGGACAACACCGTTTCGTCGGTGCCGCCAAAGTCGCCGCCCGTGACGAACGGCAGGCCCTTGTCGAGCAGGATCTTCGCGGCCTCGTCGTAATGAAGGCGCGGGAACGGCGCCTTGACGGCTTCGAGCTTCGCGGTGTTGCGCTCCAGCGTCTTCAATTCCTTCTGCCGCCGATCGAGCACCCGCGCGACCACTGAGGTGATCAACCCCTCCGCGAGCGTGATCACATCGTTGAGGTCGGCGTACGCCATCTCCGGCTCCACCATCCAGAACTCGGTGAGGTGGCGGCGCGTCTTGCTCTTTTCGGCGCGGAACGTCGGGCCGAAGGCGTAGACCTTGCCGAGCGCCATCGCATTCGCTTCGTTATAGAGCTGCCCGCTCTGGGTCAGGTACGCCGTTTCGTTCTCGAAATACTGGACGGGGAAGAGCGTGGTCGTGCCTTCGCACGCCGCCGGCGTGAAGATCGGCGTGTCGGCGAGGATGAACCCCTCGGTGTTGAAGAAGTCGCGCACCGCGTTGATGATCTCGTGACGGACCCGCAGGATGGCCGTCTGCCGCTCGGCGCGAATCCACAGGTGGCGGCGATCCATCAGGTAATCGACGCCGTGTTCCTTCGGCGTGATGGGGTAGTCGTGCGCCTCGTTGACCACGTCGAGGCCGCTGGCGATCAGCTCGTATCCCCCCGCCGCGCGCTCGTCGGCCCGCACCGTGCCGGTCACGATGATGGCGCTTTCCTGGCTGAGGTGATCGGCCGTTTGGAAGGTCGCCTCGTCGACGTCTTTCTTGCCCATCACGACCTGCAGAAAGCCGGTGCCGTCGCGCACCACCAGGAAGTGGATCTTGCCGCTCGACCGCCGGTTGTGCAGCCAGCCCTTGATGGTCACCGACTCGCCGACGTGCTCGCCAATCTTGTTGATGTATGTCTGGATCATTTTTGTCTATCTGCGTAGGGGTCAGACCCCGTCAGAGCCAAGCATTTCGTCGCCGATCCGCAGCAACGATTCAAATCGTTCGCGCGCCTTGATGGCGCGCTCGAGCACCGTCCGCCGTTCCGGTGACACCGCCAGCTCGAACATCCAGACGCCGTCGTAACCGACTTTCTGGAACGCGAGCAACGCCGCGTCCCAGTCGATCACGCCCTGGCCCGGCACGAGATGGTCGTCGGTGCGGCCGCGATTGTCGTGCAGGTGTGTCGTGAGCACATGGCCCGCGGAGTTTTCGATCGCATCGACCACGTCGCCCATCAGCCGCGCGTGGCCCACGTCCATGCACAGGCCGAGGCCGGTGGCTTCGAGGTCGCTTTCCAGCAGCTCGACCAGCGCCGTCGCGGTCGACAGCGCGTTGGGAATCACTTCGACCGCCATTCGCACGCCGACGCGCTCGGCTACCGGCGAGAGATCCTCGAGGCTGCGCACCATCGACGCCAGGTGGTTGTCGGCCGGCTTGCCATGGGGCTCCGGCACGCCGGCGTGGAGCACCAGGACCTGGTAGGGCAGCACCGCCGCGATCTCGAGCACCGCGCGCGTTTCCTCTACGGCCTGCTTGCGCCGCGTCTCGTCGGCCGCCGCCAGGCTCAGCCCGCCGCGCCAGCTGCCATTCGCATAGTCGAGCGCAATCGGCGCGTGGAATGACTGCAGCGACAGGCGGGTGTCGTCGAGCCATTCGGCCAGCGCGATGGCGGCGCGGCGGTCGTGGTAGTCGAAGTGGTTCCGCACCGCGAACACCTCGATTGCGTCGAAGGAGTGGGCCGCGATCTCGACGAGGTGGTCCCGTTCGAGGCGTTCGCCCAGATACAGATGGGTGGAGACTCCAAACACGGCTGGCGACGATCTTACCCTACAGCCACGCTCCGAGCAGGTCGCGCAGCGTCGCGAAGCGCGGGTACTTGGCGAGGTTCGCCTTCACATAGTTGAGCGTGCGCGGAATGTACTGAATGTAAACCGTATTGTTGCGCGCCGTCGTCATATAGCCGAACGTGCCCAGCGCCTTGAGGTTGCGTTGCAGCGCCATCAGGTCGAAGCGCCGCCTGAATTCGGACTCGCCATCGGGTCCGGCCTCGCCCTTGAGCGCCAGGAAGAACGCGATCAGCTCGTCAACCTGCGCCGCCGTGAGGTCGACGTACGAATCACGCAACAGCGACGCCAGGTCATAGGTGTCGGGGCCCATGCGCGCATCCTGGAAGTCGATCATGTACAGCGTGCCCTCGTGCAGCATCAGGTTGCGGCTGTGATAATCGCGGTGGCACAGCACGCGCGGCTCGCCGGCCAGCTCCGTCACGATCGCACTCCATTCGGCGCGAAGCGCGTCTCGATCGGCATCCGACAGGTTGGCGCCGCGATATGCGACGAGGTAATGCTTGACGAAGAACTCGAGCTCCCAGGTCAGCTTCTCGACGTCGAAAGCGATCCGGTAGGGCGGGTACTCGTCCGAGCGCAATTGTCCGCCGCGCTGTTGCATGCGGGCGATGAGCGTTACCGCCTGTCGATATAACGCGGCGTGCTCCGCCGCCGTCGTGGCGCCCAGGTGCGCCTGCAGCGTGACGTCGCCCAAATCTTCGAGACCGAGCACGCCCAGCGGATCCGAGTGATGAAGAATGGCCGGCACGGGCAGCGGCACCTGGGCCAACAGCCTCGCCACCGATACGAATGGCATGGTCGCAAACTCGATCGGTCCCTGATGGAGGGCCAGCACGATCGGCCGCGTCCCCTTGAGCAGTACGCGGAAGTACTGCCGATCCGACGCGTCGCCGGTCAGCGGCACGACCTGCGCCGCCTGCGGCCCAAGGCCCTGCTGCTCGAGGTATTCGGAAATGCGCTGGTCCACAGGGGTCTATGCGTTGGCGAACGGCGTCGCGATCATCCCACGATCGGTCGCCACCAGGGAACACCGATCGTGGCGCGCGCCGGCGGGGACGGTCACGCCGTCAGTGACGATGCAGTCGGTGAGCGTGGCGCCGGCGCCGACGGTGACATCGTTCCAGAGAATCGTCGAATCGATTCGCGCGTCGTCGGCGACCTGGCAGCCATGACCGCGATCGAGACCACGGCCTTCGCGCCGGGCGATGGTCCGGGCGGTGTCGAGATAGTCCTGGGGTGTGCCGATGTCGAAGAACTCCGCAGTCGTCCGCATCACGCGAAGACTGTCGGGCCGGCTCGCGATCATTGCCGGATAAATTCCGTGCACGGTTTCCGATCGCGCGTCCGGGCTCACACCCGCGAATGCAGACGCGTTCGCCGCTTGAATCCCGATGAAATGAAATGCACCCGGGTCGCGGCCGAAACCGCGAACCAGCCCCGCCGCATCAGCCACGATGCCGTTGTAGCGAGGGTCGCCGTCGACCACGGCCATGGTGACGACCGCGTTGGTGTCGACATGCTGCGCGGCAAGCGCCTCGAGGTCGACATCCGCGAGCGTATCGCCGTTCACGATCAGGAAGCGATCGGCTTCGAGCAAAGGCAGCGCGCGCGCGGGGCCGCCCGCGGAGCCCAACACCTCGGGCTCCCACGAGTACCTGGCCTCGAGGCCAATCGCGGATCCGTCGCCGACCTCACGCGTAATGGTGTCCGCAAGGTGGTGCAGGTTGAGGACCACTCGCGTCACGCCCGAGCGGCGCAGCCGGCGCAGAATGCGCAGCACCAGAGCCTCGCCGGCCACCGGCAGCGCCGCCTTGGCGCGGACGGATGAGAGCGGCTGCAGTCGGGTTGCTAGCCCCGCGGTCAACACCAGCGCCGGCCATGGGAAAGGCTTGCCCACCGTAGCTTTAGCGAAGGTGGGTCATGCGTCGGCGCGACCCACCTTCGCGCCGGGCGCTTCGGTGGGCAAGCCGGCGAACACCATGTGGTGTCCGGCCAGACCGTTCGCGTCGCGATGCTGCAGGTAGAGGAAGCGGTACGAGTCGGTGATGTAATCGCCGACGGTCTTGCCGAGCGCCCGCGCGGTAGCGTGAATGGCGGCTTCGCCGCCCTCGAGCTCCACAAAAACGCCGACCGGCGTCTCGTCCACCGCCATCACCACGTCGTCTGCCGAAAACTCCTCGCGGAACTTCTCGTAGCGGAACCAGACGTGCAGCCCCAGCTGCTCGAGAATGGTCAGCAGCACTTCGCCGTCGGCGACGACGGTTTCGAATTCGTCGCGGGTCTTGACGAGTCCGGGCAGGACCGGACCTTTGTAGGTGAGCAGGCTCTTGCCGCCCTCGCATCGCACCCGCAGCGTCGATCTCTGCCGGCGGAGCGACTCGTCGTCGGTGTCGAGCAGGGCGTCTTCCTGCAGCCGGCGGCCGCGCAGCGGCGTGGCTCCGAGCGCGAGAATCTTCGCGCGTGCCTCGTCGGCACTGTCAAAGCGAAGCTTGATCTCGCGCTCGAGCGCCAATGGCCGCGGTTCCTATTCCTTGCGGACGGTGAAGAACTGTTCCTGTCCGCCGCGCATCACCAGGAGGAACGCGGTGCCGCCCGAGTTCACCTGGGCGAGGGCGCGGCTCGCGTCCTGCGGCGACTTCACCGATTTGCGGTTGACCTGCAGGATGATGTCGCCGCGGGCGAGGCCCTGGCGGAACGCCGGGCTGCCTTGTTCGACCTCGGACACCAGCACGCCTTCGGTATCCGACGGCGCGCGCAGCCGGCGCGCCACGTCGGGCGTCAGCAAGCTGATGGTGATCCCGAAGCCCTGCGACGACTGGTCGTCGTCCGGCTCGACGGTCGTCTCGCGCGTCGGGTTATTGCGGCTGCCTTCCTCGTCGAGGTTCAGCTCGTCGACGGTGAGGCTGAGCGTTTTCTCCTGGCGATCGCGCAGCACCTTCACGGGCACGGTCGACCCGGGCTTGGTGGCGACGACGGTGCTAACGAGCTCGTCGCGATTACGAACAACCTTGCCGTTGAACTCGAGAATGATGTCTCCCGGCTGAATGCCGGCCTTCGATGCCGCGGCGCCACGGGTCACGGTGCCGATGAGCGCGCCCTTGCGTTCCTTCAAACCGAACTCGGCCAACGCATCGGCAGGGACCGCCGACACGCTGACGCCGATCACGCCGCGCGACACCTTGCCGCTGCGCAGCTGCGGAATGAGCTCGCGCACGGCGTTAATCGGAATCGCGAAGCCGATGCCGATGTTGCCCGCCTGCCGTGAATCCGTATAGATAGCGGTGTTGATGCCGATGACTTCGCCGCGCGCGTTCAACAGCGGCCCGCCGGAGTTGCCTGGATTGATCGCCGCGTCGGTCTGGAGGACATCGGCGAAGCGCTGTTCGGCGATCGGGAACGAGCGCGCGGTGGCGCTGATCACGCCGACGCTCACGGTATGGGCGAGGCCAAACGGGTTGCCGATCGCGACGACCCAGTCGCCAGGCTCCATCTTCGACGAGTCACCGAACTTGATTTCGGTCAAGCCGGCCTTCGGCTCCACGAGCTGAATCAAGGCGCTGTCGGTCAGCGGATCGCGCCCGACCAGCTTGGCCTCGTGATAGACGTCGTCCCGGTCTTCGCCGAAGAACGACACCTCGATCTTCGTGGCACCCTCGACCACGTGGTTGTTGGTGAGGATGTAGCCTTCCTTGTTGATCACAAAGCCCGTGCCGGCGGCCTGTGTTTCCTGCTCGCGCGGCGGGCGCTGGCGTTGTTGCGGCTGCTGCCGGCCCTGACCGCCGAAGAAGCGCTCGAGTAAGTCGTCGCTGCCGCCGCCCCCGCCGCCGCCAAAGAATTCGGTCATCTCCTGCGCGCGCGCCTTCGACGTGCTGCGGATGTTGACCACCGCCGGGCTCATCGCCTTGGCGATATTGCGGAAGGTGCTGGCGTCAACGGGCCCGCTGAGCGGGGCGCTGTTCATCGGCGGCGCCACCATGGTCTGCGCCGCCGAAGCGGGCGACAGATCCAGCCGCGAGGCAATCACCATTCCCACCGCCAGCGAGGCCACCGCGATCAGCAACGAATAAAAGAGCGTCGTCTTCCGACTCGACATTTCGTCCTCCAACACCTTCAGCGAGTTCAGGCAGCCCCAAGAAGGGGGTGCCTATGTAAGTGTAACGATACTCTTCTGACGCGGCCCGGTCACTTCTGGTCCACTTGCGGGCGGCCAGACCATGTTGATTTCGGTCCGGACCCCGAAGTCCTTGAAATACAGCCCAGGTTCGATCGTAAAGCCCGTACCGGGCAGCAGCCGGCGTTCGTCATGCGTTTCGTAATCGTCCAGATGCGCGCCGTTGCCGTGGACCTGCTCGCCCAGGCTGTGGCCGGTGCGGTGAAGAATCGCGTCACCGTAGCCGGCGTCGATGAGCACTTTGCGCGCCGCGCGATCGGCTTCGAACCCGCGCACGTCCCGTCCCGCTTTTGCGGCGTCCTGTACCACCGTCACCGCCGCGTCTCGCGCGCCGCAGATCGTGGCAAACGCCTTGGTCATGGCTTCGGGTACCGCGTCGCCCACGAACCCTATCCACGTTATATCGGCGAATACCGTCCCGGGTGCAGCGAGTTTTCCCCACAGGTCCAGCAACACCAGCTCGTTCTTACGGATGACCCGGTGTTCGGCGGCGGTCGCCAGGTAGTGCGGGTTGCCGGCATTTTCCTGGGCCGAAACGCAGGGCGCCGAATCGGCGACGAGGCCTTCGTCCTTGAACCAGCCCACCATCGACTGTTGAATGTCGAATTCCGTGGTCGGCACATGGTCGCGAAGCCGCTCTGCGACTAATTCGAACGCGCGATCCTTGATGCGGTACAGCGCTTCAGACGCTGTGCGATGGCTGGCGATCGCCGCGTCGTCCCAGCGCGCTTCGAACTGTTGGATGAGATCGCCCGACGAGACGACGTCGACACCGAGGGAGCGCACCAGCTCGATCGTTCCGCCGTCGACGCGCGAGACGTACGGGATGGCGGCGCGCGGCGAGTACTCCATCGCGACGCGCTTCATGCCCGTGACGATGTGGCCGAGGCCGGATTCGAGCTGCTCCCGCCCGGCATACACGGTTTTTGTACCGGGCAGGTGGTCGAGGTTGTATCGCTCGATGGCGTGCACCAACGCCCGCGGCTCTCCGGTTGCGGGGATGAGGTAAAACCATCGCCGCGTGGCGAGATGTCCGACCTTGCCCCCGCTCGCCAGGCCGGCCGACACGGGGTTGGAGCCATGAAAGTCGTACAGCAGCCATGCATCGAGGCCGTCGGCTGTGAGCGCCTTCTGGACGGCGGCGATGTCAAGTGGCATAGACGGATGATTATAGCGGACCTAAAACCGTTACCCTGAGCAGGGCGTCTATACTTGAGGGTGCCTGCTAAGAGCCTGTGGGCGGGTGCCACGATGCCCGCCCTGCGAAGACACATCATGACGAAGCAAATCACTCTGTTCGGACTTCTCGCCTTGATGGCTGGCGGCGGATTCGTTCGCGCGCAGACCCCTCAGGCGCCCATTCCCGGATCCAGCGCGCCGGCGGCGCAACAGCCGCCGATTACGTTCCGCGCCGAAGTCAATTACGTCGAAGTCGACGCGCGCGTGCTCGATCAGAACGGCAAGTTCATCACCGACCTCAAGCCTTCCGACTTCCAGGTGTTCGAAGACGGCAAGCCGCAGCAGGTCACGGCGTTCTCGCTCGTCAACATTCCGGTCGAGCGCGCGGCGCGGCCGCTGTTTGCCGCGCAGCCGATCGAGCCTGACGTGCGGACCAATCTCGAGGGCGCCGACGGCCGCATCTACCTGATCGTGCTCGACGACCTGCACACCAGCGCGCTCCGCTCGCAGCGCACCAGGGCCGCGGCCCGCCTGTTCATCGAGAAGTACATCGGCGCCAACGACACCGCGGCGGTCGTCTATACCGGCCGGTCGGACACCAGCCAGGATTTCACCAGCAGCCGGCGCCTGCTGCTGCAGGCGGTCGACAAGTTCATGGGGCGCAAGCTGCGCTCGTCGACGGCGAACAAGATCGACGCGGCGGGCCGGCGGATGGACCCCAGCGATGCCGTCACCGACATGGATGACGCCGAGCGCGGCTACCAGGCGCGTAACGCGCTCGACACCATCAAGAACCTCTCGGAGTACCTCGGCAACATCCGCGGGCGCCGCAAGGCGCTGGTGCTGTTCAGCGAAGGCATCGACTACGACATCACCGACGTCTTCGCCAACAAGGACGCCACGATGGTGATGGACGCCACGCGCGACGTGCTCGCGGCGGCGACCCGCGCCAACGTCGCGGTCTACGGCGTCGATCCGCGCGGCCTCGGCGGCGCCGTCGGCGACGAGCTGATCGAGGTGCAGTCGTTCCCTGACGACACCACGCTCGGCCTCAATACCGGGTCGTTCTACAACGAAGTGCGGCTCGCGCAAGACAGCCTGCGCGTGCTCTCCGACGAGACCGGCGGCTTCGCCGCGGTCAATCGCAATGATTTCGGAACTGCGTTCCAGCGGATCGTCGACGATAACAGCTCGTACTACGTGATGGGCTATTACTCGACCAACGATCGCCGCGACGGGCGGTTCCGCAAGATCGAGGTGCGCCTGCCGAACCGGCCGGGCGTCACCGTGCGCGCGAGAAAGGGCTACGTCGCGGCACGCGGCCGCGCGCCGGAAGCCAAGCCGGCGCCGCCGACCGGCGCGTCGCCCGAGCTGCGCGAAGCCATGGAGAGTCCGCTGCCGCTCGTGGCACTGCCGCTGGCGACCACGGCGGTGGTGTTCAAGGGACCGGCGCCGAAGGGCTCGGTCATCGTCTCGACCCTGGTCGGCGGCAGCAGCCTGCCGTTTGTCGAAAAAGACGGCACGTTCCGGAACGCGCTCGAGGTCCTCGTGATTGCGAGCGACGACAAGGGCAAGACGTTCCCGTCGGACCGCAGCACGATCGATCTCAACATGAAGCCCGACACCGCCAATCGTGTGAAGGCCAGCGGGTTCCGCGTCATCTCGACGCTCGATCTCGCGCCGGGCCGGTATCAGCTTCGCGTCGGCGTCAAGGAGAACAACACCAAGAAAGCCGGCTCGGTGACGTTCGACCTCATGGTGCCGGACTTTGCGAAAGAGAAACTGTCGATGAGCGGGGTCGCGATCACCTCGGCGTTGAGCGGCGTGGCGCCGACGATCCGTCCGAAGGATCCGCTCGAGAAGATCCTGCCCGGACCGCTGTCGAGCTACCGCGAGTTCCCGCCGATCGACGAGGTGGCGTTCTTCGCGGAGATTTACGACAACACCGGCAACCAGCCGCACAAGGTGGAGCTCTCCGCGACGGTCAAGGCCGAAGGCGGCCAGACCGTTTTCGAGACGAAGGAAGAGCGCGACAGCTCCGAGCTCAAAGGGTCGGCCGGCGGGTACGGATTCACCGCGCGGATCCCGCTCAAGCAGATGGCGCCGGGACTCTATGTCTTGCGCGTCGAAGCGATCTCGAGGTTGGGAGACCGCCCGACCGTCGCGACCGACACCGTGTTCCGCGTGCTGCCGACGCCCGGGCCCGCGCCAGGCGTTTCTCCAGCGCAGAGTGCCCCCATGCAGACCATAGCCACCGACATGATGAGCAACATCGACCAGCCGCGGCAGGCGGTGGCCCGCACGCCCGCCGAGTGGGCCGCGTTGTGGCGGCAGCACGCCAGCGACAAGCCGGCGCCCAGGGTCGATCTCAATGCGTCAACCGTGGTGGCGGTGTTTCTCGGCTCGAAAATGTCGGCGGGTTACCAGGTCGAGATCGTCGGTACACGGCGCCAGGGCGACGCGCTGATCGTGGAATGGGCCGAACGCAGCCCCGGCCGCGGCGACATTACCGCGCAGGTCATTACCTCGCCGGCTCAGATCGTGGCGATCCCGAAGTTTACGGGTGAGATTCGATTCGAGAAGGTCGACAAGAAATAAGACAAAAAACAAGGGAACGTTTCCGTCCCCTTATCCTGATCCGAATTCCGACGAGATCGCTTACGTCGTGGGGACGATCTTGGGCACCGACTTCGGCTTCACGGTGCCGTTGGCGTGCGAGAAGTTGTAGCTGTTGCTCGCCATGCGCGCGTTCTTCGGCGTCCGCAGGGTGACGGTGATGATCTCGCCGGGCATGAACGGTTTCGGGTGGCGGTAGGTATCTCCGCCCGACAGGGTGCCCGCCTTGTCGATCCAGCTTTCCTCCAGCTTGAAGCCGGCGATCGGCGCGTTCGACACGTTCTTGACCATGATGATGGTCACCACTTCTGTGCCGGCAACCTTCGTATTCGGCTTGGTGTACTCGACCTGGGCCTCGCCACGCACGGGCGAGATGAGCTTCCGGGGTGCGGCCGGTGCCGCTGGCGCGGCCGGCGCAGCCTGGCCTGCAAACGCCGCCGGGGCGAGCAGCAATGCTATCGCCGCCACTGCCATCCGCTGTTGCAATTTCATACGATGAACCCTCCGGTGCAGGATTATAACCCTTCGCCCACTTTTCTTGGCGAAGTCTCGCCGTAGCGCCTGGCGCGCAGGCGGACGCTACATTTCGCCGTTCCAGTCTTCGGGCTCGGCAGCCGTCGACCGGAATACTTCGAGATGCCACTTGCCGCCGCCCCACGGCTCGATGACCTCGGTGGCCACCACGTCGACCAGCAGCTCGGCAAACGTCCGGCCCTCCGGGTCGCCTTCCAGGTGATACGCGGCATCGTCCCACGCGAAGTTCGGATAGATCGTCATCGTGAGGAACAGATCGTAGCCGTCGTCGACGACGATGATCTGGCCGATCGGCCGCTTCTGAGTCGAGTGATAGACCAGGTACTTCTCGGCGCTATGCGCGCGGATGTAGCGCTTCAGCGCGAACTCGCGCGCCACGATCTCTTCGACCGCGATCTTCTTGTCCCAGCAGTCGCGGCAGTAGCGTTCCTCGCCGCGAGGCTCCGAGACTTCCTTGGCGCCGCACAGCGCGCAGCCCTTCTTGTTACCGATTGACTTGCGGGACATATCTCATAAATTCTACTTCAACCAAAAGCTAGAGTGCGTACAGTGCGTACGGTGCGAAGAGTGCGAAGGGTGCTGGTGCGTCAAGTGCCAATGGTGCAGAAGTGCGTAGGGGTGCTGCTGTTTTCAGTGGCCGTCACGGCGCACATGCCGCCTGTCCTGAGCGAGTCGCAAGACCAAGCACGAGTCGAAGGGCACTTGCCGCCGCCTGTCCTGAGCGAGTCTCAATCGGCGGGACGAGTCGAAGGGCTCGATCGCGTGCTGCCGTCGCGCGCGGACGCGATCTATCAACAGATGGTGGTGTTCGTCGATCCGGGCGTCGCCATGGACACCGCACGCATGATGGCGCCGCTCTGGCGCCTCGCCGGCAATCCGGCATTCGAGCAATCGCAACAGTTCATCATCCAGTCAACCTTCCATCGACGCCCGAATCGCAACCTGGTCGTCGAGATCCCCGGCCGGTCGAAGCCCGACGAGCGCATCGTGCTCGCGGCGCACGTGCAGGAGTCCGGCGCCAACGACAATGCCAACGGCTGCGGCACGCTGCTGGCCTCGGCGCTTGCCATCCAGGACGGCATCCGGCGCGGCGTGCTGGCGGCGCCGGCGCGAACGATTACCTTTCTCTGGGTGGATGAAATCCGCGGCAGCGATCAATGGGTCAAGGACGATGCGGCGCGGGTCAAGCGGGTCTTGGCGATGTTGTCGCTCAACATGACGGGCGAGGACACGGCGAAGACGGGCGGCACGTTTTTGATCGAGAACCTCAGATCTCAGATCTCAGATCTCAGATCTCAGATCTCAGATCGATTTCAGATCTTAGATAATCTTAGATCTGAGATTAATCTGCAATCTACGATCTGAGATCTGAGATCGTCGAGGCCTGCGCAGCAGGCCCGTACATCTCGGTGATGTACTGCTTGACCATCCGCCGGGTTGAGAAGCGAGGCACGTTCGAGCGCATCGCCTCTCGGACGATCTGGATCCAGCGCCGCGGCAGCCCGCGCGCGTCGCGATCGTAAAACGCCGGCACGATCTCTTCTTCCAGCAGGCGATAGAGCGAGTCGGCGTCGGCGGCATCGGTGGCGGCCTGATCGTCGGGGTCGGTGCGGCTTTCGATCAGCCAGCCGTTCTTGCCGTTAAACCCTTCGGCCCACCAGCCGTCGCCGATGCTCAAGTGCGGCACGCCGTTGAGCGACGCCTTCATCCCGCTGGTGCCGCTGGCCTCGAGCGGCTTGCGCGGGTTGTTCAGCCACACGTCGCAGCCGTGCACGAGGTAATGCGCCACGTGCATGTCGTAGTCGTCGATGAACGCCAGCCGCCCGCCGAATTTCGGGTCGAGCGTGTGCTTGAAGACATGCTGCAGGTGATGCTTGGCGGGATCATCGGCCGGGTGCGCCTTGCCGGCGAACACGAGCTGGACCGGGCGATCGGTGGCATTGAGGATCCGCGCCAGCCGATCGGTGTCGTGAAAGATCAGCTCGGGCCGCTTGTACGCGGCGAAGCGGCGCGCGTAGCCGATGGTGATCGCCTCGGGGTCGAGCATGCTGCCGGCGGCGGCAATCCGCGCCGGGCTGACCTGCTCGGCCATCCAGCGCAGGCG
>JAUSDY010000151.1 GCA_030650395.1 Acidobacteriota bacterium | reverse complement strand
AAGAGCCCTATCGATCGGCTGTGACGTGGATACGCGCGAGTCTCGCGGGTAACCGCCGGAGCACCGCTCATCCGGCCGTGACTCAAAGCCCGCCCGAATGAAGGGCTTCCAGGCAACCGGCTGTATCGCGTCTCGCTGGATACGCGCCGACGCTGGCGCGTAACCAGGGAGGTCTGCTCTGTGTCGGAGGTATTTCCCTGATCGCGTTGGCGCGTAACCACGTCGTGAGGCGGGGCGGATTCCTGCTAGAATCCCTTTCGATTCTGAGGATGCGGCGACGAACGAGGATTGGACGGGGCTGAGGTTACGCGCGGCCTCGCGGTCTACTAATAGCCGGACACACGCTTGACGACGTCCCGAGCTGGTGGATGACAGAGGACGGTGCTGGGCCATGAATCCGTGGATCGCGAAGGCGCTGGTACTCGCAGCAACGGTGGTGATGATCGCCATTCGGGCTCCGCACGGCCACGGTAGTCGACGCGTCAAAGTCATCAAGAGCCATAAGACTCCGCTGGAGGCCGTCCTCCTGATTCTCGCGTGGGTTGGGTTCTTGGTCCCGCTGATCTGGATCGCGTCATCGGCGTTCTCGTTCGCTGAGTACCCGCTGCGCAGCGGCCCGCTCATCTCAGGTGTCGTGTGCTTCGTGATCGGCCTGTGGCTCTTCTACCGGTCGCACGCGGACCTTGGCACGAACTGGTCGATCACTCTGGAGGTACGCGAGCAGCATGGACTCATCACGCAGGGCGTCTATCACCGGATTCGCCACCCGATGTACTCGGCGTTGGTGCTCTATGGCGTTGCCCACGCGCTCGTCATCCCGAATTGGGTGGCAGGTCCGTCGAACTTGGTCGCATTTGCTGTCCTCTTCGCGCTTCGGGTCCGTGCGGAGGAGAGGATGATGCTCGAGCAGTTTGGGGACGAATACACCGCGTACATAGCACGGACGAAACGTCTTGTTCCCGGCGTCTGGTAAGACAGAACATGCCGGCTAACATGCGCATGCACCTGACAGAACCGCGACGACCGTGGTAGAACGTTGAACGGTTTCGGAACGCGGTTCTGCAGGTGATGCGCGACCGTTAGGCAACTTTGGACTTTCGACCAACGACGATCTGAACTCGAACACCAGCATGTCCGAGCATGGCGACCAAGGTATCGATGCTAAATCGATCGATCTTCCCGCGGACGAGATCACTCACCCGAGGCTGGGTCACTCCGAACAGATCTGCCGCTTCGGCCTGGGTGAGTCGACGAGCGTGGATCAACTTGCTGAGTTGGATCATCAAGTCGGTGCGCATCTTGAGATTTTCAGCTTCCTCGCGCGCGAAACCGAGGTCGCGAAACACGTTACCGCTGGAGCGTCGAACCTTGACTGTCACCGGGCCTCCTTCTGCTGCTTTCGGAGACGCAGGAAATCCGCGAGGCGCTTACGCGCCAAGGCGATATCGGCATCTCGGGTCTGGGACGTGCGCTTCTCGAACGCATGGATGACGTAGACGGCCTCTTCGTACTTCGCAACGTAAACCAGGCGGTGTTCAAGTTCGGTGTGTATCCGGATCTCGTAAACGCCGGTACCCACGGTCGGCATCGGCTTCCAATCATCGGGCATAAGGCCTTGCTGGACCCGCCCCAGTTGGTATCCGGCGGCTCGTCTGGCTTCGGCCGGAAACGCGCGAACATCCTCGAGCGACGACCCGAGCCAGGCGAGTGGCTTCTCAACCATGTTGGAGTATACACTTATTTGTATGTTGCGGCACGTTGCCTAACATCAACTGGAGCCGACGGCGCATGGACTGCTTGCGCCGCGGCTCAGTTGTGGCGTTAGACGGCCCCACGTTCAAGGAGGCCCATGAAGATCAGGAAGGTCGTCATCGGCGGCGCGCTCGTCGTCATCGGCCTGCCGATCGCGTTGGTGCTCGTCGCCGCAGCGTCGATCTACGTCCTCGATCGCAGCAACGGTGCCATCGTTTCCTCGGGTCGGGAGCGGCGGTACCTGCTCTATGTCCCACCGAGCTACGACCGCACGAAGCCGACACCCCTCGTCATCAGCATGCACGGCGCCTTACTGTGGCCGGCCGCTCAAATGCGATTAAGCGAGTGGAACAGGCTGGCCGATGAGCACGCGTTCATTGTGGTTTACCCGTCGGGAACCGGTGTGTTGCTCAAGATCTGGCCCATGAAGCCGGAAGCCGATCTGATGGCGGATATCAGATTCATTTCGGAGTTGATCGACACGCTGGAAACGGGCTACAACATCGACCCGACGAGGATCTATGCAAACGGGGCTTCCAATGGCGGAGCCATGGCCTATGCCCTGTCCTGCAGGCTGTCCCATCGAATTGCCGCGGTTGGAACGGTGGCGGCTGGTCAAGTACCATGGAGTTGGTGTGCAGACTCCCGCCCGGTGCCGATGATCACGTTTCATGGGACCGCTGATCCAATTACTCCGTACAACGGCGGTCCGTCGTCGCGGGCGTCCCCGAAACCGTTTCCGAGCGTCTCGACATGGGCAGCGAATTGGGCTCGAAGAAACCGATGCGGACCGAAGCCGATCGAATCTGTGGTGGCGGCGGATGTCACCCGCCTCGAATACACGGACTGTGCTGACGCCGCGGCCGTGGTGCTCTATACCCTCCGGGGAGGAGGCCATGCCTGGCCAGGCGGCAAGCCGAAGCAGGAATCCTTCCTGTTTGCCCGGGTGTTGGCCATGAACCAGTGGCTGCTCGGGCCCACTAACCGCAACATCGACGCAACGAGTCAGATGTGGGCGTTCTTTCGTGAGCACCGGCTTCTGAGGAAGTAGCAAGGCCGAGCGTCTCTCGTGCGGCTCTTGAGAGCCGCGTGACCCGTCGGGAGCACAGATCACTTGAGGGAGGCCGTCTAACACGGCTTGCAGCCGGCGGCGGCTGGTGCGATCCTGAGCCGCCGCGGCTGAAGCCTGACGTTAGCCGGATTGGGCGCAGACGATCGGAGAAGCCGAACAGGAGTACCATCGGGGAGTGAAGCGGCGTGTCTACGTCGAAACGAGCGTCATCAGCTATCTGACAAGTCGGCCGAGTCGCGATCTCGTGGTCGCGGGGCGGCAGCAACTGACGCACACCTGGTGGGAGACACGCCGGCCGACGTTTGATCTCGTGGTTTCGCAGGTCGTCCTTGACGAGATTCGCGCGGGCGATTCGGACGCGGCAGAGCGGCGACTCGCGTCGATCGCAGGGCTGCCTCTTCTGGACGTGACACCCGAGGTAGGGGAATTGGCGGCCGCGCTGATCGAGCGGGTGCCGTTGCCAGCGCAAGCGGCAGCGGATGCGGCGCACATCGCGACCGCCGCGTGTCATGGCGTGGAATTCGTGTTGACGTGGAATGTTGCGCACATCGCCAACGCCGCACTGCGTAGACGGGTTGAGGCCGTCTGTCTCGCGGAGGGATACGCCGCGCCCATCCTGTGTACGCCCGATGAGCTCATGGAGGACCCAGATGTCTGAACCACCGAAAGAATTCGCCCCCTCCTATGATCCGATTGTCGCAGACGTGCGTGCCGTTCGCGCGACACTGTTTGCCGCAGCCGGCAATGACATTCGCGAGTTTTGTCGTCGTGCCCGTGAACGCCAAGTGACTTCTGGGCGTACGGTCCTCCTTGCCGGCGATGCCGACACACACGCCCCCGTCGACGGTTCGTCCGGCGCTTCGAGACACACCGGCTAACAGCGATTGGAGCCGACGGCGACGAGCCTTGTGGCAGAATCCGGGCCGGGGCCGCCGCGGCTCAATCGCATGGCCAGACACCACGAATTCGGTTGGTTGGGCTATTCTCGGAGCCGTGGACAAGTACCGGTACACGGAGTACTTTGAGAAAGAAGTCCTGCGGAAGCGCCCGTATCTTCAGAAGGCCTGGTGCATCCGCGCGATCGAGCAGCCGCTTCGAGTCGAGCTTCAAGAGCAGAATCGCGTGCGGTTCTGGGTAGAGGTGGCCGAACTGGACGGTCGTTACCTTCGCGTGATTACTTTGGAGGACCGGGTGACGATCCACAATGCGTTTCCGGATAGGAGGTTCAAGCCATGAAGCTCAATTACTATGCGGACACCGATTCGCTCTACATCGACCTATCGGAGCAGCCGAGTGCCGAGAGTCGTGAAATCTCTGAAGGCGTCGTCCTCGATTACGACTCCGCTGGCAACTTGGTCGGCATCGACATCGACAACGCGAGCGCCAAAGTTCAGATGAATACGCTCGTCCTCAATAGGCTCCCAGGCACGGTCGAAACGATTGCTGGCTAACACCGGCCTGGAGCCGACGGCTTCAACAATCGTCTGCTCGACGAGGCACACCTCGCCGCGGCTCAGGCCAAAACGTTGCCGGCAGAAAGGGAGAGGGAACATGGCTGCCAGATGGTGTCCTCGCTGTCGCCGCGAAATACCAGAGCCTCCCCGTAATCCTAGGACAGGCTATAGAAAATTTTGGGCGGAAGACCTCTGCTACGTCTGCGACTCTCCGCTCCGCCCGTTACAAGAATCACCTTCGAGCGCGAAGCCCGCTACAGTCCACCACGAATCGGAGGAGCAGACGTGGAAACGCGATCAAGGGTCGAAGCCGACCCAGGAATCGCCGACAATGCCCCTCGCGCCGGTGGTCCAGATGGGGATCGATGGAGCGTTGAAACCGACAAGTCAGAGACCTCCGGCCGCACCGGTTCGGCCAATTGCGGCCGGTCTGCGGGCCGAGCCACAACCGGCACCAACACCAGCCGGTCAGCCGGTTCTCGAGATTCTCCAAGCTCAGCCTGGCGAGGTGGACGAGCCGACAAGCCCTGTGCTCCGCCACGCCCATAACGTCGTCCGGTGTTGTTGCCGAATGCCGACGCCGCGGTCATCGAGCCAGCCAAGTTGCACGGCTATCTCCTTTCCCGCGAGCATCCGATCGGTCGCTTCAAGGCGCGTTTCTTCACGGCCCTTGGCTTCTCAGCGGCTCAATGGGACGAACTGGAGACCGCGTTCCGCCTGCAACATCTCACGCGGGACGCCACGCCGGCCGAATCAGGACCGCATGGCCAGGCCTACGAGATTCGCGCTATCCTGAAGGGACCGGGTGGCTCGTCAGCCCCGGTTGTCAGCGTCTGGTTTGTGCGCGTCGGCGAGCAGTATCCGCGTTTCGTGACGGCGTATCCCGGAGGGCCCGAATGAACCTCAAACCTCTCGATGTTATCGTGTTGGTCCACGATTTCCCGGCGCATGGTCTCCGTCGCGGCGATGTCGGTGCCGTCGTCGAGGTGTACGGTCCAGACGCGCTCGCGGTCGAATTCGTTTCGGCATCAGGCCGCACGCAGGCGCTCGTGACACTGAAGTCGTCAGACGTGCGAACATCCACCGACCACGATCTCCTTTCAGTGCGGCCGGTTGCATAAGCGCCGCGATGCCTAACAGCCGCTGCAGCCGACGAGCGGCGGATGGTTTAGACTCCTTCGCAAGCACGTGACCGCCGCTCGCGGCTGAGCGGCAATGCGTTATGCAGCCAATCGGATCTGGTCGCCAAGCCAAGCCGAGTAGAGATGGTCGCAGCAGCGTGGTATCTTGCCGTTCATGGCCCCGGCGACGGTGTATCTCGAAACGACGGTGCTCAGCTACCTCACCGCCCGCGACGCGCGCGACGAGATCATTGCCGCGCACCAGAGCGTGACGCGCACCTGGTGGGAGAGTCAGCGACAGCAGTACCGCTTGGTGGCGTCCGCGATCGTGTTGCGCGAAGCCAGCGCGGGTGATCCCGAGATGGCGCCAAGCGCCTGGCACTCATCGCCGATTGCGACCTCCTTCAGATCACAGACGCCGTGGATGCGCTCGCCGCCCTCCTGCTTGCCGGAGGTCTCGTCCCGGCAACGGTTCCGAATGATGCCCTACACATTGCGGTCGCGACCGTCGGCGGCGTCGAATATCTTCTCACTTGGAATCTGCGGCATCTTGCGGGAGCGATCGCACGTCGCCGCATCGAGCGGGAACTTCGCCGACTGGGGCACGAACCACCGACTATTTGCACACCCGAGGAGTTGATGTCATGACCGATGAGCACCGAGTAGCATCCGCCGCCACGCCACCGATGGCGGATGATCCCATCGTGGCTGAGGTTCGGGCCACGCGCGAAGCCCTTGCCGCAGCGTTGAACTACGATCTCGCTCGCATCGTGGAGGACCTGCGACAGGTTGAAGCCGTCGAACGGGCACGTGGCCGACAGATCGTCGCGCCACCCAATCCAGTGTCTGGTGCAGCTGCATAACACCTATCAGCCCAGCCCTCGTCAAGAGCGCAGTTCTTCTCCGTCCGGTCGTCCGACGCCCAAGCGTCGGAAGTTAAAGCGCGACCGCTGAATCGAAGCCCGATCGCGTTCCCGTTCAGTGCCGTCTTCGTTTCCAGCGCTGGCCCCTCGAGTGACGAAGGACCCAACACCGATTGAGGCTCGAGCTTCGCGTGGCGAAGCGCGAGGGTCGTCGACCCTCGCGGCCTAGAAACTCATGCGGGCCCTCATACCGGCCTCCTCATGACGGCGCGCCCGATCTTATGCGCCAGGATCGAGAGGGCTTTCCCTTTGCCGTGTTTCTTCGCCATCGCGGTCAGGAGCTTCTTGCCGTCCTTCGTGTGGCGCAGGAAGAGCACCGCCGCTTCGGAGAAGGCCCACTTCAAATGCACATTCCCCATCTTGGCCCCACTGGTACCGAGGGTTCGGCCGCCCGATTGCTTCTGGCACTTGACGAGCCGCGCGTACGACGCAAATTCTTGGACCCGGTCGAACCGATGGATGTCGTGAATCTCGTACAGGATCGTCAAGGCCAAGACCTTCCCGATGCCCGGAACCGAGCGGAGCCGGTGAAAAGCATCGGCATCGTGGCGCTTGGCTTCGCGCACGATCGTGAGTTCGAGATCCGTCACGAGCGCATCGTATTGGTCGATCAGCACCACATCCACTTCGATGCTCTTGCGCACGCTCGGATCGGGGAAATGCTCGACGACGCCGTCGCGATTTCCCGGATACGCCAGGCGCCGACCAAACTCAGGGAGATTGTATTGGGCTCGGGTGTTCTGAATGTGGGCCAGTAACTGGCCGCGCTTCCGGACCAGGTGCAGCCGGCGCCGCAGGAGGTCGCGCGTCGCGCGCATCCCGGCCGGGTAGACATACGCCTGCGGGAGGAGGCCACCGCGCAGCAACCCCGCAATCTTGTGCGAGTCGATCTTGTCGTTCTTGGCCTTCCCCCCGTGGATGGCCTTCATCGCCAGCGCATGCCCCAGCACGAACGTGATCCCTTCGGCGGCGCAGACGTCGGCGAGCCAATACCAGGTAAACATACACTCGGCCGCCACCACCAGATCGTCGCGGTACGGCGCCATCGATTCGAGCAAGGCCGCTGGCGTCGACGGGACGTTCCGGTGCACCAGCACCTGGCCGGTGGCGTCGAGAATGCACACATACATCGTCTTCACGTGCCGATCGATCCCGCAGTAGTACTGGTGCTGGTGGTTGTAGAATCGCATCGGTCCTCCTCCTGCGCGGTTGCGCGTTAACCCTGCGCCAGCCTACTGGCAATCAGTAGGTGCAGGGGGAGGGCTGAATAAGAATCAAGCCGCTGCAGCCGGCGAGCCGCGCTCGAAAGAAAGCCAAATCGAAAGCCCGAAGCCGCGCGGCTCGCGGCTGAGCGCCCGCTCGTTATGCCGACAACCCAAGGCCACAAAATCCACGAGAGCGGCGTTTGGGCAGATCGCGGTATTCTGATCGGTATTCAAGGAGTCAGTAACCATGCCAAAGCCGATCGACGTCAAGGCGCTGCCGAATCACCGCATCTGGCTGCGATACGACGACGGAACTGAGGGAGAAGTCGATCTCTCGGATCTGGCCGGGCACGGTGTGTTCGCGCCGTGGAACGATGCGGCCTTCTTCAACGCGGTTCATCTGGGCTCTCACGGGGCCATCGAGTGGTCGCCCGATCTCGATCTTTGCCCGGACGCGATGTACCTGCGACTGACCGGAAAGTCCGTCGACGAGGTGTTCCCGGACATCAGGGTGGCCTCGGTCGATGCCTGAAATCAGCCGCTTCTACGGCATCGTCATCAAGATGTACTTTGCGGACCACGCTCCGCCGCACTTCCACGCGGAGTACGCCGAATACGAAGCCAGGACGCTATTAACAGCCTGGCGGTCTTGTCGGGCGACCTGCCTCCGCGCGCCATGGGCCTTGTGGCGGAATGGACGACCCTCCATCAAGGAGAACTTCAGGAGTTGTGCGAACGGGCGAGCAAGTTGCAGCCGCTCAACCGCCTAGCCCCACTGCCCTGATCGCGTCGCGACGGCATAACACGCGGCTGCACCGGACGGCCGCACGTGAGGAGAACTGAGCGGCCGCCGGTGAGCCGCAACGTCTAGCCGGACGAGTTCGGGGGGAAGTGCATGCGACTTCTGATCATCATTGCTTTGGTCGCACTCCAGGCCACCAGCGCTCAGGTGCGGCGCCTTCCACAGAACCCGATTCTGACCCCGGCATGACCGGCGGATCGCTCGGCGATGCCAAGCCGTACGATCTCACGCGCCTCAATGCGGGCATGAGCCAGACCGGCACGCGGCAGGGCGGCGAGAGCCGGAAGGTGAAGGCCGGCGACATCATCATCATTCCTGCCGGCACGCCGCACAGCTTCAGCGCGCTCGACGGACCGATCAGTTACCTGGTGTATCGGTTCGAGCCGAAATAACGCGCAGGCGGGTCTGAAGACCCGCCTCTACTTCGCGAGGAATGCCGTCGCCATTGACACGAACGGCGCGGCCTGCTCGCCGAAGAGCGGGCCGTGGCCGCCGTTGGGCACCACCCAGAGCGCGGCATTCGGAATGCTCCTGTATAACTCCACGGCGAGCGCGACGGGGTAGAGCGGATCGCGATCGCCGTGCACGATCAACGTGCGCGCCGTGATCGCCAGCGTGTCCGCGGTGAAGTTCATGTCGTCGCGATCGTCGGCGAATTCGCGCGCGTGCCGCCACAGCGCGCGAATCTGATCGTCGCCGAGGTGATGCCGCCCGCGCATCTCCGCCCATTCAGCTGGTGAGCGCGTCTTTTCCGTCATCGTCTTCATGATGGCGCGCGCCTGTTCAGGGAAGCGCGGCGTGCCGCTGACGTGGACCATCGCCTCGATGCGAGACGGCTGCTGGGTGGCCATGTGGAGCAGCGTATTGGCGCCGGCGCTCACGCCGATCGCCTTCACACGATCGACGCCGATGGCATCGAGCAGCGCGAAAATGTCACGCGCGACTTCTTTGAACGTGAACGTGCCGCCCGGGTTGGTGGATCGCCCGTGCCCCCGCAGGTCGGGCGTGATGACGCGATAGCCCTCGATCGGCTGAGCGAAGACGTGCTGCCAATCGTCGCCGCACCCGGTGAAGCCGTGGAGCAGCAGCAAAGGATTGCCGCTGCCGGAATCACGATAAAACAGCTGCAGCCCATTGACATCAGCGCGATGTGACATGCGCTAATTGTGCAGCCGACGCGGCTAAAGAAACAGACTGTATGAGTTCTTTAGGACGCTCAAGAAAGACTAGCGAGGAAGCGCCGCAACTGTCCTCGTGAATTACGGCGTCCGTAGCAACTCACTAGCGGTATTGAAATACCGAGCGTGAGTCTTACGTACGGTCTCCTCGTCATCTGCTTCCAAAAGGACAACTTCAGCATCGGCTCTATCCAAGACTTCCAATTCAAGCCGTAGCTGTTCCGCTTTCAAGCGTTCCCGATCAAGGAATGACTTGAACAGCCGAATGGATCCTGATCCTCGGTCGTAATCAATTAGGAATATCATCTTTCCGCGGGTCCTTTCGGGCCGCCTTTTCGATCAATGCTGCGATGCGTTCCAGCTCGCGTGCGAGGATTGCGCGCTGCTCGTGCACTCGGATTTCGAGATCGTTAGCGTCAGCTATCAGTCTCTCACGGTCTCGGCCTGTTTCGGCATCAGATGTGCGCTCGCGAATCTTGCTCGCGATGTGCCCGAGGTCGCGATGTTGTCGCTCCAATGGTTCGCAACCTTTCACGGTTTCAGAATACCTAGCGAGAGCATCTTGGACCCATTGTGGCCCTCCACCGTACTTGACGGCCGAACCGAAGTCGACGGCAAGCCTCTCGGAAACTTGCGCCCACCTATCCTGCTCTCGAGATCCTGGTCGGGAGCGTCACGACAGGTCAGTCTGATGCCCGCTATATCCTGAATCTGCGTTAGTCGAGTTCGTTGTCGCTTGAGCTTCTCCTCGATCGAGTACACGGTCTTCAGCCGACGGGCGGTTGGCTTTTCGAGACGCAAGCCTTTTAATGCGTCCCACACCATGTGGTACGCCGGTAAAAACGACCGTTGATACTCAGTAAGCAGGCGAATAGGTTGGCCAGGGCGTGATGCTCGCGCTCGTGGGCGTGATCGCCGGCGACCTGGCCGCGGTGGCGCTGGGGCGGTTCGTCGAGAACCAACTCTACTCAGTGCCACCGCTCGACATCGTGTCGTTCGCGGCCACGGCCGGCGTGATGATTCTCACGGCATTCATTGCGAGTCTGGTTCCTGCGCTCCGGGCTTTGAGAGTAGATCCAATCTCGGCACTCCGGGGCGAGTAAGAAAAACAGGAGGTTAGGAGATCAGGAGAATTATTTTCTCCTGTCCTCCTGATCTCCTGTTCATGGCTTCGACAAGAACTCTCCGATCTCCGGCAGCCTCGCCCTCGCATCCTTCTCGCCCATCTCGATCAGATGCTTGACGTAATCGGGTTGGAACATCACGAGGCTGAGCATGTCGTTCGAGCGCGTCTCCTTGGTGCCGAGCCCGCGCGTCAGGAATCGGAACGTCTTCGGTAGGTCCGCCTCGTAGGCATTGGCGAGCCGTCCGAGATCCTCGGACGGGCGAAGTACCAGCAGGTCGATCGGCCGCAGGCCGTCACGCATGCTTTCCGGACGGTTCTCGAGCAGCCGGTTGATCTGCCGCAACTGCAACGCATCACCGTCGAACTGATCGAGAAAGATAGCGTTGAACAATATGCCCGCGACCTGCGCCGGGGGCGGATACCCCGAGATCACCGGCCGCTGCGCCTCCGCATGCGAGCGCGCGTAGCGCGTCGTCACCGCGAGCAGACGCGTGGCCCCGAGGTGGATCGCCGGCGAGAGCGGGGCGGTCAGCCGGATGCCGCCGTCGCCGTACCACGCGCCGTTGATCTCGATGGCAGGGAAAAAAAACGGCAGCGCGGAGGATGCCATCACATGATCGACATGCAGCGCGCATATCTGGCTCGTGCGTTGCGGCCGCTCCCACATCGGAATGCTGCAATCCTCGCGCGCCTGCAGCCAGGTGATCGACTGGCCCGTCGTGTAACTGGACGAGGTCAGCGCGATCGCGCGCAGCCAGCCCTCCTTCAGGCTTTTCGAAATCCCGGTCAGCGTGCCATCTTCCGCTTCCAGCACGCGCTCGAGCAGTTTATGAAGCGGGGTCGTGTCCACGAAGCTCTTCGACGGGATCGGCGACTTGCCGCCCGTCACCAGCCGCCCGCCCCATCGCATGGTCCGCGACATCAAGTCGCGCACGTCGACGCGGAACACCTCGTCGATCCGGATGTCGGACCACATCTGCGCGAGCTGCTCGACCTTCTCGGGATAGGGTTCCTGCCGCGCGGCGAGGAACGCCGCGTTGATGCCGCCGGCGGAGACGCCGGTCAGGATGTCGGGAATAACTTCGGGGAACTCGCGCGCCAGCAGGCGCAGCACGCCGACTTGATACGCCCCGCGCGCGCCGCCTCCGCTCAGCACCAGGGCCAGGCCGCGGTTCACCAACGTCTGCGCCACGGCGGAATGCTATCTCATCCGCCCGAATGAGAGGACTCCCAAGCCCTCAGGCCCGCAAGCCTCGGGCGCTGGTGGAACGCCGCAGGCGTCGCTCGCGTCTCCTAATGACGGAGGCACGAGTCAATGTCAGCAGCGGTCACCGTTCAGCGGCACCGCCGTAGTACAGACCCGCGACCTGAATCGCGAAATCCCATATCCTGCTCCCATGGAGATCGGGATGATCGGGCTCGGGCGCATGGGCGCCAACATGGTGCGGCGCCTCATGCGCGCGGGGCACACCGCGGTGGTCTACGATCGTTCGCCACAAGCGGTCGCGGCCCTCGTTGGCGACGGCGCGACCGGTGCGGCGACGCTCGCCGAGTTCGTCGCCAAATGCACGGCACCGCGCACCATTTGCCTGATGGTGCCGGCCGCGGTGGTCGATGCGAGCATCGCTTCGTTGCGGCCGCTGCTGGGCCGCGGCGACACGCTGATCGACGGCGGCAACTCGCATTACCAGGACGACATCGCGCGCTCGACGATGCTCCTCGCCGAAGGGGTGCATTACATCGACATGGGCACGTCGGGCGGGGTGTGGGGGCTCGAACGCGGCTATTGCCTGATGATCGGCGGCGAAGCTGAGGCCGTGGCTCGCCTGGATCCGATCTTCCGCGCGCTGGCGCCGGGCTCAGGCGTCATCGAGCGAACCACGGACCGCGCGAACACCGGCACGGCCGAACACGGTTACTTGCACTGTGGCCCGGCCGGCGCGGGACATTTCGTCAAGATGATCCACAACGGCATCGAGTACGGATTGATGGCGGCGTACGCCGAGGGTCTGAGCATTCTGCACCACGCCAACGCCGGCAAGGCCACCAGCGAGCCGGATGCAGAGACGACGCCGCTGCGTAATCCCCAGCACTATCAATACGACTTCAATCTCGCCGACATTGCGGAACTCTGGCGCCGGGGCAGCGTCGTCAGCTCGTGGCTGCTTGATCTGACCGCCGCCGCACTCGCCCGCGACCCCGGCCTCGATGAATTCGGCGGCCGGGTGTCGGATTCCGGCGAAGGGCGCTGGACCCTGCAGGCCGCCAATGACGAGGGCGTGCCGGCGCACGTGCTGAGCGCGGCCTTGTTCGAGCGCTTCGGATCGCGCGAGCACGATCTATTTCAGAACAAGGTCCTGTCGGCGATGCGCCTCGGCTTCGGCGGTCATACGGAGAAGAAGTGACCGCCCCGCGCGAAAAAAGCGATGCCCTGGTGTTCTTTGGGGCGACCGGCGACCTGGCGTTCAAGAAAATCTTTCCCGCATTGCACGCGATGGCCCGGCGCGGGGTGCTCGATGTGCCGGTGGTAGGTGTCGCGAGGTCGGGCTGGGACCTCGCGCGGTTCGTGGAGCACGCGCGCTCCAGCATCGAACAACACGGCGAGCCGGATGACGCCGCCTTCGATGCCCTCGCCGCGAGGCTGCGCTACGTCGATGGCGACTACAACGACCCGGCCACGTTTTCGAGGCTCAAAGCGGAGCTCGGTGACGTCGAGCGTCCGGCACACTACCTGGCGATTCCGCCGAGCATGTTCGCCGTCGTTGTCAAAAACCTGGCCGAAGCCGGTTCCCTCCAACACGCGAAGATCATCGTCGAGAAGCCATTTGGCCGCGATCTGGCATCCGCGCAAGCGCTCAACGAGACACTGCACGCGTTCGTTTCAGAAAGCCAGGTCTTCCGGATCGATCACTATCTCGGCAAGGAAGCCGTCCAGAACCTGCTGTATTTTCGGTTCGCGAACGCGCTGCTCGAGCCGTTATGGAACCGCCAGTACGTCGAGAACATTCAGATCACGATGGCGGAATCGTTCGGCGTTAACGGCCGCGGCAAGTTCTACCAAGAAACCGGCGTGATCCGCGATGTGATCCAGAACCACCTGTTCCAGGTGTTGAGCCTGCTGGCCATGGAAGCGCCGTCGAGCATCGACGCCGATGCGATTCACAGCGAGCAAGCCAAGGTGCTGCGCAAGGTGAGGCCGCTCAGCGCGACCGACGTGGTGCGCGGGCAGTATCGCGGCTACCGCGAGGAGCCCGATGTCGCACTTGACTCGAAGGTGCCGACCTATGCCGCGCTGCGGCTTCACATTGATTCGTGGCGCTGGGACGGCGTGCCGTTTTTCGTCCGCGCTGGAAAAGCGCTGGCCAGGACGTGCACGGAGGTTCTCGTCGAGTTGAAACCCGCGCCCGCCGTGGTATTTCCGTCAGCGGCGCCGGCGATGGGAAACTACGTGCGCTTCCGACTGGGGCCTGAGGTTGCGATCGCGGTCGGGGCGCTGATCAAAAAACCCGGCGACGATCTGGTCGGCAAGCCCATCGAATTGTCGGTCGTCCGGCAGGATACTGCTGATGACATGGACGCTTACGAGCGGCTGTTGAGCGATGCGATGCGCGGCGATGCGACCTTGTTCGCCAGGCAGGACAGCGTCGAAGCGGCGTGGACGATCGTCGATCCGCTGATCGCCGTCCCGCGCGAGGCCCCGCTCGAGTATGAGCCGGGCAGTTGGGGACCGGTAAAGGCGAATCGCCTGGTCGCCGACATCGGCGGGTGGAACACGCCGAAGAGTTAGGAGTTAAGAGTTCAGAGTTCAGAGTTACGAACGCGCGCTGCGCTTGAGGAACGAGCCGGCACCCGCCTTGCCCGTGAACTTGCCGCCGTCGATGATCACCTTGCCGCGCGACACGACCGTCTCGGTGACACCGGTCACCTGGCGGCCCTCGTACGGGTTGTAGTCCACCTTCATGTGATGCGTTTTCGCCGACAGCGTGGTCTTCTTCTCCGGATCGAAGATCACGATGTCGGCATCGGAGCCGGGCGCAATGGTGCCCTTCTTCGGAAACATGCCGAAGATCTTCGCGGGCGAGGTCGAGGTCAGCTCGACGAAACGGTTCATCGAGATCCGGCCGGTGCGCACGCCGCCGTCGTAGACCAGGCTCATGCGGGTCTCAACGCCGGGTGCGCCGTTGGGGATTTTCGAGAAGTCGCCATCGCCCAGGTGCTTCTCCTTCATGCAGAACGGGCAGTGGTCGGTGGCGATCGCCTGCAGGTCGTTGAACGCGAGTCCGCGCCACAACTTATCCTGCGTCTCCCGCTTGCGGAGCGGCGGGCTCATCACGTACTTCGATCCGCCGAAGTCGGGCTCGTCGTAGTTGTCTTCCGACAGGAAGAGATATTGCGGACAGGTCTCCGCGAACGCCGGCAGACCGCGGTCGCGCGCCTCTGTCACCATCTCGAGCGCCTCGGCGGCGGAGAGGTGCACGATGTAAACCGGCACGTCGGCGATCTCGGCGAGTGCGATCGCGCGATGCGTGGCTTCGCCTTCGGCGCGCGCCGGCCTGGTGATGGCGTGATACTTGGGCGCCGTCTTGCCTTCGGCCAGCGCCTTCTTCACCAGCACGTCGATCACGCCGCCGTTTTCGGCGTGCATGCAGATGGTGCCGCCATTCTTCCCCGTGCGCAGCATCGCGCGGAAGATGCTGGCATCGTCCAGCATGAACACGCCGGGGTAAGCCATGAACAGTTTGAACGAGCTGACGCCCTGGCGGACCATCGCGTCCATCTCGATTTCGACCTGGTCCGACAGCTCCGTGATGATCATGTGGAAGCCGTAGTCGATCGCGGCTTTGCCTTCGGCTTTCTTCGACCACGTTTCAAAGGCGTGGTGCAGCGTCTCGCCGCGGTACTGAATCGCGAAGTCGACGATCGTCGTGGTGCCGCCGAAGGCGGCGGCGATGGTGCCGGATTCAAAATCATCCGCAGATGTCGTTCCGCCGAACGGCATGTCCATGTGCGTGTGCACATCGATGCCGCCGGGAATCACGTACTTGCCCTTGGCGTCGATCACGCGATCGGCCGGCATCGTGAGCGCCGTGCCGATGGTGGTGATCTTGTCGCCTTCGATAAAAACGTCGCCGACATACTCATCCGTAGCGGTGACGATTGTTCCGTTCTTGATCAGCAGACTCATGACAGCCACTCCGAGGCAGGCCGTAATATATTTGAAATATGAGTATCGTGACGCGACGAATTGCTGTGTTGGTTCCCTTCCTCGTGGCGATCGCCGCGACCGCGGGTGCTCAGACCCCAGCACCGCCGCCGCCGGGCTGGATCGGATCAGCAGGCGCCGGTCTCGCCCTCACCCAGGGCAATAGCGACACTTCGACGGTGAACATCGGCTACGAGGTGAAACGCGACAACGCTCGAAAGTGCTGCTCGGCAGCACGGGGTTGTTCATCCGCGGCGAGTCGGCGGGCGAGCTGACCACTGACCGTCTGGCATTTGATGGCCGCGTCGACCGCAAGCTGTCGGACCGCACCTCGGTATTCGGGCAGGCGCAGTACCTGCGCGATTCGTTCAAGGAGATCGACTACCTGATCTCGCCGACCGTGGGCGTCAGCCGCCTGTTGCTGAAGACCGACCGCACCGAGCTCGGCATCGACGACGATGCTGACCGAGCGCGTCGCAGGGCTGTGGAAGATGAACGATTTCGAAGACGCGCTCTACACCTTCGGCATCGGGCTCGCCGCCAGCATCACGTCGGCGACCCAGCTAAAGGTAGAGCTGCTCGATACCCTCAAGAACAAGCCGCCGTCACCGGCCGTGAAGAAGAACGACGTCGCCGTGCTCGTCTCGTTCGTTTACAAGATCGACTAGAACGAAGCGAGAGATCACGCGAGGAAGTTCGATTGCTCTAGCCGCACCGCTATAATCGGACCGTGAATCAGGGCGAAATCGTCACTTTCCTGAGTATTTCTACCGTTATACGCCGCCCCGGCCGCTCGAAGAAATAGAGGCTGACATTCGCGGGATCGAGAAAGACATCCTGCGGATGCTCTCGGAGGTCACTGGGGGCCCGGTGGGCGCCGGGTGAGGGAATGTCGGCACTTGTGTAAATGAGCCGACATTTGCTGCCAATGTTGCGACGGTGGACTGTTGGCCGATACAAAACGTCGGGACTTGCGCATAACCCCCGACGTTTTGTATTCTCGGGATCTCATGACCCTGTCCGTCGATCGGGAGGCGCTCCGCGTGATTCGGCGTCTCGGTGTCGTTCGAACGGCCGACCTGGCCGCCCACGGGATAGCCCGTGCCCGGCTGTACTCCCTGGTTCGGAACGGCGCGGTGGAGCGACACGGGCGTGGGACCTACGCCGCCGCCGGCCATGCGCTGACCGCGAACCATGCCCTCGTGCAGGTCGCCAAACGTTCGCCGCGCGCCGTCATCTGCCTGCTGACGGCGCTCCGGTTCCACAATCTCACCACGCAACACCCTGCCGACGTCTGGGTGGCCCTGCCGGAAAAAGCCCGCGCCCCCCGCCTGGACTATCCGCGGCTCCGCATCGCGCGATTCTCCGGGCTGGCGCTGACCGAGGGCATCGAGACCCACCGCATCGAAGGGGTTCCAGTCCGCGTCTATTCCGCCGCGAAAACCGTGGCCGACTGTTTCAAGTATCGCAACAAGGTGGGCATCGACGTCGCCGTCGAGGCGCTCCGTGATTTCACCCGCCGGCACCGCGGCGGCGCCAATGACCTGGCGCGTTTTGCCCGCATCTGCCGCGTCTCCCGCGTGATGCAGCCATACCTGGATGCAATCTCGTGACGGAGGCGAAGCGGAATCTCGGCGCCTCGGTCGCGGCCCGGTTGCTCAACCGGTCAAAGACCACCGGCGATGACTACCAGATGCTGCTCACCAGCTTCTGCTTCGAGCGATTCCTCTACGGACGCTGCCTCGCGCACTTCGCGGTGGACCCTGACCTGGTCTATGTGTCCACGAATCTCGCGGCCGGCAAGAAGAGCTTTCTGCCGTTCAACATCGGCAAGTTCGGCGGCGCCGGAAATCCTCCCGTCTCACCGACCAAGCCGGGCTACCCGACGAGCTACCTTTGGGACGAGACCTGGGCGCGCGACAGCGTGCTCAACCTGATTCGCCAGTTCATTCACGAAGTCGAAGAAGAGGACGACCGCGGCAAGAAGACCGGCAAGAGGTTCCTCATCTTCCCGCGGTATCAGCAACTCGACGCGGTACGGCGCCTCGTCGCCAACGCCCGGATGTTGGGGCCGGGCCGCCGCTATCTGATCACGATCAACTGGAGAGCGACGACAAGTTCATGCGGCACCTGGCGCAAGTCGTCCGAAACGGCCTCGGCGACCGCGCCGGGACCTGCATTGACCCTGCTATGCAGATCGTCGACGGCAAGACAGTCTGCCTCGTGAGCTGTCAGCGCAGCCCTGAGCCTGTATTTCTGAAGTGGAAGGGCGTCGAGAAAGTTCCAGAAGGCAATTTTTTCGTGCGTAGCGGCCCGGGAAGCGTCGCGCTCCCGCCCGACAGCGCCAAGGAATACATCCGCACACGGTTTAGCGGAGGACAAACCTAAAGGTTTGTCCCCACACGAAGGGGTGCCCTACAGGGCCTATAATCCCGGCATGAAGCCGGACATCTCGGTCAAATTCACAGGGCTGAAGTTTACCAACCCCTTCCTGCTGTCGTCGGCGCCGCCGACCGAGTCGGACACCAACATCATGCGGGCGTTCGACGCCGGTTGGGGCGGCGTGGTGACCAAGACCATCGGGCTGCATCCGGTCACCAACGTGGCCGGGCCCAAGACGAAGTTCCTGCGCTCGACGCTCGACGGCCGCCTGTCGATGCAGAAGCGGCCCGACACCTCGCTCCACTCGTCGTGGAACTGGGAGCTCATCTCGGACAAGCCGCTCGACTGGTGGCTGCCGAAGATCGCCGGGATCAAGAAGGCCTACCCCGATCGCATGCTGATCGCGTCGATCATGGCCGGCTCGGGCAGCGACAAGGAGCTCGCGCACTGGCAGACGCTGGCGAAGGCATGCCAGAACGAAGGCGCTGACGCGTTCGAGCTGAACCTGTCGTGCCCGCACATGGATCGCAAGGACATGGGCTCGAACATCGGCAAGGACCAGGAGCAGGTGTCGATCGTCACCGAGGTCGTCAAGGAAGTGGTGAAGGTCCCGGTCTGGTGCAAGCTCACGCCCTCAACCACCGACATCGTCGAAGAGGCGAGTGCCGCGTTCAACGGCGGCGCGGATGCGATCGTGTCGTCGAACACCTTCCCGTCATTGCCGCTGATCGATCCGGAGACGCTCGACTTCGAGATCAACGTCGACGGGCTGGTGTCGAGCGGCGGGCTCGGCGGCCCCGCGATTCTGCCGCAGTCGCTCGCGAAGATAGCGTCGCTCACCAAGGCGTTTCCAGACCGCGCGTTCTCGGGTATCGGCGGGGTGAGCGAGTTCGCGCACGCGCTCAACTACATGCTGCTCGGCTGCGGAACCGTGCAGGTCTGCACGGCGGCGATGCTCGACCGCGCGATCGGCCCCAACGTCATCAAGGGTTTAATCGAGGGCATGCAGCAGTTCATGGAGAAGCGCGGTTACGCCTCGCTCGAAGACTTCCGCGGCTTGCGGCGCGGCAACGTGGTGGTGCACTCGCAGATCCGCCGGCCCGACGGCAAGGAGTACCACGGCGGGCACGATGCCGAGGGCTACGCGAGTTGAGCGCAACGGCGGACGGCACCCCTAAAGGGGTGCCCTACGTGCCCCCTAAAGGGGTGCCCTACGGACAGCGAGGCGATTTCGTCGAATTGACCGAAGACGTGTCGGCGAGCCCGTTGTGGAACGCCGACCTGGCGCCCACCTCGCTCGCCAGCCGCACCTGGTCGACCTATCACATCGCCGCGCTCTGGATCGGCATGAGCGTGGTGATCACCACCTACACGCTGGCCTCGGGGTTGATGCAGCAGGGGATGAACTGGTGGCAGGCGCTCGCCACTATCCTGCTCGGTAACGCGATCGTACTCATCCCGATGATCTTGAACGCGCACGCAGGCACGAAGTACGGCGTGTCGTTTCCGGTGTTGTGCCGCGCGGCGTTCGGGGTGCGAGGCGCCAACGTGCCGGCGATGCTGCGCGCGATTGTGGCGTGCGGGTGGTTCGGCATCCAGACATGGATCGGCGCGCTGGCCCTGCAGGCGCTGCTCACCGCCGCGTGGCCTGGCTGGGCGACCGTGCCCGGCGGCATCTGGATCTCGTTTGCGATCTTCTGGCTCGTGCAGGTCGCGATCATCATCAAGGGTCTCGAGGGCATCAAGCTGCTCGAGGCGTGGTCGGCGCCGCTGCTGTTAGGCGGCGGCGCGCTGCTGCTGTGGTGGGCGATCGATAACGGCGGCGGCCTGATGCGCATCCTGTCGGAGTCACCGAAGCTTCAGCGGGGCAGCACGCCGTTCTGGACGTTATTTCCCGCCGCGCTGACTGCCAACGTCGGCTACTGGGCCACGCTGAGCCTGAACATCCCCGACTTCACCAGGTACGCGCGCAGCCAGAGATCACAGGCGCTCGGGCAGGCGCTGGGATTGCCGGCGACGATGACGGCGTTTGCGTTTCTGGGTGTGGCGGTGACGAGCGCGACGATCGTGATCTTCGGCGAGGCGATCTGGGATCCGGTGGTGCTGATCGCGCGCATCGGCAGCCCGCTGGTGGTGATCCTGGGCGCGCTGGTCATTCTCGCCGCGCAGATCACGACCAACATGGCCGCCAACGTGGTGTCGCCGGCCAACGACTTCTCGAGCCTGGCGCCCAGGCGCATCAGCTATATGACCGGCGGGTTGATCACCGCGGCCGCCGGCATCGCGATGATGCCGTGGAAGCTGTATGCGGACGCGTCGGCTTATATCTTCACGTGGCTGCTCGGCTACTCGAGCCTGATGGGCGCGATCGGCGGGATCCTGATCGCGGACTACTGGATCTACCGCAAGCGCGAGTTGTCGTTGCCGGACCTGTTCAACCTGCGCGGCCGCTACGCGTACACCAACGGCGTCAACCACAAGGCGATGATCGCGCTGGTGCTCGCGATTCTTCCCGTGGTGCCGGGCTTCCTGCGCGCGGCCACGACACCCGGCGGCGCGGTTCCCAATCCAAACTTCTTCGACACCCTCTACACCTACGCATGGTTCGTCACGTTCGCCCTGAGCTCAGCGCTCTACCTGCTACTGATGAACCGTCGTGATGAACCGTCGTGAGGAACCTCCGTGAGGAACCTTCGTGAGGAACCTGAGATAATGTCCGCGTCATGAATACCGGCTCGTACGTGAACGGCAAGTGGTATCAACCCGCCTCCAGCGCGGTCAGCAAGAACATCAACCCGGCCGACACCGGCGACGTGATCGCGGAGTATCCGCTCGCGACCGCCGCCGACGTGCGCCTGGCGATTGATGCTGCGGTGGCCGCGTGGCCGGCGTGGCGAAAGACGCCGGGGCCCGAGCGCGGCCGCGTGTTGTGGCGCGCCGCCAACATCGCCCGCACCCGCCTCGACGACATCGCCCGCACGCTCACTCGCGAGGAAGGCAAGATCCTGAAGGAAGCGCGCGGCGAAGTACTGAAAGGCATCTCGCTGCTCGAGTACTACGCCGGCGAAGGGTTCCGCATGCACGGCAAGACACTGCCGTCCGAGTCGCGCGACACCTTTACCTACACCGTGCGCCAGCCCCTCGGCGTGGTCGGACTGATCGCACCCTGGAATTTTCCGTGGGCGATTCCAGTGTGGAAGAGCGCCCCGGCCATCGTCTCGGGCAACTGCGTGGTCTTCAAGCCGGCCGAGCTCACGCCGGCCACCTCCGTCCTGCTAGCCGAGATTTACGAAGAAGCCGGACTGCCACCCGGCGTCTTCAACATGCTGATCGGGACTGGACGCGAGGTCGGCGAGGCGATGGTGAACGCCCGAGAGCTACGAGCGATCTCGTTCACCGGATCGAACAACGTCGGCAACGCCCTCTACGTCAAGGCCGCCCAGCGCGGCGCGAAGGTGACCTGCGAGATGGGCGGCAAGAACGCCGTCATCGTGATGCCCGACGCCGATCTCGACAAGGCCGCCACGGCCATCCATGGCGGCGCGTTCGGGTCGAGCGGGCAACGCTGCACCGCCACGTCGCGCGTGATTGCGCATCCCGACATCAAGAGCGCGCTGGTCGATCGCCTGGTGGCGGGGGCGAAGAAAATCAAGCTCGGCCCGGGGTTGGATGACTCGACCGACATGGGCCCATCAGTCGACGATCGCCAATGGCAGACGGTGATGGATTACATCAACGTCGGAAAGGGCGAAGGTGCGCGCCTGCTGACCGGCGGCACGCGGCCGGAAGCGCTGTGTCAGGGCTTCTTCATCGAGCCGACCATCTTCGACGGCGTATCGCCCGAGATGCGAATCTTCAAGGAAGAGATCTTCGGACCCGTGCTGGCCGTGACCACCGCATCGTCGCTCGACGAGGCGCTCCGCTTCGCGAACAGCGTCGAGTACGGCCTGACCACGTCGATCTTCACCTCTGACATCACGTCGGTGATGCGGTTTATCGACGAAGTAGAGACGGGGATGGTGCACGTCAACGAGCCGACCGTCGGCGGGGAAGCGCAGCTGCCTTTCGGCGGGACCAAGTCCACCGGCGTCGGCGAGCGCGAAATGGCTGAAGAGGGCCTCAACTTCTTCACCGAGCTGAAGACCGTGTTCATCAACTATTCCGGGAAGGCGGAGCGGTCGATGACGCGGTAGAACGGGGGCGCCTCGCTGCGCTCGGCGTAGGCTCGGCCGCTACGTGGCCTCGTGGGCTCAGGTCCTTCGGGCTTCGTGGGATTCGCGGCTCGCGGCTCGTGGGAGTGAAGATGCCGTCCCGTCTCCACCAAGGCGAAGACTATCGCTTCGCCTGATGTTCCCGGCGTTCTTTCTCGGCGAAGTAGAGTCCGACGAGGAATACCAAGCCGAAGAGGATGGCTTGTGGAATCCAGTGGCTCATTGCGTCCTCCAGCGTTCGAGTACCAATCCGCCCGTGAGCAGCGCCGACGGCAGGATCAATATCACCAGACCCCAGTCTAGCGTCAACCCGTGGCCTTGTAACGCGAGATCGAGCGGCATGAAGACTCCGACCAGAACTCCGGCCTCACGGAGCGTTTCACCGAGCATTTCGGCCACGCTCTTCCGTTCAGTAGCGGCGGTGCCTGGTTCGTGGACCGCGGGCGGCACTGGTTCCATCACAATCAACCTATGAAACGCGGGCTGCCACCGCAATCAGTTTTCGAACTCAGAGGACGTCCGGCCTTTGAGATCTGTGCAGGCGGCGCCTGATTCTGCCTACCGTACGCAGAAACCGCTAAACTGTGCCTTCCGTAACTGCGCAGGGAGCCGATGGATCAGGCATCACACAACAAGATCGTTTCGTTCATCTGGGGCATCGCGGATGACGTACTCCGCGATCTGTTCGTGCGCGGCAAGTATCGCGACGTCATCCTGCCAATGTGCGTACTACGCCGCCTCGATGCGGTCCTCGAGCCCACCAAGAAGGCTGTGCTCGAGACCAAAGGGATGCTTGATGAGGCAGGTATTACCGAGCAGCACGCAGCGCTCTGCGCGGCGTCACGAGAGGCGTTCTACAACACCTCGAAGTTCAGTCTTCGCGATCTGAAGTCGCGCGGCACTCAGCAGCTTCTGAAGGATGACTTCGAGGACTACCTCAACGGGTTCTCGCAGAACGTCCAGGACATCCTGCTCAACTTCGAGTTCCGGAATGTGCTGGTGCGCCTCTCGAAGAATGACGGCCTGGGCACGCTAATCGAAAAGTTTTTGGATCCAGACATCAACCTGAGCCCGAACCCTGTGCTCAACGGCGATGGGTCGGTGAAGCACCCGGCCATGGACAACCACTCCATGGGCACGGTGTTCGAGGAGCTTGTCCGGAAGTTCAACGAGGACAACAACGAAGAAGCCGGCGAGCACTGGACGCCGCGTGACGCGGTGCGGTTAATGACGACCCTGATGTTTCGCCCCGTCGCCGAGCAGGTTAAGTCCGGCTCGTACCTGTTGTACGACTGCGCCTGCGGCACCGGCGGGATGCTGACCGTAGCCGAAGAGACGCTTCAGAGGATTGCGGCCGAACACTGGCAGAAGGTGGAGACCCATCTCTACGGACAGGAAATCAACCCAGAGACCTACGCCATCTGCAAGGCCGACATGCTCCTCAAGGGTGAGGGCCAGAACGCCGAGCACATCGTCGGCGGCGCCGAGTGGTCGACGCTGTCGCACGACGCCTTTCCCGCCATGGAGTTCGACTTCATGCTCGCCAACCCGCCGTACGGGAAGAGCTGGAAGAAGGACCTGGAGGAAATGGGCGGCAAGGACGGCATGCGCGACCTGCGCTTCAATGTGATGCACAACGGCGAAGCGCTCTCGCTGGTGACGCGGTCCAGCGACGGCCAGCTCCTGTTCCTCGCCAACATGGCGTCGAAGATGAACCATAAGTCGGCGCTTGGCAGCCGCATCGCCGAGGTTCACAACGGTTCGTCGCTGTTTACAGGCGACGCCGGACAAGGCGAAAGCAACATCCGGCGCTGGCTGTTCGAGAACGACTGGGTCGAGGCCATCATCGCGCTGCCTCTGAACCTGTTTTACAACACCGGCATCGCTACTTATGTGTGGGTCCTGAGCAACCGCAAGGTGCCAGACCGTAAAGGCAAAGTGCAGCTGATCGACGCGACCAAGTGGTTCACGCCGCTGCGGAAGAACCTGGGCAGCAAGAATTGCGAGCTGTCGGCCGAGGACATCAATCGCGTGATGACCGCCTACGGCGAGTTCGCGGAAACAGAGCAGTCGAAGATCTTTGCCAACGAGACATTCGGCTACTGGAAGGTCACGGTCGAGCGCCCTCTCCGCCTTCACAGCCAGCTCACGGTCAAGGCGATCGACGCCCTCCGGTTTGTTTCCGGTGATGAAGAGATTCGCGAGCCACTTTACGACGAGTTCGGTGATGCCCTGCATGCCGACTTCGGCAGCGTGCGCGCGGCACTCGAAACCCGCCTTGCCGAGTGGGGTGCCGACGAGGCTGATGACGGCGAAGGGGACGGAGAAGCCGCCAAGAAGGGCGTGCCGGAGAAGAAGCGGAAGAAGCTGCTGGATCCCAAGACGTGGCAGCGAGATGGCCGGCTCGTCGAGGCCGCTACGGGTTTGCGGAAGGCGCTCGGTGACGGCGTGTTCGAGGATCATAACGAGTTTCGCCGCAAGGTGGATGAAGCTCTGGAGAGCCTGAACATCACGCTGGGAGGCTCGGACCTGAAGCTCTTGCTGCGGGTGGTCAGCTGGCGAGTGGAATCGGCCCCGCCGGTGGTTGCCAAGACGCACAAGCCCGGGAAGGCGTCACCGGATCCGCTGCGCGGACTCTATGAAGCCATCATCGGCGGCAAGAAGAGCGTGGTCGAGTACGAGCCGGATAGCGATCTCCGTGATACCGAGCAGGTGCCTCTTCTCGAGGAGGGCGGGATCGAGGCCTTCATCCGCCGGGAAGTGCTGCCCTACACGCCGGATGCATGGATCAAGGAAGACGCGACCAAGATTGGCTACGAGGTGAGCTTCACCCGCCACTTCTACCAGCCCCAGCTACAACGCACGCTCGAGGAAATCAGCGCGGACATTCTGGCTGTTGAACGGGAAGCAGAGGGGCTATTGGATGGCCTGCTCAAGGTCGGTGCCCGGTGATGAGCGGCGGGCGGCCATGATCGCGGATCTCAAGCCATATTCGGAATACCAAGAAGCATCTCTGGCGACGCTCGGTGCAGTGCCGTGTCATTGGGAAAGGATGCGACTGAAACGCCTCCTCCAGCCGATTGATCGTCGTTCGTTGACCGGTGCCGAAACTTTGCTGTCATTACGACGGGATCACGGCGTCGTGGTCTACGCGGATCACTTCTCCCGCCCATCTCATCGAAGCCAAGGCGCATGACGAAGAACTGATGAAAGAAGAAGCCGGTCGGCTCTTGGATGAGGGCGCTTCAGACGACAGGCGGGCTAGTCACCTGACCATCGGACGCGCGATCGACTCCGCCGGGGAAAGCTTGACCCGTGCCACATCGCTCCCCTGGCGGATCTCCCGCGACTCCCACTACCAGATGTCGAACCGCTTCGCTTGGGCATGGAAGCTGACTGAATGCGGCATCCCAGTGGTGCTGATTTACCTCGGCTTTCTCAACGCTGGCGAGATGAGGGACCGCGGAAAGCTGTTGGCCAGCGCCGAGTCATGGGAGGCCCTCGTCAAGGCCCACAGCGCGCCGCTGTTTTCTGAGGACATCTGGAATCGGCGCTGGTCTAATAACGGCGTGCCGTTCATTCCGGTTATCAGGGCGGTCGGGCAGCCCTTGGTTCCGGGGGCCGTGGTGTGACACCAACCGACATCTCCGAGAAGGGCCTCGAGTCGATCATCGTCCGCGCCATGACGGGGCGCACGGACCTGCTGTCGCCGCCCTACGTTCCCATGGAGACATCGACACCGGCGGCTGGCGGCTCCGGCTGGCTGCTCGGCGATCCCAAACACTACGACCGCACCGCGTGCGTGGACCTCGTCCAACTTCGCGGATTCGTCATGGCCACGCAGGAGAAGCTTGTCGACGCCTTCTCTCTGCACACGGACGGACCGACACGCCGGCAGTTCCTCGCTCGGTTGGAGAAAGAGATTGGCAAGCGCGGCGTGATCGACGTGCTTCGCAAGGGCATCGACCACGGTCCCCATCACCTCGACCTGTTCTACGGCACTCCGTCGCTCGGCAACGATGCGGCGGCGCAGCGGTTCGCATGCAACCGTTTCAGCGTCACCAGGCAACTGGCGTACAGCAGCGACGAGACACGTCGCGCCCTCGACTTGGGTTTGTTCCTCAACGGCCTGCCGATTGCGACCTTCGAGCTCAAGAACAGCCTGACCAAACAGACCGTTCAGGACGCGGTCGAGCAGTACTGCAGGGATCGCGACCCGCGCGAACCGCTGTTCGCCTTTGGGCGATGCGTCGTGCATTTCGCGGTCGATGACGCCGAGGTCCGGTTCTGCACCGAGCTCAGTGGCAAGGCTTCCTGGTTCCTGCCATTCAACAAGGGCTACAACGATGGAGCGGGGAACCCACCAAACCCCGACGGTCTCAAGACCGCTTACTTGTGGCAGCAAGTGCTCACGCCGCCGGGACTGACGAACATCCTCGAGAATTACGCTCAGATCGCCGAGGAAGAGGATCGGCGCACTGGCAGGAAGAAACGCAAGCAGGTCTTCCCGCGATACCACCAACTCGACGTAGTCCGAAAACTCCTGGCGGACGCCGGCAGAACCGGCGCCGGCAAGCGGTATCTCATTCAGCACTCCGCCGGCAGCGGCAAGTCGAACTCCATCGCGTGGCTGGCCCACCAGCTCATTGCCGTCAAGAAGGACGGCGCCGAGGCCTTCGACTCCATCATCGTCGTCACCGACCGCCGCATTCTCGACGACCAGATTCAGGCCACCATCAAGCAGTTCGCACAGGTGGGCTCGATCGTCGGGGCAGTGAAAGGCACGAGCGGGTCAAAAACGCAGGAACTGTCGAAGTTCTTGGAGGCCGGCAAGAAGATCGTCATTAGCACGGTCCAGACATTTCCATTCCTGCTGAAGGAGATTGGCGATACACATCGGGGACGCCGCTTCGCAATCATCATCGACGAGGCGCACTCGAGCCAGGGCGGCAAGTCGGCCACGGCGATGAGCGAGGCACTCGCAGACGTGGCGGAGGATCCTGAGGATTTGGTCAATGACGAACTCCAGCGTCGCATGGATGCGCGCAAGATGCTGACCAACGCCAGCTACTTTGCCTTCACCGCCACGCCGAAGAACAAGACGCTCGAATTGTTTGGTGAGCCGCTGCCGGCCGGCGCGGACGGCAAGATCCCGCACCGGCCGTTCCATGGCTACACGATGAAGCAGGCCATCGATGAAGGCTTCATCCTCGACGTGCTCAAGAGTTTCACGCCCGTAGCGAGTTATTACAAGCTGGTGAAGACCGTTGAGGGCGACCCGGAGTTCGACGTCAGAAAGGCGCAAAAGAAGCTGCGCCGGTATGTCGAGAGTCACGACACCGCGATTCGCCTGAAGGCCGAGATCATGGTCGATCACTTCCACGAGCAAGTGATTGCCCAGCGCAAGATTAAGGGCCAGGCACGGGCAATGGTCGTTACCGGCGGCATCGAGAGGGCGGTGCAGTACTTCGGTGCGTTCCGTGACTACCTGACAGAACGCAAGAGTCCCTACCAGGCGATTGTCGCCTTCTCAGGAGAGCACGATTTCGGCGCCGGCAAGGTGACTGAATCGTCGCTCAACGGATTCCCGAGCAGGGAGATTCCAGACCGCATTCAGGAAGACCCGTTCCGCTTTCTCATTTGCGCCGACAAGTTTCAAACCGGCTACGACGAGCCGCTGCTCCACACAATGTACGTCGACAAAGGACTGTCGGGCATCAAGGCCGTGCAGACGCTGTCGCGCCTGAACCGCGCGCACAAAGACAAGAAGGATGTGTTTGTTCTCGACTTTCAGAACGACACGGACGGCATCGTTGCTTCTTTCGCTGACTACTATCGGACGACGGTGCTCAGCGAACAGACCGACCCCAACAAGCTGCACGATTTGAAGGCGGCGTTGGACGCCTGGCAGGTGTACTCGCAGGAGCAAGTTGACGACCTCGTGACCAGGTTCCTTGCTGGTGCCGAGCGCGACACTCTGGATCCCATACTGGATGGCTGCGTCGCCACCTACAACGCGCATTTGGACGAGGACGGCCAGGTTGATTTTAAGGGGAAGGCCAAGGCCTTTACGCGGACTTACGACTTCCTCGCATCGATCCTGCCCTACACGAACGCTGGATGAGAGAAGCTGTCGATTCTCTTGAACCTGCTCATTCCAAAGCTGCCTGCGCCGAAGGAGGAGGACCTGTCCAAGGGCATTCTCGAGTCGATCGACATGGACAGTTATCGCGTGGAAAAGCAGGCGATGCAGAAGCTGGCGCTGCCTGACGATGAGGGGTTGGTGGGTCCCGTGCCGGTGTCAGGTGGTGGCAGGAAGCCCGAGCCGGACATCGACGTGCTCTCTAACATCATCAAGAGCTTCAACGATCAGTTTGGAACACTCTTCAATGATGCAGACCGCGTCGCGCAGCGCGTAAAGGACGACATCGCGCCAAAGGTAGCGGCCGACCCGGCGTATCAGAATGCCAAGCTGAACACGCCCCAGACCGCGCGGATCGAGCACGACAAGGCGCTGGCGAAGGTGATGTTGGAAGTCCTCAAGGATGATACCGAGGTCTACAAGCAGTTTGTCCAGAACGCGTCATTCAAACGGTTCTTGACCGATATGGTCTTCGAGATAACTCGCTAGGTGGGAACGTTCCGCGAACTGCAACAGCTGCTGGGCACGGAGCTGCCGATCATCCAGGCGCCCATGGCGGGTTCACAAGGCAGTGCCCTCGCGGTGGCGGTGTCGAATGCCGGCGGCCTCGGCTCGCTGCCGTGCGCGATGCTTGGTCCTAACGCGATGCGCGCCGAGCTAGCGGCGTTTCAATCGCAAAGCTCGAAACCCCTCAACGTCAACTTCTTCTGTCACACGCCACCCGCGGCGGACGCGTCGCGCGAAGCACAGTGGAAGGCCGCGCTCGCGCCGTACTATCGCGAACTTGGGGTCGATCCAGACCAGGTTCAGGCCGGGCCGCAGCGCACGCCTTTTGGCGCCGATGCGGCGGAGGTCTTGAGCGAGTTCAAACCCGAGGTCGTGAGCTTTCATTTCGGCTTGCCAGCCGCGGAGCTCGTCGCGCGCGTGAAATCCTGGGGCGCGATGGTATTGTCGTCGGCGACCACGCTGGACGAGGCGCTGTGGCTCGAGGCGCGCGGTGTGGATGCGATCATCGCGCAGGGCGTCGAGGCCGGCGGCCATCGCGGCATTTTTCTGAGCGACGATCTCAGCGCCCAGCCCGGCACTCTTGCGCTCGTGTCGCAGATTATCGCGAAGGTGAGGGTGCCCGTGATCGCGGCGGGCGGCATCGCGAATGCCGCGGACGTCTCTACGGCGATGAAGCTGGGCGCAGCTGGCGTGCAGATTGGAACCGCGTATCTTCTCTGCCCCGAAGCCACCACGAGCGCGGTGCATCGTGCCGCACTCAAGAGCGACGCCGCTCGCGAGACCGCGCTGACCAATGTGTTTACAGGCCGCCCGGCCCGGGGCATCGTCAATCGCCTGATGAGAGAACAGGGGCCGATTAACGCCGGCGCGCCGCCGTTTCCCATCGCCGCGGCGGCCGTTGCGCCTTTGCGAGCGAAGGCCGAGAGCCAGGGCTCTGGTGATTTCTCGCCGCTGTGGTCGGGTACGAATCCAGGCGGTTGTAAGGAGATATCGGCGGCTACTCTCACGCAACAATTAGCAGCCCACCTCTAGCGCTCATGCTGCGGGCGGCGCGGTCAGCTGATGGTCTTCATCGCAGGACGCGCGAGGACCATCGCCTAACGTTTTGGCCTGTCACCCTCGCGAATCTCACGATTTGGTGGAAACGTCGGCCGCGGCGCGGTGTTCTGCGGTTGCGGCGACGGCGGTACGGGCTTGGGCGCTGGATTCGTCGGCATGTCAGTACCTCACTTGATCAAACAAGCAAAGGAAGAAAGCAATTCCAGTAGCGGCCAGAAGGACGCCGAAAGCCGGCGCCAGAATAACGCCGTGGTACGAAAAGGAGCGAGCCATTACTACCATCGCCCCGCCCAAGACACTAAGGATCCCAACGGGAAGCGCCGATGCGGCAGTCAACTGTTCACGCCGCAGAAGTTCGTAGTCGTAGCGGTCTTTGAAGAAAGCAAAGTCCATCAGCGATCGGAATTGTAGAGCGAGTGCGGCGGGCAAATTGCGCAGAAAACTCGCGATCGCAATGTTTGCAATGAGTACGCAGTGCGGCACAATGGGCGGATGAAACGCTCGGGCGTTGCGGATCTTCCGCTCCATGGCGGCCGCGTGCCGCCGTGGCTTGCCACGCGGATGACGACGCTCGGCACGGCGATCTCTGAAAGCGTCGTCCATCATTACGGCACGTCGGCCCTTCTGAGCCGGCTCAGCGATCCCTTCTGGTTCCAGGCGATGGGCAGTGTGATGGGGATGGACTGGCATTCCTCCGGCATCACCACAGCGGTGCTCGGCGCCTTGAAGCGCGGGCTCAACCCGCGTTCGCACGAGCTCGGCATTTATATTTGCGGCGGCCGCGGCCGACACTCGCGCAACACGCCCGACGAACTGAGAGCGGTCGCGGAGAAGACAGGGCTCGATGCCGATTCGCTCGTCCGCACCAGCCGCCTCGCCGCGCGGGTCGACAACAACGCGATCGCCGACGGCTTTCAGATTTACCTGCACGGCTTCATCCTCACCAAGTCCGGCGAGTGGGCGATCGTCCAGCAGGGCATGAACGAGCGCTCGCGCCTGGCGCGCCGCTATCACTGGCATTCGCCCGCGGTGCGCGATTTCACCAGCGAGCCCCACACCGGCATCGTCGGCGAGCGCGCCGGCGTGATTCAGAACCTGGTCGACGCGCGCCAAGGCGGCGCAGGACGCGCTGTTGACGATCGCGCGGACCGATCCGGAACAGACGCTCGCCGAGGTCCGCAAGCTGGTGGTGCCTGTGCACCACGACGTGCGCGCCGAAGACGTCGACCTCAAGCGATTGGGTGCGGTGCTGGCAGTGGCGTACGGCCGCGAGCTGAATGACTTCGCATCGCTGCTGCTGCTCGAGAAACTTGGGCCCCGCACGCTGCAGTCGCTGGCGCTCGTCGCCGAAGTGGTCCACGGCGCGCCGTCGCGCTTTTCCGACCCGGCCCGCTTCTCCTTTGCGCTCGGCGGCAAAGACTGCCATCCGTTTCCTGTGCCGCTCAAGACCTACGACGAATCGATCGCCGTGCTGCGTCGCGGCCTGGATGCGGCGAAGCTGGGCGACACCGAGAAGATCGACGGCATGAAGCGGCTCGACAAGTTCGTGCGCGCGATCGAACGCCGCTACTCGCCCGAAGCGGATTTCGACGCCGTCATGGCCCACGAGCGCGAAATCTCTCCGTCGCTCGACGGCCGCAGCGTCTTTGACGACCAGTCGCATCCCCGTAGACAGAAGAAGGCCCAGCTTTCGCTTTTTGACTAGGACGCGGCGATGACTCCCAAGACCATCTATCTCGCGCTCTGCGTGCTCGGCACCGTCTTGCCGTTGTCGCAATTGATGCCATTCGTGCGCGATCACGGCCTGGACCTGCAACTTCTCATCGCGCAGCTATTCGCCAGTCCCATCAGCAGTTTCTTCGGCCTCGACGTGATCGTGTCGTCGGTCGTGCTGTGGGTGTTCGTCGCGTGCGAAGGCCGCCGCGCCGGCGTCAGGCATCTGTGGGCGCCGATTGCCGCCAGCCTGCTGGTGGGAGTGTCCCTGGCGCTGCCGTTATTCCTGTACCTGCGCGAGCCCGGCTTGACAAGGAAACCGGTTTGACTTTACAATACAAAGTAGTTTGAGAATAATTCGCGCCAGCCACCTGGGCATGTGCTTCGGCGTCCGCGATGCGATCGACCTGGCCCTCGAGCACCGTCAAGCCGGGCCGCTCACCATACTCGGCGACCTGGTTCACAACCCCGCCGTGTTGAGCGGCCTGCGGGCCAAAGGGATCGCGATCGAGACCGACCTCACGCAAGTGAAGACACCCACCGTGATGGTGACGGCGCACGGCGCATCCGAGCGATCGCTCGCCGCCACCCGCGCCCTCGGCTTGCAGGTCGTGGAAGCGACCTGCCCACTCGTGCGCGTCGCGCATCGCGCCATCCATGCCCTTCTCCGCGACGGCTATCACCCGGTCATCATCGGCCAGCGCGGCCACGTGGAGGTCCGCGGCCTCACCGAAGATCTCGACCACTTCGACATCGTGCAGAACGAAGACGATGTCCGTGCCCTCGCCGAACGGCCGCGCTTCGGCGTCGCCGCTCAGACGACGCAGCCGTTAGAGAGGGTGCAGCGCCTCGTCGCGCTCATCCGCGAGCGATGTCCCCAGTCGCAAGTCCGCTTCATCGACACGGTGTGCCTGCCGACGAAGCAGCGGCAGGATGCCGCAATCGAGCTGGCGCGCCAATGCGACGTCGTGATCGTCATCGGCGGCGCCAACAGCAATAACACCCGCGAGCTGGTCAGCACGTGCCGGAGCCACTGTGCGGACGTGCATCACGTTCAGGCCGAGGCGGATCTTCGTTCGGAGTGGTTCGCCGGCGCAGACACGGTGGGTATCACAGCCGGCACGTCGACGCCGGATCCGATCATCGACCGCATCGACCAGCGAATCCGTGAGCTCGCCGCTTAATCCGGGTCCTTGTCGTCGTCGGCGTGCTCGAAGTCGCGCGCCGCAGCCTTGTCGCTGACCACCACCTCGATTGCCTTGCGCTTGTCTTCGTGGATGATGTCGTAGACGGTGCCGGCGGCCGCCGAGCCGATGTGACTGCGCCGGGTCTTCAAGCGATACAGAACAAATCCACCCAGCCCGATCATCACGAGCCAGGTCGCCGCGCTGATCAAGTCCGATATGTCCATGGGCCCCCCGGCGTAGCGCGGAACTTTAGTTCCGCGAATCGCCAGTATCCGCGAAAAACCTCACAACCTGGCGGGCACTACTCACGTCTAAGACTCCGATATGCCCAACATCCGTCTGGCGCTGCGCACCCTTTTCAAATCGCCCTTTGTGACGTTAGTCGCGATTTTGTCGCTCTCCCTCGGAATCGGCGCCAACTCCGCCATCTTTTCGCTGTTCGATCAGATGCTGATGCGGCCGCTGCCGGTGCCCGAGCCCCAGGCGCTCGTCAACATCAGCGCGCCGGGGCCCAAGCCCGGCTCCAATTCGTGCAGCAATGCCGGGCCGTGCGAAGACGTGCTCAGCCACCCGATGTTCCGCGACCTCGAGCGCGTGCAGGCCAGCTTCACGGGCATCGCCGCCCACCGTAGCGTCGAAACCAACCTGGGTTACAAAGGCACCACGCTGAACGGCGAAGGCCTGCTGGTCTCGGGCAGCTATTTCCCAGTGCTTGGCCTGACCCCCGCGCTCGGCCGCCTGTTCACTCCTGAAGACGACAAGACCGTCGGCTCGCACTTCATCACCGTGCTGAGCCACGATTACTGGCGCACTCGCTTCGAGCTGAACCCCGCGATCCTGAACGAGACGCTGATCGTCAACGGCCAGGCCTTGACGATCGTGGGCGTGGCGCCCGCCGGCTTCCGCGGCACCACGCTCGGCAGCGAGCCCAACGTGTTCGTGCCGCTCTCGATGCGCGGGGTCATGCAGCCCGGCTTCAGCGGGTTCGAGAACCGCCGCAACTACTGGATCTACGCCTTTGCCCGGCTCAGGCCGGGCGTCTCGATCCAACAGGCCGAGACGGCGATCAATGGGCCGTTCAGGGCGATCATCAACGACGTCGAATCGCCGCTGCAGAAGGGCATGAGCGAAGAAACGATGGCGCGATTCAAGGCGAAGGTGATCACGCTCGCGCCCGGCGGCCGCGGCCAGAGCGATGTCGACAACGAAGCGAAGGCGCCGCTGCTGATCCTGTTTGCGGTGACGGGCACCGTGTTGCTGATCGCCTGCGCCAACATCGCCAACCTGCTGCTGGCGCGCGGCGCGGGCCGAGCGGCGGAGATGGCGGTGCGCTTGTCGATCGGCGCCAATCGCCGGCAGCTGGTCACGCAGCTGCTCGCCGAATCGGTGCTGCTCGCCGCCATGGGTGCGCTCGGCGGGTTGCTCGTCGCCAAGTGGACGCTCGACCTGATCGGATCGATGATGCCGCCCGAAGCGGCCGCGCTCGTCGCGTTCAAGCTGGACCCCACCATGGTCGGGTTTGCGGCGCTTGCCGCGCTTGGAACGGGGCTCGCGTTCGGACTCTTTCCGGCGCTGCACAGCACACGGCCCGACCTGGCCTCGACGCTCAAGAACCAGGCCGGCCAACCCGGTGGCGCGAAGGGCGCCGCGCGCTTCCGCATGGCGCTCGCTACCGTGCAGATCGCGATGTCGATGGCGCTGCTCGTGCCGGCGGGACTCTTCGCCAAGAGCCTGTTCAACGTCAGCCGCATCGACCTTGGGTTGAAGACCGACCATCTGGTGTTGTTCAACATCGCGCCCGAGCTCAATTCCTACAGCACGGAACGCACGCGCGAGCTCTTCGAGCGCGTCGAAGACGAGCTCGCCGCCGTGCCCGGCGTCACCGGCGTGGTGGCGACGATGGTGCCGGTGCTGGCGGGTGACAACTGGAACAACAGCCTCGCCGTGGAAGGCTTCGACGCCGGGCCCGACACCAACACCTCGGGCTCGTTCAACGGCGTCGGCCCGGGCTACTTCAAGACGATGGCCATCACGCTCATGGCGGGGCGCGAATTCACGCGCGCCGACGCGATCACCGCGCCCAAAGTCGGCATCGTCAACCAGGCCTTCACGCGCAAGTTCAACCTCGGCGCCAATGCGATCGGCAAGCGCTTCGCCACCGGCGGCGGACCCGATACCAAGCTCGATATCGAGATCGTCGGCGTTGCGCAGGACGCGAAGTACAGCGATGTCAAGCGCGCCGTGCCGGCGCAGTACTACCTGCCGTACCGGCAGCAGCCGCGCCTGGGTTCCGCCTATTTCTACGTCCGCACGGCGCTGCCGCCCGAGCAGCTCGTCGCCACCATTCCGCCGCTGATGAAGAAACTCGATCCGAACCTGCCGATCTCGGATCTCAAGACGATGGACGCGCAGATTCGCGACAACGTGTTCCTCGATCGTCTGATCAGCACGCTGTCGTTTGGCTTCGCGATGCTGGCGACGATTCTGGCGGCGATCGGCCTCTACGGCGTGCTGGCCTACACGGTAGCCCAGCGGACGCGCGAGTTCGGCCTGCGCATGGCGCTCGGCGCCGACGGCAGCCGCGTGCGCGGCATGGTGATGACGCAGGTGGTGAAGATGGCGTTGATTGGCGGCGTCATCGGCCTGGCCGTGGCGATCGGCGTGGGGCAGCTGGCGAAGTCGATGCTGTTCGAGATGGAAGGGTACGACCCGCTGGTGATCACGCTCGCCACCATCGCCCTCGCCGTCGTCTCGCTCGGGGCCGGGTTCCTGCCGGCGCTGCGTGCGTCGAAGATCGATCCGATGACCGCGCTCAGGTACGAGTAGGTTCCACACGATGGTTCCGCACGAAGGTTCCACACGAGGGTTCCAGACGAGGGTTCGACCCGCACTTGCCTCGGACGCGGATGCGATGTGGCGGATTTTTCAGGCGGTGGTTGCCGGCGGCGATACCTACGTGTTCGCTCCAGACACGGGTCCCGACGTTGCCGTCGAGTACTTCATGGGTTCTGGCATCTCGTCGTGGGTCGCTGAGATCCCGTCTTCGCCCGGAGGCTTCCACCTCCGCCAAGGCTTCGGCGGACTAGTCGGCGAGGCAAGCTCTGTTGTTGGGATGTACAAATTGATTCCGAATCACCGTGACCTAGGCTCGCACGTTGCGAACGCGTCGTTCATGGTCGACCCGGCGGCGCAGGGCAAAGGCGTCGGCCGGGCGATGGGCGAACATTGCCTGGCTCAGGCCAGGCAGGCCGGCTACGAGGCAATGCAGTTCAACTTCGTCGTCAGCACTAACACCGCAGGCGTCGAGTTGTGGAAGAAGCTCGGCTTCTCGATTGTAGGCACTCTGCCGAAGGCGTTCAACCACGCCCAACTGGGCCTGGTCGATGCTTTCGTGATGCACCGCTTCCTCTGAACCTCCGGAGGAACCCTCGTGAGGAACCTCCGTGAGGAACCTCCGTGAGGAACCTCCGTGAGGAACCTCCGTGAGGAACCTCCGTGAGGAACCTCCGTGAGGAACCCTATTGCTTGGGCTTTTCGGTTGTGGTGACGGTGAATTGCCGGAACCGGCTATACGCCGCCCTGCCGTCGATGCGCGATTCGGTGCGGCGCACCAGATAGACCTCGCGCATCTCGCCTGGCACGAGCAGGTCGAGCCCGGGCTCGATTTTGTAGGAGACATCGATCGTCGCGCGGATCGCCATGTCTTCGCTGATGAGCTCGGTGCGCAGGATGCGGCCGCTGGTGCTGTCGATCCAGATGCGCCCGTGCGACGGGATGTCGCGGTTGCCCTGGCCACGCACGAGCGTGCCGTCCTGCGTCTCGCGATATTCGATCAGCCACACGTCGGCGGCCTCGGCCAGGCCTTCGAAGCGTTTGACGTTGCCGGCGTTGCCTTTCTTGAACGTGATGATCGGCTGCACCGAGCGCTCGAAAAACAACAGCGCAAGAATCGGCATGTTCACCGTCCTCATCACGGGACCGATGTTGTAGCGCGCGCTCTCGGCCTGGATTTCTTCGGCGCGGGTGCGGGCCGCGGTGGACGATTCCACGAACAGTTTGTAGAGGCGCTGGTCGCGATCGCGAATCGGCCGGCGGTCGACCTCGAACACGTCCCTGAACTGCTGCCACCGGTCCGCGCCAGTGGGCTTCACCATCAGTAAGTCGGACCGCAACTCGCGGAACTCCCGCGTCTGGCGGCCGCCGCGCGATGTGATCTGGACGTTCTGGCGGTAGTGTTCTTCAGCGACGATGCCGGCGAGCCGGGTTTGATAGTCGGCGACGTAGGCCGCCGCGCGCGCAAGCACCGTCTCGAGGGGCGCGTCGACCTGCGCCTGCAGCGACGCGGCGGCCATCAAGACCGCCATCACGGCCGCCAGGCCGATGAAGGCTCGCGACATGGGCCAAGTCTATAATCGAACCAGCAATGGAAAAGATCATCGTGCATGCCCGGTTCCACACCGGCCATCGCCAGTTGGGGTACCCCGGCAAGTGCAAGTTCGTCCACGGTCATACCTGGCAAGGCAAGGTGATGGTGTCGGCAGACGAGTTCCCCCGCGACGACCTCGACATGTCGCTCGATTTCGGCGACATCAAGGACGTGATGCGGTTCATGGACCACAAGATGCTCGTCACCGAGCAGGACCGGCCGTTCCTCGATCCAGCGCTGTTCGAGCCCGACGGCGTGGTGTTGCTGAAGGGCAAGGGCCCGAGCGTCGAGAACGTGGCGTTGTATGTGTTCGACGGGGTCGCGGATCTGATCAAAGCGAAGTACCCCGGCCGCGGCATTCGCTACACGGTAGAAGTGACCATCCAGGAAACCGAGAACAACATCTTCGTCGTCGAGAAGACCGTGCAAGTCTGAGAAAGTAACCTCTGCCGCGACCCTCGTTCATTATGTGAACACGATGGCTCCCTAGAACTTCACGTTGACCGCCAGTGACGCCGAGCGCCCGGGCGCCAACACGGTGCGCACGTCCTGGCTGGCGTAGTACTCCTGGTCGAGCAGGTTGCGGGCCTGGATGCGCAGCTCGAGCGGCTTGGCGATCCGGAATCCGGCCGCCGCATCGAGCAGCGTGTAGCCGGGCACGGCGCGCTCGGTCGGCCCGAAGTGATCGTCATCCGAGAAGTACGCGACTCTGAGCTGGCCGAATGCCCGCTCCCCGAATTGCCGACGGACGACGGCCGACACGGTCACCGGCGAGATGTCATCGAGGAAAGCGTGGTCGTCGAGCGCGCGGCCTTCGGCGATCTGCGTCGCGATTTCCAGCGATACGCCCGCACCGAGCTCCGCCTGGCCTTCAACCTCGAAGCCGCGCACGCGCGCGGTACCGCGGTTCCGAAAGAAAAAGAAATCGGTCGCGGTCGAATAGCGCTCGATCAGATCGTGGATGCGGTACTCGTAGTAAAAGGCCGCCACGCGGACACGCGGCGCGAGGTAGCGCAGCGCGAGATCACCCTGGATGCTGGTTTCCGGGTCGAGATCGGGATTGCCCGTGATGAAGCCACGGCCCGTCGGCCCGCGGTAGTAGCGATCCGAGAGGACAGGGTCGCGGAACCCGCGCGCGATCTGAGCGGTGAGGCTGAAGCCCTTGAAGCTGCCGAGCGTGGCCGAGGCGAATCCGGAGAACGCGCCGTTGCCGGTCGAGCGATCGCCGAAGTGCCCGCCGGAATTCTTCGACGTGACGTAGTCGCCCCGGAGTCCCGCTCCGAGCACGAACGCGGGAGCCACGGCCGTGTCGATCGACAGGTATGCGCCGGTGTCGGTACGGTTGGCGGTGTCCACCGAGATGCTGGGCCGCGTGCTGACGACATCACCCGTCAGGCCGTACTGGATCACATCGTCGACGGCATGCAGGCCGAAGCGCCCGTTGACGTCGACGCCCAGCTCGAGTCGTGACTTTCCAACCAAGCGTTCGCCGAACCCGCGAACGTGGAAGTCCTTGGCGGAGACATCGGCCCGCTCGATGCTCCGCCCGGTCGTCGCCGTCGCGAACCGATCCTGATCCGTGACCTGCGCATGGCTGCCGAGAAAGCCGGTGAGCCCGACCCGTTGAAAGCCGCCGACGCCCCGTGCTTCGTACCCTGCGGTGACGCGGTGCGAGTCTTCGGTGGGATAGAAAAACCGCACCGTTCGCGAGTTGTCGCGCGGGCGCTCGATGTCGCGGCCGAAATCGCTCTGCCAGCCGACCGTCAGCTCGCCGCCTGCCGCCTCGTGTTCCGCGCGGAACAGGACGCCGTGGTCCGAGTATCCCGAGTTGAACACCTCGCCCTCAGGACTGTCCCAGTCGTCGGCCTGGCGGGTGTGCGCCGCCAGCAAGAACCCGCCTTCGGCCAGTCCTTTTGAGATTTCGATCGAGCCGCGGCGTTCGGGCACTCCGGCGCCGATCGTGCCCGCAAACTGCGCGGCGAGCGGCGAACCCGGCGCGACACGCCTCGTCCGCACCGAGATGACGCCGCCGAAGGCATCAGAACCGTAGGCGACCGATCCGGGCCCGCGTGCCACGTCCACGCCTTCGATGAGCGAAGGATCGAGAAAGGTGGCGCTGGCGCCGGCGCGGCGCTCGGAGCTCACCCGCGCGCCATCGATCAGGATGAGCGTTCGCCCGCGGGCCAGCCCCCGAATCGCCGGAACCGCGGCTTGTCCCTCGGACACCTGGCTGACCCCGGCGACGTTCTCGAGGGCCTGCATCAAGTTGGACGGCTGGCGGACCGCGACATCGCGGCCGCTGACGCTCGTCGTCCCGGCCGCCGGCGTCCCCTCGATGCTCGGTGCGGACCCGGACACGGTGACCGACTCGCTCAGCAGCGGCGCAATCGTGACGAGCAGTTCCTGAGTGGCGTCGAGCTTCTCAATCAGAATCGGTTTCGAGTAACTGCCGTCGCCACCGATCACCAGAATTTCGAACGGGGGCGGCGGATCGGGCCGCCATTCGAATCGTCCATCCGCGCCGGTCTTGGCCTCGCCGGGCCTGCCGAGAACTGAGATGGTCGCGTGGGCAACGGGACGCCCCTGTTGATCGACGACGCGGCCCTTGAAAGCGTAGGCGGGCCAGGGCAGGACCAACATGGCAAACAGGACAATGAGACGGACGCGGATTTGCACGACTCCTAGATCATATCGGACAAGCTAGAATCGATTCGAATGGTCAGCCGGCGAGCCGTCTTCGCCCTCTTCTTTTTCTCCGGAATTGCCGGCCTCATCTATCAGGTGCTGTGGCTGCGGCGGCTGTCGGTGATCTTCGGCGTCACGGTGTATGCCGCCAGCACGGTGCTTGCGGCGTTCATGGCGGGGCTGGCGATCGGCAGCCTGCTGGCCGGACGCGTCTTGCGGCGCCGTATTCCCGCGTTGCAAGCCTTCGGCATTGCCGAGATCCTCGTCGGCGTCACCGGACTGGTGTCACCACTCTTGCTCGAAGCCGCTTCGTCGATTTACCTGATGCTTCATCGCGCGGCTCCTGAGTCACTGGGCGTAGTCACGGTGGCGCGGTTGCTGTGCTCGTTTGCGATCCTCGTCGTGCCTACCGCGATGATGGGGATGACCTTGCCGCTGCTGAGTGCGGCCGTCGCGAATGTCCTGAGCGAGCTTCGGCCTGAGCCAGCGAAGGCCGAGGCGAGTCGAAGGGCGCCTGCGAGCGCATCGATTGGATCGAGTGTGAGCCTGTTGTACACGGTGAACACAGCCGGCGCGATGGTCGGCACGCTCGTGACCGGTTTCGTCCTGATCCCCGCCATCGGCATCCAACGCGCGTTCCTGATCGCGGCGGCCCTCAACGTCATCGTGGGCGTGACTGCCATTTGGATGGCCACACGACGCTCACCGGGTGATCAGCGAGCTGCGAAGGGGTCAGACCCGCCTTCGCCAAAAGGCTTCGGCGAGGCAGGCTCGGAGCGGATTGCGCCGGATGTAGGCGAGCGATCAGCACTGGCACTCTGGATCGCGGTGGTGGTTTCGGGGTTCGCGTCGCTTGGGCTCGAAGTGCTGTGGTTCCGGCTGATGTTGCAATTTGTAATCGCCACGACAGAAGCGTTCACGGCCATGCTCGCCACCGTACTTGCCGGCATCGCCATCGGCGGCGGCCTCGCATCGCAGATCCTCAAGTCGCGCGCCCGCTTGCCGTTCTGGATCACGATCGTCCAGGCTGGCACCGGGCTTGCCACCCTCGCGTCGATGGCCTTCCTGTTATGGACGGTGCAGAACGGCTGGAACACGATGTTGCTCTGGCGCGCGGTGACGATCGCGATTCTGCCGCCGGCGATCCTCATGGGCGTAGGTTTTCCGCTGATGCTCGGCATGGCGACGCAATCGATCCCTGCTGGTGCGCCTGCCCAAGTGAGCGATCGCATCGGACATTTGTACGCGCTGAATGTGTTCGGCGCCATTGCCGGATCGCTGGCCGCTGGATTCGTTTTGCTGCCGTGGATCGGCGCGATGAGCTCGCTCGTCGTTCTCGCGGCGCTGTACCTCGCAAGTGCCCTAATCATGGCGCTGTCGGGCCCCGCTGAAGGCAGAGGCTGGTGGGTCGCGCGTCGATTGGCGCTTGCCACCGTGGCGGCGATCGCCGTAGCCTTCGGATTGATCGGAGACCGGATGCCCGATCCGTTCAAAGTTGCGATCGATCGCCGATACGGTGATCTCCTGCTCGAGTTCTGGCGCGACGAGGGCGCCCAGACGGCGGTCAGCGTACGCGCCAGCCGGTTTCAGCACGTGTTGTATCTCGACGGATTGCATCAAGCCAACGATCAGTTCGGCATGGTGCGATTGCACCGGGCCATCGGCCACTTGCCCATGGTGCTGCACGGCTCGGCCTCGGACGTTCTCGTCGTGGGGCTTGGCGGCGGCGCCACTCCCGGGGCGATTAGCCAGCACAAGGACGTGCGCGTCCAGGTCGTCGAGCTGTCCACGAGCGTGGTGGGTGCGGCGCCCTTTTTCGCGCACGTGAACTACGACCTGCTCAATCAGACGAACGTCGACCTGCGGATCGATGACGGCCGCAATTTCCTGACGTTCACCGATCGCCGCTTCGACGTGATCACCGCCGACATCATCCAGCCGGAGCACGCCGGCGCCGGCCATGTTTACTCGCGCGAGTATTTCGCGCTGGTGCGCCGCGCGCTCAAAGACGGCGGCATCGCCCTCCAGTGGATCGGGCATCGTCCATCGGTAGAATACAAGCTCATCATGCGCACGTTCCTGGACGTCTTTCCGCAGGCGACGCTGTGGTACGACGGCCAATTCATGGTCGGTACGCGACAGCCCCTGTCGATCGATCCTGCATCCCTCGATCGGCTGCGATCGGACCCGGCGACGCGCGACGCCCTGGACGCCATCGGGCTGACCGGTTTCGATGTCCTACGCTCGTGGTACACCGCAGGCGCGGATGAAATGCGCGCGTTTGTCGGCGCCGGGCCGGTGCTGACCGACGATCGGCCGCTCGTCGAGTACTCGCACTGGCTGCCGGATGAGCAGCCGCCTCTCGACCTCGCCTCGCTCAAGGGCGACGTCAGCCGCATCACATCCACCGTGCCGCGAGGCGGGCGATGACGGCGATCGAGACAGTGTTCCTCGATGCCGGCGGGGTGTTGTGCCACCCCTGTTGGAACCGCGTCGCCGATGCGCTCGTGCGCCACGGCGCGAACGTCACGGCCGCGGCGCTTGCAACGGCCGAACAGCGGGCGACCCGTGCGCTCGACACCGCCAACCTGACCGCCCAGACCGACGACCGGTCGCGCGGCTGGCTCTACTTCAATCTCGTGCTGCAGCACGCCGGCGTGGATCAGAATGCGGGAACCGACGCGGCGCTGGCCGAGCTGCGCGAGTACCACAAGATCGAAAACCTCTGGGAACACGTCGAACCCGACATCGTGCCGGCGCTCGCCGCGCTCAAGGCCCGCGGCCTGCAGCTGGTGGTGGTGTCGAACGCCAACGGCCGGCTCCGTCACCTGTTCGATCGCATCGACCTCACGCGGTGGTTCGACTACCTGCTCGACTCGCACGAGTGGGGCGTCGAGAAGCCCGACCCGCGGCTGTTCCAGCTGGCCCTCGAACAGTCACACGCCGATGCGCCCCGCACCGTCCATGTCGGCGATCTCTATCACGTGGATGTGGTCGGCGCGCGGCGGGCCGGGTTGCGCGACGCCGTGCTCTTCGATATGGCGGGCCTTTACGACGACGTCGATTGCCCGCGCGTGCGATCGCTGGGCGCACTGGTCGAGTGGATCGACAAGTCCAACGGAAACCAGACCCTGAACCGCGTGCCCTGACCGACCGCCGTCGTCACGCGCAGGGCGGCACGATGGCTCCGCACGATCCCGCGCACCGCCGCCATCCCGAGCCCGCGTCCCTGATCCTTCGTCGAGAAGAACGGATCGAACATCCGCACCAGCGTGTCGTCGGTAATCCCGTGGCCGTTGTCGACCACGTCGATGAACACGTAACGGCCCGGCTCGACGTCGGTGCCGTAGGTCATCTGCTTCAGCATCGCGGCGTCGAGCAGTTCTTCGCCGGTTGCAACCGTCACCACGCCGTCTTCATCCACCGCTTCGGTGGCGTTGATGATCAGGTTGAGCACGACCTGCCGGATGTGCGTCGGATCGGTTTCCACTTCCGGCAACGCGCCCGGGCTCTTGTAGATCAGGGTGCAGTGCCGCGCCACCGACGCGTCGAGCAGGTCGACCATTTCCCGCACCAGCGCATCGAGGTCGACGCGCTCGGCGACGACGCGGCCGCCGCCGGAGTAGGCGAGCATCTTCGACACCAGATCGGCCGCGCGCTGGCTCCCGATCACGATTGCCTCCGCCGCGCGCCGCTGTCCCGATTCGGGCGGCGCCTGCATGGCCAGCAGCTCGGCGTTTCCGAGGATGGCGGTCAGCAGGTTGTTGAAGTCGTGCGCGACGCCGCCAGCGAGCACCATCAGGCTCTCCGACTTCTGTTGTTCCTGCACCCGCCGCTCGAAGGCATACCGTTCAGCCTCGTTGCGGCGGCGGTTGGAGATGTCGTGGATCATCACGAGCCATCCGACGAATCGCCGCTGGCTGTCACGAACCGCCGTCACCTTGACTTCGAAGTAGCGGGGGCCCGGCTCGGTCTTGACGATGGCGGGGTGGCCTTGTCCGAACGGCCGATCCTCCGCGACCGCGTCGTTCCACCATGGCACCACCTCTTCGACCGGACGGCCCAGGCTTCCGAGCGAGCAGCCCGTGTAGCGTTCGGCCGCCGCGTTCAGGTCCACGATCCGCCGCTGCGCGTCGAGCACCAGCACGCCGTCGTCCATGCTGTCGATGACCATGTCGCGCGCCACCGGCACCAGGCCGAACAACCGGTAGCGATACAGGCCGAGTGTGAAGCACGCGCCCGATACCGTGAACGCAATCGGTGTGACATCGATTCCGGTCGGCAAGAGGCGCGTGAGATAGATCAGGTTGCCGGCCCACGGCACCAGTGCGCCGATGATGATCAGGAGCGTCTGGCGGCGATACGGCGGCGGGAATCTGCGCAGCCCGCGCGCCAGCGTGATCGTGCCCGCCGCGATCAGCAGATAGCTGTAACCGGCATGAATCCAGTACCACGGCCCGCCCGAGTAGATGAGGCGGATGCCGTGCGGCGTCGGCACCTCGGTAATGGCCGACCAGTAGATGTGGTGGCGCTCGTTGGTCGCCGCGAGGATCAACGTCGCCACGGGGATGATCCACACGACCCATCGCAGCACGCGGTCGGCCGGCCACGCGGCCCGCGCGTAATGACTGGTGAACAGCAGCCACAGCACGCCGATCGGGGCAATGCCGAGGTACTGGAACTTCGCGATCACGATTCGCACCGCGGTGTCGTTGACGAGCGTGTGCAGCGCGCTCGTCAGGCTCCACAGTGCCACCGCCAGCATCATCCAGCCGAACGCGACGCTGCCGGGCACACCGCGCCGGCCGCGTGCGATCACCGCCGCCCACGCCGAGAGACTCGTCGCCGCAAAAAGCGCGGCCGCTTGCACGGTTGTTTGCCAGTCCACGAGGTCTTCATTATCAACCGTCCCGGTCAAAAGCTCAGCGATTCGGCGCGGGATCCGCCTTCGCTACAGCTTCGGCGAGACAGGCTCGGGCGCCTTCGCTTCAGCTTCGGCGAGACAGGCTCGCGTAGGGATTTCTGGTAAACTCGAAGGTGCTGTAGGGGAAGGCCGCCCAGGGCGGCCTTCCGTGTTTCAGGGCCGGTTCGGTTCTGTCCTCACGTGTCTTGGTTAGGTTTCCCACGACAGCCTTCAGTACAAGCGCCGCCCCGAATGATCCACTTGGGATCGCGGGTCACAAGCCAGCGGCCGGCAACCCATTCCACCGGGTTGTGGCAAGCGTTCTCGCGTAGCGAGACGAGGAGAAGGACGATGGGTCGGAAGTTGTACGTGGGGAATCTTCCCTACACCGCGGCGGAACAGGATCTTCAGGAGTTGTTCGAAAAAGTCGGCCCCGTGGAATCGGTCACGGTGATGCGCGACATGGCCACCGGGCGCGCCCGCGGTTTCGGGTTCGTCGAAATGAGCACCGATGAAGGCGCTCAGAAGGCCATCACCGAGCTGCACGAATCGCAGCTGGGTGGCCGGACACTCACTGTCAACGAGGCGCGTCCGAAAGAAGCCCGCGGCGGCGGCGGCGGCTTCGGTGGCGGCGGCGGCAACCGCGGTGGTGGGGGCGGCTTCGGCGGCAACCGGGGCGGCGGTGGCGGCGGCGGTGGCCGTCGCGAGCCGCGCTGGTAGGCTGACCACGAATGGCCACTCGAGGACCCCTCGGTCGAGGCAAGCGAGAACGCGAACGGGCGCGCGTCGAAAAGCAGAAGCAGAAAGTGGTCCGCCGCGAAGAGACCAAACAGCGGCGCAGCCAGACGGGCCCGGGCGAGCCTGGTGTGGATCCGGACATCGCGGGCATCGTTCCCGGTCCGCAACCAAACCCCTGGCTCGATGATTTAGAAGACGAGCCTGCGAAAGCGGACGAAGAAGAAAAGTAGGACGAAATCTGAGATCTCACATCTGAGATCTCAGATCTCTGAGTTCAGATTTCTGTCACTTGAGTCGCGCACCGGTCAGTTGCGCGACCGCGGCCAGCGTGGTCTGCGCCGCATTCAATCCCAGTCTGAAGTCTTGATCTGAAAACGTCGCGAACACGTCGGTCGGCTGGTGCCAATGCGGGTCCCAACCGTTGCCGATCTGCACGCCGCGCTCGTTCTCGCGCAAGCTGACCGACGGGACCAGGTCCATGAACGACGTCGAGTCGGTGTTGGTCATGCGGCTGCCGACCGCGGCGGGGTAGTCGGTGGCGTATTTCTCGTTGGCCGCGTGCAGCGCCCACGCCAGCTCCTTCGCGCCCGCGACGAATTTCGAGGTCAGCTGAAACTCGATGTTCACGTCGGCTTCGGGCCGCTGTTCCGGGCTGACCGTGCCGTCGGCGCGCGGCATGCCGTGGTCGAACATCATCATGTCGTGCTGGATCATGCCGAGCCACTTCGGCTCCGGATAGCGCCGCGACCCGGGCGGATCTTCCTTGCCCTGCAGCGGCCCGCGCTGTGCGGCATAGGCGCGGCTGCCATTCAATCCGGTCTCCTCGTTGTTCCACAACGCGAAGCGGATCGAGCGGTCGGTCACGACATCGGGCGCGCTGAAGACGCGTGCTAATTCCATGACGAGCGCGGTGCCGGATCCGTCGTCGTTGGCGGCTTCGCCCCAGCCATGCCCGTCCATGTGCGCGGCCACGATGTAGATCTCGTCGGGGCGCGTCGCGCCGACCTTGGTGCAATAGACCTCTTCGCGCGGGCCCGGCGTGGTGGGCTGCATGTTGAGGGCGCGAAGCTTCTCGTCAGGCTGCTTTATCGGATCGTTGTTGACGCCAGTCCGCACGCGAACCCCGCGCGGACGTCCGCCGCCTTGCGCGGTCGGAATCGCGTTGGGATCGGCCGGCGGCCGCGGCGTCGGATTGGCGTTGGGGTTCGGCGGCGGCGGGTTGAAGTCGTACTTGATCCGCCCGATGTCGGCGCACCCGTAGCTTTTCAGCTGCGCTTCGATCCAGTCGGTGGCCGCGCGGTTGCGATCGGTGCCCTGCCGGCGATCGCCGAACTGCGTCAAGCCTTTTACGGTGGCCTTGTAGTTCTCCAGATCGAGACGGCCGACCATGGTCCGGATTGGATCCGGTGCGGCCGGAGGAGCCGCGGGCTGCTGCGCGTGCATCGACAGGGTCAACAAACCGGCCGCGGAAATGGTCATCAGAGTTCGTCGCATGGTGTCCTCGTCATCACGGCGGCTCTCAAAGTGCCGCCATCCCGGTGACTAGGGATGATGCCACACGATCGGACTTGACCGGCCTAGAATGAAGGCGTGAGAAGGCTCGCCCTGGTCCTCGTCCTCGCCCTGGCCGCCGTCACGGCCGGCGAGGCCCAGCGCCGCGGCCGCGGCGGGCGGGGCGGGTTCGAGATCCGGCTCGCCACGCCAGACAGCTTCGACGGGTTGTTCCAGTTCTGCCGCGTCGCGTTCCGCGGCAATCGCGCCGGCGACGGCGGCAGCTGGGGCGTCGATTACCCGAGGGCCGACATCAACATGTCGATCCGGCTCTCGGAGCTCACCAAGACCAAGGTCAGCTTTGCGGCTCCCGACGAACCGAATCACCTGGTCGTGCAGCTCACGAGCGAAGCGCTGTTCCAATGCCCGTTCGTGATGATGACGGAAGTGGGCGCGGCTTTTCTTGATGACGCGGAGGCCGCGGCGCTGCGCGATTACGTGACCAAGGGCGGCTTCCTGTGGGCTGACGATTTCTGGGGCGAGTACGCGTGGGAAGTCTGGGAGGGTCAGCTTCGCAAGGCATTACCCGCCGCGCAGCACCCGATTCGGGATCTGCCGCCGGATCACCCGCTGTTCCGATCGCAGTTCATCCTGAACGGCGTGCCGCAGATCGCCTCGATTGGGCACTGGTTCAGCACCGGCGGCGGGACCTCGGAGCGCGGCGCCGACAGCGCGGTGCCGCACGCGCGCGCGATCGCCGACGCCAACGGCCGCATCATGGTGTTGATGACGCACAACACCGACCTCGGTGATTCGTGGGAAGAGGAAGCGTCGAACCCGCAGTACTTCTACGAGATGTCGGTGAACGGCTACGCGTTTGGCATCAACGTGTTGCTGTACGCGATGACGCATTAGAACGAGTGCAGAGTTGAGAGTTAAGAGTTAAGAAAAACGCAGGACCTTCTTAACTCATAACTCTTAACTCTGAACTGCGCCACGAAGCGCTCGAAACCATACAAGGAGCGCTTCGACGTGGTCCGGTCCCATTCGTAACAATTGCTTCTGCGTCTGCGTGAGCGATTCGAGTTTCGGATCCGCGTAGGCCCATCTCGCTCCCGACCCTTCGACGACCGCGATCGGCTGCCGGACGACCGGGGTATCGATCAGGATGTCGAGCGCCTGGCCGAGCGCGCGATCGACGTCGCCATCGGGATGGCCCATGTTGCGGTAGGCCTCGTTCAGCCTCGGGCGAATCGTCTTGTAGACCCTGGCCACGGCCGAGGCATCGCTCGACGTCACGGTCTCGACCAGCCCGTCATAGCGGCGATAGCCGGCGGGATCGATCGTGCGCCGGCCGCTGGCGCGTGAGATCACGAACGGGCCTGCCGGCGCGATGGCCTTGAACTCTTTCGAGCTGGACTTGCCCAGCGACGCCTTGTCGATCGCCGCCGCCAGCTGCTGCACCAGGTTGTCGGTCGCCAGCCAGCGCGCCAGCTCCGGGCGCGCAGACAGCGCGCTCAGTAACGATCGCATCAGCGGATCCATCCGGTCGAGCGGCGGCAGCGGCGCGGGCGGCGGCGGCGCCGTGATCGGCGCCTCCGTGGCGGTCACCGCGGCGGGCGTCACGTTCGCCGGCTTTGCTTCCCTCGACATCCACCAGGCGCCGCCCCCGAGCAGCAACACCAGCAGCCCGCCGCCGATCGCGATCGGCAGCAGCGGCGGGCCGGTGCCCGACGGTCCGCGGCCAAGAGACGTTACGGGCGTACGTTCTAGCGGTGTTTCATCGGGTCCCATGGGCGCCTCTCGTTAGTTGAAAGTTGAAAGTTGATAGTTGAAAGTTTCAGTTTCAAGTTTCAAGTTTGGTTCAACCGAAACTTCCAACTGAAACTTTCAACTGAACTGACCACTGAAACTTTCAACTGTCAACTTTCAACTTTCAACTGTCTACGGCGCGCTGGTGGGTGCCACGCGCCTTTTCGTGGCCTGCTCGAACGCGTACGCCAGCTCGATCAACCGCGGCTCGCTGCACGCCATCCCGGCGAAGCTGACGCCGTACGGCGCCGGCTTGGCGGTAAATCCCTCCGGGAACGCCGGTTGATTCGGCGGCACAACCGGCACCACCAGCCCGAACGGCACGATCACGGTCGGATAACCCGGCCTGGCGGCGATGCCGGCGCCGCTCGCGCCCGGAAAGAGCAGCGCGTCGAGCTTCTGCGCTTTCATCACCTCGTCGATGCCGTGCGTGCCGCCGAGACGAATGTCCTTGGCGCGGTCGGCCTCCCAACGCGCCTTGTCCTTCTCGATGTCCATTTCATCCGACACGTCGAGGTTGGCCTGGCCGTACTTGATCGCGTTGCGATTGGCATGCGCGGTATTGAACGCGCGCAGCTCCGCCAGCGTCTTGACCGGGGCCGCCGCGCCAAGCGACGCCAGGAAGATGTTGAAGTCGCGCTTCATTCCGTACTTAAGCGCGTACGAGCAATTCAGATCCTTGCCTCTCACGTCGGCGGGCCCGCCGCACGAGCCCCATTTCAGGAAGTTGTTGGCCGGGTCCGGATCGATCACGCTCGGAATGTCAGCGGGGTCCACGATCACCGCGCCTTCCTTCTTCAGCACCGCGATTGCATCGGCCATCGACTTGGCCTGTGCCTCGCTGATACCGCCGCGCGCCTCCTTGTCGCCGGGCGGCGTGAGCTTGTCGTAGTAGTTGGCGCGCGGAATGCCGATGCGCGCGCCCTTGAGCCCCTCGCGCTTGAGAAACGGCGTGTAGTCGCGGTTGGGCGGCGGCTGACAGGCCTTGGTCGCCGGGTCGTTCGGATCGGGCGCGGTGCTTTCGAGCACGCCGAACAGGATCGCGGCGTCGGTCACCGTCTTCGCCATCGGACCAGCGGTGTCCTGGTCGGCCGTGATCGGAATGATCCCGTAACGGCTGATCCGTCCGACGGTTGGCTTGATGCCGACGAGCATGTTCTGGTTCGAAGGGCTCAAGATCGACCCCGACGTCTCTGTACCGACGTTGGCGGCCCAGAAATTGGCGGCGGTGCCAATGCCCGAGCTGGAGCCGCCAGTGCCGAGGGCGGGGCGGCCGTCGGCATTGGCGGGCCGCGGGTCGAGCCGCGGATCGTACGGGTTGAGCCCGTATCCGCCAACCGCCGAGTAGTTCCCCGGCATGCCGGCGGCGATGTAGTTGGCCAGCTCCGTCATCACCGTCTTGGCGATGATCACCGCGCCGGCGTCGCGAAGGTTTTTCGTGAGCGTCGCGTCGTAGGGCGGCATCAGGTTCTCGAAGGCAATGGCGCCGCCGGTGGTGCGGATGTCAGTGGTGAGCACGTTGTCTTTGAGCGCGATGGGAATGCCGTGCAGCGGTCCGCGGATCTTGCCCTGCTTGTGCTCCTGATCGAGGCGGTCGGCTTCCTCGAACACTCTCGGATTCACCGTGATCACGGCATTGAGCTTGTCTTCGTAGAGCGCGATGCGCGACAGGTACTGCTCGACCAGCCCGCGCGAGCTGATGCGGCCGTCCATCATCGCCTTCTGCATGTCGGGAATCGTGGCTTCGACCACCGAGAAACGCGGCTGCGGCGCGTGAGCCGGCGGGGACGCGCACCCGGCAAGCGTCGAGGCAACGAACAGAAGAGGCAGCCAGTGGGGTCGGGGCATGGGATCTCCGTTTCGGGTGGCCGATGATACAGTACGAGGTATGTTCCTGCTTCGCCGGCAGCGGCGTGAGCTCGCCCGGTTGGCGTTGTTCGCCTTCCTGTGCGGGTGGATGCTGCCGCTCTACGAAGCGCATCCGCTCGGCCTGGCCGACGATTCGGCGTGCCTGACGGCGCCGGGCCGCGGCGAATCGACACCAACCAAGTTAGAAGCGGCTGTGGCGGGCGAAGGTCAGCCCTCCCACTGTTACGTCTGCCATCTCATGCGTGCCATGAGTGGCGCCGTCGCCTCCGACGAAGCCCGGCTCGTCGTGCCGCTTGATCTGACCTCAGGCCAGGCACTCTCCGACAGTTCTGCATTCACGGCCGTCCAGGCCGCACCGTCATCGCGCGGACCTCCCGTCTTCTTCTCGATCTGAAATCACCGGTCGTGTCTCCACCCATTACGTAGGCTCCTGAACGGGCGCCTGCGAGCGGCGTGGTAGTCGCGGCCAGCATTTCCTGTCGAAAGTAAACCGGGGGGTCGTGATGGTTTGGTTACCGGTAGTCCGATCGTCAGTGTTCGCAGTTCTCGCGATCGGCGTCTTCGCGCCCGTGCCCGCGTCGGCGCAGGCAAGCCCGCCGCCGCCCGCTGAGGAAGCGCGCCAGGCGCAAGCGGAAGTCGATCGACTCAGGCAGGAGCTCGCGGCGTTGCGCGAGCAGTACGAGGCGCGCCTTGCCGCGCTCGAAGAGCGCATCAAGACGATCGCCGCCGGCCCGCCAACGCCGGCGCCCGAGCCCGTTCTGCAACCCGTGCCGGTGCAGCTGGCCGGGGCGGGATCCTCGAAGATGTTCAACCCGGACATCGCCGTGATTGGCAACTTTCTCGGCGTCGCAGGCCAGAACAAGAACAGCGACCAGCCGGCGCTCGGCCTGAACGAAGTCGAAACGTCGCTCCAGGCCGTGGTCGACCCCTACGCGCGCGCCGATTTTTTTCTGGCAGCGGGTCCTGAGGGCCTGGAGATCGAAGAAGGGTTTGTCACCTTCACCAGCCTGCCCGCTGGACTGTTGCTCAAGGCCGGCAAGATGCGGGCGCAGTTCGGGAAGGTGAACACACTGCATGCCCACGCGCTGCCGTGGACCGATCGCCCGCTGGTGACGCAGAACCTCGTCGGCGGCGAAGAGGGCATTTCGCTCTCGGGCGTGTCGCTATCCCGGCTGATCAGCAACTCGGCGCTGTTCCTCGAGGCGACCGGCGAGGCGTTCTACGGCGACTCCGAGGTGTTTGCCTCGCCCAAGCGATCGAAGCTGACCTACGTTGGGCGGCTGCGCGCGTATCGTGACATCACGGAAGGCTCCAACCTCGATGTCGGCGGGTCGTTTGCGTCCGGTCCTTCCGCTGGCACGCCGGACGTGCCGGCGTTCGATGAAGACGACTCCACCCGGCTCGTGGGGTTTGATGCGACATTCCGCTACCGGCCGTTGCGGCGCGCGATCTATCGCCGTTTCCTGGCCCGCACCGAGCTGGTGTGGAGCCGTCCCCGTTCGGCGGGCCTGTGGGGTCCGACGGCGTTCGGATTCTACGGCAGCGGCGAGTATCAGTTTGCGCGGCGCTGGTTTGCCGGCGCCCGCTACGATCGATCGGCGCGGGCCTTCGACAATGCGCTCGTCGACGAAGGCGGATCGGTCTCGCTCACGTTCTGGCCGAGCGAGTTCAACCAGATTCGCGGCCAGTACCGCCGCACCAACTATGGCGACGGCGTCAAGGCCAACGAGTTCCTGTTCCAGATTCTGTTTTCCATTGGCGCGCACGGCGCGCACGTGTTTTAGGCAAGAAGGGCATCATGAAGTCATTCATTTCCCATTCGGCAGCATTGCTTCTCGCGCTGGCGGCTGCGTCGCCCGCGCTGGCGTCACCGCCGAAAGTCATCACCACCACCGAGGATCTCGCGGCGCTGGCGCGCGAAGTCGGCGGCGACAAGATCACCGTCGAATCGCTGGCGCGCGGCTACCAGGATCCGCATTTCGTCGAGCCCAAGCCGAGCTTCATCATCAAGCTCCATGATGCGGATCTGCTCATAGTGATCGGGCGAGAGCTCGAGATCGGGTGGCTGCCGCCGCTGCTCACGCAGAGCCGTAATGCGAAGATTCAGCCAGGCAGCCCGGGCTATCTCGACGCCTCCGTCGACGTGCGCATCCTGGAGATGCCGACCGTACAGCTCACGCGCGCGATGGGCGATGTGCACCCCTCGGGCAACCCGCACTACTGGCTGGATCCCGACAACGGCCGGACTATCGCGAAGTCGATCGTCCGCGCGCTGAGCGGCATCGCACCTGCCGACAAATCCTATTTCGAACAGCGCTACGCGGACTTCGATCGCCGGCTGGCCGATGCGCAGAAGCGGTGGGACGCGGCGATGGCGCCGTACAAGGGCACCAAGGTCGTCACCTATCACCGCTCCTGGCCGAACTTTACCGAACGTTTCGGGCTCGACGTGATCGGCTACGTGGAGCCGAAGCCCGGGATTCCGCCGTCACCGTCGCACACCATCGCCCTCATTGCGGAGATGAAGCGCCAGCAGGTGAAGATCATCCTCGTCGAACCCTACTTCGATCTGAAGACGCCCGAGGCTATCGTCCGGGAGGCCGGCGGCAAAGTGGTCGTGTTGGCGCCCTCGACCGGGGGCGTGAAGGAGGCCAGCGACTACATCAAGCTGTTCGACTACAACATCAACCTGCTCACGACGACCTTTAAACAAGTGCTCGGGCGGTAGCCGTATGGATACGACAGTCCTGCAATTCCTCGCGGCGCCCTTTGTCGCCAGCTTGATCCTCACGGGCCTGCACGCCTACCTGGGTGTGCACGTCGTCGAGCGTGGGGTCATCTTCGTTGACCTGTCGCTCGCACAGATCGCCGCCCTGGGGGCCGCCGTCGCGCTGCTCATGCCATTCACGGGCGGCGATCCGCACGGCCCGGCTGTCTACTGGGTCAGCCTCGGGTTTACCTTCATCGGCGCGGCGGTGTTCTCGAGCCTTCCACACGGCCGCAACGCGCGCATCCCGCCGGAGGCGATGATTGGCATTTCCTACGCCGTGGCATCGGCGGCCGCGATTGTGGCCATGAGCCAGTCCACCTCGCAGGCCGAACACCTCAAGGACATGCTGGTCGGCAATATCCTGGCGGTGTCGTGGACCGAGGTCGGCAAGACCGCGGCGGTCTACACGCTGATCAGCGTGTTCCACTACATCTTCCGGCACCGCTTCCTGCTGATTTCCATGTATCCCGACCGCGCCCAAGCCGAAGGCATTTCGCTGCGCTTGTGGGATTTTCTGTTTTACGCGTCGTTCGGTTTCGTCGTCACCTGGTCGGTCTCGATCGCCGGCGTGCTGCTGGTGTTCTGCTACCTGATCGTGCCGTCGGTGGCGGCAATGCTCTACGCCGAAGGGATCGGCAAGCGCCTGGCGATCGGCTGGAGCATGGGCACAGTTGTGTCGGTGCTCGGGATGTACTTCTCAGTGCAGTTCGATCTGCCGACCGGCGCGACCATCGTCTGCACGTTCGGGCTTGTGCTGATCGTGATGGCGGCGGTCAAGCCGCTCCTCATCAGAAGGGTTCAGAAAGGTTCTGAAAGGTTCTGAAAGGTTCTGAAAGGTTCTGAAAGGTTCTGAAAGGTTCTGAAAGGTTCGAACCCCTCTGAACCCTTCAGAACCCTTCCGAACCCTTCTGAACCTTTCAGAAAGAGAACATCTGCGTATATTTGACCACCAGGCCGCGTCCTGCGGTCTGCGTGGTGTCGGTGAACTGCGCCTCGTTGTAGACGATGAAGAAGTCGCTGAGCGGGCGGTGGATCAGGTTGAAGCGCAGGTTGGCGGAGAACTGCTTGACGTCGCTCCGGTACTGCACCAGCGCATCGAGAAACATGTTGGTGCTGAACGAATAGCCGCTGCGGAAGTTGACCAGCGTAGTCGTGAACGACCGGTGCGGCACCTGGAGATCGATGTCGCTCACCTGCAGCCCGAGGTCGAACACCGCCCGGTAGGTGGGACGATAGAGCAGGCTGATCTGCATGGTTTTCTGCGTCCCGCTCCAGAACTGTCCGAGATTCCCGCGGATCGACCCCGACAGCTTGCGGCTGTGATCGCCTTCGAACAGAAAAAGGTGCTGAATCCATTGATAGCGTCCCGGCGGAATGACCACCCCCGGCGAGATCGTGAACGGCCTCGAGATTGCCTCGACGCGCGGCTCGAACCCGTACTCCATGAAGGATCCGTTGTTCCAGGTGGTCTGGTTGGCGATATGAATCGTGCGCGAGACGAGGTTGCCGGAGGGATCGGCGTAATGAAACATCCGCGCGTGCGGTTGCAGCTGCCGGATGCCGCGCTTACGCAGTGACTCCGGTTGCCAGAACGACGCCCAGTCGTAGAACTGCCGCGTGACGCCCGAGCGGCGGACGAACCCCAGATCGTCCTTGAAGCCTTCGCCGATCGTCATGATCGACGCCTGCAGGCGCTTGGTGCTGTCTTCCCAGCCGAGAGAGGCCTTGCCTGAGTTCTGGTTCGTCGTCACTCCCGGCGAATCCGAGCGGGCCGCAAACCCGTTGATGCTCAGGCTCCTGAAGAAACGGAAATTCGCGTCGATGCCCGCAACGCGGTTGAAGTCACTGCTGCCTCCAGAGGGCTGGCGCGACAAGACGATCGCGCCGACGTCGGAGCTCTTGAAGATGTCGCGCCTGACGCGCACCACCGTGTAGTTGTTGCCCGCCTTCCCCTCATTCTCCTCACTCTGCATCGTCATCAAGCCGACGCCCAAAGCGCCGGCGCGTCCGGTCAGGCGGAGGCCGCCGTAGAGCGGCTGCTGCACGCCGGCGTCACTCAACCCGATGCGCCGGCTGAAGAAGAGCAGCAGATCTTCCTCGGGCGGACGAAACCGCGTGGTTTGGCGCTGGTTCCTGGGAATGTCGCCGAAATAAAAGATGCCCGAGTTCTCGAGGAAGAACTCGCGCTTCTCGGGGAAGAACAAGCTGAACTGGGTGAGATTGACTTGCTGTTCGTCGGCTTCGGCCTGCGCGAAGTCGGGGTTGAGGGTGGCGTCGAGGGTGAGCGACGGGGTGATGCCGGCCTTGAAGTCGACCCCGCCGCTGAAGTCGCCGTCGTAGTTGCGCTCGCCGACGCCGCGTAACGCGCCGCCAACGAAAAACGGCTTGATGCGGAGGTTGCGGCCGCGCCTGAGCGCGGGCAGGCCCATCAGATCGCCGGCCGCGGACGCGCGAAAGATCGAATACGCACGTGACACCGGCGACCAGTAGCTGACCTCGTTTTTCTTCCGGACCCGGCGGGCGAAGTTGATCCCCCAGCTTCGCCCCTCGCCGGCTTCGAACCGCAGCGTCTTGAACGGGATGCGAAACTCCGCCGTCCATCCCTCCGCGGTGCGGCGCGATTCGACCCACCACACCGCATCCCAATTGGTGTTGACGTCGCGGCCCTCGTTGGCGATTTGCATATCGGACTTCGCGCCGGCGGCGTTGGTGGAGAACACGAAACCGTTGCGGCGATCGCTGAAGGTGTCGAGCAGCACGTCGAACGTATCTTGATCGCGGCCGGCGAAGTCCTTCCGGATCTCGTTGACGACAATGCCAGACGGGTCGGCGTCGCGACAGAGCACCGCGACATAAAGGTTGTCGGCGTCGTACGCGATCTGGACCTCGGTGGCCTCGCTCGCCGGTTGGCCTTCGAGCGGATCCGCTTGAATGAACGCGCCCGCCGGCACGACCTTCAACCAGGTGTCTTCATTCAACACGCCGTCGACGGTGATCGCGCCCGTCACCGGCACGGCGGTCATCTGGCGGCGGCCGTCTGGTGATGAGACCGGCGTCTGGGAATCAGCTGGAACAGCGAATGCGGCGAGCAGAACAACAGCAGCTAGCGCGGTGAGACGAGGGGAACGCATCGCCGGCAGTTTATCTCGACCGGCTCGGCCGGAGGCGCGCCAGCAATTGTTCGAAGTCGGATGGCAATGGCGCGTCGACCGAGATGCGGGCGTCGAGCAGCGGATGCGGGAAGGAGAGCGTCCATGCGTGCAGCATGTTGCGCTGAGCCGAGACCCGGGAGGACAAACCTAAAGGTTTGTCCCCACGCACCGCGCGCGCGGCCGCGTAGACGCGTTCGCCAATCAAAGGGTGTCCCAGTTGTTCCAGGTGCAACCGAATCTGATGCTGCCGTCCGGTGTGCAAGCGCAATTCGAGCAGTGCCGCACCCTTGAGCCTTTCCCTGACCAGATAATCCGTCGACGCTTCCAAGCCCTCGTCTTCGTCGTCTACCAGCTTGCGCCGGCCGCTGCGGTAGCCGGTCGAAATGCGCGCTTCGATGGTGCCGCTTGGTGGATCGGGAATGCCCTGAACCAGGGCGAGATAGTGGCGCTCGAACTTGTGATGCTTGAAGAGATCGCGGCCGGCGGCATGCGCATCCTTCGACAACGCGACCGCGAGCGAACCCGAGGTGTCGCGATCGAGCCGGTGCAGCATGCCGACATAGGTCTTGTGGCCGCGCTTGAACGCCATGTACTCGCGCACGCGCTTGAGCACGGTGTCTTCGGTGCCGCCGAGGCCGGGACTGGAAGGAATGGAGAGCAGCCCCGCGGGCTTGTTGAGCACGATGATGTGCTCGTCTTCATGAAGGATGTCGAAGGAGGCGCGGACCTTGAGCTGCGCCGGGCGGTTCAGATCGAGGCTGATCGCCGCCGAGGAAAAAACGTCGAGGCCGGTATCCCGCTGGACCCGGCCATCGACGCTCACTTGCCCTTTTTCTATTGCCTCGCGGACTTGCCGCCACGAGAGAGCCGGATGCGCCTCTTTGAGACGCTTGTCGAGGCGCATCCGCTGCATCATTGCATTCTATCGACGGGGTATCTCTGCGAGGGCGTACCACTTGATAAATTCGTTCACGAGAGCGCCCAGCTTCGGCGAATCCTTCCGCACCGCCCACGCAAGAACGCCGTCCTGGCTCACCGCCACATCCTCGTTGACCGCAACCTTCGGCACCGTGGCCTTCACCAGCTTGAACACATAGTCGTCCACGAGCGTGGCCGGAATCTTTCCCGCGTTGACCAGTTGCACCAGATCTTCATCCAGTAACGCTTCGTTGGCGACGACGATCTTGCACACCGGTTTGTCGACTTTGGCCAGCTGCTGGTTGAGCCGCACGAGACTCGCGTAGTGTTCGCTGCTCTTGCGGACGTGGATCGCGCGCCCAGCGACGTCTTCGAGGCTCACGATCGGCGGCACGCCAGGGCCGGTGACGATCAGCTCGCGCACGCCGTTGCGAACAGGCTCGCTGAACGCCACCTGGTCGTCGCGCTCGAAGGTCAACGCCAGATTCGCGGCGATGTCGCCACGGCCGGCGTTGAGGTCGGCGACCAGCGCGTCGTTTCGGGTCGGGATGAACACCACCCTTACAGGACTGGCGGCATCGACGTTCGAGTTCAAGAATGTTTCGAAAGCCTTGCCCGCGTCGAACGTGGCGCCGCGTTGTCGGCCGTCGGCGATCGAGTACTCCGTGCGGCTCGCAACGACCAGCACCCGCAACAGGCCGCGGTTGGCGATGGCGTCGAGATCACCGGTGGCAACGGCGCGGGCCCGTTCGAGCGCATCGCCCGACAAGGGCGGCTCGGGGGCGGCCGCTGCTATGGGCCTCCGCTCCGGCGCGGCGCGGCTTGCGGCCGGCGCGGGGTCGGACGGTGCCGGCGACGAACATCCCACCAGGGCGATGAGCGCCATCGCACCAAGGCCCGGCCATCTCATCTTCAGATTTTCTCACGTCGCGGCACCTGATCGCAGATCATCAATCGATTGATCCCCGGCATCAACTATCCGTGGACCGTGTTCGAGGGCCGCGCCAATTACGGGTGTGACTTCGGCAGGAACATCTGGAACAGCCACACCGGCGTTTCGATGCACGCCGCCGAGGTGCGCGCCGACCTGGCAGCGATGGCGGCGACTGGCGTCGAAGTTGTCCGCTGGTTCGTGTTCACCGACGGCCGCGGCGGGGTGGCCTGGAACGCAGACGGCGAGCTGGCCGGAATCGCTGACGGCTTCTTCGACGACATGGATGCCGCGCTCGAGTGCGCGTCGAACGCCGGCGTGCGGCTGTGCCTGGTCCTGCTCGACTACTCGTGGGTGCACGATGCCGGCCGCCGGCAGTATCTGGCGTCGGACGCGGGCAGGTCAGTGTTCCTGGACCGGTTGATCGAACCGGTGCTCGAGCGTTATGGGCACGCGGTCCATTCGTTCGATGTGATCAACGAGCCCGACTGGGTGACCGAAGGCCTCGAGCCCAATCGCGCGAATGAGCCCATGCCGCTCGACGAATTGCGTCACGTTATTCGCGTCACGGCCGAACGCATTCACGCGCGGTCGCGCGCGCTCGTCACCGTCGGCGGCGGGCGGGTCCGTTTCGCGGCGGAGTGGGACCATCCGGACCTCGGGCTCGACTTCATCCAGGTGCACTCCTATCCGGATGTGCGATACCCCGATCGTGATGAGACGGTGTTCGGCAGGACCGCTGCCAGCTTCGGGCTGACCAAGCCGCTACTGATTGGCGAGCATCCCTCCGACCCGCGCGTGCATCCCGCCGATCACCTGTCGCCGGCGTACTCGTTGGAGGATTACCTGACCCTGGCCCGCGACGGCGGCTACCTCGGCGCGTGGCCGTGGAGCTTCAAGGGCACCGACGCCTTCGGCGCAGTCGATCAGGTGGCGATGCGCGCGTGGATCAAGCCGCCTTGAGGACTGCCACGGTCGAGTCGTGCATCCAGCCCTCGGTCTTCGTTCTTGTACCAGGGCATTACCATCCCGGTCTGGTACTGGGGCCTGAATCACCTACGCAACAGCTGGCGCGCTCGAAGCGTAGTCACGTCCACTTTTGGTTGCAGTCTGCTGAGCGAAATCAAAAAAATCACAGCGTTTCGCGAGGTGGGTTTGGCCGGAATGTTGCTACCATAAAGGTCAAGGTCCTACAGACCGTAGTCATGTCCATCTTCCGAATTCGTCCTTCGCGCGATGCCGGTGTCTCTCAACCCTCCGTTGAGCGTCGCCGGGGCAATGCCGACCGCCGCATCGGGTCGCGAGGCGGCCGCCGAGCGTCCGAGGTCGTGCGGACCGGCGTGTTTGCAGGGCTGTTCGCGCTGGTGTCATCGTCGGCCATCGCGCAAGGGGCAATGCAGTTCGGTTTCGACGCCAAGTCTCTGCAACGCGCCGGCAGTCTGGGGATGCCCGTCACGTACGCCAGTACGTGGGCTGGGTCATGGAATCAGAAGTTTGGCTGGAGGGGCATCGAGGATGATCTCCGGGCGGCCAAGGCGGCCGGCGCGGTTCCCGTTGTCCAGTGGTGGTACTGGGGCGACGACATTAGCCCGGGTTGCGTCGAGAACGGATGCAAGGACCGGTATCAAGGCGTTCAGAAAGACAAGGCGACGTGGACGCGCATGTCGAACGAGCTCGCCGACTTGATCGTCCGTGTGGGCGGAGCTAATTCACAGGCGCTGGTGGTGATCGAAACCGAGTTCAACAAGAACGGGATCGAGAACCACGAGGCATTCGACGGCTACCTCGCGGAGCAGGCAGCCATTTTCCATCAGCGTGGCATCAAGGTCGTGGTGGGGTTCGGGAACTGGGGTCAGTCACACTGGAAGAATTTCGATCGCGCGGTGGCGGCAGCCGATCTGCTCGGCACGATGGCGCTGCAGTCGTCGGTCCGTGACGCCTCGACGTACCTGTCCGGCGCCGACCAGTTGATCAAGGCGGCGAAATACTTTCACACCACGTTCGGGAAGCCCACGTTCGTGACCGACTTTGCGTTTTCATCCCATCCGGAACCGTCCTACGAGAACTACCAGGACACGGTGATCAGAGACATTTTCCGCAGGATGGACGAATTCAGGGACGCGGGCGTGCAGGGCATGCTCTGGCGCATGTTGGCTGATGATCCGGCGTTCGATACCAACAACTACCATGGCATCGCCGAACGCCATTGGGGACTCCTGCACGCGGACGGCAGTCCTAAGCTTGCCTTCACGTCTTTCCTCAGTGGCATGCAGAGGGAGTCGAAAGCCGTGGCCTCCGCGTCAACGGTGGCCTCCGCCGCCGTGGCCTCCGGACCGTCGGGACAGCGCTAACCTGGACTCGCCCCGGACACGGCGATCGTTCGAGAACTCCTAAGCTAAAGGTCCGTCCGCACGACCAACGTGAAAGCTTGAACCTACGTGCCAACACAGATCACTTGCGTCCCGCGGCACGACGTGGGGGCCGTCGAGCAACCCGACCTCGTCGGTTCGCTTCCTTGCGCGGACGGCACACCCGATCCGGCAATGCGCCCGGCGCGGCACACATCCTCCTGACTAGACGTTCAATGGCGCGTGTGACGACGACGCGGGCGGTGTTGCGGCTCTCGACGCCGAGAACTTCCTGCAGCGACTCGTACGAAAGGCCGCGCTCAACGCGTCCCACAACGGCTTTCCGATCGCGAGCGGAGAGCTGCTTCTTGGCGGCTCGATATGCGTTCCAGGCCGCGCGGCCGGCCAGTTCATCCAATGCCGACACATCTCTGCTCGCGTGGTGCTCATCCTCAATCGGCACGTGGCTGGGCGTTCGCCCCGCTCGTCGTGCCTCATCCCGTATGAGGTTGAGAACAGTCTGCCGCATGTACGGCTGGATGGTGTCCAGGCGGTCAGGCGACAAGTGATGGAGCCGCCGAAGCGTTTTGATCGCGGCCAGTTGAACCAGATCGTCCTTGTCGGCTTGGGGCTCGAGCCAGCGAGGCACCCTGCTGGCCACCCAGCTTCTCAGCAAGGGAAGGTGGTGACCAAAGAAGATTTCCAAGGCGCGCCGATCTCCCTGCTGCGCGCGCAATAACACGCCGGCATCGACCGGTTTCGGGATCACCACGGACATTTATGCACAGTTCGTGCTCAGTCGTAAAACGCGCTTCCCACCAGCTGGACAACCTTTCCCGACCTGAAGCGTGGGGCGCGCTTGAATGGTCGAGGCACAGAGGGTTCACGGGGCGAGAAATGTGCCGAAGGCCTGTACGTTCATGCGGATTCCGGCGTATCCCTAAGTACGACCCAATACAGTCGGCTGGCTTTTCGCTCAAGCTCAACGGCAGAGTGCCGCTGAGTATTCGGGGCTCAGCTGATTGGACGTGTCGCAATCCTGAAGATCATCAATCGGAAGGAATCAGATCTTGAACAACTTTTCCCACTCGAGCACCGCTCCCGTTCTGTACGCGAATACTGCCGACCGCTGGCGCAACGATGTCCCCGATCGCCGGCGCACGCCGCGAGGCGGCCGCCGCGGGTCCGACCTCGTGCGAATCGGCTTTCTTGCCGCGCTATGCACGCTGGTGTCATCGTCGGTGATGGCGCAGGCGCCGGTACAGTTCGGTTTCGACGCCAAGTCGGTTAACCGCGCCCGCAGTCTGGGGATGCCGGTCACCTACGGCAGCACGTGGGCCGGGGCATGGAACCAGAAGTGGGGCTGGAACGGCATCGAGCAGGATCTTCTGGAGGCCAAGGCTGCCGGCGCGGTTCCCGTGGTCCAGTGGTGGTATTGGGGCGACGACATCAGCCCAAGCTGCGTTGAAAACGGCTGCACGGACCGGTATCAGGGCGTGCAGAAGGACAAGGCGACCTGGACTCGCCTGTCCAACGAGCTTGCCGACCTCATCGTCAGTGTTGGCGGGGCTGATTCGCAGGCGCTGGTGGTGATCGAAACCGAGTTCAACAAGAACGGGATCGAGAACTACGAGCCGTTCGACGGCTACCTCGCGGAGCAAGCCGCGATCTTCCATCAGCGCGGGCTCAAGGTCATTGTGAGCTTCGGAAGCTGGGGGCAACCGTACTGGACGAATTTTGACCGCGCCGTCGCGTCGGCCGATCTGCTCGGCACGATGGCGCTGCAGTCATCGATCCGAGACGCCTCGACATACCTGTCCGGCGCCGACCAGTTGATTACGGCGGCGCAGTACTTTCAGACCACGTTCGCGAAGCCCACGTTCGTGACCGACTTTGCGTTTTCGTCCTATCCGGAACCGTCCTACGAGGTCTACCAGGACACGGTGGTCAGAGATATTTTCGGCAGGATGGGAGAGTTCAGTGCGGCGGGCGTGCAGGGCATGGTCTGGCGCATGCTGTCAGACGATCCGGCGTTCGACACGAACAACTACCATGGCGTTGCCGAACGCCACTGGGGACTCTTGCACGCAGATGGGTTCCCGAAGCTTGCCTTCGCGCCCTTCCGCGATGGCATGATTGAAGCCGCCGCCGCCGCGCCTCCGCCTGTTGCTCTGCCTGCAGCGCCGACCTCGCTGAGCGCGGTCGCCGGCAACGCGCAGGTGAGCCTGACGTGGGCGGTCGCCGACGGGGCTTCGGGCTACAGCGTCAAATACGCGACGGCCAGCGGCGGGCCCTATCAACCGTTAGCCAGTGGATTGACGACGAGAAGCTTCACGCAGACGGGCTTGACGAATGGAGTCACGTATTACTATGTCGTGACCGCGACGAACACAGGCGGCGAAAGTGCCAATTCGAGCCAGGTGTCGGCCGTGCCCGTGGCGCCGATTGTTGTCACCAACCTCAGTACTTGGTGGCCCACTGATGGGGCGACGCTTTCGGGGACCCAGCCGTTCAAGGCGCGTGTGGAGAATATGGTCTTGACCGACTACCGCATGTATTGGCAGGTGGACGGTGGCAAGTTGAATGGCATGTTCGACAGTCAAATCGGTGGCGCGCACAAGGAGGCGTCGGTGAAAGTGGACCGTTGGACCTGGCGCGGCGCCGGCCCCTACGTGATCACTTTCGTTGCGAAAGACCTGACCGGAAAGACGCTCGCGCAGAAGAGCGTTTCGGTCTACGTCGCTAAGTAAACTAGAACTCAGCATTCCGGCGCCGCCCTCATGGCAATGGAGCGAAGAGCAACAGGCGTTGATGGAATTCCTCAGGGCGCAGGCGCAGGTCAACCTGTCGGGTGGTGAGCCAGATCGAGCAGCAAGCCAGAGCTGAAGGGGTGGCGCCACACTCACCTCGACGCCCACCCGTGCGGTGGCGAGGGTGTTCATAAAGGAACAGACGGCCAGTGTTCCACTCCGGCATGCTGCATGGCGTGGGAGTAGGCCATGTTACTGAGCAGCCGATGACAGCATCTGGGCTCGCGAGCCGGCGCGACAATGTCCCCAATCGCCGGCGCACTCGACGCGGAGGCCGCCGCGCCTCAGGTGGCAGCGCCTCTGCGCCCGTTGCTACACCCAGTCCCCGTGTCTCGCCCGCCCACCTGGCCGGGCGGACCATCAGCCGGGTGATGATCGTCGACGACAATCCCGAGATCCATTGCCTGCTGAAGGCTCGTCTGGAAGCGCGAGGGTTCATCGTCGAGAGCGCCGAAAACGGCGAGGAAGCGCTCGCGCAGTTCAAGGACTTCTCACCCGACGTCGCGTTTCTCGATGTCACGATGCCGCGCCTCGGCGGGCTGGACGTGCTGCAGGTGATCCGCGCCCAGAACCTGGACATGGCGGTGGTGTTGACCGCCCCCATGGGTCTGGAGCAGATGGCCATCAATGCCTTGCGGCATGGGGCCGACGATTACCTGCGCAAACCTTTCGACGGCGCCGAATTCCAAGCGGCGCTCGATCGTACGATCTCACGTCTGACGCTCGCACGCCAGAACGCGGCGCTGCGGCGGCACCTGGGAATCGAGCTGGCCCGCGCCGGCCAGGCGCAAGCCGGGCTGCTGCCGCCTGCCGATCCCCAGGTTCACGGATTCGAGCTCGCCGCGCGCTGTGTGCCCGCCGGCGAAGGCGAAGTGGGCGGCGACTTCTACGACTGGCAGGAGCTCAGTCCGTCGGTCTTGAGCCTGGTGGTCGGCGATGTGATGGGGAAGGGGATGCCGGCGGCGCTGATGATGGCGACGGTGCGTGCGGTGCTGCGCGCGGTGGTGCCACAAAACGGGCCGGCCGCGGCGTTGCAGCGAGCGGCCCGCACGCTCGATCCGGATCTGGCGAGGTCGGGATCGTTCGTCACCCTGTTTCACGCCCAACTCGACCTCGCGACCGCCCGGCTTTCGTACTCTGACGCGGGGCATGGCTTCGTGCTGTTCCGGCGCGCGGACGGGACCGTTGAAGAGTTGCGACACGTGGGACTGCCGCTGGGGGTCCTCTCGGACGAGGTCTATCGCGAAGACTCCATCGTGCTCGAGCCGGGCGACGTGCTCATCGTCTACAGCGACGGCCTGACTCAGGCGCAGCCGGACCTGCTGATGGACCGCTCGGTGCTGGCGGCGCTGATCGATGACGCCACCAGCGCCGCGGGTATTGCTGACCGACTCGTCGAGCTGGGGCGCGCCGCCGGGCCACTCACCGACGATTTGACGATCGCCGTGCTGCGGCACGGCGATCCGGGCCAATCGACCGGCAACGGCTCTCCCGCGACGTCGGCCGTGTGATCGGCCTCGCATATGAAGCAGAACGATTGCCATGATCAGTGCAGCCGCGATTCTTAACGCCAGCATCCTGGTCGTCGACGATCAGGAAGCCAATGTCGAGCTGCTGGAGCGTATGCTGCGCGGCGCCGGCTATACGTCGATCGCCTCCACGATGGATCCGCGCGAGGTCTGCGAGCTTCAGCGCAAGAACCGCTACTGCCTGATCCTCCTCGATCTTCAGATGCCAGGCATGGACGGATTCCAGGTCATGGAAGGCCTGAAGGACATCGAGAAGGACGACTACCTGCCGGTCCTCGTGATTACCGCCCTTCCCGGACACAAGCTGCGCGCGCTGCAGGCCGGCGCGAAGGATTTCATCAGCAAGCCGTTCGATCTAGCCGAGGTGCTGACGCGGGTGCGCAACATGCTGGAAGTGCGCCTGCTGCACGTGGAATCGAAGAACTACAGCACAGCGCTGGAGCAAGCGAGGTCAGAGTTGAAACAACTCATGGCCCAGATACGCGAAGCCAATCAGCGCTTGGTCGTCGGTACCGTTCGCGCAGAAACGATGGCCGAGGACGCCGAGCAGGCC
>JAUSDY010000149.1 GCA_030650395.1 Acidobacteriota bacterium | reverse complement strand
CCGATCTGGTCCCGACGCTGGAACGCTACGTCCGGCAACTCAAACAGGACGTCAGGGAAGGACGCCTCGGTGGTTGATCGATTCGTGGTGACGGCGCGGATCGCCAAGATTCATGAGTACCTGGAGATCGATCGACGGAGGATCTACAGGGCACTGACCACGGAACTACGTGACTTTGAGACCTTCGTTCGTGCGGTAACGCGGTTGCTGTGACGGTTTGATGCGACAGTCATGGAGGTTCGAGCGATGTCTCGTTTCATGCTGAACAGGTTGATCGTGGCGGGCGGCGTGCTCGGCGCGCTGATCGTCTCCCCACCGACGGCCAGCCTTCGAGCCCAATCGCCGGCGGCTGCGACAAGCGTCGTGAGCGACGCTGAGGTTCTGGGCGCGCAGCGTCTATTCAACGCGTGGCTCGAGGGTCAGATCCTGTATCGCCATCTGCCGGGAATCGCAGTCGGCGTCGTCGCCGACCAGGAACTGATCTGGGCGACCGGCTTTGGCTTTGCCGACACCGAGAAGAAGACGCCGATGACGCCGCAGACCAAGTTCCGCATGGCGTCTCACAGCAAGCTGTTCACCGCGACCGCCATCATGCAACTGCGTGAGCAAGGCAAGCTGAGGCTCGATGATCCCGTGTCGAAGTACCTCCCCTGGTTCCAGGTGAAGACCGCGGAATCCGAGGATCCGCCCATCACCATCGAGGAGCTGCTCACGCACAGCTCCGGCCTGCCGCGCGAAGCCGGCGACCACTGGACCACGTTGGAATTCCCAACGACCGAGCAACTGCGCGCGATCATGGCCGAGCGCCAGGCGCCGTTCTCGCCGGGCGTGCGATGGAAGTACTCGAACCTCGCGTTCTCGGTGGCCGGCCAGGTGATTGAGGCGGTCAGCGGCCAGAAGTGGGCCGACTACGTGCAGCAGCACATCTACCAACCGTTGGGCATGACCTCGTCCAGCGTGGATCAGGACGCGAGCGGGCTGGCGGTCGGCTACAACCGGCTGATGCCCGACGGCACCCGCGGCGTGAACCGCTTTGTGGATGCGCGCGGGATGGCCGCCGCCACGGGCATCACCTCGACGGTCGAAGACATGGCCAGGTTCGTCTCGGCGCAGTTCCGAAAGGGCCGGATGGGGGGCCGTCAGATCCTCAGCACCGGCTCGTTGCGCGAGATGCATCGCGTGCGGATGCTGGAAAACAACTGGACGCAGGGCAACGCGATTGGCTTCGCCGTCCGCCGCGAGCGCGACAAGGTGTACGTGTCTCACGGCGGCAGCTATCCCGGGTATCAGACCAATACGTTATTGCAGCTCGACGGAAAAGTCGGCGTGATCGTGCTCACGAATGCAGACGACTCGAACGCCGGCGCCATCGCCACGCAGTTGATGAACACGGTCGGCGAGGCCGTGGCGAAGGCCGCCGCGCCGGCGGCCGAGACGACGGAGTGGGTGGGCGAGATCGTCCGGTTCGTGGAAGAAGGCGGACGCGTCGTCCGCATGTTCGTGGGGGACGGCTTCGTCGAGCGCGTGCGATAGGACGACGCCCCGGGCGAGGACGCTGTATCATTCCGGCGTCCCCACATGGCGCTTGCACCCGGTGCACGTCTCGGCCCCTACGAAATCATTGGACCCCTTGGTTCCGGTGGCATGGGCGTCGTCAGCGCCGACAGCAGGCGCTTTTTGGTGAACACCGTCGTCGACGGAGGCGTGTCACCGGCGATTACGATCGCCCTCAACTGGATGTCCGTAATCCAGACAAAATAAGGCCGACGCGTTGTTCAGTCGCCGGCATCCGCCAACGCTCGTTCGAGCAAGTCGCTGACGCCGAGCGCAGCCGACCACCGGCGCATGTACGTCTGATCGGCGTCGGCGCCGACCCTGAGCACCCCGACGATGTCCCACCATTGCCGCTCGGAGGTCTCACCGCCAAGCCGAAACCACTCGAGCTTGGCCAGAACGGTGTCCTCCGCTGATGCCACGAAGAACCGGCAGTCAAGCGCCTCGTCGCCAATCGCGTGAGGGCGCGCACGCTCCGCCGCCGACCGGTCGAACGGGCGGCCCTTCGACACGAACACGTCGATCTTGAACATCGTCGCAAGGTGGATGAGATTGAACGACCGCCGCTCCGCGGCTGCGGTTCGCATCTGATCGATGGGCGTGTAATAGGCCCCGGCGAGCCGCTGAGCCAATCGCTCGACGTGGGAGGGCTCGAGTTCGGCGATCACATCGGCATCGAGACTCGCTCGCGCCACGCCGTGTGCCGAACTCGCTACCGAGCCGCCTAGAAAGTACCGGACGCCGAGCGCATCGAAGGCCTCAACCACTGGCCTGAGTGCGGCCACCAGGTCCAGCTCGGTCATTGAGAAGACTCGGTGCGGCCCTGGCGGCGAATCAACTCGGCCCGAAGCGCCGCCGCCAGATCCGGACCATAGTGAAGCTCGACAAACCGCAGGTCGAGATCCTGTTGGGACGCGTCGGGCTGCGCCCGCGCCAGCGCCCGCCGAGCCACGCCGATCACGGTCGCCGACAACGACCACGCCAGTCGAAGGCGGCGAGAGACAGGTGCCTTGCGGAGCAGATCGATTTGAACCCGTTCCGCCTCGACCGACGTGTCCGCCGGCCTCGGAGGAATGGTCACGGGCATGTTGCGAAAATCATACGCTAACCCCTGACACGCCGTCTTCGTAAACGTCAGCGCTACGCGTTCACGATCTGCGGGATCAGCGTGCCGTAGACGTCGGTCAACCGCATGTCGCGGCCATTGAACCGGTAGGTGAGCTTCGTGTGATCGAGGCCCAGCAGGTGCAGCATCGTCGCGTGCAGGTCGTGATACGAGATCGGCTGGTCCTGCGCTTTGTAGCCGAACTCGTCGGTCGAGCCGATGACCTGGCCGCCATTGATGCCGGCGCCGCACATCAGCACGGTCTGCGCGCCCGGGTTGTGATCGCGGCCGACGCCGCGCTGTGAGATCGGCATGCGGCCGAACTCCGAGTGCATGATCACCAGAGTGGTGTCGAGCAGGCCGCGAGCCTTCAGGTCGGTGAGCAGCCCGACGGTGGGGAGATCGACCTCGGCGGCGTGCTGGGTGTGGTTCGACTTGATGTCGCCGTGCGCGTCCCACGTGTCGGTGTTCTGGTTGCCGACTCCGCCGGCGAAGATCTGCACGAACCGCACGCCGCGCTCCACGAGGCGGCGCGCCATCAGGCATTGCCGGCCGTACGGCTCGGTGATCTTCTGGTCGAGCCCGTACAGCTTCTTCGTCGCCTCTGACTCGCTGTTGAGATCGACGGCGTCGGGCGCGCACCCTTGCATTCGATACGCCAGCTCGTACGACGAGATCCGCGCCGCCAGCTCGGTGTTGCCCGGAAACTTCTGCATGTCGATTTCGTTCAGCTTCGCGAGCGCGTCAAGCCGCGCACGCTGATCGTCCGGGCTGATGCCCGCCTGAGGCTTGAGGTCGACGATCGGATCGCCCGTGGCTCGGAACAGCGTCCCCTGATGCGCCGCGGGCATGAAGCCGGCGCTCCAGTCGTTGGGCCCGCCCAGCGGCCCGCCGCGCGCGTCGGTCATCACCACGAACGCCGGCAGGCTCGACGCCACGGATCCCAGGCCGTACGTGACCCACGAGCCGACGCTCGGGAACCCGAGATTGATCTGGCCGGTCTGCATCTCGTAGGTGCCCTGGACGTGATCGTTCGAACGGCCATAGACGGAACGCAGGAACGCGATCTCATCCACATGCCGGCTGAGGTGGGGGAAGATCTCCGAGACCTCGATCCCGCTCTGCCCGTACTTCTTGAAGGAGAACGGGCTCGGCATGAGCGGCCCGGGGAATCCCTGCCGCACGATGACGTCGCCGCGGACCTTGCCGTCGATCGGCTCGCCCGCGTACTTCGTGAGGGCGGGCTTCGGATCGAACGTGTCCATCTGGCTCCAGCCGCCGCCCATGAACAGCGAAATGACGGCGGTGGCCCGCGCTTTGTGGTGCGGAGGCTTCGGCGCAAAGGGATTCACCCCCGTGGCGGCCGCGGCACACCGGTCGGGCGCGGCGGACGCGGCCAACAAGCCGTCATGCCCAAGCAGGTGCGCCAGCGCAAGCCCGCTGATGCCGCCGCCGGACGTGAACAGAAACTCGCGGCGGTCCCAGAAATTCCGACGGCATTGATGCGACATCCGCTCACCTCAGGTAGATGAACTCGTCCAGGTTGAGGACGACGTGCGTGAACGAGGTTAGAGACTGCTTCGTGATCAGGTCCACGCCAATCCGAGCCTCGGCCTCGGTGGCCGGACGCGCCAACGCGATCCGGTAGGCGGCGTTGACCTGCGCATAGGGGTCGCTCGCTTCACGGCTGACGCGCTCCGCCAGCAACCTGGCTTGTGACAACACGAACGGATTATTGAGCAGCGTCAGCGCCTGGGTCGGAACGGTTGAGACGTTCCTCGCGCCGGCGGTGACGTTCATGTCGGGATGGTCGAAGGTATCGAACATCGGGTACGGCAGCGACCGGCGCCGATAGACGTAGACGCCACGGCGCCAGGCCGCCGGGCCTTCCGGCGTGTTTTCCCACTTCCCGCGGAACTGACCGGCCAGAATGTCGGCCGGAATGACGGGGAAGATCGGCTCGCCGCCAATCTCCAGGTTGATGTTGCCGCCGGCGACGAGCATGCTGTCGCGGACGATCTCGGCCTCGAGCCGCTGCGGCCTGAACCGCCACAGATAGCGGTTCTCCAGGTCGATCTTCGAATTGCCGGCGTCCTCGAACTCGGAGGCCATCTGGTAGCCCTCCGACATCATCATCAGCTTGTTGATCTGCTTGATGCTCCAGCCGCGGTTCATGAACTCCACGGCCATCCAGTCCAGCAGCGTCTGATGGGTCGGTTGCTCACCCATCTTGCCGAAGTTCTCGAGGGTCGCGACGATGCCGCTGCCGAAGTGCTTTTGCCAGAGGCGATTGACGATCACGCGCGCCGTCAGCGGGTTTTGCTGGGAGCTAATCCACTGCGCCAGAGCGAGGCGGCGGCCTGACGTATTGCCGTCTGGCCGCGCGATTTCGGTGGGCGGATTGCCGTACGTGATCACGCCGATGAATCCGGGTTTCATCAGAGAGCCCCGGCTCTCGGGGTCGCCTCGAATCAGGAAGTAAGACGGCGGGACTTGGTACTTGCCGTCCTTGTGGACATAGCTTCCGGGAAACGGGGGCGGAATCCTGCACTTGGGACAACTGACGGTGTCGTCGCCCTCGCCAAGCGGCGAGAAGCGGTGGTCGCCGTCAGTCGCGATCTCGGCCATCGGCAGCGATGCGGGCCGCTGAGATTCGAGCACTTTGATCTGTGTCGTCAAATCCCTCTTCCTGGCGACTTCGACCGCAGGCATCACCTTGTCGAGCTGTGCCGCGGGCACGTTGACCGCTTCGTAGACCTGAATCGCGAGCAGCTTTTCGCCGGGCGTCCGCTCGCGCTCTGGTTTCGCTGCCGCCCGGTAGATGTGCCCGGCAAACCGCGTCCGAATCTGCTCGAGCTCCAGCGTGTCGCGGTGCGGCTTCTCGATCGCGGCGATCGCCGACTTCAGCGCGGCCAGCTTCGCATTGATCTGGTCCTTCTTGGCCTGGTATGCCTCCGCCTCGGCGCGAGGCGCGAGCGGCACCTCCGTCTCGACGTACCCGAAGAGGGACGCCTGCATCGCGTAGTAGTCCTTGGCCGCGATCGGATCGAACTTGTGGTTGTGGCAACGCGCGCAATTGACCGTCAGCCCCATCGTCCCTTTCCCGATGGTGCCGATGATCTCGTCGAGATAGTCGAACCGGCGTTCCGGATTATCTTTTTCGCGGAACAACACGCGCGGTCCCATGCGCAGGAACCCCGTGGCAATCAGGGTCTGATCGGTTTTCCAGTCCATCTCGTCGCCGGCAAGCTGTTCGACCAGGAACTGGTTGTAGGGCTTGTCGTCGTTGAACGACTTGATGACGTAGTCGCGGTAGCGCCAGGCGTTGGGCCGATGCACGTCGTATTCGAAACCACCCGAGTCGGCATAGCGCGCGACATCGAGCCAATGGCGCCCATAGCGCTCGCCGTAGTGAGGCGACGCGAGAAGCTTGTCGATCAGGCGTTCCCAGGCCTGAGGGGTCTTGTCCGCCATGAACTCGGCAACCTGCGCCGGCGTCGGCGGCAGTCCAAGCAGGTCGAGGTAGGCACGACGCACGAGCGTCAGCCGAGGCGCACGGGGTGCGGCTTTCAGACGGCGATCGCCACGCGTCTTCTCGAGAAAGCGATCGATCGGATTGGTGAAATCTTTCGTGGCGACCACCGGCACCGGCGCCTGAAGCGGCAACTTGAACGCCCAGTAGTTGCGCTGCTCGGGCGTGATGTCCATTCGCTCGAGTGCCGCCATCGGGTTGGCCGCTGTAACGGCGGCCACTGTCGTGGCCTCCCACGCCGCGCCCTGATCGAGCCAGGCCTTGATGGCGGCGACCTGATCCGGAGTGAGCGGATCGCCGCTCATGGGCATCGCGGGCGCTTCGGCGCCCGTGATCCTTCGGAACAGCCGGCTCTGCTCCGCGTTACCGGGGACGATGGCTGGGCCATGAGCGCCGCCGGCGAGCGCGCTCTCGCGCGTTCGCAGATCCAGCCTGGCCAACTGCATCGCAGCGCCGTGGCACGTGAGGCAATTCGCGTCCAGCACGGGGAAGATGTCTTTGGCGAAGCTCACCAGTGCGGGCTGCGCTGCGGGTGTCGGGCCAGACCGGGGCCCCCGCCACGCGGACTCTGCGTGGTGGGGTGGAGGCGCCTGCGCGCCCAACAGCGCCGCCAGCGACGCGGCCCCCAACACGGGCAGAACCAGCGAAAGGACTCGGCGTCCCATTTGCCGGTAACTATACGCCTGCCGGCGGCTCATCGCGCGCGTGCGGTAGGATGCGGCCCATGGCAATGACCCGAATCATTCTGGCCACGCTGGTCGCGTCCGCAACCGTTGTCGCCATCGCAGCGCAACGTCCAGCGCTCTCGACCGCCGTCCGCGCCTACGTCTCGGTTGATGCGCCGGTCGTCGCGCTCACGCATGCGCGCGTGATCGACGGCACGGGCGCGGCCGCGCGCGAGGATCAAACGCTGGTCATCCGCGACGGCAACATCGCAGCCATGGGACCGTCCGCGAGCGTCACCGCACCGGCCGGCGCCACCGTGATCGACCTCACCGGCAAGAGCGTGATCCCCGGCCTCGTGATGGTGCACGAGCACTTTTATTACCCGAACGGTCCCGCCGTCTACGGCCAGCTTGGCGAAAGCTTCTCGCGTCTTTACCTCGCCGGCGGCGTCACGACCATGCGGACGGGCGGGAATGTGAATGGCTTCATGGATCTGAACATGATGCGGCTGGTCGAGTCGGGCCAGAAGCCGGGTCCGGCGATCGATGCGACGGCGCCGTACCTGAATGGCGTGAACACGTTCATCCAGATGCGTGCGCTGAAGGGTCCGGAAGACGCACGGCGCCAAGTCCAATATTGGACTGACGAAGGCGCCACCTCGCTGAAGCTATACATGCAGATCTCGCGCGGCGAGCTGGCCGCCGCGGTCAACGAGGCGCACCGGCGCGGCATCAAGGTCACCGGCCATCTCTGCTCGGTGACGTATGCGGAAGCCGCCGGCCTTGGCATCGACAACCTGGAGCACGGGTTTTTTGCGGCCACCGATTTCGTCGCCGACAAGAAACCGGACGTCTGCCCGGGGCAGGGCGCCGGACAGAAGACAATCGCGGCACTCGACGAGAACGGCGCGCCCTTCAAGACGCTGGTCAAGACGCTGATAGAAAAACAGGTGGCGCTGACGTCGACGCTGACCGTGTTCGAGACCTTCACGCCCGGGCGCCCGAAGCCGCCAGGCCTCGAGGTGCTGACGCCGCAGTTGCGCGAGCAGTTCGAGCAGAATTACGCGCGCACGCAGCAGAACAAGGAATCGATCTACGCGACGCTGTTCGCGAAAGGGATGGCGCTCGAGCGCGCCTTCGCGCGCGCGGGCGGGCTGCTGATCGCCGGCACCGATCCGACCGGCGGCGGCGGAGTGATTCCCGGCTACTCGAATCAGCGGCAGGTCGAGCTGCTGGTCGATGCCGGCTTCACACCGCTCGAGGCCATCACTATTTCAACGCTCAACGGTGCAAAGTACTTGAAGCGCGATGCGCGCGTCGGCAGCCTCGCCGTCGGCAAGCAGGCC
>JAUSDY010000147.1 GCA_030650395.1 Acidobacteriota bacterium | reverse complement strand
CGGCGCCCATAGCCGAACGAGATCCGAAAGCACGCCAAATGTTCGAGATGATGGGTGCCGGATTCGACACAAAAAAACTCGACCTCAGTGGGGCCGCCAAAGCACGGCCCTTCCTTTCGCCTATGGTTTGGGCGATCTTCTCCGCACTCCAAGCGGTAGCGATGCACGGTGTAATGCGATGGCATGTTCTCAAGGGGGGGCTTGGAAACGAGGACTTCACTGACAACGAAGCGATCTCCAAACTGATCAAAATCGCCCTGCCGCATTACTCCGACTACATCGACAAGCATGGCCCGTCTGCGTACTACTACGTTCTAGAAGCACTTGATGCGCAGTTGCTGACCGAACTACAGTGCATGCTCTCCGGGGTCGAGGCAAACAAGGCAAGCATTGAGCAAGCGGCAGAAATATTGCGGCAGTCCAATACCGTACTTACGCAGGCCAAAGCCGATGACGCAGCGGCCTAACCCAGCAGTGAACCGGACCTGCGCGAAAAACCACGCAGGCCGGTTACTTTGAACATTGATGTCAGTGTGTTTCTTAACCACGTGTCCGTGGAAACGGGTACTACTCGGAACCCAATTTCAGGATTCACGCTGATAGGTCATAAAAACACATAGCGTGGAGACAAGTTCGGCGAGCACGCTCGTCGATGCCGTCCTTGGCGCGAGCCTAGCAGGTTGCTGAAAAACTCCCTCTCCCCACGGGAGAGGGTCGGGGTGAGGGTGATCATAGTTGTTAAGCATTTGATTTTAATATCCCCCTCATCCTGGCCTTCTCCCGGAGGGAGAAGGGAAATGACTTTTTCAGCAACCTGCTAGGCCACATCCTTGGTGGCTTCGGCGATTTCCCGCTGCCGCGTCTCCACCGCGCGGCGGTCGCGCTCGAAGCGCGCCAACAATTCGTACACGCAGGGCACGACAAATAGCGTGAGCAACGTCGACACTAGCACGCCGCCAATCACCGCGATCGCCATGGGCGCGCGCAGCTCGGCGCCGGGGCCGAACGCGAGCGCCAGCGGCAGGGCGGCGGCCATGGTGGCGAATGAGGTCATGAGAATCGGGCGCAGGCGGATCGGGCAGGCCTCGAGCAGCGCGGCGCGCACGGTCACGCCGCCACGGTCGCGTACCTGGTTGGTGAAGTCCACCAGCAGAATGGAGTTTTTCTTCACGATGCCCATCAGCAGGATCAGGCCGATGAAGCTGAAGATGTTGAGCGAGTGGCCAAACGCGAGCAACGTCAGGAACGCCCCGGAGACGCTGAACGGCAGCGCCATCAGCACCGTGACCGGGTGAATGAAGCTGTTGAACTGCGAGGCCAGCACCATGTACGCCACGATCACGCCGAGCACCAGCACGAACCACAGGCTCGCGAACGACTCCTGGAACGACTGCGAGCCGCCGACGAATTGCACCCGGTATTCCGGTGGCAGCACTTCGCGCGCTATGCTATGTGCCCGCGCCAGCGCCTGCTGCTGCGACTTGCCGACCTGGACGTTGGCGAAGATCTTGATCGCGCGCTCGCGGTCGTTGCGGTTGATCTGCGCCAGGCTCTTGGCCTCGCGCACCTGCACTACCTCGGAGAGCGGGATCAGTTCGCCGCGGTTGTTACGCACGTACAAACGCTTGATCTGGTCGATGCGGTCGAGGTCCTGATCGCGCAGGCGCACGCGTACGTCATAGCGGTGCCCCTCGGAGGAATACTGCCCGGCAACGACCCCGCCGACCATGGCGTTGACGGTCTGGGAGATGGCCTGGATGCTCACGCCGCGCGCGGCGGCGCGTTCGCGGTCCGGGATGATCTGGATCTCCGGCTTGCCGAGCAGGTAATCGCTGTCGGTGTCGGTCACGAGGCCGGTGGCCTCGAGCTTGGCGATGATGGTCTCGGAGTATTCCACGAGCTTGTCCCAGTCGCGCCCCTGCACCGCGAACTCCACCGGAAAGCCGCGCGAGGCGGTGAAGCCGCGCTGCGACAGGTCCTGGATCGAGACCTTCAAACCCAGCTTTTTGAGCGCCTCGCGCGTGACTCTCATCAGCTCCTGCTGCGACAGTTCGTGGCCGGCCTGCGGGTCGATGCCGCGTTCGCCTTTCGGTTTCATGCTAACGAAGACGTTCGCCAGATTCGACTGCCCGCCGCTGCCGAATCCGCCCACGGCCACCATGTAGCGCCGGATTTCGGAGCGCGAGGCGAAGAACTTCTCGGCCTCGCGTATCACCGAGTCGGTGAACTCCAACGAGGAATCGATCGGCGTTTGCGCGCGCACGACGAAGACGCTCTGGTCCTGCGCCGGGATGAACTCCTTGTTGATGAACTCGAGCGTGCTGAACGAGGCCGCAAAGAATACCAGCGAGCCGCCGATGATTTTCCACGGATGCCGGAGCGCCACCGAAAGCCACTTGCGGTACAGCGCGGCCACGGCGCGGAATGCGAAATCCGCCGCGCGTCCCATGCGCGTGATACGGCTGCCGGCCTGAACGAACTGCGAGGCGCGCATCGGCGTCAGCGTCAGCGCCTCGAGCAGCGACAGCAGCACCGCCGCTGTCATGGTGATGCCGAACTGGAAGAAGAACTTGCCGATGACGCCGCTCATGAACGCTACCGGCAGGAAGATCGCGACCACCGCCAGCGTCGCCGCCACCGCCGCGAAGGTGACCTGACGCGACCCCTTGAGCGCCGCCTCCACGCGGTTCTCGCCCTTTTCCTGGTGGCGCACGATGTTCTCCAACACCATGATGGCGTCGTCCACGACGATGCCGATGGCGAGGCTCAGGCCCAGCAGCGTGAAGGTGTTAAGCGTGAAACCGAAGAAGTACAGCACGATGAAGGTGCCGATGATCGAGGTCGGGATCGCCAGGATGACGTTCAGTGTCGCGGTCCAGCTGCCGAGGAACAGCCAGCACACGAACGCCGTGGCGAGCGCCGACAGCGCCAGCGCCAGCTTGAACTCATCCACCGACTCCTCGATGAACTTGGTGCTGTCGAAGTTGACGTCGATCTTCATGCCTTCCGGCAGCTGTTTGGCGACCTCGGCCATACGCGCCTTGACGCCCTGCGCCACCGCCACGGTGTTCGCGCCGCGCTGCTTGCGAATACCGATGCCGACGGCGCGCTCGCTGTTGGCGCGCGAGATGCGGCGGATGTCGTCCAGCCCGTCCTCGATCTGCGCCACCTGGCTCAGCCGGATGCGGCTGTAGACCGGCTGGCCGCCGCGCCGGTTGATGACGATGTTCTCGAATTCCTTGGCGGTCTTGGCCTCGCCGAGCGTGCGCACGTCGTATTCCTTGAGCCCGGTGGTGATCTGGCCGGCGGGCAGTTCCGAGTGCTCGGCGACGATCGCGTTCAGTACATCCGTCACCGCCAGTTCGTAGCGGTTCAGTTCCTTGCCTGAGATCCAGACGCGCAGGTTGGGATCGACGTAGCCGCCGAGCGTGATCTCGCCGACGCCGGTGACGGACGAGAACCGGTCCTTGAGCGAGTCCTTCACGTAACGCATCAGCTCGCGCACCGAGTGCCGTTCGCTCGTGACCGACATCCACAGGATCGGCTGGTCTTCGGGGTTGGTCTTGCTGATGACCGGCGGTTCGATGTCGGACGGCAGGTGGCGCTGCGCCGACGCGACCTTGTTCTGCACCTCTTGCAGCGCGTCGGCAATATCGCGCGACAGCTCGAACTCGACGCTGATAGAGGCGCTGGCGTAGCGCGCGGTGGACGTTACGCTGCGCACGCCTTCCACCGTCATGACCGCATCCTCGATGACATCGACGACGTTGGTCTCGATGACCTCGGGCGCGGCGCCAGGGTATTCGACGCGCACCGACACCACCGGGAAGTCCACGTCGGGCAGCTGGCTGATGCCCATGCGCGAGGCCGAGATCCCGCCGAACAGGATCAGCGCCGCCATCAGCATCCAGGCGAACACCGGGCGGCGGATGGCAATTTCAGGCAGGTTCATGGCGCGGGTTCTGCGGACGCGGCCGGGCGACGCACGGCCGCCGCTTCCAACTTAAGAAAGTCGAGCTTCGTGGTGTAGCGCGCGCGGTCCAGTGCCCGCTGATTTTCCTGAAAGGCGGTCATGGCCTGCAACACGTCCAGGTTCGTGACCAGCCCCAGGCGGTAGTCACGCCGCTGCACCTCGTAGTTTTTGCGCGCGGCCTCGGTCGCCTTCTCCAGCGCCTCGAGCTGCGAGCGGTCGAACAGCACGCTTTGATAATTGGAACGAATTTCCTGTTCCGCCTGGCGGCGCACCTGGCTCGCGCCCAGCTCGGCCTGCGTGCTCTGCGACACCGCCTCGCGCACCCGCGATTGCAGACTGCCGCCGGCGTACAACGGAATGGTCAGCGCGAGCTGCACATCCCAGTCGATGTTTTCGAGGCTACCGCTGCGTTCCAGATAACGATTGGCATTCAGATCGAGCGAGGGCTGATACGCACCCCGAGCCACGCTGATGTTTTCCTGCGCCGCGGTCAGGCGTTGCTGCACCGCCTTCACGTCCGGGCGCAACTCCAGCCGCGCGAGATACGTTTCGAGTGTTTCCAGGTTCGCGGGCAGGGCCTCGGTGTCACGCAACGGCGTGGCGGCGGATAGGCCGCTCAGGAACGCAAACGCCTCGCGCGCGGCGCTGAGCTGGGCCTGCAACTGCTCGACCTGCGCGCGCAGCGTGCTGATCGTGCTTTGCACCGTCAGCATTTCGCCGGCGCGCGAACGGCCGATGCGGACCCGATCGCGCAACTCTTTTTCGCGCTCAAGGTTCTGGTTGATCTGCTCGTGGAGATTATTCAGATCCTGTTCGAGTGCCAGCACGTCGTAGAAATTCTGCACCACGTCCTTGAACAGTTGCGTGCGTGCCTGGCGGTAGTCCTCGCCCTGCGCGCCCACCAGCGCCTGCGTCTGGCGCATCGAGGCGAATTCGCGGAAACCGCGGAACAGCGGCTGGGAGGCCGTGAGTCGCGCGTTGGTTTGACGGGTGGGATTCGCCGACGCATCCCGCGCGCCGCTGTCCTGCCGGGTGTAGGTGGCGACGCCGTTCAGCGTCGGGCGCAGCGCGGCGCTGGCCTGCCGGTAACGCTCTTCCGCTTGATGAATCAGTTCGCCCTGGGTCGCGACCACTTCGCTGCGCGTGAGCGCTTGCGCGAAGTAATCGTCCAGCGTCAGCGTCGCGGCGGCGGCAACGGGCCGGGCCGCGGCCAGCAGGCACGCCGCCAGTGCGACCACCCAAATAGCCGCCGAGGCGTCGTCAGATTTCACTAAACCATTTCTCCCGGGCCATCGATCCTCTCCCCTCAGGCGCAACCGAGCTTGGACCTGACGGCGGTCGAAAATATCCGACATGTGTAGTGGAAGTTATCGTTGTTGGCATGGAGTTATCCGTGCGGAGGCGATCCAGGCAATAGTATAACGATGTTAACCATCTTGCCTGCCCCCGTCCTCGCCGACAAGCACCCCCCGCGGCGTGGACGATACGACAGAACGGCGAGGAGATGTGCATTTTCAGCCCGCCGATTCCGCAGGCGGGCCGTGCACACCGGCACTATCGGTAAAAAACGTGTTCGCCGATCCGCGCGACGGGTTTGTTGCCGCGGGCCCAGCTGGGCTGGATGTACGCGGCATGGT
>JAUSDY010000142.1 GCA_030650395.1 Acidobacteriota bacterium | reverse complement strand
CGTCGGCGGCCGGCTGGCGCGGCTGCGTCAATCGCAGACCGGCATGCCGGTGGCGACCGTGCACAACGGCGTGGCCGTGGATAATTTCCAGGCGCCGTTGCGCGATCTATCTCAGCCGATTTTGGTGTACACCGGCGCGGTCACGTTTTGGAGCGGGCTCGAGACCGTTATCCAGGCGCTGCCGGCCATTGTGTGCGCGCTGCCCACGGTGCGGCTGCGTATTGCCGGCGAGGGACTCGCCGGTTATCGCCGCGAGCTTGAAGCGCTCGTGGCGACGCTCAATCTCGGCGACCGGGTGGAATTTCTGGGACGGGTAGAGAACGCGCGCATCCCCGTGATCCTCGCCGATGCGCATCTTGGCGTCGCTACCTTTCGACCACTCGATCTGCGCCGCTATGCGTTTCCCTTGAAGCTGCTCGAATACATGGCCGCCGGGTTGCCGTCCATTGGCACCGAGGACACCGAGACCGCGGACCTTTTGGCCAAGCACGACTGCGGGGTGAGCGTGCCTTTCACCGCCGAGGCTTTCGCCGCCGCCGCGATCGCGCTGCTCAGCGATCCCGCGCGCTACCGGCGCATGGCGCAAAACGCGCGTGCCGCCGTCGAGGCCGGCCACCGCTGGCGCGATCTGATGGATCGTGAGTACGCGCTGATCCACGAAACCTGGATGCGCAAGGAGGCGAAGTGAGCACCTTAAGACGCCTCGCGCGCGGCACGGCCGTGGTGTTTGCGGGCAACGCCGTGAGCGCGGCGCTTGGCTTCCTCGTTTTCGTAATGTTGGTGCGCACGCTGTCGCCCGCCGATTTCGGGCGCTTGGCGCCCCTTATCAGCGTGCTCGATATCGGGCAGATATTGATGGACATGGTGATCGGCGGAGGGACACTTGTGTTCGCCAGCCGTTATATCAAGACCGACGGCGTTCGCGCCGACATGGCGTTTAAGATCGCTTTCTGGGCACGCGTCGCCGTCGCCGTCGCCGTCGCCTTGGTGGGCCTGGCGGCCGCGCCGTGGATGTCGGTCTGGCTATTCGACAATACCGCTTCCGCCAATGCGCTGCGTCTTGCCTTTTTCGGCATCCTCGGTGTCGCCGTGTATACCTCCTGCATTTCCGTGTTGCAGTCGCGTCAACGTTTCCTCCCGCTGGCGGGTGTCATCCTGTACAAGAATGTGTTGCGGCTGGCGGCCGTGGCGGCGGTGCTTTATTTCGGCGTGCTCTCGGTCGAAAGCGCCTTGTGGGTGTTCGTCGGTTCGATGTTCGCGGCCGCGGCGCTGGCCGCCGTCAGCGTATCGCAGCGTTATCTCGCCACACCCGGTTTCGATCGCGGCGTGGCCCGCGAACTATTGCAGACGAACAAGTGGATGTTGGTGCTGCTGGTGATCTTGGTCGTGGGCGCGCGTCTCGATGTTTTCATGCTCGCGAACCTAAGCAGCGTGGAAGAGGTGGCGCGTTATGCCGCCGCCTTTCAGCTATCGAGCGTGGTCGCGATTTTCAGCCAGACGCTGGTGACAACCTTGTTTCCCGAAATCGCCGGCCTGAACGGTCCGGAGGCGATACGGCGGTTCGTCCGGAGCTACCTTAAGCTGGTGCCGCTGTTGGCGTTGCCCATCATCGCGCTCGTGGCGCTGAGCCCATGGGTGATCTCCGTGCTCCTCGGCCCGCGCTATGCGGCGGCGTCGCCGGTGTTCAGCACGCTGCTCACGCTCGCGTTCATCACGCTGTTGTCGAATCCGCTGTTGATGGCGCTGTTTCCCATGGGCAAGGTGCGCTTCCTCGCGATGGCGAACACGGTACAGGTCATCGCGCGCGTCGGTCTCAATCTTGTGTTTCTACCGCTATACGGTGCGCTCGGCGCGGCGTTCATCGATCTCGGAACCAAGCTCGTCATGGTGGCGGCGGTGGTGGGGTACATTGTGTGGCAGGTGGCGGTCAAGCGCGTACCGGCCGCGGCCGCGCCGGAGCGGACGGCATGAGGCCCGCGCGCCGCGTCGCCATCGACGCCATCAATGACAACGATCGTATTCGCGGGCCCGACCGCTATTTGATCGGTTTGTTGCAGGGGTTGGCGGAGCACGACCGGACCAGCGAGTATTTGGTTTTTTACGCCCCGTGGCAAACGTTCTACGAGCGCCTCGCGTTGCCGCCGAATTTCCGTAAGCTGCTGTGCCGGCCGCCGCGTCACCGTCTCGTCCGGGTGTTGTGGCACGCGCTCGCGTTCCCGCGCATCGTGGCGCGGTACCGGCCCGACGTGGTGCATCTGCCGAATATTATTTTTGTCCCGTTTCTGTCGGCGCCGGTGGTGATGACGGTGCACGATCTGGCGCATTTCCGGTACCCGGAAAAGTTCGGCTATTTCCGCGGTTACACCCAGCGTTGGCTGATACGCTGGTCGTTGCCGTTGGCGCGCACGCTGGTGGCGGTGTCGCGTTTCACGCGCGACGATCTGCGTCGCTATGCGCATTGCGCCGAGTCGCGTGTCCGGATTATCGGCGAAGGCGGCCCAGCGCCTAAAGACGTACCCAAGACTTCGGATCATCCGCCGTATTTTCTGTACGTAGGACAACTCGAACGTTCCAAGAATGTCGAGTCCCTGATCCAGGCCTTTGCCGCCAGCCAAGTATTACGCGATGCCGGGGTAGAGCTATGGATTGCCGGCAAACCCGCCGGCGCCGCTTCGGAGATAACGCGCTTGGCACAGTCCCTCGGCGGCGGGCGCGTGCGTCTGTTAGGTTATGTGGATGACGCCAGATTACCGACGCTGTACGGCGACAGCCTCGCCTTCGTTTTTCCCTCGCTCATCGAGGGTTTCGGATTGGTGCTGCTCGAGGCTATGGCCTATGGCGCGCCGGTCATCGCCTCCAACGCCAGCGTCATACCCGAGGTGGTGGGCGATGCCGGGCTGCTGGTGGATGCAACCGATCTCGCGCAATTGCAGCAGGCGCTGGAACGCGTTTATCGGGAACCGGCGTTGCGCACACAACTCATTCGTAAAGGGCGCGAGCGCTTGAAGGATCATTCCTGGCACAGGGCGGCGGGACAAACCCTGCGGGTGTATGAGGAGCTGACGCCATGACCGATACACCGCGCGTCACGGTCGTCGTTCCATATTATAACGACGCACCCACGATAGGAGCCTGTATCGAGGCATTGATGCGCCAGACCCTGCGCGCCAACATGGAAGTGATCGTGGTGGACGACGGTTCCACGGACGACGGACCGAAACAGATTGCGCGCTACCCGGTCAATCTTATATCCCAGCCCAACGGCGGCCCGGCGTCGGCGCGCAACACCGGCGCGGCGCGCGCGCGCGGTGAGTTCATTATATTTCTCGACGCCGACTGCATTGCACCTCCGGATTGGGCGGAATCGTTGCTCAGCGCCTTTTCGGATCGGGAAGTGGTCGCGGCGATGGGCGCGATATGCGCGACATCCACAGAGATGCTGCCGCGCTTGGTGCAACTGGAAATCGAAGAACGTTATCAGCGCCTGGCGCGCACGCGCTACGTGGATTTCTTTGCCTCGGCTGTCGTCGCATTCCGGCGCCGGTTCTTCCTGGACATCGGCGGCTTCCGCGCCGACTTACGCTATAACGAAGACGTGGAGCTGGCCTACAGGATTCATCGCGCGGGCGCTAAGATCGTCTTCCATGCCGCGCAGCCGGTTGCGCATCTACACCAGAACACCTGGCGCAGTTATTTCTGGACCAAATTCTGGCGCGGTGTGTGGCGCATGCGCGTCTACCGGCTTTACCCGCGCCAGGCGTTGTCGGA
>JAUSDY010000136.1 GCA_030650395.1 Acidobacteriota bacterium | reverse complement strand
GCTGCTTCACGAACACCGTCGAGACGCTGATGCCCGCGGCCAAGACACCGAGGCCGACCCGGGATCTGCGGGACACCTGCGACGCAAAGACCGCGAGCCAACTCAAGGCCACATGGAGGCTCGGAAAATGGTTGTAGGGCTTGTCCATGTACTCGAGCGAAAGGAGCCACGTATGAAGCGAGGTCACCTCCAGATGCGGCCGCTCGAAGTACACCGGAAAGAGCAGATAGGTCGTGTACGCGATCAGCAGCGTCAGGCCGGTGGCGCGCACGAGGCGCCGGAATGAGTCGTAGTCGCGCACCGTGGCAATTATCAGGACGGCGATGAAATACGTGAGGACATACAGGTATTCGAAGATCGGCAGAAACGGCAACCGCTCTTCGCCAGGAAGGAACAGCGTGTGCGCGGTGCGGCCGACGCTGAATACGTTGATCGGCACGTAGGTCACAGTAAACAGGACGTAGCACACCGCGAGAACCACCGCGAAGCGGGACTTGATCAGCCGCCCGTCGGCGTCGCTCATCCACCGTTCGAGCCTGGCCTCGAGCGAGGCCACGCTCATGACGCGGCCCGAAACGACATGGTGACGGCGCCGCGCGGCCGCAGCAGCATCATTGGCTGGATCTCGACCGCCTCGTCCTTCACGAGTCTGAAATCGTATTTCCGCACGGTGGCCACGATGATCATGAGCATCTGCATGATCGCCATGTTGTTGCCAATGCACATTCTGGGGCCGCCGCCGAATGGAATGTATGCGAAGGGGTGGCGCGCCTTGCGTCGTTCGGGGTCGAAGCGACGCGGATCGAAGGACTCGACGTCCTGCCAATGTTCAGGGTTTCGGTGTGTGCCGTAAATGTACGGAATGACCAGCGTCCCGGCCGGAATGTGAACACCGCCGATTTCATCATCCTGGAGCGCGATCCGGTCGATCATCCAGAAGGGCGGATAGAGCCGCAGCGCCTCATCGAGCACGCGCATGGTGCCTTCGAGTTGATGCAGGTTGCGAAAATCCACTGCATCCTCGCCAATCACCGACGCGATCTCGTCTCGGATTGCGAGGATGTGCTGAGGGTGCCGAGCCAGCAAATAGAAGATCCAGGTCAACGCGTTCGACGATGTCTCGTTGCCGGCGACCAGCAGTTGAAGGCTCTCGATCAACACCATTGCCTCGCTCATCGGCTGGCCGGTGTCGTGATAGCGCGCCTCGAGCAGGATCCGGAGGAAGTCATTGTCGCCAACGCCCTCTTTCAGCCGGGCCTGGATATGCCGCAACGCGATCGCGTCACCGTCCCGGCGCAGCTGCTGGTGTTTTTCGGACAGGCCGCTGAACCGGAACCATGGAATCTTCCAGGGCTGCACGATCTGACGAAGGATGAATGCCTGGATCGCTGAGATCGTTTCTCCGATCCGCGCCAGCTCCTCGTCGCGCATGCTCCGGCCAAACATCGACTTTCCCACCAGCCGCAGGGTGAATCGCACCATCTGCTGATGCACGTCCACGGGCCCCTGCCGGACGTCGTGGTCGAAGCCGTTCATCAGCTCCTGTAACACGTCCTGCTGCATCGGCAGCAGTTTCGTGAGATGGCTGGACCTGAAACCCTGGGCCAGCAGTTTCCGCTGGCGCAGCCAGACCTCGCCATGGCTGTTGACCAGGCCCTTGCCCTGAAACTCCACCATGCGCTCGACCTGGATATCGGATTTCTCGTAGTTGTCGCGGTTGCCGCGCAGCACGTGCTCGACGACGACAGGATCGGTCGACACCAACGACGGCTTCACGCCACCAAAGTGCACCGTGAATGTCGGTCCGAGACGCGCCCGATACTTCTCGAACACCGCCACCGGGTTGCGGACCATGGCACGCGAGTCCAGGACTGCGCGGCCACGCGGCACGTGCGGAGCGTTGGTAATGCGTCCCTCGAACATGGTCAGGCCCCTGCTCACACCTTGACGAGGTGTTGTTTGCGCATGAATCGAAGAATGCCCAGCACGACATCGTGCAGCGGCGGATCGGCCTTGCCGAAGGCCGACGCGTCGCGGACCTGCCGGTAGTGGCTGTTGTCGTAGCGCTTGAACTCCATCGCCGTGATGTTGTCGACGGAGCGAACCAGGAAATCGAGCAGCGGAAACAGGATGTCGCCGGAGTGGCAGCGTTCGATCACCTCCGGCACGAAGGCGTCCAACGGGTAGTTCCGGAATGTGCTGCCCGTCAATTCGCCCAGGATCTTGGTGATGTCCGACATGCTCGCGTAGTCGTCGCGCGTCACGTGGTAGGTCGCACCCACACTGCCGGGCACGCGCGAGATGGCGACGATATTGTCGGCCGCGAGATCCGCGGGTGAGAAGCTGACTTGATTCCGCGCGGTCGTGCCGATGCCATGGTTGATCATGAACGTCAGCAACCGGATCGAAATGTCGCAGTTGTAGCCGCCGCCGTGCACCGACGGGGTCAGCAGCGCGGGACGAAAGATCCGCGCCTGCAACCCTTGCTGCATGGCGTCGCGCACCACCTGCTCGGACGCCCATTTGCTCTGGCTGTAGCCGAAGTCGAGGTGGTCCATGCCGGCGTTGGTGTCGCCCTCAAAGAGCGTCTCCTTCACCGACCACCCGAAGACAAACGTCGTCGAGATATGGTTCAGGACCTTGGCGCGATGGCTCATCGCGAGGCGGACGATCTCGTTGGTGCCACCGACGTTCGCGTCGCGCATCGCCTGGTAGTCGAGGAGGTAGTTCACCGACGCGCCGTTGTGGTAGATGGTGTGCACGTGATCAGCGAGGGTGCCCCAGGTCGCGTCGCTGAGGCCCAGATTCGCTGCCGATAAATCGCCGCAGATCGGCCGAACCCGGCGCTCCCATCCGTCGGGACAGGACGTTCCGTCACTGGCGACGGACGCCAGCCCTTCATGGAGCCGCCGCATGGCCTCGCTGTCGTTCGCGCGGACCAGCACATAGATGTCATCGGTGCTTTGCTGCAACAGGCTCGCGAGCAGAAACGGACCAAAGAATCCCGTGCCACCGGTGAGCAGTACCGCACCCTCGGGCGCCGGGATCGCGTCCGTCGGCTTTGGAAGGGTCGCAACGTCGAAACGAAGGCGCGTGTCTCTACGCATCATCGCGGCTTCGAGCGCGCGGTGCTCACGGCCGAGATCGGAGAGCGCGCGCCTGAGGCGAAGCCTGGCGTGCGGCGCCGCTGCCGCGACCTGCTCGAGCAGGTCCACGAGCTCGCAGATCGCGATCTTCTGCAGCACCCGCAGATCGACCGCGCCCGACAGGTCGTGATCGCCGTGGCTTTCCAACTGTTCCTTGATCGCCTGCGAAAACTCGACCAGCTTGAGGGAATCGAATCCGGCGTCGGCTAGGGTCCAGGTCTCGGCGCCGCTCAAGCCGAATCGGCGCAGCCAGGCGTTCGGACGGCCGCTCTCGGAAGAACTGCCATCGGGCGGGTCGGCTTCGAGAACGGAGTCGACCTGGCTGACCACGCAAAGACGACCCTCGAGCCACCGCTCACGCGCGAGGTGGCGGACAATTTTGCCCGAGCTGGTCTTGGGAATCGTGCGCGGCTCGATGAAGACAAACGACGCCGCAGCCACACCCAGCTGCTGCAGCAGCCGCCGATTGAGGGCGCCGGCATCAGGAAGGCGACGTGGATTCTTCAGTTCGGCGACCACGACCAGCGACTCGCGGCTCTCTGCTTCGCAGGCGAAGGCGGCGACGCACCCCTTCCGGACGAGGGGGTCCTCCTCCACGAGCGCTTCAATGTCCTGCGGATAGTAGTTGAGGCCGCGAACAATGATCATGTCCTTGACGCGGCCGCAGAGATACAGCTCGCCATCGAGCATGAAGCCGAGGTCGCCGCTGCGCAGCCACGTCGGTGAGTCAGTTGGGTCGCCAGGAAGCTGCGCCTCAAAGAGCGCGGCGCTCAACTCCGGTCGGCGCCAGTAGCCGAGGCACTTGCTGCGGCCTCGAATCCAGATTTCACCGACCTCGCGTGCGCCCGTTTCGCGCGGCGCGCCCGTCACATCGACGATCCGGACCTCCGTCGTGCCCAGCGTCCTGCCGCAGCTGACCAGCATCGTGGTATCGGCGGCGGCATTCCCGTTCGCGGGCTGGACCTGATGCCGGCACAGCGCCGCCCGATCGAAGCCCGCGATGGTGCGGCCATAGTTCGATACCGCCAACGTGTATTCGGCCAGGCCATAAGCCGAAAAGAAGCTCTTCGGGTTCAGGCCGTACGGCTCGAATTTTCGCAAGAAGTCGCGGCAGACGGTGGCTCGTACCGGCTCAGCGGCGGTCATCAAAAACCGAAGAGAGCTCAGGTCGAGACGCTCCAACGCCTCCGCCGGCAGCTTGTCCGGCCGCAGGCAATATTCGTAAGCGAAGTTGGGCGCCGAAGACGCGGTGCCGCGATACCTGCTGATGGTCTCGAGCCAGAGCGCCGGCCGCTGGATGAAGTCGACGGGTGAAAACCCGTAGGTCGTGCCGCCTTTGAGCGCGAAGAAGATGTAGTACCCGATCAGTCCCATGTCGTGGTACTGCGGCAGCCACGACACTCCGACCGGGAGGTGATCGACCACCGACTCGCAGTTCGCCAGGATGTTGTCGTGGCTCACCATCACACCCTTGGGCTCGCTCGTCGAACCCGAGGTGTACTGGAGGAAGAGCACCTCCGAATGGCCCTCGGCGAAGTCGGCACGAGCGCCCTTGTCCGCGTCGGTGCTGATGATCCACTTGAGTGTCGAGAGGTAGTCGCGCTTGAGCGACAGTGTGGCGGCCCGGTTCCTCGTCTGGTTCAACTTCATGGACCAGTAGTAGGAACGCCCGGTGACCACCGCAGTGGCCTGGCAGTCGCGAGCGATGAACTCCGTCTTGTCGCGGGCAGCCTGGAATCCATGGCTGGTGGGCGGATAGACAGGAACAGGGATCAACCCGAGGCGGACGCACGCGAAGAACGCGCAGATCATCTCCACACCCGGCGGATAGGCGAGGAGCACGCGCTCGCCTGGATTCATCGGGCACGTCCGCTGGATGTGCGACGCGATCTCCGTGGTCCGCTGCAGGAACTGGGCGTAGGTATAGGACTCCGTGGTCCGCCCTTCGCCATCGAGAAAAGCGAAGAGCAGCTTGTCGGGATTGCGCTCGGTCCACTCGTAAAATGGCCTGAGGATCGAGGGCGTCATGCGCGCCCCCTTTCGGGAGCGCCAAAGCGGTAACCCTGGGTCCCCTTCCAACGTCCGCGGATCGCGCGCCACCACGGCGTGTGCGGCAGGGGCAGCGAAGCGTCGTCGTGCCGATCGAGGTAGTAGCTATGGGCCGATGCACACGAGGGGCTCTTGAATACCGTGCCTTCGCCGCGCTGCCACATGTGCCGCATGTAACGCTCGTGCACGTCGGCCTTTACCTCAACGCGGCTGACCCCGCGCGCGTTGGCCTCGGCGATGCACTTCATGATGTGCGCCAGGTTCGCTTCCAGCATCGCAAACCAGTTGAAGCCGCCAGAATACGGACCGGCGGTCAGGAAGAAGTTGGGAAAGCCAGCCACCGACACGCCGGCATAGGCCTGCCGGCGATGTGAGGTCCAGAACTGCCCCAACTCGACACCATCGCTGCCGATCACCTCGAAGGCGGGCGCGTTGCCCTGCTCTGTCGTCAGGAAGCCGGTGGCCAGGATGATCGTGTCCACGTCGTGCACGGTCTTGTCGCTGGTGACGATGCCGTCCCGACAGATGCGCTCGATCGGCTGCGTGACGAGGCGCACGTTGTCGCGATTGAACGTCGGCAGATACTCGTTCGAAATTGCCGGTCGTTTGCAGCCGAGACCATACCTCGGCACGAGTTCGTCGGCCGTCGACCGATCGTTGACCTGTCGCCGCATCAGGGTGCGCAGGCCCCGCTGCACCAGCCTGACCACGAACGGGAATCGCCGGTAGTTGACGATCGAGAATGTGAGGAACTCGAGACCCGATTCGGAAACCAGGCGCAATATTTTCCTGATGAGGGAGAACTGTCGCAACGACAGGCGAGTGCCGGACAAGGGCCGATCCAGCTTCGGGGCGATCCAAATCGGTGTGCGCTGGAAGACCGTCAGCTGCGTCACCAGCGGAGCGATTTCCGGCACCACCTGCACCGCCGATGCACCGGTCCCGATGACGGCAACGCGCTTCGACCTGACGTCGTAGCCGTGGTCCCATCGGGCCGTGTGCATCGTCTTGCCGGCGAAGCTCTCGAGCCCCGCGATGTCCGGCAACGCCGGCTGCGTGAACAATCCAGTCGCGGCGATCACATACCGGGAGGTGACAACGCTGCCGTCGTTGAGATGCGTGATCCAGGTATCGCGCGCGCCATCGAATTCGCTGCGCACGACTCGTGAGCGGTAGCGAATGTGTCCAGCCACGGCGTATTTCTCCGCGCAGTGACGAACGTAACGCTGAATCTCAGTGCCGGTCGCATACTCGCGCGACCAGGGATAGCCGGTCTCGAACGAGAAGCAATACGACACCGAAGGGATGTCGACGGCGACGCCGGGATAAGTGTTGTCGCGCCAGGTGCCGCCAAGCTCGCTCGCAGCCTCGAGCAGGACGAAGGAGCGGTCGCCGCGAGCCAGCAACTCGATGCCCGCACCGATGCCGCTGATGCCGGCGCCGATGATCAGGGTCGCGACGTCACGCTTCATCTTCGCTCCGCGCTGAACCGCCGGCTGGCGGCTGGCTCGTCTTCGCCATGGTCTCGCGCCACTGCGTGATCCGTTTGGCGCGCATGTCTTCCACGCCGATCACACGGATCACGGCGTCACCGAAGAGCCGGTTGCCGGTGACGGGCATCAGTCGTTTGAGGAAGTCGCCGAACGCCGCTTCCGGCGTGATCAGCAGACGCGGCGTCCCCTTCTCGACCGCCCGGATGATCCGCGCGGCGGCCCGTTCCGGCGACATCGCGTTTCGTTCATACCAGCGACTGATCCGCTGCAGTAGTTCCGGGTCATCGCCCCGGGCGCGCTTCATGATGTTGGTCGCCACCGCACCTGGGTGCACGACGGTGAGGCCGACGGACGTCGCGCGCAGCTCCTCCCAGAGCGATTCCGAGAGCCCACGCACCGCGAACTTGGTGGTGCAGTACGCGGACTGGCCAGCCATCGCAACGATGCCGAACAGACTCGAGATGTTCACGATGTGGCCACGGTCAACCTTCGCCAGGTGCGGCAGGAAGAAGTGGCAACCGTAGATCACGCCCCACAGGTTCACGCCGACGATGCGCTCCCAATCGTCGAGGCTGGTCTGCGGAAACGCCGCCTCATGACCGATGCCGGCGTTGTTGATGAGTACATGCACGGCACCGTGCGCCGCCACAACCTCGCGGGCGAGTTCCGCCATGCGGGCCTTCTCGCCAACATTCGCGACGTGCGTAGTCGCGACTTGATCACAACCCGATGCGTTGAGCGAAAGGTGGAGGCTTGCGAGACCGTCCTGGTCCAGATCGACGAGCGCGAGATGGCAGCCTTTTCCCCAGAGTCCGAGGGCCAGGGCCCGGCCGATCCCGCTCGCGGCCCCCGTCACCACCGCGACCTTCCCCCTCAGTTGGCGGATGCCTTTGCGATTCTCCACGACCCGAAGTGTAGGGCGATCCGCTTGCCAAGTCCTGAGTAGGACCTGAGGACGAACTGAGAAACTATGAAGACTAACCCGGCCGCTTTACTCACACTTAATCACCCGAACCTCAGGACTTCCGGCCTGGGGGCGCCTATTCTTGGTTCAGTCATATGACGCCAGCCTGCCTGCCCGCCCTCGCGCTCGCCGGACTTGTTCTCATGCCCGGCGCCGCGCCATCGCGCGAGACCGCCGAAGCGCTGAGAACCCGTGGGCTCGAGCTCGGTTTCAATCTCGATTACGCCGAAGCGGTCGCCACGTTTCGGGAAGCTATCGCCGCCGATCCTGACAACCTGGCGGGGTATCGGCTGCTGGCCACGGCGCTGTGGACCCGCGCGCTGCTCCAGCAAGGGGCGGTCTCGGCCGGCGATCTCATCGGCGAAGCCGGATCCCCGCTCCTCTCTCGCCCGGCAGACCTCGATCTCCAGACGGCCGTCAGCGACTTGGAGCGGCGCGCCGAGGCGCTCGTCTCGGCGCCGCCCCGGCGCGGATCGCCGGCGGATGCGGAGGCGTCGTATCAGATCGGCGCCGCGTACCGCTTTCTGTCGTCCTACTCGGCCACCGTGAGTGGCGATCAATGGCGCAGCCTCAGCACCGGCCGCCGCGCCTACCGTGAACATCAGCGCGTCCTGACGCTCGATCCTCGCCGCCAGGACGCCGGATTGACGGTCGGGCTGTACCGCTACTGGGTGTCGACGCTGCCGGTGTGGTCACGACTGGTGGCTCGCGTCGCCGGCCTCGACGCCGACCGCGAACAGGGCGTGCGTCTCGTCGAAGAGGCCGCGGCCGCCCCGGGCCCGGCCCAGGCCACCGCCCGCTTCTCCCTCATCGTCATCTACAACAAGCTGGCACGCCATGACGCGGCGCTGGGCGTGATCGGCGAATTGCGCCGGCAGTTTCCCCGCAATCGGCTGTTGTGGCTCGAAGCGGGGACCACCGCGCTTCGCGCCGGACGGCCGGCGGACGCGCGCGAGGCGTTCGAACGAGGCCTGCAGATGCTCGCGGCGGACACGCGGCCGCTGGCGTTTGGCGAGCGCGCCCGCTGGCACTACCACTACGGCGTGGCGCTCACGCGCGTGAATCAGATCGGGCATGCCAATCGCGAGCTCCGCACCGCGCTCGAAGGCGAGGCGCTCGACTGGGTCCGCGGGCGTGCGCACCTCGAGTTGGGCACGCTCGCCGGGCGATCCGGTGATCCGGCGCGCGCGCGAGAAGAACTGCGATTGGCCATCCAGCTGTGCGGCGCCGGCGACGACACCGTGTGTGTCGCGGAGAGTCGCGCGCTCTTGAGGAGGAAATGAGGGGCTGATCGAATACCTGAAGACCCTGTGAGACCGCGCCGGGCGCGTGGGCAGCGTCTACAATCACGTCGTGACGCTGCCACTTCGCATCGACCCTGACCAGCGTTTCACTTGTGCGAGTTGCGCGAGATGCTGCCAGCGCTGGGAAATCCTCGTTTCTACGGCGGAGGTGGGGTCGTTGCGCCGCGCGGATGCCGCGCGATGGTTTCGCGAGCACGGCGATGTGGATGAAGGCGCCGCCCTCGACCCCTTCGAGCCGGTGGCGGGCTGGCGCGGATACCACCGGATCCGCAAGCGCGGCGACGGCGCCTGCGGTTTTCTATCGCCGGCGGGCCGGTGCCGCATTCACGAAGAGTTGGGTGGTCACAGCAAGCCCCTCACCTGCCGGATGTTCCCGTATAGCTTCCATCCCACGCCGACTGCAGTAATTGTTCAAACGAGCTTCGGCTGTCCCACCGTGGTGGCCAATCAGGGTCAGCCGATCGCGCAGGGCGCGCGGCTCGAGGAGATCGCGGCGCTTCGCGCCGACTGGTTCGCGGGCCGTCACTCCTCAACACGGCCACGCCTGTACGCGGGCGGCCGATCGATCAGCGAAGGCTCGCTCCGCGTCCTCGGCGACTGCCTCAAGATCATGCTCGACCGCACGGACGACCGCGGCCGAATCGACCTTCGTGCCAATGTCGGCCGCATGGCCGGCGCGCTTGAAGACCTGACGCGCCCCCGCGTCCTGCGATTGGCAGAGGCCGAATTTGCCGAGTACGTAGGGCTCACGCTGCCGTTCGCGGCGTCGGCCGCCACCCCGCCGACGGCCCGATCGCCGACGCGCGTGGGACGCCTGCTCCAACACGGCTTCCTCTACGCGGTCGCCGCGACGCGGCTCGGGCTCGACCACCCGGGCGCCTCACGGCTACGAGTGCGCCTGCAAGCGATGCGGCTACTCGCGCACTTTCACCGCCTCGCCCCCGCTTCCAGCGGCGTAGACCTCGCGGCACTGCGGCGCGGGCGCGTCGACGTGAACGCGCCGGAGATTCAACCCGTCGCCTATCACTACCTGCGAGCCGCCATTGCCTCGTTGGGCGCCAGCGAACGCCCAGTGCTGGACGACTTCGCCATCGCGGTGTCGTTTCTCAACGCAGCGTGCGCGCTGGCGGTGATGAAAGCAAGCGCGGACAAGGAAGGTTTGTCCCCACACATCGATCGCGCGATGTTCAGCGAGGCGTTAATGGAGGCCGTCGATTTGGCCCACACCGACGATCGCGGGCTGGTCGGCCGCATCCTCGGGCGCCTGGCCGGAGGCGTTGATGCGCTGTATGTATTTGCGGAGGTTCCTGACGGAGGTTCCCTACGAGGGTTCCTCAGGAACCGAGGGCTACGTCGATCGCTACGCCGCCGACATGTTCTTGCGCAAGTCGACGGTTGAGTATTTGGGATCGGCCCGTTACGACGATCAGTTGTCCGTGTTGTGCCGCGTCGCGAGCCTCGGCCGAAGCAGCATGACGATGCGGTTCGAAGTGTGGCGCGACCAGCCGGCGCACCCGTCGCCGCTCGTGACGGCGGATCTGGTTTACGTCAATGTGAGCGTCGCCACCACACGGCCAGAGGCGCTGCCCCAAGACCTGCGCGAACGTGTCCGCGCATACGAGCACACTGCACCGGACTGACGGAGGCTCCGAACCCTTGTTCGGAACCCCCGTGTGGAACCCCCGTGTGGAACCCTCGTGAGGAACCCTTGTGTGGAACCCTCGTGTGGAACCCTCGTTTAGAACGACAAGCGTCCCGTGATCTGCAGAGTGCGCGAGTAGTTACCCTGCGATGTCACGCGCCCGAAGTTGGCGTTGCCGAACGACACGCTCTGCATCGCCGCATACCACGGGTTGTCGAACAGGTTGATGATCTCGAGCCGCAGCGTGGCGCGCCGGCCGCCGCCAAACCGCACGTCCTTGTTGATGCCCACGTCGGTGGAATTGCGCCACGGCGAGTAGGCGCCGGGTAGCGTGCGCGGCGAGTTGCCGAACGTGCCGGCCAGGGCCTGCGTGAACGCGTTGGCGTTGAGGTAGCGATCGTCCAGCGGGTTATCGCGCAGCCGATCGGTGATGCTGCCGCCGACCAGGAAGTCCTGGCCCTCGACGAGGTTGGGCCGCTGGCCGGCGCCGAGCATGAAGCTGTTGGTGTTGGTGTTCTGGCTGACGCCGATCGGGAAGCCGCTCTGCATCTGGATCACCGCCGAGACGGTCCAGCCGCCGAACACCGCGTTGGTCCAGCCGCCGCCGTTGAGGAAGCGGCGCCCTGCGCCGAACGGCAGCTGCACGATCGGCGTGATCGCGACCTTGTGCGGCGAGTCGAGCAGGCTGCGGCTGTATTCAGCATCCGGATTGAAATACTCCGTGCCCGCGCTGAAGGTGTAGTTGTTCAGAAGCCCGGGCGCCGACGTGTAGTAGTTGCCCTGGCCGAACTGGTTGTCCCAGAGACGGCTGAAGGTGTAGCTGAAGCTGCCGCTCCACCACGTCATGCGCTTGCGCACCTGGATCACGCCGGCGTGATACTGCGACTTGCCGTGGTTGGTCTCGGCCATGTTCACGGTGTCGAACTGCGGGAACGGCCGCAGCAGCTGGTTGCGCGGCAGCGTGGCGCGGGTCGCGAAGCTGCCGGCGTTGGGGTTGCCGAAGAACGGGTTGGCCACGTTCTGCGTCATCGCCGTCACCAGCTCCGGCCGCAGGTATTCGGATCGAGCTGGTTGATGTTGACGTTGCCGTTGACCGTGAGCCGCGAGCCGGTGGACCCGATGTAGGCGACCGTGAGGTTGAGGTTGCCGCGCAGCTCGCGCTGCACATCGAACGGGTACTGCTGCACGCGCGGCGCCGTCTTGGTCGGATCGACGAACGAGATCGTCGAGCTCACCCCCGACAGCATGCCGAGCGAATTGCCCGACACCGGGATGATCCCGCTCGCGAACGGGTTCTGGATCGAGGTGATCGGGATCGTCGTGTCCTGCTGCAGGTTGGTGGTCGCCGAGTAGCCCACCGAGTTGTTGGCGCCGTACGCCCACGGCGCCCAGAACAGGCCGTAGCCGCCGCGCACCACCGTCTTCTCGCTGACGCTGAAGGCGAAGCCGACGCGCAGCGACACCTTCACCGCCGGCGGATTGCCGGTCGTGGTGTTGGCGCCGTTCTGCCCCGCGTAGATCAAGCCGCCCACAACCTGCCGGGTCGCGGTCGAATTGAGCGGATCGATGCCGGCGGGAATCGTCACGTTCAGCGGGCTGGCCGTCGTGCGATCGAACCCGACGACGAGCTTGTTGTCGGCTTCGCTCAAGCCGGTTTCGTGCTCGAACCGCACGCCGTAGTTCATCGTCAGCCGATCGTTCGCGCGCCGTCGTCCTGCACGTAAGCGCTGTAGTAATTGATGGAGTTGTTGACCGGCGAGTTCTTCGCGAAGCTGCCCGACGAAGGGTAGCCGAGCAGCAGGTCGGCGATGGCATTGCGGCTCGTCGCGCTCGCATTGCTGACGTTCGACCCGGTGAACTGTCCGTTGAACGTGTAACTGCCCGCGGACTGCCCGAAGTTCTCGGCCTTGATCCCGAGAATGCGATAGTCGGCGCCGAGCTTGAGGCTGTGCGCGCCGGCGAGCCTGGTGATGGTGCCGTTGCCGCCATACGAGTAGTAGCTCCGGTTATTGACGCCGCTGAACCCGGTGCCGTTGTAGCCGGTCAAGCCGACCGACGGGAACTTCTGCACCGGCATCTGGCTGACAAACGACGGCGCAAAGCCGAGCGTCGCGGCATCGAAGTCGAACGGCAGGCTGTTGTTGTCTTCGAACGTGTTCATGCCGAACCGCAGCGTCGCCACCGTGGACGGATTCATGATGTAGGTGTTGTTCACCACCAGCACGTTGATGGCGCGATCGAGCTGGTAGCTCGAGAAGGCATACCGCGCATCCGGATAGAAGTTGCGGTCGGGTTCCGACGAATTCTGGAACAGGTAGACGCCGCTCAGCGAGATCCGGTCGTTGAAGTGATGATCGAGCTTGCGCGACGCCTGCTGGGCCTTGTTCTTGATGACGTCCTGCGCGGGCAGGTTGCCGCCGCTATCGTCAACGTTCCTGGTCGGCATCGGGATCGCCTTCAGGAACTCGCGCGCCCACGGGTTGATGCGGCCGGCCGGAATGACATTGCCGGAGAACGGCTGGCGGTTGCCGCTGGCGTCGGTGGTCAGCGGATCGTAAATCACCATCTGGCGGCCCTGCGCGTCGGTGAGCTGGGAAAAATCGCCATTGCGCATCGCCGCTGTGGGCACATGCATGGTCTGGTTCTGCGAGAGGCCGTCGCGGTAACCCTCGCCCGCCGCCCAGAAGAACGTCTTGCCCCGCACCAGCGGTCCGCCGAAGCCGCCGCCAAACGCGCGCCAGAACTGCGGCGAGTTCTCGATGTTGCGCGACGACCGCCACACCCGTGCACACGCGCTGCAATGTCCGCATACCCGTCCTCCACGTGGAAACAACAAAAGACAACCGGAAAGAGTGCGAACCGACGACTGGATGAAATTGGTCGAACCTTACGCCGATTGCCCCCAAGGCGCAAGGCCGATCTGGCCGCGCCGGACAGCGGCGAATCGGCTACACTCCCCCTTTCGGAGGATTCCATGTATAGACGAGTTACCTACGCGCTTCTCGCCGCCGTACTGCTCGGGAGCGGCGCCGTCGTCGTCGCCCAGTCCAGGGCCACGGCCACCAACGTCGCAGTGATTCCGCACGAGGCGGTCCCGAATTTCTTCAAGAACCCTCCCGGCATCTACACCGGTGAGAACATGGGCATCGCCACCAGTTCCAAGGGCAACATCTACATCTATCACCGCGCCAACGAGACGCGGCTGTTCGAGTACACGCCGCAGGGCGCGTTCGTGCGCGAGATCGGCCGCCACAACTACGGCTTTGCGTTCGCGCACTCGGTGCGGGTCGACGCGCAAGACAACATCTGGGCGGTTGACGAAGGCACCGACATGCTGGTCAAGTTCAGCCCCGAGGGCAAGGTGCTGATGACGATCGGCCGGCGCGAAGACCCCGTCGCCATGCTGGCCAACATGCCGGGCGGCGGCACCTTCCACGGGCGCAATGCCAAGTACCGCTTCGGCCGGCAGACCGACGTCGCCTTCGATCAGCAGGGCAACATCTTCGTCTCCGACGGCTACTTCGACGCACGGGTGGTGAAGTACGACAAGAACGGCCGCTTCATTAAAGCCGTCGGCACGCGCGGCAACGGCAACCTGCAGTTCAGCACGCCGCACTCGATTGCGACCGACTTCCAGGGCAACGTCTACGTGGGCGACCGCGGCAACGCGCGCGTGCAGGTGCTCGACAACAACCTGAACTGGAAAGCGAACTACCCGAACGTCGGCAATCCGTGGGCGGTCTGCGTATCGGGGGGCCCCGGGCCCAAGAACCCGGGCAAGCAGTATCTCTACGTGTCGAACTCCTGGCCCGACAGCGCGCCTGCCGGTCCCGCCGAGTTCACCGGCGAGGTCTACAAGATGGAGCTCGACGGCACCATCGTCGGCAAGTTCGGCCGGGCCGGCAAAGCGCCGGGCGAGTTCGCGACCATTCACCAGATGGATTGCCGCGACCCCGACACCATCTACACGGCCGAGATCAACAACTGGCGCTCGCAGAAAATTCTGCTCAAGCCTCAGCAGATGAAAACGACGAGCCAGCAATGAAGGGGCACAGCATCATGAATCGCACCTTACGCACTCTAGGCACTCTAGGCACGCTAGGCACTTTGTTTTTGGGCGGATCGCTCATCGCCCAGTCCGGAGTCCCGCAGATCACGATCACGACCGCCGACCTCCTGAAGACGCCTGCCGACGTGTTCGTCGGCGAAGTCGCCGGGGTCGGCGCCAACTCGAAGGGCCAGATCTTCGTTTACACGCGCACCGGCCACCCCTACGCGACGTTGGGCGACAACCGGACGTTCTCGCATGGCGGATCGAAGTTGTTACTGTTCGATGCCAACGGCAAGTACGTGCGCGAGTGGGGCCAGGACGTCTACGGCTTCAACGCGGCAATGGGGCTGCGGGTCGATCCGCAAGACAACGTCTGGACGATCGACGTGGCCGCCAACCAGGTCGTGAAGTTCAATCCCGACGGCAGCGTCGGTCTGGTGCTCGGCCGCAAGCCTGAGACGATCGGCGTGCGTCCGAATCAGCCGGGTGCCGGCGGACCTGGCGGTGGTGGACCAGGTGGCGGCGGTGGTGGTGGTGGTGCAGCCGCCGGCGGCGGCGGTCAGGGTGGCGCCAGGCCTCCCGCGGGATCGGGTATTCCCGGATCGGGCTTAAACCGTCCCTCGGATGTGGCGTGGGATCGCGCCGGCAACATCTATGTGGCCGATGGGACCGGCAACAACAACCGCGTCGCCAAGTTCGACAAAGACGGCCGGTTCATCTCGCACTGGGGCTCGACGGGCAACGGCCCGGGCCAGTTCACCGGCGTGAAGGCGATCGCGCTCGACGCGCAGGGCAATGTCTACGTCGCCGACGCGGGCAACAAGCGCATCCAGGTGTTCGACGGCAACGGCACCTTCAAGTCGGAGTTCGGCAACGTCGGCAATCCGATCGCGATGTGCATCACGCGCGGCGCCACGCAGCATCTCTACGTCTCGCATGCCGGCGACACCGACGGCATGGAAGACGCGGCGATTTACAAGGTCACGCTCGACGGCAGGGTCGTCGGCAAGTTCGGCTCGGCCGGCAAGCTGCCCGGAGAGTTCGGCCTGGCCAATTCGATCGACTGCCGCAACGAGAACGAGCTGCTGGTCGGCGAGATGACCAACTGGCGAGTCCAGAAAGTCTCGCTGAAGAAGTAGCCGACCGACTCGCTCTGCTCCAAAACCCGGAGTCGCCTGTCGGCGGCTTCGGGTTTTTTTCGCTCGCTGCTCGCTGGCTTCAGGCTCTGGGCGATGGGCTCTGGGCCTCCCACCAGCCTCGCTTCGCTCGCTATTTGGCGCTGGGCGCTGGGCTGCGAGTTCTCATGTAGCCGCGGGCCTTCAGGCCCGCAATTTGCCGACCTCAAGGTC
>JAUSDY010000133.1 GCA_030650395.1 Acidobacteriota bacterium | reverse complement strand
AAGCCTCACCGCCGACTTCACCTACAACACGGACTTCGCGCAGGTCGAAGCCGACGAGCAGCAGGTGAACCTGACGCGCTTCAGCCTCTTCTTTCCGGAGAAGCGCGAGTTCTTCCTGGAGAACCAGGGCATGTTCGGGTTTGCAGCTTCGGCCACGAGCATTGGCGGCCAGCCGAGCGGCGATACGCCGCTCCTCTTCTATAGCCGGCGGATCGGCCTCAATCAGGGCCAGGCGGTGCCGATTCTTGCCGGCGGGCGTCTGACCGGGCGCGCCGGCCGTTTCAGCATCGGCGCGATCGGCATTGGCACCAGGGACGCGCCGAAGGCGCGCGCGGCCGCCACCAACTTCGCGGTGCTGCGCGTGCGGCGCGACATCCTGCGGCGCAGCAGCGTCGGCGTCATGGCCACCACGCGATCGGTGACACAGAGCGGGATTGGCTCGAATGATGCCTATGGAATCGATGGCACCTTCGCCTTCTACGCCAACCTGGCGGTCAACTTGTACTGGGCCAAGACCCGGACGACGGGACTGGACGGCAAGGACACCAGCTACCGCACTCAGATGGAGTACGCCGGCGATCGCTACGGCATCACGCTCGATCGGCTCGTGGTCGGCGACAACTTCAATCCGGAGGTCGGCTTCGTGCGCCGCGACAACATCCGCGAGAGCATTGGCCAGCTGCGCTTCAGCCCGCGGCCGAAGTCGATCAAGCGCGTCCGCAAGTTCTCGGGCATCGGGACGTTCACGCACATTGAGGACGGCAGCGGGCTCCTGCAGACGCGGACGGCTGACGGCGAGTTTGCGATTGAGCTCCAGAACAGCGACCGATTCAGCGTCGGCCTGACCGGCATCTTCGAGCGGCTGACGCAGCCGTTCGCGATCCCGCCGGCCGCGCGAATCCCGGTCGGCGAGTACGAGTTCGCCGTCGCTCGGGCGGCGTATGTCTTTGGACAGCAGCGGCCTTTGTCGGGCAACCTCACGGTCGAGCACGGCGGGTTCTACCACGGCCATCGCACCAGCGCCACGTTCAACCGCACCCGCGTCAACCTGACGCCGCGCTTCTCGCTCGAGCCGAGCGTCTCGATCAACTGGATCGATCTGCCTGCCGGGCCGTTCACGACGACGCTGGCCGGGTCGCGCGTCACTTACACGATGACCCCGCTGATGTTCGCGAGCGCGCTCGTGCAGTACAACTCGAGCGCCCGCCGCGCCAGCACGAACGTGCGGCTGCGATGGGAGTACCGCCCGGGGAGCGAGTTGTTCGTGGTCTACAACGACGAGCGCGATACCCTGCTCCAGCGGTTTCCCGACTTACAGAACCGCGCCTTCATCATCAAGGTCACCCGTCTCTTCCGGTTCTGAGGAATCGAATGCGGAGACGAGTCGGCCTCGCGGCGTCGCTGATGGCAGGGGTCGTCTCGCTCCACGCCAGCCAGCCTCGCGCGCCGATCACCTTCACGGACGCCACCGCGCGCGCGGGCATCACGTTCGTGCATCACAACGGCGCGGCCGGCGACATGTGGTATCCGGAACTCTTCGGCGGCGGTGTCGCCGTGCTCGACATCAACGGCGACGCCTGGCCCGATCTGCTGTTCGTCAACGGCAAGGGCTGGCAGCCCGGCGCGCCGCGCGCGCGTCACGGACTCTACCTGAATAACCGCGACGGCACGTTCAAGGACGTTCTGGCCGGCAGCGGATTCGACAGCGCCGACGTCTACGGGCTCGGCGCCACGATCGCCGACTACGACAACGACGGTCGAGACGACGTCTTCATGACGACGGTCGCTGGCGGGCGGCTCTTTCACAACGACGGCGGCGCCAAATTCACCGATGTCACCGCGCGTGCCGGTATCCGCAATGCGGAGTTCACGGTCAGCGCCGCGTGGCTCGACTACGACCGCGACGGGCTCTCCGATTTGTTCATCGGCAACTATGTCCGGTGGACGCCCGGCACCGAGGTCGTCTGTGCCCAGGACGGCGTGCGGGGGTACTGCGGGCCGAACGCCTATAAGCCCGTCGCGCCGGCGCTCTATCGAAACCGCGGCGGCGGGCGGTTCGAGGACGTCACGGCGCGCGCTGGTCTCGATCACCCGACCGACAAAGCGATGGGCGTCGCGGTGCTCGACTACAACGTGGACGGATGGCCGGACATCTTCGTCGGTAGTGACCGCGTGCCGGCGAAGCTCCATCGCAACGATCGCCAGGGGCGCTTCGTCGACGAGGGCGTGCCCGCCGGCGTTGCCTTGAGCGAGAACGGCGCCGCTCGCGCCAATATGGGCGCCGACGCAGCCGACTACGACCGCTCGGGACGGCCGCACGTGGTGGTCGGCAACTTCTTGAACGAGATGCTTGGCCTGTACCGCAACCGTGATGGTGCGGTGTTCGAGGACGTGGCGCCGCGGTCGGCCGTCGGCCGCGCCAGCCTGCTGTCGGTGACGTGGGCGGTGTTTTTCCTGGACTACGACCTTGATGGCTTCCTCGATATCTTCGCCGCCAACGGCGGCACCGACGAGTCACAAGCCATGGATTCGCGGGCGCGACTGAGCCAGCCCCCGCTCCTGTTTCGCAACCAGGGTAAGGGGACATTCGAGAACGTCACGAAGGCCGTGGGCGACGACTTCAACCGGCCGATCATGGGGCGGGGTGCGGCATACGCCGATTTCGACGGCGACGGCGATCTCGATATTGCCGTTGCGACGCTTGCCGGCCCGGCCTACCTGTTTCGCAATGACGGTGGCAATCAGCAGAACTGGCTGCGCGTGCGAGCCATCGGATCCCGATCGAATCGGAGCGGCCTCGGGACCATGGTGCGCGTGACCGGCGCGTCGGGCACACAAACGCAGATGGTGCGGAGCGGGTCGAGCTACGCCTCGCAAAGCGAGCTCACCCTGACGTTCGGGCTCGGCCGCGACACGAGCGTGTCCGCGGTCACCGTGCAGTGGCCCTCGGGAAAGACCCAGACGTTCACGGCGCTGACTCCGAATCAAGTGATAGTGATTGACGAAGAGCGGGGGCTTGGGCGGGCGAAGAATTGATAAATGAGTGATTGACGAACGACCGATTGTTTGGTGATTGACAACGGACGATTTGAGCGACTCGATCTCATGATTGTTGATTTGGTGATTGGCGATCCGCGAGCCTCTCAGGCGAATTAGTCCGACTTGGCTGCAGCGAAGGACTCTCCGCCGGCACGCGACCTGCCGGGTGCTATCATCCGCGTGGTCTGGTGGTTGGGGCGAGTCTCACCGCCCTTGCGCGGTGGCCCATAGCTGCGCCGCCTGCAGCAAAGGAGGCCAGGATTTCGGCTGACCGGCTCGTCAGCCCAGATACAGTTAGCCACCCAACCAGGAAGATCCGGGCGTATACTCAAGGCT
>JAUSDY010000127.1 GCA_030650395.1 Acidobacteriota bacterium | reverse complement strand
GATCACCGCGGTCGGCGGCTTGTCGCCGCACGGTGCGGCAAAGGCGATGTCCTTCAGCTGGGTAAACAGCGTGCTCTGGTAGATCACGCGGTACTCGTTCGCGTCCAGGAAGTCGCCGTCGCTGTTCTTGTCGGTCATCTTCACGACGGTGCGGCCGATGGGCTCGGCGACCTCAACGATCAGGCTGCGGTTGGCGTCCACGGTGATGTCGACGCCGGCGTCGATCGCCGCCACCTTCACGATCTCGCCCGGATCGGCGACGATGCTGGTGCCAACGATTTTATAGAAGCTGCCGTCGCCGTTCATGTCGATGTAACGCTCGACCTCGGTCCGGTCGTAATCGACGAGCTTCATCGCGTAACCCTTGTTGCCCTCGAAGATCGCGGCCATGCCGGGGATGCCAGAGCTGGAGGGGATGATCGTATTGAACACCGCCGCCACCGGGAACCAAGTGGTGGTGCCGAACGGCCGCACGTAGACCGCGGCCGTCTGCATGTTGGTGCTCTTGATCAGGTTCGACATGTAGAGGTTATCGAAGGAGTCGATGGCGAGCGCGCCGATGTCGTCCGCCGGCAGCCCGGTGCGGGCGATCGGGGACGAGGTCGTGGGGGTCAGTTTCCACAGGTCGCTGCCGGTGGTGTTGGAGGTCACGGCATTGCCGGTGCTCTCGACCACCAGGTCGCGGAACGCCGCGAGCGACAGCGGTTGATCGAAGATCGTGGTGCGGGCGGCGCAGTTGTTGAGGAAGAACACCTGCTCCGAGGGGTCGGCGGTGCCGAGGGTGTAATCGGCGGTGACGTAAAGATTGCCGATGACGTTGAGGCTCGGGGTGGTCACGCCGATCTGGTTGGTGTCGTAGGCCGGGCGGTTGTCGATGTCGACCTCGGGGAAGTCGTAGCACAGGCTCCACGCGCCGTTCTTGATCTTCACGATGCGATCGTCGACCACGGTGCCCATGAACTCATGCGGGGTGGCGGCGACCACGGCGATCGTCACGGTTTTCGAGACGGTGGTGGCCAGGACGCCGCGCACGGTGATGGTGGCGGTGCCGGTGCCCACGGACTTGACGTTGCCGGTCGGGACCGAGGTGCCGAAGGAGATATCGACATCGCCGGCGGCGGCGGTGGCCACGGCGGTGTTGGAGCTGGTCCAGTTGAGCAGCGCCACGCCGGTGGCGCCGTTCGTGAAGGTGACGTTGGCGCGCAATCCCGTGCCCTGGCCGAGCTCGAGCTCGAAGGCGGTGGCCGGGGTGAGGCGGATGCTGGCCTCGACGCCGCCGACGCCGGTGGCCGTGACGGTCTTGGTCGGGGCCACGGGGTCGTCGCTCGATATCACGACGTTGGCAGTACGGTTGCCCGCGGCCGTGGGCTTGAAGCGGAGCACCAGCAGATAGGTGCCGCTGGGGGCAATGGTCAAGGGCAGCTGCGCGTTGGTCGGCTGCTCCATGATAAATTCGGCGGTGCTGGGGACGACGTTGGTGACCGAAAGACCGGTGGTGCCGGTATTGGTGATGGTGTAGTAGAGCTTGGTGTCGGACAGGACATTGACACCGATGGTGCCCGCGTTAAAAGTTGCGGGCGTGACTGAAATCGTTCCGGCGTGGCTCGCGAGCGTGAAGAACGCGAAAAAGGCCAGGATGACGGCGTGTGAGAGCTTGAAAAAACGGG
>JAUSDY010000126.1 GCA_030650395.1 Acidobacteriota bacterium | reverse complement strand
CACCAGTACCGACTACGTCTATGTCATGCAGTTCGATGGGGACAAGATCGCCCACATGACCAAAATCTGGCATGCCGGACTGGCAATGAAGGAACTCGGCTGGTCCGGCTAGCGGACGACGGCCTGGCCGCTGCCGACATTGCCCAGAGCATCGCTCGCGCGCAGCACGAGCGTGCGGCCGCTCGCATCTGGATCTAAGCGAATCTCGAAGGACTCCTGGCGTCCATCGAGAATGCCGTCGCGTGGAAAGGCCGGCTGCCAGCGTTGCGCGTCGAGCGAGTACTCCACGCGCGAAATAGGGGAGTCGCCGTCGCGGACCTCCGCGGCGATCACGAAGCGCGTGCCGTCGCGGCGAATTGCGCCGATCGAGACGGTCGGGGAGACGTTGTCGATTTCGAAGCTGCTGCTCTCCATCTCGCCGGCCAGCGCCGTCTCGACGGGGTTCGCCTTGCTGTCTGACGCGACCACCTTCACGACGTAGGTCCCGTTGGGCACCGACGACGTGTCCCAGACCCGCAGCGTGTCGCTCAAGTCCTTCTTGAGCAGCCGCCACGAGGTGTCACCTTCACGGCGGTAGAAGACGTCGTGCGTCAGCTCGTCGCCGTTGTCATCGTCCGCTTTCCAGACGAAGGTCTGGAGGCCCTTCTGATACGTTCGCCGCCCAAGCGAGGGGCTACCACCCGAACCGGTGGCGCCGGCGGTACTGTTGCGGCGATCGGGAGCGTCATCATCGAGCCCGGCGATCTCGGTTTCGCCGCTCGAGAATGGCTTCTGAAACACCACGCCCGGCGGATGCACGGTAATTGAGGTCACCTGCGGGCGGATATTGCGAGGCAGGAAGGCCGCGGTCACCGAGGTGAGCACCGGGCTTGCCGATGTGCCCGTCAGCACCGCGCGCCACTGCAGGTATCGCGCTTTGGGGCTGGTGATCGGCGAACCGTCGGCGTTGGCGTACGGGCCCGCCCAATCACTCCACGCTTCGTCGGGCGTCTTGGTGTTGCCCGATCGGCTGAAGACTTCGACCTTCGCGCCGGCTGGCACGGTCGCGCGCCAGCCCATCACGCCCCAGGTCGACACGAAGCGCGCGTCTTTCACGTCTGACTCGTAAGTGCCGCGCGCGGCACGCGACGGCGACAGCGCCATCAGCAAGCCCGGATTCGCGGTCACGAGATACGTGCGGTCGTTGGCGCGCGCGATCATCGTGGCCTGTTGCGCGGGAACGCGGGTCAGCAGCACGGCACGGACGGGCTCGCCGCTCAGGCGGAACATCTTGCCCTTCGCGCCGGTGGCGACCAGCAGCGCGCCATCGGGCTCGATCGCCAGGTCGTACGGCGCATCGTCTTTGGGCGCCCAGACTTCATCCCACAAGCCGTCGGCCTGCACGCGATACACTGCGCCGGTCGGGCCGCGGCCGGGTGAACCGCCAGACGACGTGGTTGTTTGGCCCGACGTGGCTGTGTCGACGACCGCGAACGATGTGATCTCGGTCGAGACGTTCGGGATCGTTGGCGCCACCGGTGGGGGCGGCGTGGGATCGCTGCGATCGACGGATCCGCCGCCCGATGAGCGGCCGCTCTGCGCCGCGGCGTAGATCACGCCCTTGGCGTCGACGCGGACGGCGTGGACTTCCTGATGGGTGGTGTCGAGCAGCAGGAAGCCCTTGCCCGCGTTGTCGACGCGAAAGACGCGTCCAGGCGATCCGGTCCCGACCAACAGCTGGTTGTTCGCGTCAAACGCCATCGACACCGCGTGCATGGCTTTGGTCGCGAAAAACTTCTCGCCCTTCCCGTCGGGCGAAATCTTGTAGACAACACCCTTGTCACCGGTCGCCGCGAACACGTTGCCGTTTCGATCCACCGCCAACGACCAGATGTACTTATCGTCGGGATCAAAGAAGGTGGTGGCTTGTCCCTTGGCGTCGACCTTGTAGACGCGTCCATCGGGCGAGGTCCCAACGTAGATCGCGCCCGCCGGCGCCGTGGCCAGCGCGTGCACTTCCATCTCGCTGCTGTCGTAAAAGACCGTGCCGTGGCCGCTGCGATCGACCCGAATCACCTTGCCGTCGTTGCCGGTGCCGAGAAACATCGCACCGTCAAGCCCCGCCAACGCCGTCCATACGAACGGCACGCCGGTGTCGTGGATGCGCGTCAGCTCAGGCCCGAGCGTCAAGCGGCCGTGCTCGTCAACCGACAGTTGATCGACATCGCCGCGCAGGAAATCCGCTTGCGTCGCCGCCTGCCAGAAACCCGGCGCGGCCGAGATCGTGCACACTCCGAGCAGGCCGACGGCCAGCGCCGCGCCAAGGAGATGTCGACGATTCATCAGGGTTGGTCGAGGGAAAGGGTCAACTGGCGCGAACCGGAGACCGCAACGTCGAGGGCCAGCTCCCATTCGCCGCGCGTCACGCTGCGCAGCGATCCAACGGTGCCGCTGTTGCGGTCGGCTTCGATGACCGCGAGCACCGACGGCGGCAATCCGGCCATCGGCTCGCCGTTGACGACCGCACCCGATTCAGCGGAGGTGAGGCGAACGTAAAGCCGGTTGTTGCGTCGAGCTTTGTTGAACGATCGGATCAGCTGCGGCACGCGCTGCAAGTCCGCGCCCCGGGCATCGCGGCGATCGTCGGCCCCGGTGCGGGCGGCGTCCGCCACCACCAGCTGCAGTTGGCCGGTGGCGTTGGCGGGCAGTTGTATCGGGATCTGCTTGACGATCTCGTCACCGCGAGCGCCGCGGAGCGCCACGTAGACGATCGCGTCGCGCCCGGCGCGCGGCCGCGTCGTATCGAGCCAGACGCGCTCGATGCGCGCGCTACGCTGTTGTTCGGTGGCGTCAATCGTGAGGCTGATGCGGTCGACCGCGACCGATTCCGACGAATTCTTCAGCAACGCCGTGAGCGGGCCCGCTACGTACGCCGCAGCGCCACTGGCCGGCTGTTCGCCGGTGAAGATGTCTTCGAACGCGATCGCGTCCTGCGATCGAATGCTGGCCGTCCCGCGAATTGCATACGACGCGGGACCAGCGCCTCGTTCGTACGACGTCAGCACGTTTGCGACCGCAAGATAGGTCAGCAGCGGCGTGAACGTGAAGTCGCGGACGATGCCGAAGGAGAAGGAGCGGGAGGGCCCGCGATCCGAGTTGAGCGTGATGCTGACCGGAATCAGCGACGGACCGGCGCCGAGCTTTCCGGCGATCGCGGTCGCGCGATCCTGTTGCACGGTCCCGACGACCTCACCGAAGCTGGCCAGCTTGCTCGACGACATCAGGCTGGGCAGCACCACCTGCACGTGGGCCTTCGTCATCGGAAATTCGGTGGGCCCGAGGTTGTAGAGCGGGTGGCCGAACGCGTAGACGCGGTCGCCCTCCACGTGCGTCACGGTTCCCGTGGCGCCCAGCTCGAAATCGCCCGTCAGCAGCGCCACGCCCACGGCGTCTCCGGGGGCCAGCGTGTGACTGCCGCCGTGCGACTGAACCGGCGGCGCCTGAGCCGAAGAGGCCGAGGAGGCCGAGGAGCTCGACACCGGGACGAAGCCGGCCGCGGTAAACGCCGCAGACATCGGTGCGATCACCGACAGGTCGAAACCGGATGCCACCATCGGCACCGCGATCGGCCGCAGCATCGCGCCCATCCGGCCCATGTCGCCCGACGCGCCCGACAACACCAGCGCCTGCGACGGATCGTCGACGAACGCGCGCGCGCGGCCAAGGTCACGCGACCAGATCTCCATCAGCTCGCGCGGCGACGCCGGCCACGACAGCGACACCGGGCGCGTTCCGGGCGTCGGCGCCAGCATGGCGGTGGCGTCGAGCATCTCGGCGATCGGCGTGATGCCGCAAATCGGTTCGGTCGAAAACTGCCCGAGCGCGTACGACACCGCGCCCATCAAGCGGCCATCGACATACACCGGGCTGCCGCTCATTCCGGCAATGACGCCCGTCTTGGCGAGCGGCCCGCCTTCCAGGCGCGCGAGGATCAAGCTGCGCTTGGGCCCGATCACGTTGCGCATGACGCCGAGCACCTCGACTTTGAAGTCTTCGAGCTTGGAGCCCGTAAACACGGTCCGGCCCACGCCGATCATCCCGGGACGCACCTCTTCGAGGGGCAGCGTCCGGGTTTGGGCGCCGGGTGCGGCGGCAAGCGCAGCAATGGCCAGACAGGCGAGAGCGAAACAGCGTTTGTTCATGCAAGTGTCAGATGGAAACCGACTTACACCCATTATACGAGGTTCCCCAAGGCGAAGCGCCCGGCGAAACCGAATTCTTGAGGGGAGGCGCTCCCTGACGGGAAGGGGCGCACGTCAGGATTGTGAGATGAGGTCATGCGACCGCCGCCCTGGCAGATGACCGCCGTTCCCAGAAGTCCTCGAAGCGCCCACTCAGCTTGCAGCAACGCAGCGCAATGATCGCGTCGGCACCCGCGACCGTCCAGT
>JAUSDY010000122.1 GCA_030650395.1 Acidobacteriota bacterium | reverse complement strand
CTCGTCGATGAGCAGTCGGTCGGCCCTCATCTCCAACGCCAGAGCAATGGCTTCGGCCTCCCCCTGGTGAAGGTCCACGGTGAGCACGCTGATGAGGTTTGCGTCCGCACCGGGCCGCAGCATCAGCCATCTCGCTTGGCGTCCAAGGGCCTCTTGAGCCGCCGCGTGTCCTTGGTCCGCCGCTTTGCGTAGCCAAGACACCCCGAGCTCGGCGTTGGGTGGCTCAAAGTGTCTCAGCCCGCCAGCGGGATTTTCGGCAATAGGGAACCAGACGAACTCGGGGAAGATCAATCCGCGACCAAGTTCATACTGAGCATCGGCATATCCCTGAAGGGCCGCCTTTAGGTGCCAAGCCTTGGCGATTGCCAGGTCGTTCGTCCTCTCGGCCAACTGTTCTGCCGTCCAAGGAAACGCTCCCCGAAGGGGGCGGCTCGCATACGCCTTCCCTAAAGCAAACTGCGCTTCCGCATCGCCCTTCTCGGCTTGGGCTACGAGAGTGTTCAGCGGGAGGGGAGTCTGCGTGGCCGCGATCGTCACAGACAGAAGCACAACCGACGCCAAGGTGGTGGCCAATTTCGCCAAGGTGACACTCCTTAAGGACAGACGGCGACCTGCTGATTGCGAAACAAGCACTGCGAATGCTGACACACTATCTGACACACTAACGGACGGCCGCAAGCGGAAACCGGCGGACGCGCTGGAAGCTAGATCTTGGCCAACACGACGGGAAAATACGTGGCGGACATCCACGGACGCTCGCCTGTCGTTCTCTTAATCTGTTGGTTGTAGGTTCGATTCCTACCGGGCTCACCATCTTTTCATCAGCACTCTCGGACGGCGCCAAGTAGTTGAAAAGTGGTGCCGTTACGGCGGTTCGATTGAATCGAATTCCGTCGTACGCGATGCCTTCCGGGAAGAACAGCTGCTGCAGCCGCTGCTTGTAGTCGAGCGACGCCTGCACCCACAGGTCTGACGCGCGCGGCAGAATGCGTTCTGCGAACGCCAGGATGCCCTCTACGTCGAGTTCATCGACGGCGTCGGTGTGATGGTCGATCTTGGCGAACGTCAGCTCCTCGCGCAGCTTGTCGCGTTGTCGGCCGTAGGTCGTGACGTCGATCGCCTCCGAGTAGAGGAACGCCTCGTCCAGCTTGTCCATCTTCTGCTGGATGGCACTCACCCTTCGTTGCTGCGCCACCGTCCTGTCGTTCGCCTCGGCTCTACGCTGCTCCCACACATGGAGGATTCGATCCTTGACGAGGCGCATGTAGCCTGCTGTTGGCTGCAGTAGAGCCAGTTCGTCAACGAACGCGCCTTCTAGCGCGGCCTTGCCAACATTCACCGCTCGGCACTGACGCTGGCAGTGGTAGTACGCGTAGTGGCCATTGCGGCCCTTCGACCAGCTGCCCGTGAGCGGACGGCCACACATTTCGCAACGGACGAATCCGCGTAGTGGGAAGTCCGGATGGTTCCTCTGTCGCGGACCGGCGACGACAACGCGACCGTCGAGCACGGCCTGCGCACGGTAGAACGTGGCCTCATCGACGAGCGGATCGAAGTCGCCCTGGACCGAGACACCGTAGTCGGGGCTCTCGACCCTCCCGACATAGATCGGGTTCCGCATCATCTGGCCGACGCTCTGTGGCGATAGCGCCAGGCCCTTCCGGCTTCGCAACCCCGCTGCGGTCGCGCGTGCGATCACTTCCTGCTTCGTGTACTGGCCCGTCGCCAGATCCTCGAACGCTCGCTTCACGAGCGGCCCGCGTTCCGGGTCGTGCACGAGACTCGCGCTCGACCACTTCGGCGCATTGAGGTAGCCGAGCGGTGCCGGGAACGTCCAGCGCCCGAGTTCCAGCGCAGCGCGCATGCCCGCGCGCGTGCGGTCCGAGCGCACGTCGTTATCGAACTGGGCGAATGCGGCCAGCACTCCTTCCATCAGCTTGCCGGTGGATGTGTCGTCGATCGGCTCGGTAGCTGACCGCAACGAGATGCCGAGCGATTTCAGCAGTGCACGGAGCGCGAAGTGGTCGTACTTCTCCCGCGCGAATCGCGTGAGGTTGTACACGACCACGAAGTGGACCTTGCCCTTGTGTGTGCGGCAGTACTTCAGCAGCGCCTGGAGCTGACTTCGGTCCGTGGTCTTGGCGCTCTCGCCTTCCTCGTGAAAGCGTTCAACGATCTCGTAGCCCTGCCGACGGCAGTACTCCTCGCACGCACGGAGTTGGGTGGGCAGACTGAGGTTCTCGGTCTGCTCCTTCGTGCTGACGCGTACGTAGATCACCGCGCCGATCATCTCGGTCAGCTTAGCGCCGTCTCCCGTTGGCGGCAAGGGTCGTCGTCGCGGCATGGCGTCAGTGAATGCGACCGTCCTGCAGCGCCAGGGCGATCAGTACGTGCGCCATCGCTTCCGCGTGTCGCGCGATGTCGATGACCTCGTCGTCGGCGAGCGCGTCGGCTTCGTCGCCGAGCAATTCGCGGCATCGCGCGATCGAGATCGGTTCCCGAATGGCTTCCGCAGGTTCGGGCACGTCCATGGCGGTCCCCCAATTGCACGCGAGTCGTGTGGATATGGTGGGCGTGCTCCGGCGCGTCGATGTGGCGGTCGACGCGCCGTTGTCGAGGAGCGCGGATGCGGCGTTGCGCCGGCATCGTCCGCGGAAGCTGTGCTCCGGGCGGGGCGGTCACGTCGATAACGTGGTCGTCAGTCGAGCGTTCAGGTGAACCAGGGTGCGATTACGCCCTGGTGAACGCTGTCTCCTTGCGGCGCGTGGTCCTGAGAACGCGCCGCCGCGAGAAGCCATGAAGTTCGCAGCCTACGGTGCGCAGATCAACCGCCGATCGGTGATCCTGCAACAGGCTTTGATGTTGTGAGGGATGCGCTCCAAACCGTGCCCTTGGGGCAGTCGGCGGAATGCGCGCTCTGGATGCCGTTGTGGCGAACCGGAGGAGTGCCGTGCGGCACGTGATGAAGTCACCATACGCCCGCCTGATGTTCGCGTCAACATCGTTGTGAGCCGTCATCAGGTTGGCCACCATCGCGTAGTTGCAAATCCGTGCCGCGCGGAGGCGTCGTCAATCCCCGAAGGCCCGGCCGTCGGCCGGGTCGAAGCGCAGCGAAGAGCATTGACGACGGCCGAGCACGGCACCAGCATGAGAAACGCGATGGTGCTCGGCAAGATCTGGATGCAAGAGCGGGACGTTCCCTCCGGGAAAGACAGATGACTCGCGCAAGCCAATTGCAGTGCGATTCGTTGGCCGCATTGTTCCGACAAATGAGGACACGAAGACGTGCGCGCGGGCGGCGCGTTCGTCCTGCACGGGCTGTGCGAGCATACAGCGCACATGCGGCACGACCAACGATGGCGCAAACGGCCCCGTCTCGACGGCCTGGGGTCACTGGCAGGCCAGGACCGCGGGGTCGTTCACGCCATCGTTGGTTCAGCGACTGCGACACGGGCTCTGGCGGTGGCGGCGGCACAGAGCGCCGCCTCGATGTCGTGCTCCCGGCAAGTTGCTGCGATAGGGGCGCTTGCACACGGTTCGCGGTCATGGGGCTACCAGGGGTGAGGGAATGTCTGGAGAGGCCGTCGAAGGTGGGGGGCCAACCTGACGCGATTTTCGCATGGCCCCCCGTTTGGCCCAGACGTCGCGGTCCATTCTTCCCGTGAGCTGGAGGTACTGACGGTTCAACAGCTCGACTTCGATCGCCGAACAGCCGTGCGCTCGGTCGTCACGCAAAGTGGTTGAGTGGGCCTGCCAGAGCGCCCCGTCGCCCGCTCGTCGCCACGCTCGATAGAGGGCCTGGATCTTCGGCATCCCTTGCTTCCGGAACTCTTCCCGGATGTAGCGATCGTCTGGGTCGCTGAGGTGTCCGCCCTGTACATGTCGTTGGCGGAAATACGTCTCCAGCATCGTGCTGACGCTCGGATGCATCGGCGTCCACAGCTCTTCGCGGAGGGCGGCTTTGTAGAGCGCGACAGCCTTCCTAAAGCGACGTGGGACGAGCAGGCGAACCGTCCATGTGTGCACGAAGCGGAACAGAGTCACGTGGCGGATCAGGAACTGGCGGAAGTCCACCGGAAGACGCCGCTTCACGAGGTAGAGAAAGATCAGATGGCTGGTGTTGTCCTTTTCGACGCCAATGGGCAGCTTGTCGGGGAAGCAGCGGATCGTCCGCTGTCGGCCCGATCCGAAGGCGATATGCGGGTAGTCCTCCGTTCGCAGATTGTTGTCGCGCATCAGGGCGAAGAACCGCCGCTTGTCGCCCTCAGGGCTCAGCCACCAGCACCGTTGGTCGCCGAGCACTGCGTCGAGAATCATCACCCGTTCGACCATGCGCCCGAGCGTGCGCACCCGCCGATTCCGATTGTCGGCCTGGCCAATCGCTTCGTAGAGCGGCTTGTGGTGAACGTGGTACAGCCGTCCGCGCCGAACGGGGCCCGGTTCGACGGCGCGGGCGAATCCTCGCGCGACGAGTCGGGCCATGAACTCGCGGCTGTTCTGGCCGCGCACGGTCCCGGTGAAGGCGCAGTACTGCCGCTCCAAGAAGCAGCCGGAGTGGACCATCACGGTCACAAGGAACTCCCGCTGCCGCTGCGTGAAGGCGAAGCCGCCCAAGGCGCTCACACGACTCTCGGTGACGCTGCCGTACGTGTCGTTGCGCGGGTATTCGTGCGTCACAGGAACTCCTCCATCAGGCGCGGGTGCGGCCCCGAGCGCCCCCCACCCCCGCGTGAACCGACGACGTAGATGCGGAAGCCGGTCTGACCGTGGCTGGCGGCGTGAGCGCCGCGGTAGTGCTCCGTGAACAGCTCGACGTCCTGGTGGTGTTCGCGTCCGTTGACCTCGTACTCGATGCGGTAGTCAGGGAAGTGGACCTGCCGGTCGAAGTACGGCAGGTCGTGCTCGCGCGCCCACTGGCGAATCTCATCCTCGTCGCGGTCAGGACGCCCATCGCTGTCGGCCCGACCGCGGTTGTGCTCTTGGAGAAACTCCTGGTACTCGCGCTTCAGGTCTTGCTCGAGGACGACGCGTCGGATTTCCAGCCCGTCGTGCTCGTCTCGAAGCCGGGCTTCCTCCTGCCGGTACGTCGCGTAGAGGTTCGCGTCGTGGTCGATCTCGCGCTCGCGGCTTACGCCGGCGTAGAACGCTTGTGAGGGCTGGTCGTCGCGTTCCAACGAGTGCGAATCGAGTAGGTCTCGGCCTTCCCTCGTCAGCGTCAATGCGCGCTCGTTGTCAGCAAGGCCCTCCGTCTCGACGAGACCCTCGTTGCGGAGGTGTTCGAGTGTCTTGTGGTCGATGTCGAGATCGTGCTGCGGCACGACCCGAAAGGCGCCGACGGCGGCCAGCGTGCGGCTGTCCTCGCCGTCCAGCTCGTAGACACGGTCACGATGTACGACCAGCTCGCGTTCCTCGGCCCGCGGCAGGTCTAGGTCGCGCATCAGGCCCTCTCGCGGGTCGTCGTTACGGTTCCGTTCGTCGTACACGCGCTCATGGCCGTCTTCCCGCCCGTCACGGTCGCGCGCGTCATCTCGCGGATCGAACATGGCTGTCCTCCCGACATGGCGTTGCGAAGGGTTGTTCGTGAAGGCGCCCGGGCGGTTGCCACGCGGGGGCGATTCAGGATGCCGCCGAACCTTCGAGGCGTTGCGCCGCGCGACGTTCAGGGCCCGTGGTCTGTGGGAACCCAGGTCCCTAGCCCTGCTGGGCGGCGGACGCGAGATTCAGCCCCGTGTGCTCAATGACGCAGGGGGGCCGCAGCCGACGAAAGACTGCTTCGGATCTTATACGCCGAACTTCCGAAGACCACAAGTACCTCCAAGGGGTCATGCTGGCCTGAGCTCTTCGGTGTCGTCTTGGGTCTTGTCAAGACGACTACGGATCCATCATGCTGGTCTCAATGGCGACGAGGCGTTTTCACCACCTCGGGCAAGAGTGGGAGGCCGTGGGGACCGGCACCGGACACGGCGTCGGTTTCGGATATCTGCCGAGTGTCGACCGGTGGGGCGTCATCTTGCGGTCTGTTTCCAATCCTCAGCAGGGCGACTATCGTTATCGCGGCACGATGTCGAAATCGGACCCGAATGCTCTCGATGAAAAAGCGCTCAAGCGTGTTCTGGAAGAAGTCCTGACAATCGCAGCGATCGACCGTTCGCGTTTCACTTGGCGTACCGCTGAAGGGATCGCGGAAGAAACCGGAATCCCGATCGATCACGTACGAGTGATACTTGAAACCACCTCCGAAGCCGATGTTATGCAGTCGGACGAGGCGAATCCGCAGGGACACGAGCTTTTTACAACGCGCGATCACTTCGTGAAAACGACGGGGGACGTCGGCAAGCGATACGCCGACGTAGAACGCTCGACGTAGATGGCGACTCGGGCGGTATCCTCGCGATGGCAGCGCGCCGCCGCCTCGTTGATCGAACGGGTTGGCAAGCAGTCCGCCAGCAGCACGGACCCTCGTCCTGAGCGTCTGTACCATTTCACTGACTGCGGTGGGCTCATTGGAATCTTCGAGAAGAGGATTTTATGGGCCTCGCTGGCCACTTCTCTCAACGATCCCTCCGAAGTTCGTTACGGGCTTGACCTGGCGTGCGATCTGTTTCGGAAGGGAACGATCGCTGCGAGGAATTTCTCTCTCAACGGAATGGACGAGCTCGTGGCTGCTCGCGCCGACGAGTCACGGGCTTACATCGTATCGTTCTGTGGGAACCTGAATCTAGCCGGCCAATGGCTGCATTATGGGCGCTCGGGTTCTGGTGTTGCCGTCGGCTTTTATCCAGAGCGCCTCACTCAGCCCCCGTATGACTTATTTCGCATCGTCTATCGGCAGGAGGCACAGGTCGCAGCTATCAATGCAATCATTCAGACAATCGACCAGTCTCTCGACGAACTGTTGCCAACCGTCGATGATGATCGCCAGCGAGACCGACTGAAGGCGGTCGCTGCGGATGTGGCCGCTGACCACCTGTGGATGGCCTCGCCCAAGCTGAAACATCCCTCGTTCGAAGCCGAAGAGGAGTGGCGACTGATTGCGTACGAGTTACGTGGGCCTGGAGCGCCGCACGGCCAAGGACCAGCAGGCGCAACACACTTCCGCGCATCCGCGGGCCGAGTGATTCCGTTCAAAGAACTTTCGTTCGAGACGCTACCGGCGTTCGAAGTCGTCCTTGGCTCCAGCTGCCCCATGGGTCCGGAGGACTTGGGAGTGCTCGTGCTCATGGAAGAACAGCTGGGGGCGCGTCTGACTGTCAGAGTCTCTGACGTCCCTGTGCGGACCTAGAAAGTCCCGCGATTGATTGCCCCGTACGCGAGGTGGGTATGTGCGCCGACGTGATCTTGAGCCGCGACGTCAGGGTCATAGCCGCAATGCCTCGACCGGCTCTACTCTAGCCGCGCGGCGTGCGGGCACGTACGCCGCCACCAGAGCGATCGCGAGCATCGTGGCGGTGGCAAGCACGAACGGCCACATGCTGTCCACGCGCAAGTCGCTTACGACACGGCTGGCCGCGCGACGGCTCAGGAGGGCGAGCGGCACGCCGATCACAAAGCCGGCGCAAACCAGGCCAAGGGCGCTCCGCAGCACCATACGCGAGATATCCGATTTCGCCGCGCCGAGCGCCATGCGGATCCCGATCTCGTTAGTGCGGCGTGTCACGGTGTAGGCCAGCAGGCCGTAGAGGCCGAGCGCGGCGAGCGAGGCGCCGAGACCGCCGAAGAAGCTGGAGAGCATCGCAATGACCCGTTCCGGCACGACGGACGCATCGACCAGATCATCCATCGTCGTCACATCGGAGACCGCCACGGTCTTCAGGCCCTCACGGACGATCCGGTGCACTTCACTCGCCACTGCTCCCGGACGGTCCGTCGTCCTCAGCGCGAACCGATTCGCGGGCATCCGCGGCTCCTGGTACGCGTTGAGATAGATGGTTCGCGGCGGAATCTCACGAAGATCCAGATACTTTGCATCACCGACCACGCCGACGATCTCGTACATCTGATCGGGGGGAGCGCCGGTGATGCCGCTGTTGGACGGGCCGACGAACTGGAAGCGACCACCGATCGGATTCTTGTCGCCAAAGTAGTAGCGGGCCATGGCCCGGTTGACGATAGCCACGGGAGGGCCGCCCCTGTCTGCGAACGTGAATTCGCGCCCCGCCAGCAAGGGTGTACCGAAGGTCTCGAAATACCGCGGCCCGACCCAGTTGAGCGGGACGTAGCGGCGCGCCTCGGCGGCCTCGTCGAAGCCCTCCACCCTGATGAAACGAGACGCGCCCGCACCGGAAATTGGTGTGACCCCACTGAGCGTGACCGAGCGCACGCCCGGAATCCCTTCCAGCCGGCCCAGCAAATCCTGATACGGCGAAAACAGCTGTTCGCGCGCATATCCGCTTTTCGACGGGTCCAGTGTCACCAGCAGCAGGGAAGTGCGCTGGAAGCCGAAGTCCTGGTTGCGGAGGTTCGAGAGGTGATGCACGAAGAGACTGGCAGCGCTCAGCAGCACGACAGAGAAGGCGACTTGAAGCACAACGAGGGTCTTTCCAAACAGTCGGCGCGATCGTGTTTCTCCAGCCGCACCATGCACGCGTAGCGAAGATGCCGGTGCAGAGGTCAAGGCATGCCAGGCAGGCGCGGCTCCGAATAACAGGGCCGTTCCGACTACGACCGCAGCGGTAAACAGCAGCACTTGCAGATCGGGCTGAACGTCGATGACGATGCGCTGCTGCAGTCGAAGGAACTCTCGGCCGGAAAGCATGATGCGCACCAGCGTTTCCGCGCCGACCGAGGCCAATGCGACCCCAATCAATCCGCCCACGGCGGAAAGCAGCAGCGACTCGGCCAGCACGTGTCGCACCAGCCGCACGCGGCCCGCGCCCAGTGAGACGCGGATCGCCATCTCGTGTTGCCTCGCCGCCCCACGCGCCAGCAGCATGCTAGCGATATTCGTGCAGGCAATCAGCAGGAGCAGGGCGACCATCCCCATCAACACGACGAGTGAAGTGGCGAACCGATCCCGCAGCGCGGCGAATCCGGCGGCCGCTGGTTCCAGCTCGATACTGAAGTCACGCGCGAACGCCGCGGACCGGCTCTTCGCGAAGTCCTCAATGCGGTAGCGGTCAAGGACACGCAACTCTGCCAGTGCCCGCTCGATGGTGATACCGGGCCGCAAACGGGCCAGCATGCCGACGCCCAACGTGCCATCCAGCTGGCGGCTGGGCTTCTGGAGCATCGGTTCCATCGCTGCCGGCAGCCACACGCTGGGCCGGATGCCAACCTGGAGGCCAAAGAACTCTTGCGGCGCGACACCGACGACGGTTGCCGGCGCACCATTGACGATAATGGCCTTGCCGATAATCGCCGGATCCGCGTGCAACCGGTTAGTCCAGTACGACCAGCTGACCACGGCACTGGCCGCAGTCGCCGACCCCAGCTGATCGTCCTGTCCGTCGATGACCCGCCCGAGAGCGGGCTGCACGCCAAGCGCCGAGAAGAAGTTGCCCGCGACATACTCGCCGTCAATTGCCTCCGGCTCCGATCCTTCCGCGGCTACCTGAAAGCGGGCGCGGGATACTGCAAGAAGGTCAGAGAACGACTGGTTGTGATCGCGAAAGTGCTCGTAGTGCCGCCACGAGAAGGAGCTCATGCGCGGCTCTCCCGGATATCGGCTCAGTAGCTCCACGAGCTGTTCGGGGTGGCTCACCGGCAGCGAGCGGAGCATCAGAGTGTTGATCAGGCTGAAGATCGCCGAGTTCGCGCCGATGCCGAGGGCGAGCGACAGAACCGCCACCACGGTGAAGCCAGGCGAGCGACGTAGGGTCCGCGCAGCGTATCGCACGTCCAGCCACGTTGTTTCGACGATGTTCTCCCAGCCGACGTCACGCACACGGTCCTTGACCGCGGTAGCGCTGCCCAACTCCATGCGCGCGGCGCGCGTAGCTGACTCGCGGCTCATGCCCGCGCGCATCTTGTCTTCAATCGCCGAGTCAAGGAACTCCCGCAATTCCGCGTCTAGCTCCTGTTCGGCCCGGCGCCGATGAAAGAGTGCGATGAACCCGGCCGCGAAGCGGTGGAGAGCCGGCATCAGAGCTCTCCCAGCGATGCGGACATGATGCGAGCGATCGCGGCGCTCTGTTGTTCCCAGTCCTTGGTCTCGCGCTTGAGCGTCGCCCGTCCCTGCGCGGTGAGCGCGTAATACTTCGCGCGCCGGTTGTTCTCTGTAACGTGCCACTCACCCGCAATAAACCCGTCGCGCTCCAGGCGGCGCAACGCGGGAAACAGCGACCCGGCGTTCACCTTGAACACGCCCTTGCTGATCTGTTCGAGGCGTACGCCGACGCCATAACCGTGCATCGGCTCCAGCGCCAGCGTCTTCAGAATCAGCATATGCAGCGTGCCCTGTACGAGGGTGCTCGCTTTCTGCTCGGCTGACATCGCGTCACTCTCCTCTAGTTCAACTAGATGAGAGCATATGCTTCTTCTCTAGTTTGTCAAGAGGATGGCATCAAGACTGGCATCGACGGCGCTCCGACGAGGGAGGCTCGACGTAACCAAAGCCGCAATGAACTAGGCGGCTCGACGCAGGGCATCCAGTCTAGTCAACCACGTGCTGAGCTGGTTCCAACTCGCGAAAATGCGGCTCACCAGCCTTCGCTCATGAATGCAGGCGAAGGCTGTCCGCCGAAGCGGCCCTGAATCCCCGCCGCGAAGGTGGACACTCGCAAAATCTGTGTGACGTGGCTCCCGAAGCGCCCTACGCGACGCGGCCTTCACCCGCGCTAGCGGGCACGATTCCTTCCTGGTTCCCGAACACTCGCTCACGCGAGCTCACACCGAAGCGTGAGTCTGGGCAGCGGGATAGAGTTATCGCCACAGTCCATCTCAACAACCGGGGCCAGGTAGGCTTCGAGGCCACTGTCGGCGAATTCGGCGTCAACGCACAAGAACTGCGGGTCTGGACCGTCAGTCGCCTCGAAGAGCTCGCCTTCGAGGGCGAGTGGTTCGACGTCAATCCGATCCCGGGCGTCGATATGCGCGAAATCGCGCCGCCGCTCGTGACGTCTCGTGGCGTCGGGACAACCAGAGCCGCCCGCGAGCACTCAATGACGCCGGCGTTCTGACCTTCAGACTGCAGCGTTCAACAAACGCCTGCGGACGTTTTGCGAACTTCTCGCGCCGGAAGATGCTATTGCGGCCCAGCTCTTCGACCGGGCGCAGGCCTGGCACGCTCGGCCCCGAGGCGCCGAATTGACAATCGCCTCCGCTGGGGTACACGATGAGCCCCACAATCGTTGTCGCCGCACTCGCCCCTCTTGGAGGTATGCCATGCGCCCGCTCCAGACCTGTCTCCTCGGTGCGTTGCTGGTCAGCCTCACCGTGGGGCACCAGACGGAAGCCCAGGAACAATCGGACAGCTCGACGACCTCCAGCCGCACGCTCCGGCCTGTCATCCGCGGCACCCAGTACGCCGTGTCGTCGATGAAGCTGCAGGCGACGGAGGCCGCGGTCCGCATCCTGGAAGCGGGTGGCAACGCCTTCGACGCCGCCGTGGCGGGCCAGGCCGTGCTGGCACTCGTCAATCCGGAGTCGAACGGGTTCGGCGCCGACGCGGTCGTACTCGTCTACGACGCCCGCGAGAAGAAAGTCCACTCGATCAACGCCGAGGGGACGGCCCCCAGGCTCGCGACGATCGACTGGTACAACAAGAACAACGGCGGCCGGATTCCAAGCAGCGACGGCCTGCTCTCGGCGTCGCTCCCCGCCGTCATCGATGCCTGGTACATCATGCTGGACCGCTGGGGCACGATGACGTTCGCGCAGGTGCTCGAGCGCGCCATCGATGTCGCCGAGAACGGTTATCCGATCGGCGAAGGCCTATCACGCGCGATCGCGGGTTCGAAGAAAATCCAGAAGTACCCGAGCACGATGAAAGTGTACTTCCCCAATGGCAGAGCGCCGCAGCCTGGCGAGCTGTTCCGGAATCCCGACTCGGCGCGCATGCTCCGCAAGCTGGTCGACGCCGAAAAGGCCGCGACCGGCAAGGGCCGGCGCGAAGCGCTGCGCGCCGCGCGCGATCGCTTCTACAAGGGCGACATCGCCAGAACGATGGGGGACTTCTCCGAGAAAAACGGCGGGCTCTATCGGTACGAGGATTTCGCGGGCTACACGGCCAAGGTCGAGACTCCGGTCTCGACGACCTATCGCGGCTATGAGGTCTACAAGAACACGTCCTCGTCTCAAGGTCCCGCCGAGCTCTTCATGCTGAACATCCTCGAAGGCTACGACCTCAAGACGATGGGGCACAACAGCCCCGAGTACATCCATGCGAGCGCCGAAGCGCTCAAGCTCGCGTTCGCGGATCGCGAGCAGCTCGGCGACACGGATTTCGTACGCATTCCCTTCAAAGGTCTCCTCTCCAAGACCTACGCCGCAGAGCGCCGGAGACTTATCGATTCCAATAAGGTTTCGCTGGAGATCCGTCCGGGCAATCCCGAACGGTTCATGAAAACGACGGACCCGGCGGGCCGCGTGCGCGGCGCCAGTGTGGGCGAGGCGGACTACTCGGAAGGCGACACCAGTTACATCGCCGTAGTCGACAAGGACCGCAACATGGTGAGCTTCGAGCCGAGCCTGCACAGCGGCTTCGGCACCGGCGTCGTGATGGCCGACCTCGGCTTCATCTTCAACTGCCGCGGTGACTATTACTCGCTCACGCCGGGCGAGCCGCGATCCCTCGAGCCGGGCAAGCGGCCGCGCAGCACGCTGCAGAGCACGCTCGTGATGAAAGACGGCCGGCCCTGGATGATCACCGGCAGCCCGGGCGGCGACGATCAAATCCCTCGGACCGTTCAGACGCTGCTGAACATGGTCGACTTCGGCATGAACGTCCAGCAGGCGATCGAAGCGCCGCGGTGGTCGACGCGCAGCTTTGCGTCCTCGGTATTTCCGCACAGGATGAGCGACCCCGGCCATCTGTCGGTCGAGTCGCGCGTGCCCGAGGCGGTCCAGAAAGCGCTCCTGGCAAAGGGGCACAAGCTTCAGGCGTCGGGAGCGTGGTCGCTGGGCTCCAACGCGGCCATCGTGCTGGATCCCAAGACGGGCGTCCTCAGCGCCGGCGCCGACCCGCGCGTGGAAGCGTACGCGTGGGCACGCTAAGGCGCTGAACACCCCCTCGATGTCACCACTCGGACCCAGAGACGGGCGTATACTGTCGCCTGCTGGGAAGCGATTTCCTGGTCGGATCATTTGCGAAGGGAGAGACCCATGGGTGCGAAACGACCGGCTCGAAGGGAATTCCTGAAAAGCGGCGCCGCGTTAGCCGGCGGTCTCACCTTGGGAGCAGCAGCACCCGCGATCGGCCAAACACATCACTCCCCGCCGATGATCAAGGAGGACAAGGATCAGATCGCCTACGGCGACCGATCGCCTCACGTCACGTCCGTACGCATCGCCCACGGCGGCAGGCCCTCGCCCGATAACTGGGGGCTGACGTTTCATGTGGCGGCCCCGCTTCAGGATTCGGTCGGGGTGATCACGCCATCCTCGCTCCACTACATGGGGACAACCCGTGGCTCATTCCTCCCGGACATCGATCCGCAGGAGCACCGTCTCATGATTCACGGCCTGGTGGACCGTCCGCTGACGCTCACCATGGCGGACTTGAAGCGCCTCCCATCCGTGACGCGCTTGCATTACATCGAGTGCGCGGGGAACCGATCGTCGCGCCGGTCGAAGACCGTTCAAGAAACGCACGGCATGACGAGTTGCGCCGAATGGACCGGCGTGCTCCTTTCTACGCTGCTCAAAGAGTGCGGCGTGAAAGGCGGGGCATCCTGGTTCGTCGCGGAAGGGGCGGAGGAAGTGAAGGGCGCGTCGAGCATGCCGATTGCCAAGGCGATGGACGACTGCATCTTGGCCTACGGCATGAACGGCGAGGCCGTGCGGCCGCAGCAAGGGTTTCCGGTACGGCTGATGGTTCCCGGCTTCGAAGGCATCTTTCACACCAAGTGGCTGCGGCGAATCAAAGTGGTCGACCGCTACTACATGAACTACAACGATTACGGGCATCTCGATCGCGATCCGAAGGTCGCGGCGTTGGACTACCAGATCGGGCCCAAGTCCGTCATCACGTTCCCTTCCGGCGGCCAACAGCTGCCCGGCCGCGGCTTCTACGAGATCAGCGGCCTGGCCTGGTCGGGTGGCGGCGCTATCAAGAAGGTGGAGGTGTCCACCGACGGCGGCAAGCGCTGGAACAACGCCGAGATCAAGGGAACCGCGCAGCGCATGGCGCACGCGCGGTTCGGCTACATGTGGAATTGGGACGGACAAGAGATCGAGTTCCAGTCGCGCTGCACGGACGAACTCGGTCAGGTCCAACCGTCGCGGGCACAGATCGCGAAGTACTGGAACAAGCCCTTCGATGCGACGTTCAGCGTGCCTGGCCTCGACAACAGCATTCAGCCGTGGCGGATCGCCAGCGATGGGAGCGTCACCAATGGCTTTGCTTAAAGTTCTCGCGTTCGCGTTGCCAGCGTTGCTTTTTGGCGCATCCGTGCTGGCGCAGTCGCAGACGTATGGCGTGGGACGTACGCCCACCGCAGAGGAAATCCGCGCGTGGGATATCTCCATCGGTCCGACGGGAGAGGAACTCCCCCAGGGGCGCGGCACGGTCAGGGAGGGCGCGCAGCTTTATCGCACGAAGGGCTGCGCGGGATGCCACGGGGCGTCGGCCATCGACGGCAAGGGTCCTATTCTGAAAAGCAAAGCCGCCCCGAACGTTGACGTCTGGGCACGTGGACGAATACTGCCGCTTCGCGCGCCGTTCGCGACGACGGTGTGGGATTACATCAATCGCGCGATGCCTCTCAACAGAGAGGGAACGTTAACCGCAGATGAGGTCTACTCGCTGACGGCGTACTTGCTATTCATCAACGATGTCATCCGGGAGGACGAGGTCCTCGACGCCAAGAGTCTGCCGCAGGTGAAGATGCCAATCGCTAGTGATTACGCTTCGCTGCCTGAGTGGAAGCCGAGGATGCCGAGGCTTAAAGGTTACCCCCACTAAGCATGACGAGGTCTCATGAATCTGGCGATGCCGAATAAGAGCAGCACGCCGACGAACAGGTACACGATGGAACTCGCGCTGATGGCGGCGCTCATGCCGTAACGCTCCGACGCCAGCGCGATGGCGATCGGCGCAAACCCGCCGCCGATCCACCCGGCTGAGTTCATCACGCCGACGGCCGTCGCCCGCAGCCGCGCAGGCACGACATCGTGCAGCGACGCCCAGATGTTCGCATCGTACAGCCCTTTGAAGTAGCCGAATCCCGCCAGGGCAAGAACGAGAATCGGCACCGACAGCGTCCATCCGGTGATGAAAATGAACGGCACTCCCGCCATCAATCCGATCGCCTGCGTCGTCATCCGCCCGCCCGGGCGGCGCCGGACAAGCCGATCCGCCAGCACGCCACCACTGATGACGCCCAATACCGAAGCGATCTGCAGATAGAACGTGCTGCTGAAACCGGCGGCGGCAAGACTCATCCCGAACTTCCGATTGAGGAACGACGGCATCCACGTCAGGACGATCGACGCGACGAAGTTCGCGCCGACGAAGACCGCGATCAGGATCAGCACCATCGGCGTCTTCAGGACTGTTGCGACGCCGGCCACAGGCGATGGCCCCGATGCCGGCGACTCGCTGCGCGCAGGCTCGCGCAGCCAGACGATGAGCGCGAGGCCGAGCATCGTGCCGAGGATGCCGAACAGGTAGAAGCTCGATCGCCATCCCAGCGCCTGCCCCATCACCCCCGCCGCCGTTCCTCCAGCGATCGTGCCGGCATAGACGCTCGACTGATGGATCGCCATCGCGCGCGAGCGCGTGTCGCGGCCGTGATAGTCGCTGAGCATCGACATCGAGGCGGGAAAGTAGAACGCTTCACCCAGTCCCTCGAGCGCGCGGCAGATCACCAGGTGCGAGTAGCGCGTTGAAAGCGCCGTGGCGATCGTGATCGCGGACCAGAAGATCAGGCCGCCAATGATGACGCTCTTGCGCGAGAAGCGATCGCCGACCATGCCCGCGAGCGGCGCGGCGGCGGCGTACACCCACATGAACGACGCGCCGACGATGCCGAGCTGCACGTCGGTAAGGCCCATCTCCGTCTTCAGCAGCGGGAAGATCGAGTAGATCGCCTGCCGGTCCGCGTAGTTGAAGAAGCAGACGAACCACAGGAGGGCGACAGCGGCCCATTTGTTCATCGGGCCGTATCCTAGGACGCGTACCTCCCCGCCAGCAACACCGGAACCATTGCGGTACCGAGCGCCTCGCGCGCAGCCTGCACCTCCGGCGTAGCGTCGGCGAACGGATCATCGGAGCTGCGATCGAACGCGAGCGCGCGCATCCGCCCGCCGAGATCCCAGAGCGCTTTGACGTCGGGCGCTCGGCGACCGAGCACCTCGTGGTCCACTAGCGGAGGCATGATGAACACGAACTCCTTGTCCGCGCCGCCGCAGTCGGCGACCACCGCATCGACGCGCCCGAAGAAATCGATAGCCTGGTAAGACGCTGGCGCTGCCTTCAGTGCGTTCTCAACGCGCCGGCTCGACATTGGCCAGCTTCGATGCGTTCAGATGAAGCGAGTGGTGCAACAACGCACAAGGCTGCCAGGATAGCTGTGCGACAGGTCGTCCTCATCGTCGCATCTTGATCACGGCGAAAGCGACAATGACCAGGACCAGAATCACGCCGAGACCGCCGACCCACACGCCGGCCTTGAAGATCCCGCCGATCACCGCGCACCCGGCGCCCGACAACGACAGCAGGACCAGTAGCAGCAGACCCGTTGAGCGCGTCACCATATCAAAGCCTCCTCGGCCGGGGTTTCAGGCTGCGTAGATAATTGACCAGGTTCCAGATCTCGGGTGCGGCAATCCGCTCGGCGTAACTCTCCATATCTGCCGAGGTGCCTTCGGCAATCGCCGCGAAGATCTCGCCGTCGCTCGAGCCAAACTCCCACACCTCGTCGGTGAAGTCCGCCGGCTGTCCGCCGGCGCCCGCTCCCCCGCCGTCGCCTTTGCCGGCCGGGCCGTGACAACGCGAACACAGCAGCATGTAGGTCTTGCGGCCGGCGGCGATCGAAGCCACCGTCGCCGGCACGGGGTTGGCGACCTTCGCCGCAGCGGCGTTCCCACCGCGCTTTGGTGTGGTCGCGGTGATCCTGCCACCCTGCGCTGACGTCCACGCAGAGGCACAGGTGAGTACAAAGGCAAGGATCAGAATTGCGTGAGCCACGTTGATGGTTCCAGATTACTCGGTTGAGAGGCCGAAGCGCTCGATCAGGTAATCCGGATACTCGTCGTGCAGAGAGAGAAACAACTCGTTGATGAGGTTGAGCACTCTGCGCACCGCGTACTCATGGTTCTCACCGCGAATGTGAACCGAAAGCGATAAGTCACCCTGGCGGATCGCGCTCGACACCCGCGCGCGGCGCGCATCGATCCGTTTATGGGCCGGCTGATCTTTTTTTGCGCGAGAGCCAACGAGGGACTTGAGGCCGCGACTCATGTCCTTCGACGTTCCGGCGCCGGGAAAGAGCGCCGCAAACGTGAGCACACGCCGCCGCGGATCGAACACCGCGCGCATCGGCCGGCGTAGCAGCCACATGAATTGATAGTCGACGCGGCCGCGCGGACCGGGCGTGGCGCGGAAGCCGCGGAACACGCCGCGATCGGCGTATTCCTGCAGCGCGGCAGTGACGGAGTCAGCCGGCGAAGCGGTGCCTAGTGGTAATACGACATCACGCCGGGCTCGATCTTGCCGAGCGACCCGGGCGGATACGTTGCGCGATCCCAGAATTCCTTCTTCCCCTGGCAATTGATCACCGCCGGCCGGCCTTCGCGAGCGGCCACTTGATACGCGCGCGCGAGCGCCGGACGGAACTCCGCCGGGCGCGTAACGTACTCGCCGTGACCGCCCAGCGCCTCGGCCAGCTTGTCGTAGCGCAGGTTCTCCTGGAACAGGTGGATTGGCAGCGCCCGCGGCTCCCGCTGCGCCTGCGTCCACGTGCCCCACGCGTTGTTGTTGTAAACGATGATCACGACCGGCATCTTGTACTTCGCCATGGTGTCGATTTCCATCGCCGTGTAGCCGAAGCCCGCGTCACCGGTGATGCAGACGATCGGATGGCCGCGATAGGCGGCCTGCGGCCCGACCCCGAGCTGCACCGCCGCCGCGACGCCAACCGCGTAGCCCACGTCGGGGCCGATCGCGCCGTATTGATACGCGCCGTTCATCACCTGTCCGGGCCGGTAGCTTCGCAGCTCGCGCCGGACGTAGCGCGCGATGCCATATCCGCCCGAGGCGATCGTGGTCTGCTCTTTCGGCAACGCGCCGCGATACAGAAAATCCGCCAGCTCTTTCGCGATCACCGCCGGATGAATCGCATCGGTATAGCCCAGGCCCAGTTTGTAGTACTCGGCGTTCTGGTCCTCGAAGCGCTTGCGCGCCGCGGCAATCTCGGCGACCCACGCGTCGTGCTTCATCGCCGGCACGGCGTCGGCCAGCGCCTCGAGCGCCGCCAGCTCGCAGCTGACGATGCCGAGGTCGATCGGCAGGTTGCGCCCGATGTCTTCGTGCGCCTGGTCGATGCGGATGTAGCGCGCATCAGGCCCGAAGGCAAACTCGCCCACCGTCGGCATGCAGTGCTGGCCGGCCAGGATGACGAGGTCCGCGCTGGCCAGCGCCGTCGGCGCCGCGTTCGCGCTGAGCGGGCTCGCATCTGAGAACTGCCCTTTCATGGCGCCCGATTCCACCACGGGAATCTGCGCCTTCTCGGCGAAGCGCTTGAGCGCGTCCCAGGCCCTGGCGTAGAACACACCGTTGCTCGACACGATGATCGGCCGCTCGGACTTCCGGATCATGTCGATGGCCGTCGCGATGTCTTTCGGTGACGGATGCGGCCGCGAGTCGGTGCGGTAGCGGGTCTTGTCGTAGAACGATTCGAGCTCGGTCGCGTCCTTGAACCGCGCGGCGGCGACTTCCGATGGGAAGTCGAGGTGCACGGGTCCCGGCACGCCGCTCTTGAGCTGACGGAACGCGTAGCCGGTGTACTCGTGGACGCGCCGCGGGATGATCAGCCGCTTGCCGTACTTCTTCAGCCCTTCAGTGGTGGGCTGTTGATACCCGAGCTGAATGCCCGACTCGGTATCTTCCTGCCCGATCGACATGTTGCTGGCGACCACGAGCAGCGGCGTGCGCGCGGCGTTGGCGCAGGCAATCGCACAGATCATGTCGGTAAAGCCGGGGCCTTCCGTGCCCGAGGCCACGGCGATCTCGCCGGTCACGCGGATGAACGCGTCGGCTGCATGCGCCATCGAGCCTTCGTGGCGCCCGCCGAACGCGGGAATGCCGGAGGTCGCGAGCGCGTGCACGACGGGATAGTTGCCGGGGCAGGCAAAGAGCGCCGCGACCCCTTCTTCCTTGCACGCGCGCGCAAACACCTGCGCGCCGGTCATCGGGAATTCGAAACGGACCGGAGCGGCCGCCGACCCCGCCGCAAACTCCGCGGGGACGCGAATCGGGGCGACGCCGCTCGCCGGGCTTTGAGCGGCCGATTCCCCCGCGGCACGAGCCGCTGTGCCACCGAGCGCGGCAGCGGCTGTGGCCCCGGCGCCGGCCACCGCCTTCTGCAGGAATGTTCGCCGGCTCACATCCGGCTTGCGCGTCGGTCGCCTGGTCATTCAGTGCCTCACTCTAGAAATTCACCTGGGCGCCGAACCGCAGGTAGCGGCTGGTTTGAATGCCCGTCGGGTTCAGCCACACCCTGGTGGCCGGCACCGCGCCGAACGTCGTGTTGAGCGTGGTCACCGTGCCGGCGTTGAACACGTTGTAGATGTCCACCATGCCCTGCAGGCGGTAGCGGCCAAACCGGAACGTGCGCGCGACTCGCAGGTCGAGGTTGTTGATGTAGTCGCGGTACATCGTGTTCGGCTCGATCAGGTTGACGTTCATCTGCGCCGCACCGGCGGTGCTCGTGATGATCGGCCGCCCGGCGATCGCGCTCGTCACCGTGTAGTTCGCCTGGATGTCGGCGCCCGGCCTCATGAAGAAGGCGCCGCTCAACTGGAAGCTGTACGGCAGCTCGTAGGCGCCCGACAACTTGAACATCGTACGGAACGGCGAGGTGGGCGCGCAGAAGCGCCGGTTGTTCGGATTGTCGCGCGCCGTGCCGTCGCAATTGTCGGTCTCGAGCTTCTCGGTCGTGACGCCGCTCACCAGGAACGCCTTGTCGCCGATACGGGCCATGACGTTGAGGTCGACGCCGTTGTAGACGCGCGTGTTCAACGTCGAGAACGTTCGCAGGTTGTCGGTCGCGATGCCGACCTTGGTCGGGCTCAGGGTCCACAGCTCGAGCGGATAACCGCCGCCGCCCGGAAGCCGCGGGTCGGCCGGCGCCGCGATCGTGAACGACGTCCACTCGCTCGCGCTCAGGTTCTGGTTGTCGGTGACCGCGAGGTTGCCGTAGGTCCGCCGATGGTAGCCGGCCGTCGCCGAGACGCGCGGAAACAACTCCCGCTGGATCGACGCGCCGTACTCCCAGTTGTGCTCGCGCCTCAGGCCGGGATCGAGCCGGTCGACGCTCGAAGCCGCGCCGAAATTGGCGGTGCCGCCCAGGATCTCGCTGCGCTGAAGATTGCCTTGCGCGTCCAGCACCGACCGATTGCCGTCGGCGTCGTTCCAGGTCCGCGTTTCGTTGGCCGCGGTCATGGTGTTGAAGCCCTCGGCGAAGCCGAGCGCCGCTGACGCGACGTACTTGCTCGCGTTCACCTTCAGCGCGGTCTTGCCGTCGCCGAACAGGTCGTAGGCCGCCGCGAGCCGGACAGCCCAGTCTTTGAAGCTCGGCACGTTCGGGTACTCCGGCCGCTCGCGCGCGGGCACCCACGTGCTGGCCGGCGCGCTCAACGCCGGCACCATGGCGTTGAAATAATCGAAGCGCCCGCCGACGTTCAGCGTGAGCCGATCGATCGTCCAGGCATCCTGGGCAAAGATGCCGAGGTCGGCGTTCATCCTCTCGATCGATTCTTCGATCGGCGTGTTTCGCACCACCACCTGCGCGGGCACGTTGTTGGTGAAGCGCAGCTGCAGGATGTTGGCCGGGTTCGGCGTGGGCCACACGCGAGTGCGCTTGCCCCACCCGTAGGTGATACCGGTCTTCATTGTGTGCGAGCCGGTCACGTACGACGCCGACGCCACCATCGTGTTGTTCTTGGTCCAGCTGTCCATCGTGCCGGCGAAGGTGCCCGAGTTCACGCTCGTGGCGGTCTCGAAGCGCGGCAGGTCGAGCGGCCCCACGCCGGGCTGCGGCTCGCGCCGGAAGTTCAGGTCGTACAACGTATAGCCCGCTTCCAGCATTAATCGGTTGGTCGTGGCCTGCGTCCACTTCACCTGCGGCGTCCAGCCTCTCGGCGTCCACAACAAGTGCGAAGCCTCGAGCGTGGTGAGCCCGCTGGCCAGCCCCTCGAAGCGCTGCCCGTTCATCTGCTGGTCGACGTAAAAGCGGATCTTGTCGCGATCGGTCGCCTGCCAGGTCACCCGGCCGACGTAGCTGTAGTTCGGCCAGTTCTCCTGCACGCCCTGGCTGCGATCGGGCATCGTCACGAAGCTCTTGGTGTTCGATAGTTTGTAGGTGAAGTAGAACCACAGCTTGTCGCGCTTGATCGGCCCGCCGAATGACGGATTGAACTCGTAGGTATGCGCCAGGCCGAGCGGCTCGCGAATGAACGCGCGCACCGCGTCGGAGCGGTTGTCGCTCGCCAGCGGGCCGTTGGCGCCCTGAAAGAACACCGCGCCCGTGAACTTGTTGCCGCCTTCGCGCGGGATCATGTTGACGCGCAGGCCGCCCTGCGCGACCTCCGCGTTCTGCGCCCCGGTATCGTACGAGATCTCCTGCGCCATGCCGTCGTTGAGATAGATGCCGCTGAACTGCCCCGATCCTTCGAGCAGGTTGATGCGCATCCCGTCGACCATCACGACTTGATCGGCGGCCTGCGACCCGTAGATCGTCATGCTGGTCTGCCCCGACCCGACCGCGGTGACCGTCGTGCCCGGAATCAGATTAGCGCGTGCCTGGAGGCTGCGGGTCGACGTCGGAATCGCGTCGAGCATGTCGCGGTTGATCACGACCGTCTGCCGGTTGCTGTTGACGTCGACGACGGGCGATTCGCCGGTCACCGTGACCGTTTCCTCAAGGGCGCCAAGCTGCAGATCCCCGTTAACCGGCGCGGTGAAGTTGCCTTCCAGCAGGATGCCGGTGCGGCGCATCGTCCTGAACCCCGACATCGTGAAGGTGACGTCGTAGGTGCCGGGCGGTAAGTCGAGGATGCGATATTGGCCGGCCGAATCGCTGGTGACGGTCCTGACCTTTTCGATCAGTGCGGGACTGGCTGCCTCGACAGTCACGCCAGGCAGCGCGGCGCCCGAAGAATCCTTGACGACGCCGGCAATCGCCGCCTGTGCGCTTGCCAGTTCGGGCAGAAGCAACAGCACGGCCAGCATCGCCATGGAAAACAGGAATCGACGCATAAGCGATCCTCCTTCAGCCAACACAAAGTTCAAATCACGTGCGTGCCGGGCGCCGACACGCCACCAGTCCGCCAGACCATAGCAGCTTGCCATCCGCCGGACAATCACAAATGGAGCTAGAATCGCGGCTGGAGCGCGCATGCCGATTATTCAAAACCCTCGTAAATACCTGGCGCTGCTGGCGTCGGCCTTTCTCCTGATCGTGGTGGCCGGAGCGCGGCCCAACGCGGAACAGGCCAAACCCGCCGCGACGGCAGTTCCTGTCTTCAAGGTCGATCCGTCGTGGCCACTGGACATGCCCAATCACTGGATCATGGGCGCGGTCACCGGCGTGTTCGTCGACGGCAGGCAACACGTGTGGGTCACGCACCTGCCCGAGACGCTGACCGAAGAAGAGCTGTATGAAGAACAGAAGCCGCCGATGGGCACCTGCTGCAAGCCGGCGCCGCCGGTGCTCGAGTTCGATCAGCAGGGCAAGCTGGTGCAGGGCTGGGGCCAGGGCTCGATGACCGACTTCTCCAATTGGCCGCGCGAGCCGCACGGCATCTTCGTCGACCACCAGGACAACGTGTGGGTGGGCAGCTACAACCGCCACCGCGTGATGAAGTTCACGCGCGACGGCAAGTTATTGCTGACCCTCGGCGAGTACGAGAAGACCGGCGGCAGCGCCGACACGCATTTGCTTGGCGGCCCGTCGGGGATCTGGGTCGACCCGCAGACCAACGAGGCGTACATCTCGGACGGCTATCGCAACCGCCGCGTGATCGTGGTCGACGGCGCCACCGGCAAATACCTGCGCCACTGGGGCGCCTACGGCAACGTGCCCGACGATACCGAGAAGTTCGATCCCAAGACGATGATGAGCGGGGCGTTGCCGAAGCAGTTCTCGACGCCCCACGGCATCACCGGCTCGAGGGACGGCAAGATTTACGTCGCCGATCGCCGCGGCAACCGCATCCAGGTGTTCGATCACGCCGGCAAGTTCCTCGCGGAGAAAGTGATCGCGCCGGCGACGCTGTCGTCGGGCTCGGCGTTCGTGCCGGTGGTGTCGCCGGATGCGCAGCAGACCTGGCTCTATGTGGCCGATGGCACCAATCACAAGATCTGGATTCTGCGGCGCTCGGATCTCGAGATTGTCGGAGAGTTCGGCCGCGGCGGCCGCCAGCTCGGGCAAATGCTCCGCCCACATGGAATGAGCGTCGACTCGCAGGGCAACCTCTACGTCGGCGAAGCGTCCACAGGACGCCGCGTTCAAAAGTTCACGCGGCAGCTGCAAACCAGGCGGGTCGGGGATCGTTAGGAACCCGGGTCAACGCCCGGTGCTGATTGCGGTACAATTCAGCAAGATACAAATGCAGACTATGGTTCGCACACAGATTGCCACGTTGATTGTGTTTTCCGTTCTCGTCTCCGGTTCGGCGCGCGCCCAGGAGATCCCGGCGGACTATCAAGCTGTCCTGACCGCGCTCGGCCGGACCGGCGACTTCAAGGACGCGGTGCTCAAGGTCAACATCCCGCGATCCGACCTGCGCGTGACGATCAACGCGAGGCCGGCGCCCACGCCATTCGGATTCGGCGGCTGGGTCGCGTTGACCAAGAGCACCGATGGCGCCGACGTGATGATGGGCGACCTGGTGCTGACCGAAGACGAGGTCAACCCGGTCATGTCCGCGTTGCTGGCGAACGGCCTCGACGTGACCGCGCTCCACAATCACTTCTTCTGGGAACAGCCGCGCATCTTCTATATGCACGTCCATGGACACGGCAAGGCGGCCGACCTGGCGGCGCAGCTCAAGCCGGCGGTTGCCCTGATCGACGCCGCGATGAAACGCGCCGCCCCTGCGGCAGGGGCGGCGCCCGCAGCCGCTGCCGCACTCGACTCGAAGGCGCTGGCGACGATCATCGGCACCGAAGGCGAACAGAACGGGCCGGTCTATAAGATCACCATCGGCCGGCCCGACATCGATGTGCGCGAGCACGGCGCCCGCATCAACGCGCGCATGGGGCTCAACACCTGGGCCGCCTTCACCGGCACGGATGCCGACGCGATTGTCGCCGGCGACGTGGCGATGCGCGACACTGAAGTGCAGGGCGTGCTGAAGGCTCTTCGCTCAAACGGGCTGGATGTCGTGGCGATCCATCACCACATGACCGGCGTGCAGCCCGGTGTGATCTTCCTGCACTACTTTGGGCAGGGACCTGCGGCAAAGCTGGCGCAGGGCGTCCGCGCCGCAGTCGATCAAACTGCGAAGAAATAGATTTCTTCGTGATGGCCTTCGTGTTCTTCGTGGTTTCTTTTAGGGCGCCGCGACGAAGATTCGATTGAGCACGGCCGCGAGCCGCACGGCGCCGAGGGCGAGGCGTTCGTCGATCACCGGAATGTGCGCGCGGTAGTACGCCTCGTCGATGTTGGTATCTGGCGCCACCAGCGCCTTCTTCCCCAGCGCCCACGACTGCTCCGCCCACTCGGCCGGCGTGCCGGCCGGTTGCCCCGCCCATTTCCGTTCCGCGATCAGTTTTTCCAGCACCGCCACGTAGGCCGCGTCGTCCAGGGCCCGGCGTGCGATCAGCCGGCTGTCCCACACCGAGTGCAAGTTGCACGGACTCGGCTTTGCGGGATCGTTGCCGCAGTTGACGGCGCCGAACACGCGCACGAGCACGTCGTTGCCGCCACGGCCCACGCCGAGCGCGTGGAAGGGTTGATGCAGATCGCCGATGAAGTGGACGACAAACTTGAGGGCGGTGGCCCGGTCCGCGCGATCGAGCGTGCGGTCGGCGGCGCGCTGCTCCCAATAGCTGATGCGATCGACGGCGCAGTCGCGCCATCGGTCGCCGCGGCTGCCCGCGGCCGTGCCGGGTTGGCGGGGACAGTCGCGATCGCGATCGTAGCCCTTCGCATCGGGCGGGATGTTCAGGTAGTGCCAGTACGAGGTCTGCACTTGATCGCTCGTCAGCGAATCGGCCCAACTGGACACGTCGGCCAGCGTCTGCCCGTCGAGCAGCCACGCGACGTTCTGCTTGGCGACCGGCGTCAAGTGTCGAGCGGCGATCAGGCCGACAAGGCGATGTCCCTGCCCGCCCCACGCTTGCAACGACGCCGCCCAACCGATCGCGATCGCAACGAGCAGGGCGGCCGTGCGTCTGGACATGCGCGCAGGCATTTAGAAAAAGTAGAACGCCACGCCGAGAATCCCGTAGAGGATCAGCAGATAGGCGCCCTCGAGCCAGTTCGATTCGCCGTCGAGGACAATCGCCGACGCGATCCACGCCGCCAGCGTCACGGCGACAACTTCGAAGGTCGTGAACGCCAGGTCCATCGGCTGGCCGATGACCACACCGAAGAATACCAGCAGCGGCGCGACCAGCAGCGCGACCTGCACCGTCGACCCGAGCGCGATGTTCACCGCCAGGTCCATGCGGTTCTTGTAGGCCATCATCACGGCAGAACTATGTTCGGCGGCGTTGCCGATGATCGGCACCAGGATGATGCCGATAAAGAATTCCGAGAACCCCATCGTGCGCGTGGCTTCTTCGGTGGCGCCGACCAGCATTTCCGACATCACGCCGATGCCGCCCGCGGCTGCAATCAGCATCGTCATCGTCCTGGCCATCGACCACTCCGGCGGCTCGGGGGGGTGGCCCTCGGACGATTCGGCAAACATCGCCTTGTGGGTCCACATCGAGTAGACCAGCGACAGCACGTAGGCGACCATCAGCAGGATGGCGACAAACTCCGACATCCGCACGGTGGCGACGTGGCTCGGGTCGGGATGCGCGGCCAGAAACAGCGCCGGCACGATCAGGCCCGCGGCCGCAATGACCAGCAGCGGCACATTCACTGTGGCGAGGTGACGGTTGAACGACTGCGTCTTATAGCGGAGTCCCCCGGCGAACTGCGCGGCGCCGAGCACGAGCAGCAGGTTCCCCAGGATCGATCCGGTAATCGATGCCTTCACCAGATCGATCAAGCCGGCGCGGAGCGCGAAGCCCGCGATGATGAGCTCGGCCAGGTTGCCCAGCGTGGCGTTGAGCAGGCCGCCGATGGTGGGGCCGGTCCGCGACGCCAGTTCCTCCGTGGCATGACCAAGCAGCGCCGACAGCGGAATGATGGCGAGCGCGCTGAGGCCGAAGACGGCGAGGGGCGACCAGTGCAGCCACTCGGCCGCGATCGCCAGAGGGATCGCGGCCAGCAACCAGTTAAGCCAGTTGATGAGACACCTTGACTATTGTTGACTATTGACCAGGCCTGCCGCCGCGTTGCGGCGGCGGGTTCTTCAGTAACTTGTACTGATTGATCGCGGCGTTCACTTTGAACGCGATGCCCATCTTGCCGATCTCGGCGGTCGACCTGGTCGGATCACCCGATACGCCGGAATCCTTCGGGCCGCCCCACGGCATGATGCGGTCCTTGCGGACGCCGGCCGGATGCACGAACAGCATCTGCGACGTATCGCTGATGCCGGCGTGGCTGCCAATCACGCTGTCGTCATAGCCATACGCCGCCTCCAGCCACGCGCGGTAGTGCACGCGGCCTTGCTCGTAATAATCGGTCAGCGCGTAGACCTTCGTCGGGCCGCCCTTCCATTCCTCGTTCAGCTTCGCGGCCACGGCGGTCATGCCGGCCTGGTTGCCGCCGCTGTCGCCGATGAACAGGATTTCGGTGGCGCCATGCGCCTTGAGGCTGCGCGCGGCCGCATCGAGCAGCATGTCGTACGCCGGTGACGGCAACGAAATCGCGCCGGCGTTCTGGCGATCGGGATCGCCTTCGGGCACGTACTGGATCGTCGGCGCCACGAGCGTATTCTTCAACTTGCGCGCCATCTGGTTGGCGGCATGGGTGACGACGTAGTTATGCTTGCCGAGCACCATGTGGTAGCCGTTCTTCTCGGTGCCGCCGACCGGCACGATGAACGTCGTCTTGCCCGCCTTCATCGCATCGCGGTTTTCTTCCCACGTCAGCTCGTCGATGAACACGGTGTCGGGCGCTTTGGTCGGCGTCATGCCGGCCGGCGCCGTTGCCATGGTCGGGCGCGGCGGGCCGGCCGGCGCGGCCTGCTGCGGACGGCCACCTCCGCCGCCACCGCCGCCCCGTGGCGCCTGCGGTGCGGCCACGGGCGGCTCGGAGCCATCCATCATCCGTTTGATCTGCGCGAGCGCCAGATCCATCTTGATCTGCAGGAGCGCCTTGCCCACTTCGGGCGTTGACTTCGACTGGTTGTTGCCGCTGACGCCGTTGTTCGCATAGTCGTTGCCGGTCAGCCGATCGCGGCGAATGTGCTTCGGCGCGACGAACAACAGCTCGGAGGTGTCGAGGATGTTGGCGTGGTTGCCGACCTGATCGTCGGCGACCTTCAGGTATTTCGCCGCCCACGTGTTCTGCTCTGCGTGAGCTTTGGTGTAGTAATCGTCCACCCAGTACGCGGTCGCCGCGCCCTGCCACAGGGTGTTCAGCTTGTCAGCGGCCGATCGCATGCCGGTGCGGTTGCCGCCTGATTCGCCGAGATACAACACCTTCTTGAACCCACCCGCCTTGAGGCTGCGGCCTGCGCTGACGAGCAACTCGACGAAGCGTTCTTCCGGGAGCGTGATCGTGCCCGGCTTGCCCATGTGCCCGCCCGGGTTTTCCCAGCTGCCTTCCGGCACGTAGGTGACGATGGGCGCGACGAGGGTCTTGCCGAGCGCGCGCGCGATCTTGTCGGCGGTGTAGTCCATGACGAACTTGTGCTCGCCGTCGACCATGTGCGGGCCCTTCTGTTCGGTCCCCGCCGTTCCAATGATCACCGTCGTCGTGCCTGCGGCAATCAGGTCGCGCGTCTCGGCCCAGGTCAGCTCTTCGAGCTTCACGGTGTCGGGCGGTTTGCCGCCGGGCGCGGTCGCCGGCGCGTCGGCCTGCCCTGAGCCTGGTCGAAGGGCCGGGCGCTGCGCGGCGGTTGAGATCACGAACAGAACGGTCAGGGCGAGCATCGACAGCAACACGCGATTCTTCATGGTGGAAGCCTACACCTTCAGTGGCACCCCATAAAGGGGTGCCCTACGACTCCCATAAAAGGGTCTACACGGACAGATCGGCCAATATTTTTTCGAGCCGGTCGTGATCGATCGGCTTGGTCAGGTGGCCGTCGAACCCCGCCTCTTTCGTGCGCTGGCGATCCTGATCCTGTCCCCACCCGGTTTGCGCGATGAGCAGCATCTCGCTGCCCCACGGCTGTTTGCGGATCTCCCGGCACACCTCGTAGCCGTTCATGCCCGGCATGCCGATGTCGAGCAGGACCACGTCGGGGTGAAACCGCTCGGCGGTCTCGAGCGCGTGCCGGCCATCGTGCGCCGATTCGACGAGGTGGCCCTGCAGCCGCAGCAGCATGGTGAGCGACTCGGCACTATCTTCGTTGTCGTCCACAACGAGAACTCGCCTCGACACCGCCGGATTCGCGCTCATTGAGACACCTGCGACGGGAATGGATTCCGCGGCCGACACCAGGGGCAGCCGCACGAGAAATTCGCTTCCGGCACCAGCGCCGCCGCTGCGCGCAAGGACCTGGCCGCCGTGGAGCGAGACAATGCCGTGCACGAGCGACAGGCCAAGGCCGAGCCCGCCCTGCGAGCGGTCGAGTGCCGGCGCGACCTGCGAGAATTTCTCGAACAGGCGCGGCAGAAACTCTGCTGGAATGCCGATGCCGTTGTCACGTACCGATACCTCTGCCCATCGACTCGGCTCGCCCATTTCGGGCGAGCCTCGCTCAGGGCTGGCTGCCATGCCATTCGTGATCCGCGCGGTCAGGGCGATCTGGCCGCCCGGCTCAGTGTACTTGCTCGCGTTGTGAAGCAGGTTGGCAAACACCTGCGCCAGGCGCGCCGAATCGCCTTCGAGATGCATCGGCTCGGCCGGCAACGACACCGTCAGTTCCTGGTGCGCCTGCTGCAGGTGCGGCCGCGCGGTTTCAATCGCGAGGTTGAGGATGTCGGCGAGCTGCACGCGCGCCTTGCGCATCGGCAGCTTGCCCGCGGTGATGCGGCTGACGTCGAGCAGGTCGTCGATCAGTCGCACCATGTGGTCGACCTGCCGATCGATCATCAGGCGCGATTCCTGCCGATCTTTTTCGGCGACGCCCGACGCTTGCAGTACGGCTACCGCATTACGAATCGGCGCGAGCGGGTTGCGCAGCTCGTGCGCCAGCGTGGCGAGAAATTCGTCCTTGCGGCGGTCGGCGTCGCGCAGGCGATCGTCACTCTTGCGCAGCTCCTTGTTGCTGGTCGCCAGTTCATGGGTGCGTTCGCTCACCCGCTGTTCGAGGAGCGCGAGCGCGCGTTCGCGCTCGGCCTGCAGCGATGTCAGCCGCGCGGCGTAGGTCCACACGACGGCGGCCACCGCCGTGGCGAAGGTGAACGCCACGACCGCGGTCACCACCTGGGGATTGATCGCCGGATGGCGATCCGCCTCGAGCTGGACCCCGCCGAGCGCGAGCGGTACCAGGAACGCCGACGCCAGCAGGCCCGCCGGCAGGATCATGCGCCCGGCCGGCGCCAGCGCGCGATCCGAATGCATCGACAGTTCGAGCGTGCCCGCGCTGGCGACCGCCATCAGCAGAATCGTGAGCGCCGCCATGCCGGGAAAGCGCGGCGCATCGAACAACCGGTTGGTGTCGAACGACACGGCGAGCACGGCTAACCAACTGAGCATCAGCGTGGCGCCGCTGGCGATCTCCGCGATCTGGGTGGGCATTCGGCCTGGCGATCCGACCGCGACGAGTGCCACGCACAGTACGACCAGGCACAAGCTGGCCAGCGGCGACATGCGCCCGGCCACAGTGGGGTCGCCGGCAAACGTGAAGCCGATCCAGTTCTCGAGGCCGAGCCGGGTCCCGGTCACGTACTCAAACAGTGTCAGCGCCGGAAACACCGCGCCCGCGATCCCCAGCGCCCTCACGATCGCGACGCGCGAATGGGAGGGGCGACCGCTGGCGCTGCCGTAGACGAGCGCGAGGCCCGCGAACACGAAACTGATCGCGGTTGACGGCACCATCACGCGCCACCCGGGGACCACGCTCTTCGCAAAGGTGACGTCGAACGCCCAGCCCAGCAAGACGATCACGGCGACGACCGCGACGATGACGCCTGCGACGAGGGGCTGGCGCGCGACCATGTCGAGGATGTTACGGCAGAACCTGCGCGTCGCGGCAGCGTGCCATAATCGCCTTGGGAGCGCACATGCGTCGAGTCGTGGTTTCGTGTTTCTGTGTCATCGTCGCGCTGGCTGGGTGCGCAGCCAGTAGCCCGCCACGCACGACGCCCACCGCATCACCGAGCGCTACGTCGTCGACTTCTGCCAAGTCCGAGGCATCCGCACAGCGGCAACGCTGGCTCGAGATGTTCGCGCGCGGGTATTTCCCCGGCCGCAGCGGGCAGGTGTTCGTCGTGAACCGCGAAGGCGACATCGTGACGGAGCGTGATCCGCTCTACAAGTTCATGCACGGGTCGCCGTGGGACTACGACACGCGCATTCCCATCCTGTTTTACGGCGCACCGTTCGTTCGACAAGAGGCAGGTCGCGACGCGGTGCAACAGGACATCGCGCCGACGCTGGGGTCCATCATCGGCGCTCCCGCAGCCGCCACCTACACCGGACGGGTCTTGCCACACGTGGTTGCTCCCGGCGCAGCGCGGCCGAAAATCGCGATGGTCATCGTGCTCGACGCCATGCGCGCGGACTATTTCGACAAGCACGCGGACGTGATGCCTACGATGTCGCGGATGCGGCGCGAGGGCGCCTGGTTCGCCAACGCTCGCAACAATATCCTGCCGACGGTTACCGGCGTCGCCCACGCGACCATTGGCACCGGTTCGGACCCGCGGTTCCACGGCATTACGGTCAACAACCTGTTCAACCACGTCACCGGGAAATTCCAGCCCGCCTACGAGCAGCTCGATCCACAAGAGCTGATGGCGCTGACGCTCGGCGATACCTGGAATCTCGTCACCGACGGCAAGGCCGTGATCATCGGCCAGGGCGGCGCCATGCGCGCGACCGCCGGGCTGGTGGGCCGCGGCGCGTGCCTGGTCAACGGCCGGAAGGTGATCGGGGCCAGTTACGCCAGCGACTCCGGCTGGGAAACCAATCCAAACTGCTACTCCCTTTCGCCAGCGCTCAAGCCGTTTCTCGGCAAGGCGGTCTGGGAGGCCGTCGGCGGCAAGTGGATGGGGCACGACATTGCAAGCCCGACAAAGTTTCGCGCGTCCGCGCTGTTTCAGAAATTTGAAGCCGAAGCGCTCCTGGCGGTGATGACTCGCGAACCGATCGGCGCCGACGACATCACCGACCTGGTGATGGTGAACATGAAAGGGCCTGACTACACCGCCCATGCGCATGGGCCCGACTCGCCGGAGTTGAAGGCGACGCTGGCCGAACTCGACACGCAGATGGCCGCGATTCTCGTGCTGCTCGACTTGAAGGCGGGACGCGGGCAGAGCGTGGTCGTGGTGACGGCCGATCACGGCATGCCGGCGGAACCGGCACCGGGCCGCCGTCATTACACCGACGAGATTATTCCGCTGCTCAACAAGAAGTTCGATGCGGAGGGAAAGTTCGTCCAGTACTACGCCGACGCGGCGAATAGCCAGATCTACTTGGACACCGCGCGTCTACGGTCGCGCGGGTTCTCGCTGAAGGATGTCGCCACCTACCTCGAAACCCTCGAGTACTTCGCGGCGGCGTTTACCGAAGACGAGGTCAGGGCCGCAATCCGGCCTCGATGATCAGACCCGCGCCGAGCTGCCGGCCGGTCAGCTCGATCTGCGAGTAGCCGAACGCCTCGGCCAGCACTGTCCGCAAATGAGCCGGCGATACGGCGAAAACTGTTGCTGCCCATGTCAATGGCGCAGATCGGCCGCGACTCACGTGGCGCGCAACCCGCCGACACGATGGTCATCAACAACACGACGCTGCACCGTCCGATCATCGGCGCAGCGGCTGGTCGAGGGTGTCCCATTTGTAGGCGGCAGCGACGCGCTCGCGCACCTCGGCCACGAGACGCCCGCCCGAATCGCTGTTGGTCATCACCGCAAAGCCGTAGCCTTTCAGCTTGTGCACGAGCAGGAGGCACTGGAAGCCCCAGTTCGACCCGCCGTGACCGAGATACCAGCCCTCGCCGATGTTCCTGACATCCATCCCGATCGCGAACGGCCCGACGCCGACCGGCGTGGCCATTTCCAACGCCGTCGCGCGGGTCAGTACTCGATTGGATCGGCCTTGCAGCGATTTCTGCAGCTCGATGCCGAACCGCGCCAGGTCCGGCGCGGTGGTCCACAAGCCTGCCGCTGCAAGCTCCGGGTAGACGTGCCACTTCACATCGCGCGCGGCGCCGGTTCGATCGTGTCCGCGCGCGGCCTGGCGATCGCGCTCCGGCGACAACGGTTGTTCGTAGGCGCTGTGTGTCATCCCGAGCGGAGTCAGCACCGTCTCGCGCAGGATGTCCGGAAAGGGACGCTTCAACACGTCGGTCAGCATCAACTGGACGAGCGTGAGGCCGCCACCTGAATATTTGTAGGCGGTCAGCGGCGGGCGCGCGACCACGACAGCGCCGACGTTCGACGGCTTCTCTCCTCTTAGGATCTGCACCGGCGTCGGCACCGGTGCTCCGGGGTGGTAGCCCGGAAAGCCAAACCCATCGTCGGTCCCCGAGGTGTGACTGAGTAAACCGCGCCAGGCGGGTCTGAAGACCCGCCTCTACATCGGACCGGGAGGCAGGTGCTGCAGGAAATATCGCGCAATGAGCTTGTAGACGTGCGGCGTCGTGCCGGGTCCTTCCGCGATCGAGTGGGTGCGGTTCGGATAGATCATCGAATCGAACGGTTTGCCCAACTCGATCAGGCGGTTGATCAGCTTCTCCGTGCCCTGCGCGTGCACGTTGTCGTCGCCGGACCCGTGGACGACCAGCAGCTTGCCTTGCAGCCCCTCCGCGAAATTGATCGCCGAGCCGACCCGATAGCCCTCGACGTTCTCTTGCGGCAGGCCCATGTAGCGTTCCTGGTAAATCGTGTCGTAGAGCTTTTGATCGGGGACAGGCGCCACCGCGACGCCGACGCGATAGACCTCGGGAAAGCGGAACATCGCATTGAGCGTGTTGGTCCCGCCGCCGCTCCAGCCCCACACGCCCACACGATCGCGATCGAGATACGGATACTTCGCGACGAGCGCCCGCACCGCCGCCGCCTGATCCTTCGACGACAGATCGCCGACGGTGCCGTAGACGACCTTGCGCCAGTCGGCGCCGCGCGGCGCCGGCGTGCCGCGGTTGTCGACGCTCAATACGACGTAGCCGGCGTCGGCCAGCGCGCGATGGAACAGCGCGCCGCCGCCGCCCCACGAATCGTTCACGGTCTGCCCGGCGGGCTCGCCGTAGACATGCGTGATCACCGGGTAGCGGCGCGCCGGATCGAACCCCGGCGGCTTCAGCATCCAGCCGTCAAGCACCACGCCGCCGCCGATGTCAATCGTGAAGAACTCCACCGGCCGCTGCAGCACCGGCGCCAGCTTGGCGACGACCGCTGACGGATCGGTGAGGGCGCGAAGCCGCTGGTGGCCGGGGAGCTCGACGACATCGGTCACCGGCGGCTGATCGAATCGCGAGAACGTGTGAAACGCCACGCGCCCCCCGGGTGCCAGCGTGTAGCGATGCGTGCCGGCCTGGGCGGCCGGCGTCACGCGCTCAGGAGCACCGCTCCCATCCAGCTTCGATCGATACAGGTATCGTTGCCCGGCATTCTGCGGCGACGCGATGAAATAGAGCCACCCGCCCTTCTCGTCGACGCCGGCCATGTCGATGACATCACTGTCGAACTTCGTGATCAGCTGGCCGTTGCCGCCCTCTCGAGGCACGCGGTAGACGTGCTGCCAGCCGTCGCGCTCGCTCATCCACAGGAAGGTGCGGCCGCCGTCGATCCACTGCACCTCCTCGACCACGTCGACCCAGGCCTTCGACTCGTCGCGAAACACGCGCCTGACCTCGCCGGTGCGCACCTCGGAGGTCAGAAAGTCATTCCGGTTTTGCAGCCGGTTCAACTGCTGAATCGCGACCGTGGCCGGATCGATCCACGACAGCCGCGCGAGGTAGGTGTTCCTCGGGTCGCCCTCGGTCTTGATCCAGCGGGTCTCGCCGCCCTCGGCGCTCACCACGCCGATGCGCGCCGCTGAATTGGTCGTGCCGGCCTTGGGATACGGAATCCGCGTGATCGCGGGATACAGCGAATCGGTGTTGTTGATCAGCGAGAAGATGCCGACGCCGGTGCTGTCGAATTGCCAGTAGGCGATCGAGCGGCCATCCGGGCTCCAGCGGAAACCGTCGCGGACGCCGAGCTCCTCTTCATAGACCCAATCCGACGTGCCGTTGATCGTCGTCTCTGATCCGTCGCTCGTGAGCGGCGTAATCCGGCCGTCGCCGATCCGCTCGACGTAGATGTTGTTCGCGCGCACGTAGCCGACCCGCGTGGCATCCGGCGAGAACTTCGCGAACATCAGCGACGAGGCCGGCGCGCTGCCGCCCAGTTTCTTGAGGCCGCCCGCCTCCCCCCTTCGCTCGGCGGCCGACCCGGTACGAGCTTCGGCGGGGGAACTGAGGTCGAGCACCCAGTAGTCGCCGCGCGTGTTCTGCCGCCATACCTTCTGCGTGTTCGTGAAGATCAGCAGCTTCGACCCATCGTCCGACCACACGTAGTCGTCGATCGAAAGTGCGTTTCCCCCAGGCGCCAGCTGTGACGCGGCAATCAGAATACTGCGCGCGCCGGTGGCCGCGTCGTAGCGGACGATGTCCCAGCCCTTCGCCGGTTCCGCGGTGCGTTCGACGATGGTGTAGGCGGTGCCGTCGGCGAGCCAGCGCGCGGGGCCAAAGCGCGGCAGGGCGTATTCGTTGGTCTTGAAGATGCGATCGATCTGCTGATCGAGCGTGCGCGCCCGTTCGTCCGATTGCGCCCACGCCGCCGCTCCGACCAGTGACGACAGCAGGACCAGTGCGGGGAGATGTCTCGGTAGGCGGACCATGCCGTCACTTTAACCCCTTGACGACGCGGCTTCATAGGCGGAGTATGGCGCTGCTTACCCAGTCGTCACTGTTCACGCCCTTTTCGGCCCTGGATAGCCGTTACTCACCACCGGAGGAAAGAAATGCGAGCCCTGCTCCTCGTCGCCGTCCTCACGCCAGGCATTCTCATCAGCGCCTCTCTTGTCGAGGCCCAATCCACCGCCGCCACGGTTGTGGGCTCGGTGCTCGACGAGCAAAAAGCGGCGCTACCGGGCGCAGCGGTCACGGTTCGGAATCTCGAGAGCGGCCAGGTGCGATCGACCACCGCGGATGCACGCGGCGGCTTCAGGGTCGTGGGCCTGCCGCCGGGCCGCTACGAACTCAGCGCCGAGCTCTCGAGCTTTGGCCGGTTCGTGAACCCGAACCTCGTGCTGAGCGTGGCGCAGGAAGCCACCGTCGTCGTGACGTTGAAAATCGCGTCGCTCCAGGAAGCGGTGACGGTCACCGCCGAGACGCCCATCGTCGAGACGACACGGTCGGCGCTCGGCACGACGATCACGACCAGCGAGATTGAAGAGCTGCCGATCGCCGGACGCAACTTCGCGACGCTCGCTCAGCTGACCCCTGGCGTGACGAGCACTGCGGGCAGCGGCGTGTCGTCCTCGGGACAGCTCACGCGCAACACCACCTATCTGGTTGACGGCCTCAGCAACGACGACGATTCGGTGGCCGGACAGCGCGGCGGATTCTCGGTGGACGCCATCAAGGAATTCATCGTCGTCGCCAACAGCTCCGCCGCGGAGTACGGCCAGTCGTCCGGCGCCATCGTGAGCGTCGTGACGCGCTCGGGCACCAACAGCATCAACGGCCGCGGCTTCTATTACCACCGCGACGATGCGTGGGACGCCGCGACGGCGGCGTCGAAGCTGGTGACGCCGACGCCGCCGAAGTCACGTCTCGAGCAGAAGATCGGGGGCGGATTCTTCGGCGGCCCGATTCGCCAGAACAAGATGTTCTATTTCCTCTCGGTGGAGTACACGAAGCGGCTGACGGAAAACCTGGTGACCGCACCAACGGTGACGACGTTCCTGCCGAGCGATCCGATCGTGTTCGAACAGCCGTTCACCAATCCACAGATCCTCGGCAAAGTGGACGTCAACCTGTCGCCGGCCAACACGCTGGCGGTTCGCTACCGCGTCGACAGCGACACCATCATCGGCACCGGCATCGGCGGCACCAACAGCCGCCAACGCGGGCAGGATCGCGATCGCAAGGACCAGGACCTCGCGATCCACGACAACTGGGTGGTGGGCGGCCGCGGCCTGAACGAGTTCCGGATGCAGGTATCGCAGCGCTACTTCAACTGGGACGTCAGCAACTATTGCCCGAAGTGCCCGACCATCAACCGGCCGGGGCTGGGACTCGGCAAGGCCTCCAACATGCCGCAGGGGCGAACCGAAGATCGCGTGCAGCTCGCCAATACGTTCAGCTGGATCATGCCGAACCGGCTGGGCGATCACTCGCTGAAGATGGGCGTTGACGCCAGCTTCATCAACCTCTACTCCGAGTTCCACAACAACCTGGATGGCACCTTCACGTTTACCACGTCGGTGCCGTTCAACCCCGCAGTGGCGTCCACGTATCCGACGCAGTTCACCGGCAATGTCGGCGACCCGATCGTGCGGCTGAACAACAACATCTACGCAGCGTTCGTCCAGGATCAGTGGAAGCCGCTCAATCGCTTCACGGTGAACTACGGCCTGCGCTGGGACTATGAAGACGTGGTGGGCATTGACCACGACAAGAACAACTTCGCGCCGCGGCTCGGGCTGGTGTGGGACGTGACCGGATCGGGACGCACGGTGGTGCGCGCCAACGCCGGGATCTACTACGACCAGATCTTCCTGAACATCCCGCTCAACGCCGAGAACGCCAGGAAGTTCGTGACCACGCTGATCACGAACCCCGGCTACCCCGACGCGAACGGGCCCAACCCCAATCGCACCGGCGGGCCCATCACGCCGATCCCGAGCACCGTGCGGTTCGGCGACAACAACCGCACGCCGTACACCGAGCAGGTGACCGCGGGCGTCCAGCGGCAGTTCGGGCGGACCTTCTCGATCTCGGCCGACCTGGTGCGCGCGCGGGGGCTCGGCCTGTTGCGATCGATCGATGCCAATTACCCGAACCTGGACGATCCGCGGCTCGCGCGGCCTGACCCGCGGTTCCAGCGCGTGACGATCGTCGAGACCGCCGGCAATTCGTGGTACACCGGGCTGCAGGTCGGCATCGAGAAGCGGCTGTCGGCGCGCCACACCTACACCATCGCGTACACGCTGGCGGAGACGGAGCGGAACACGGAAGACTTCAACTTCTTCCCTGTCGACAACCGTTTCTATAATGCCGAGCGCGGCGCGGCCTCCAACGACAGCCGGCACCGTGTCTCAGGGGCGGTGAGCTTTCAGCTGCCGTGGGGCATCCAGGCCGGCACGTTGATCGCGGCGAGATCGAAGCTCCCGTACAACATCACGACGGGCGCCGACGATAACGGCGACACGCAGATCAACGACCGCCCGGCCGGCGTCGGCCGCAACTCCGCTCGCGGCGCCTCGCTCTTCCAGGCCGACCTGCGGGTCACCAAGTCGATCAAGATGCGCGGCGTGGACGTGGAGCTGATCGGCGAGGCGTTCAACGTCACGAACGAGAAGAACTGGACCAACTTCACGGGGAATCAGCGGGCGGCGACGTTTGGCAAGCCGACCGGGGGCGAGATCACGCGGCAGGTGCAGTTGGGCTTGCGCGTGGACTTCTAGCACTGCGCTGAAGGCCGGAGCTCAAGGGTAGAGGCGGGTCTTAAGACCCGCCTCTACATTCTCGTTCTACATTCTCGCGCGCAGCGCGCTGGCGACGGCTGCCAGGAACTCTTCGGTCGTGAGATACGGGTGATCGGCGCGAATCAGGATCGCCAGGTCCTTGGTCATGCGGCCCGACTCGACCACATCCACGCACACCTTCTCGAGCTTCTCGGCGAACGCGACCACGTCAGGCGTACCGTCGAACCGGCCGCGATACTGCAGGCCGCGCGTCCACGCGTAAATCGACGCAATCGGATTGGTCGAGGTCGGCTTGCCCTGCTGATGCAGGCGGTAGTGGCGCGTCACGGTGCCATGCGCGGCTTCCGCTTCCACCGCCTTGCCGTCCGGCGACATCAGCACCGACGTCATCAGGCCAAGCGATCCGTAGCCCTGCGCCACGGTGTCGGACTGGACGTCGCCGTCGTAGTTCTTGCACGCCCAGAGGTAGCCGCCCGTCCACTTGAGGTTCGACGCCACCATGTCGTCGATCAGGCGATGCTCGTAGGTCAGGCCCTTGCCCTCGAACTGCGTCTTGAACTCGGCGTTGTAGACACGCTCGAACGTGTTCTTGAACGTGCCGTCGTAGATCTTGAGGATGGTGTTCTTCGTCGAGAGGTAGACCGGGTAGTTGCGGCCGAGCGCGTAGGTGAAGCAGGCGCGGGCGAAGCCCTCGATCGACGAATCGAGGTTGAACATGCCCATCGCAATGCCGCTCGCCTTGGTCTTGATGACCTCGCGTGAGATCGGCTCGCCGCCGCCCTCGGGCGTCCAGCTGATCGTGATGGTGCCGGCGCCGGGAAACGTGAAGTCCTGGGCGCGGTACTGATCGCCGAAGCCGTGGCGGGCCACCACCACCGGCTTGTCCCAGTGCGGAATCAGCCGCGGCACGTTCTTGCAGATGATCGGCTCGCGGAAGATCGTGCCGTCGAGGATGTTGCGGATCGTCCCGTTGGGCGACTTCCACATTTGCTTGAGGCCGAATTCCTTGACGCGCCCTTCGTCCGGGGTGATGGTGGCGCACTTGACGGCCACGCCGTGCTGGCGCGTGGCGTTGGCCGAATCGATCGTGATCTGATCGTTGGTCCGGTCGCGCGACTCGACGCCAAGGTCGAAGTATTTCAGGTCGATGTCGAGATACGGCAGGATGAGCTGCTCGCGGATGCTGTGCCAGATGATGCGCGTCATCTCGTCGCCGTCCATCTCGACGACGGGATTCTTAACCTTGATCTTCGCCACTCGTTGAACTCCTTCGCGGTGTCGCTAAACCATTAATTGTAGCGCGGAACTTTAGTTCCGCGTTCAGGTAGCGCGGAACTTTAGTTCCGCGTGTATAGTCTGCGCGATGCGGCTCCAACTCCTCGACTGGCTGATCGTCGCCGCCACTCTCGTCGTCTGCTTCGTGCCGGCGCTCTTCTTTGGCCGCCGCGCCGGCAAGAACACCTCGGAGTTTTTCGCGTCGGGCCGCGCCGTGCCGTGGTGGCTCGCGGGGCTGTCGATGGTGGCCACCACCTTCAGCAGCGACACGCCCAACCTCGTGACCGACATCGTGCGCCGCAACGGCGTCGCCGGCAATTGGGTGTGGTGGGCGTTCGTGCTGACCGGCGTGTCGACCGTGTTCTTCTACGCGCGGATGTGGCGGCGCTCCGGCGTGCTGACCGACCTGGAGTTCTACGAGATTCGCTACTCGGGCAAGGCCGCCGGCGTGGTGCGCGGCTTCCGCGCCGTCTACCTGGGCCTGCTCTACAACTGCATGATCATGGCCACGGTGAACCTGGCGGCCTGCAAGATTGCGGCGGTGCTGTTCGGCCTGCACCGCTGGCAAACGCTGTTGATGGTCGGCACGCTGAACGTGATCTTCGCGGCGCACGCCGGCCTGTGGGGCGTGCTCGTGATCGACATGATCCAGTTCTTCATCAAGATGTCGGCGGTGATCGCCGCGGCGTACTTCGCGGTCAACGCGCCGGAAGTCGGCGGCCTGTCGGCGCTCGTCGAGAAGGTGTCGGCGCTACGTGGTCCCGACAACCTCGCCTATCTCAACATGCTGCCCGACTTCACCAATAACTGGGACCTGGCGGTCGCGGTGTTCATCATGCCGGTCGCCGTGCAGTGGTGGGCGGTGTGGTATCCGGGCTCCGAGCCCGGCGGCGGCAGCTACATCGCGCAACGGATGCTGGCCTCGAAATCGGAGCGCGATGCGCTGGGCGCGGTGCTGTTCTTCAACGTGGCGCACTACGTATTGCGGCCGTGGCCGTGGATCCTCGTCGCGCTCGCCTCGCTCATCGTCTATCCAGAGCTGTCGGACATTCAGCGTGCGTTCCCCGACCTCGACCCGAATCTGCTGGGTCACGACATCGCGTATCCCGCGATGCTCAAGTTCCTGCCGGTCGGCTTCATCGGCCTGATGGTGGGCGGCCTCATCGCCGCCAACTCGTCAACCATCCTGACGCACCTCAATTGGGGCGCCTCGTATCTCGTGCACGATTTCTATCGCCGCTTCATTCGCCGCGACGCCGGCGAGCAGCATTACGTCCGCGTCGGACGGGTGACGACCGTCGGCTTGTTCGTATGCGCCGCCGGCATGGTCTATCTGCTCGACACCGCCAAGCAGGCGTTCGACATCATCCTGCAAATCGGCGCGGGCACCGGGCTGCTCTACCTGGTGCGATGGTTCTGGTGGCGCGTCAATGCCGCAAGTGAAGTCGTCGCGATGACGAGCTCATTCCTGGTGTCGGCCGGGCTGCTGGCACTGGCGCGCCGCGGCACCGAGTTCAGTACTTCGCAGGCGCTGCTGATCACGGTTGTGATCACGACGGTGTGCTGGATCGCCGCCGCGTACCTCGGGCCGCAGACCGATGCCGCCGTGCTGCGGGAGTTCTACCGCAAGGTCCGGCCCTTCGGGCCAGGTTGGGCGCGCATCCGGGCGGAAGTCGGCCCGTTGCCGGACGACGGCACCGCCGAAAACATCCCGCGCGCGCTGCTTGGCTGGCTGGCGGGGTGCACGATGATCTGGTCGGCGCTGTTTGCCACCGGCAACTTGCTGTACGGCAGGACCGGCTACGCGGTGGCGCTCACGGCGCTGTTCGTGATCAGCGGCGCGGTGCTGATCTCCGTCGTCAGGCCGCTGTGGCGTGCGGGCGCGGCCTGATTCTTGCCGGTTCAGAAGTTCAGGGGTTCAGAGGTTCAGCGGTCACGAACTTCGAACTCCTGAACCCCTGAACCTAGTGAACCCCTGAACTACTGAACTGCTGAACCCCTGAACCGACCAGCAACAGATCAAGCCCGCTTACGCTGCGCTCTGGGGCGTGCCGTGGCCGGGGGCAGCTCGATCCACTTCTCCGCCCACGCCGCGATGGCGTTCATCGCATCCGTGAGGGCGCGGCCTTTCTTCGTCAGCGAATACTCCACCCGCACCGGCGTCTCGGGAACGACCGTCCGGTCAACCAGCCCCTCTTCTTCCAGTTCCTGGAGGCGCTCGCTCAGCATGCGATCGGTGATGTCGGGGATGGCATCCCGCAGCGTCGCAAACCGGCATTTCTGCTTCAGTAGCAGGAATAGGATGGCGCCAGACCAGCGGCGGCCAATCAGCTCGCTGGCGCGGTGAAAGCGCGTACACAGCTGAGGTGCGTGGGCGGTCTCTTTCATAGCGGTGACACCTTCAGGATAGCACGGCATCCTAGTAACTATTTGACATATAGTCGATATATTTTGTATAGTAAGTGAGGAGATTAGACATGGATGCAGGATTGCTTCTCGCTCGGATGGTGTTTGGGCTGCTGATGGCCGCGCACGGCACGCAGAAACTCTTCGGATGGTTCGGCGGCTACGGCCTGGCCGGTACCGCCGGCTTCTTCGAACAACTGGGCTTCCGCCCGGGCCGTGTCTTTGCGGCAACCGCCGCAGCAACGGAACTCACCGCCGGGGTGCTGCTCGCGGCGGGATTGCTGGGGCCGGTCGGGCCCGCGCTGATCGTCTCGGTGACGATCGTCGCCGCCGCGACGGTGCACTGGCAGCACGGCGTGTTCGCGCAGAACAACGGCATTGAACTGCCGCTGCTCTACGGCGCCACCGCGGCAACGCTGGCACTGACGGGCCCCGGCCTTTATTCGCTCGACGCGGCGCTCGGCCTCGCGTCGCTGTGGACCCCGGCCATTGCCTGGTCGGTACTCGCGCTCGGTGCGCTCGGCGGGTTCGCCAATCTGGCGCTGCGTCGCTCCGCTCCGGCGCAGACGGCGGCGGCTTAACCAGGTTCAGAGGTTGCAGGGGTTCAGAGGTTGCAGGGGTTCAGGAGTTCAATCGTGTGAAACTCTGTGAACCTGAACCTCTGAACTACTGAACCTCTGAACTACTGAACCTCGGAGCCGTCACGCTGTTACTATCAAGCAATGCGCTTGTCGGTAGCCGTACCTCTGGTGGCGGCGATAGCCCTGCTGTGCGTGGCCGTGCCATGGGCGCAGTCGCCCGAGGTGCCGGCTGCCGTGAGCCCGTTCCCGAGCGAGCTGTCGGGCACCATCGCCTTTCAGTCGGACCTGCGCAGCACCGACAATCCGACGGGCCATATTCGCCTCTACATGATCGACCTGGCGACCGGCGCGGTCACCGCGCTCACCAACGCGACGACCTGGGACGATGAACAACCGAAGTGGTCGCCCGACGGTCAGCGCATCGCGTTCAAGTCCAACCGCAACGGCGCCGACAACTACGATCTCTACGTCATGGACGCCGACGGACAAAACCTCACCCGCATCACCGATCATCCCGCGCACGATCACGATCCGTCCTGGTTGCCCGATGGCGAGAGCCTGGTGTTCTCGTCCGAGCGCGATAGCCGCTCCGATCTCTACCGCGTCTGGTTGTCCGATCGCAGAATCGAGCGGCTGACTTTCCACTTCGAGGGTCGCGCGATCATGCCAGCCGTCTCGCCCGATGGCGGATGGGTGGCCTTCAGCGCGCAAACGCTGCCGCATCTCGGCGGCTGGACCTATCAAATCCATGTCCTCGAACTGGCGACGAAGCAGACATGGCCGTTCAACGCCTCCGGCCCCGCGTGCTGGCCGAGCTGGTCACCCGACGCGCAGTTGATTGCGCACGTGTCGATCAATCGGGAACCGTCCGTGATCCAGACCCTGAGCTCATCCGGCAGGTCGCCAACGCCGCTGGCCGGCGATCCCGCGCGGTGGCACTACTATCCCGATTGGTCGCCCGACGGCCGGCTGCTGGCCGTGTCGGTGAGCCCTGAACATCACGCCGGCGAAGACTGGGACCTCGCGATCCTCGATCCGTCTCGATCGATACCGTATCAGCGCCTCACCACCGGAGCGGGTAACGACCGGTTGCCGGATTGGCGACCGCGTTGAAAACGTTCGCGCTGGTCGCGTTCTTGCTGATCGGATTCGCAGAAATCGCGGCAATCGCGGAACTAAAGTTCCGCGCTACAGATACCGCAACACCTATCGCAACAGGTGTCGCGTCAGCGCAGGCATCGGCGCGGCCGGCGATCGTCAAGCCTTTTCCCACCGGCCTGTCGGGCACGCTGGTCTTTCACTCCGACCTTCGCGGGCCCGACAATCCGCAGGGACGCGGGCGAATTTACACGCTCGACATCGCGACCGGTTCGGTTGCCGTACTGACCACTGGCCGCGACTATCGTGACGAGCATCCGCGCTGGTCGCCCGACGGCAAGCGCATCGCGTTCAAGTCCAATCGCGACGGCAAAGGCTACGACGTCTACGTCATGGATGCCGACGGCCGCAATCCGGTGCGCATCACCGACCACCCGGCCAACGACCACGACCCGGTGTGGATGCCCGACGGCCAGAGCCTGATCTTCATGTCGGAACGCGATTCGCGCGGCGACTTGTATCGCGTGTGGCTCAAGGATCGCAAGGTCGAACGGCTCACCCACCACTTCGTCGGCGTCGCGATGATGCCGAACGTGTCTCCCGATGGCCGGTCGGTGGCGTTTGCCGCGCAGACGTTGCAGCGTCTGCAGTTCTGGGAGTTCCAGATCCACGTGCTCGACTTGGCGAGCGGCAAGACGCGGGCGCTCGACAACAGCGGCGGCGCATGCTGGCCGTCGTGGTCGCCCGACGGCCGCTCCCTTGCCAACGTCCTGCTCGCAACAGAGCCCTCCACTCTTCAGATCCGCGGCGCCGACGGCAGCGGCGCCCGCACCTTCGCCGGCGATCCGAAGCTGTGGCACTACTACCCTGACTGGTCGCGTGACGGCCGCCTGCTCGCCTTCTCGGTCAGCCCGCAGCACCACGAAGGCGAAGACTGGGACCTCGCCATCGCATCACCCGACGGCTCTCGCCCGTATCAGCGTCTGACCACCGGCCCCGGCAACGATCGCGTACCGGACTGGAAACCTTAGCCTGTGGCTTGTCGGTTCAGGGGTTCAGAGGTTCAGAGGTTCAGGGTTCGCGCTACAATTCGAGCGGAGGCCGTCCGCCCATGCGCTTCAACATCGCTCTGCTATTATTCGCGCTCGTCGTCGCCGGATCGTCACCCCATGCCCAGTCTGGCATCAAGGAGACGGTCAAACTCAACCTCCTGGGTTCGCGACTGATCGAGATTACGGATCCCGAGGTTCTGGCACTCTCCAATGTGTTTTCGGGAACCTTCATCACCTCAACAGCCGAAGCGCCTGACGCCGCGTGGCCGCGAGTCGCCGTCGTGTTCGATGTCCAGTTTCCCGGGCGGATCAAGACGGGAGCCTACGTGGTGCACTTTTGCATGGACCCGGCGACAGGCGACGGCTTTATTTATCTGCCCGGGCTCGGTGAGAACTCCTATCGCAGCAACATCGGCACCATCATTCGTGACGAACAGGACGGACGATGGCATCGCGCTTCATCAGAATGGACCTCAGCGATCAGCGCACACCTGATTCGCTGAACCTCTGAACCTCTGAACCTCTGAACCTCTGAACCTCTGAATCTCTGAACCTGTAGGGTTACAATGTCGCCCGTGCGCAGGCTCCTCCTCTGCTCTGTCCTGTCGGTCATCGCCCTCGCCGCCTGCACCCAGACCGAACAGGCGCAGGCCATCGACCGCCTGAAGCCCTGCACCGGCGACGACGCGCCGACCGATGCCTACTGCGGCACCCTTCGCGTCTTCGAAAACCGCGCGACCAAACAAGGCCGCCAGATCGATCTCAACATCGTCATCCTTCCTGCGTTGAGTCCCGACAGCAAGCCCGACCCGCTGTTCTTTCTCGCCGGCGGACCAGGCCAGGGCGCGGCCAAGCTGGCCCGCGCCGTGCGCGAGATGTTCAAGCGCGTGCAAACCGATCGTGACATCGTCCTCGTCGATCAACGCGGCACCGGCAAGTCGCATCCGCTCAATTGCGAGTCTGACGATGATTCGTTGAGAGCCTTCAACGAGCCGGAGAGCGCCGGGCTCGAGCGGCTGAAGAAATGCCTGTCCGGCTACGACGCCGACCTCACCCAGTACACCACTACGATTGCGATGGACGACCTGGACGATGTGCGGGCGCATCTGGGCTACGAGCGCATCAATATCTATGGCGGCTCGTACGGCACACGCGCGGGTCTTGTCTACATGCGGCAGCACGGCGATCGCGTGCGCTCCGCGGTGCTGGATGGCGTGGCGCCCACCAACATGCGGCTGCCGCTCTACTTTCCTCGCGACGTGCAGCGCGCGCTCGACCTCCTCGTGAAAGACTGCGAAAGCGATGAGCCGTGCCGCAAGGCGTATCCCGAGCTCGGCCGGCGGATTCGCGATCTGATGGAACGGCTCCGGCGCGACCCGCCGCTGGTCAAGGTGACGCATCCGCGCACCGGCGAGACCGGCGAGATCCGGCTCGAGGCGCGTCTGGTCGCGAACGTGATTTCGGGAACGCTCTACTCTCCAATGGCGTCGGCGCTGATTCCGGCGGTGGTGGCGCGCGCCGAGCAGAACGACTTCCAAGGCATGCTCGCGCTGGCGACGCTTGGCGACGGCGGCGGCGAATCCAACATGAGCATCGGCATGCAGCTGTCGGTGATCTGCGCGGAGGACGCGCCGCGCGTGACGGCCGAGGAGGCCGACAAGGAATCCAGGGGCACGCTGTTCGGGGAGTACGTGATGCGCAACCAGCGGCTGGCGTGCGAATTCTGGCCCAAGGGCACAGTCGAACCCGCTTTTTACGTAGGGGTGACCTCGAACATTCCCACGTTGGTGCTGTCGGGCGAGCTCGATCCGGTGACGCCGCCGGTTTGGGGCGAGCAGATCGCGGCGACGCTGCCGGCCTCAAAGCACATCGTGATGCCCGGCACCGGCCATACCGCCGGCGGCACGGGATGCGGCTTGCGAATCATCCGCAGCTTCATCGACAAGGGCACAACCGTTGGGCTCGACACGACCTGTGTGGCCACGGTCCATCGCCCGCCGTTCTTCGTATCGCCCGCGGGCCCGGACCCGTCCACCTCCGCCAAAGCTTCCACCTCCGCCAAGGCTTCCGCCTCCGCCAAGGCTACGGCGGACAAGCCGGCGGACAAGCCGGTGGACAAGTCGAGACAGGCGCCGCAGTGATTGCCGTCGAGAACCTGCACAAGCGTTTCGGCGACGTGCACGCGGTTGACGGCGTCAGCTTCACCGCGCCAGACGGCAAGGTCACGGGCCTGCTCGGCCCGAACGGCGCCGGCAAGACGACCACGCTGCGCATGCTCTACACGCTGATGCGTCCGGACGAAGGCCGCATTGTGGTGGACGAGGTCGATGCGGTGGCGGATCCGGAAGGCGCGCGCAAGCGGCTGGGTGTGCTGCCGGATCAGTCGGGGTTGTACCCGCGCCTCACCGCGCGCGAGCACATTCACTATTTCGGCGAGCTGCAGGGCATCAGCGGGCGCGACCTGGCCACGCGCACGGCGGATCTGCTGAAGATGCTCGACATGACCGACATCGCCGATCGCCGCAGCGCCGGCTATTCCCACGGCGAGCGCACCAAGACGGCGCTGGCCCGCGCCATCGTCCACAACCCGGGCAACGTGCTGCTGGACGAACCCACCAACGGCCTCGATGTGATGAGCACGCGCGCGGTCCGCGACATCATCCGCCGCCTCAAGGCGGAAGGCCACACCGTGCTGTTCTCGAGCCACGTGATGCAGGAAGTGTCGGCGCTCTGCGACACGATTGTCGTGATCGCGCGCGGCAAGATCGTGGCGTCGGGCACCCCTGACGACTTGCGATCGCTCACCGGCCACCAGAATCTCGAAGACGCCTTCGTGGCCCTCACCGGCCTGGAAGTGGTGGAACGGTGACCGCCCGCACCTTCGCGCAGGCGCTGGTGGTGTTCCGCAAGGAGCTGAAAGACTGGTCGCGCGACCGCCGCTCCATCATCAGCGCCGTGATCGGCACGCTGTTCGGGCCGCTGTTTATCGCCTTCATGTTCAACACCATGGCGAGCCGTCAGCGCCAGGTCGAAGAAGTGAAGATTCCGATTGTGGGGATCGAGTACGCGCCCGCACTGGTCGACTGGCTGCGGCAGCAGTCCGGCGTCGAGATTGTCGAGGGCCCCGCCGACCCCGCCGAGGCCGTCCGCACGCGCGCGGAAGACGTCGTCGTCGTGATCCCGAAAGACTTCGTCAAGAAATTCAACGCCTCGAAGCCGGCCGTGGTGCGGCTCGTCGCCGATAGCTCGAGCCAGACCACGCGGCCGAAGCTGCAGCGGGTGCGCGGCATTCTTCAGCGCTACAACGCCGAGATCGGCAGCCTGCGCCTGATGGCGCGCGGTGTCAGCCCGGTCGTGGCCAACCCGCTCGGCGTCGAGGATGTCGAGGTGTCGAGCTCGCAGCAGCGCGCCGCGCAGATCCTCAGCTTCATCCCGCTGTTCATCATGATGGCGGCGTTCATGGGCGCGATGCAGATCGCCACCGATTCAACCGCCGGCGAGCGCGAGCGCGGGTCGCTCGAGGCGCTGCTGGTCAACCCCGCGCCGCGCGCGGCGATTGCAACCGGCAAATGGCTGGCCGGCACCGCGACCTCGATGGGCAGCGTGCTGATATCGGGGGGGTTGCTGCTGGTGATCTTCCAGTCGATCCCGCTGCAGGACCTCGGATTCCGCTTCCGGCTGGGCACGCCGCATCTGCTCGGCACGCTGGCCACCGTGCTTCCGCTGTGCACCTTCATTGTCGCCGTCCAGATGTACATGGCGACGTTCGCCAAGTCCTTCAAGGAAGCGCAGAGCTACTTGAGCCTGCTGATGATTGTGCAGATGCTGCCCGGTTTCCTGGCCACGATGTATCCGGTAACGAGCAAGAGCTGGATGTATTTCGTGCCGTGGGTCGGCCAGCAGGTGATGCTGACGGACGTACTCGGCGGCAAGCCGCCGACCGTCTGGATGTTTCTCGTCAGCGCGTTCTTGATCGTTGCGCTCGCAGCGGTCGCCGTCCGCGGCACTACCGGACTGCTACAGCGCGAGAAGATTATTTTTGGGAGATAGGGCGGGCGGGACGCCAGCTAGTTGAAAGTTGAAAGTTGGTAGTTGAAAGTTTCAGTTGGAAGTTCAGTTTCAAGTTGCCAGTGGCGGAGACACCGAAAACTGAAACTTGTAACTGCGAACTGAAACTTTCAACTGTCAACTTTCAACTTTCAACTAACAAGCATCACTTTACTGTCACCGTCACATGAGCGGTGGTCCAGCAGCATTGATCGCCGCCGCCACCCTCTCCTGAGCTGTCGTTGATCTGGGCGCGCAGCCAGTAGACGCCGGGCTTGCTGAACGTCGCCGTCGTCTTCGCCTCGACGAACTTCTTCGCGTCCTTGTCGTTGGTCAGCGCGATGCTCTCTTCGGCGATCTTCACGTCGCCGGGACCGCGATACTTCTTCCACTGCACGCGAATATCACCGCGTGGTTCTCGACCCGCCGCGCCACCACCGCCGCCCCCGCCCGGCGTCGGGGCGCCGGCGAAGACGCGCCCGCCGATGATCGCCTGCGGCGGCTCGGTCGATCCCGCCGGCCGTGGCGCCGCCGGTTCGCGCGCTGCGGCCGCGCCGCCCGGGGGCGTCGCTTCGAACACCGTCGTCGGCGGTTGATCGGCGGCCCATAGCGTTAGAGGTACCGGTTGTCCGACCGTGGCCGTCAGCTCCTCTACGAAGCGCTCCTTCGGCGGGCCGATCAACTCGGCCGCCGTCGGCGAGAACTTGATGCGCGGCGGCTCGTTGCCGTTAGCGTGGTTCTTGTAGAAGTCGATCCAGTACGGCGGGTTCGCCCAGAAGGTCACGGACGTCGTGTGCCCGTTGGCGGTGAGGGTCCACGTCAGGCGCTTGGTGCCGAAGTCTTTCGGCATCGGGATCGCGAACACGCCGTACTGCCGGCCGGGATGAAAATGCGTCGGCTGGCCGAAGTCGGGCCCGCCCGGCTCGATCCGGTTGTCGGGCCCGATCGGAATGTCGAGCGACTGTTCCTTGTTGCGATTGAAGTAGCCGAGCAGCAGGACGGCGGAGCCATCCTTGGTCGGTCCCCATCCTTCGAACGTCGCGAAGATGGCTTCGCCGGTGTTGCCCAGCGGCTCGACCAGGACACCTTGCGGGGGCGTGCGGATCTGAGCCACTGCGACTACGACCCAGCATGCCGCGACTGCGGTTGCGAGCGCCACCCTTCGACTCGCGACGCGGTTCGCGGCGAACCTCGCCGCTCGCTCAGGGTGACCGTTCTCTCGAACGGTCACGCTGGACAAACGATCAGTACGCATTAGCCTATTGCTGCTTGTCGATGGTGAGGCCCAACGACTGCTTGCGCACGGCGAGCTCGGCGCGGTAGTCGGCATCGGACATGTAGGTCACGTTGACCCACGCGTGCGCCATTTCGTCGACCGTGCGATCGCCATAGCCGACCCACACGTTCGGATCCGGGTTTGCCTTGTTGGCCGTGGTGTTGTCGTGCCAGCCCGTGATCTTCAGGATCGTGCCCTTGGGCAGCAGCGGCGCGGCGTTGTCGGCGTAGACGTACGAGTTGTGCCAGTTGAAGTTGAAGTCCGAGACGTGGCTCAGGACCTGCAGCTGCCCGTTCGGCAGAATCGCTTCCATCGACATCGCCTTGCCGCGCAGGTGCATGTGCGGCTGGAAGCTTTCGACCCGGCCGTTCTCACGCATCAGGAAATAGCCTTCGGTGGCCTTCACGGTGTTGGGCGGAATGTCCACCGCCGATCCGAGCGCCGATCCGCCGCCGGCGTTGGTGGCGCCCATCAGGTGCAGCACCTGGCGGAACTTCGGCTCCTGGCCCTTCGGGTAGAAGTAGATGCCGAGCTCGATCTGGTCGGTGATGTCTTCACCGCCGTTCGAATAGTGGATGTCCCACACGATCTTCGATCCGGGGAGCATCAGCTTGCCGCTGCCCGGGCGCATCATCTCGCCCTGCTTGCCGACGGCCCATTCCATGAACGTGCCGGGGAGCGGGTTGCCCGCGGCGTCATTCGGATTGGCGGCGAGGTCGTCGGTTTCCTTCTGCTGCAGGCGCGCGATCGCGTGGTGCGTGATCTTGCGGCCCTTGACCGCGCCGGGACGAATTTCAATGGCGCGCACCCAGCGGGCTTCGGTCAAGCCCGTCTCGACGACCGGCTTCCACCAGGCGTCGTTGGCGCCGGCCTTCTGCGTCCACGGCAGCGACTTGATAATCAGGTCCGGTTCGGTCTGGCCGAACTGTTTCGCGAAGTTCCAGCCCTGCTCACTCGGCCATTGCTTCGCGGCCGGCAGGTCTTTCGGGTCACCCTTCGGCGCGCCGGCATCGACCCACTTGGCGATGGTGTCGATCTCCTTGTCGGAGAGCGAGCGGTCGTTCTTGAAGTCCTGGATGCCGATGGTCTTGTCGATGTGCCACGGCGGCATCTGGCGCGCGCCGACGCGGTTCTTGATCGACCGCGCCCACGGCCGCGATTCTTCGAACGTCACGAGCGACATCGGCGCAATCGATTCGGGCCGGTGACACGCCTCGCACTTGTTCTGGAAGATCGGCGCGACGTCCTTCGTGAACGTCGGGGTCGCCCCCGATTGCGCGGCCGCCGCGCTTGGAGTCAGACCACCGAGGGCGGCGAGGGCCGCCAGAATACCGAGGGATTTGACGACGCTCATCTCTGGCGCTCCTTCTGAGTCACGAAAGGCCGAGCCGGATACCCGGTGCTACTCGAGATTATAGGGGCAACCTGCTGGAATAACCAATAACCAATAACCAAGGACCAATAACCAACCTGCGCAGGTGTTGGTTATTTCCTATTGGTTATTTGTTATTTCCCCTCTTTCCACCCCTCGCGGAGGATCTGCGGGGATCCCGCTTGGTTCCAGTGCTCGGTTTTGAGCGCCGCCTCGGCGCTTTCGAGCCGGGCCCGGAACGCCGCCTCGGTCGAGAACTTTTCTACCTGGGTGGTGCCGTCCGGACGATGCCAGATCAGCTCGAAGATCGAGGCCGCGGCGTCGAACCGCGTTTCGATGCGTAGGACTTCCGCGCCGCGTTCATATAACCAAATCATGGAAACAATGCTTTCAAGAAATGACAGCTGCCGTCTGCGTGGTAGTCAAAAATACGACGCCGGACGGGTGCGCGTTACAACTTGTTTGCGGAAATACGACGCGCGCCGTACTTCGCTTGACTGCGCAGGGTCAGACCGGCACAGTAAATATGGACCCGAACCTTTTCGACTCGCTTCGCCTGGAACTGCGCCGCGGCAGCCTGATCGTCGCCGTGCTGGCACAACTTCGCGCCGAGCATTACGGCTACACCCTCCGCAAGGCGCTCGCCGAGCTCGGACTCGAGATCGACGAAGGCACCCTCTACCCCCTGCTCCGCCGCCTCGAAACGCAGGACTTGCTCAACAGCGAATGGCGCGAGGAAGGCGGCCGCAAGAAGCGCTTCTACAAGCTCTCGCCCGACGGCCGGCAGATGCTCAAGCAGCTGCTCGCCGAGTGGAAGACCATCAACCAGTCGCTCAACCGGATTGTGTAAGGACCTGAACGCCATGGATCTCATCGATATCTGGCGCACGGTGAAAGCCCGCCGCGAGGTGCTGGCCTGAGGTTGATCTTCCTCGGCGTGCTCGTGACGGTCGCGGCGTGCGGCCGGGCGCCGGTGGCGCCTGGCCGTGCGCTGGTCGAACGCACGCAGGTCTCGATGGGGTCGCAGCTGCGGCTGGCGGCGTGGACCGCGGACGAAGCCGCCGCGGTGGCCGCCTTCGAGAGTGTGTTCCGGGAGTTCGCCCGCCTCGAGGCGCTGATGACCGTGTGGCGCGACGACAGCGACGTGTCGCGCATGAACGCGATGGCCGGCACGCAGCCGGTGAAGGTCAGCGCGGAAACCATCGAGGTGCTGGCCGTCGCGGCCGAGGCCGGCGCGTGGACCGGCGGCAAGTTCGACATCACCTTCGGCGCGCTGGCCGACGTGTGGAAGTTCGATCACGACCAGGACAACAGGGTACCCGACCGCAAGGCCATCGAAGCGCGGTTGCCGCTGGTGGACTACACCGCCGTGCGGATCGATCGCGCCGCGGGCACGGCGTTCATCACGAAGCCCGGCGCGCGGGTGCATCTCGGAGGCATCGGCAAGGGATACGCGGTGGATCGCGCGATTGCCTTGCTGCGGGAACGCGGCTTCAACGACTTCATGATCCAGGCTGGCGGCGATCTGTACGTATCGGGGCTGAACGGCGATCGGCCCTGGAAGCTGGGCATCAACGATCCGCGCGGGCCGGCGGGCCGCGCCTTTGCCACCATCGAGCTGAGCAACGCCACGTTCAGCACGTCAGGCGACTACGAGCGGTCGTTCATCAAGGACGGCACGCGCTATCACCACATCCTCGACCCAGACAAGGGCGAGCCGGCGCGCGGCTGCCGCAGCGTGACGATCGTCGCCGACCGCGCCATGCTGGCCGATGCGCTCTCGACCGGCGTCTTCATCCTCGGACCTGCGGACGGAATGGCGCTGGTCGAACAACTGCCTGGTGTCGAGGCCGTCATCGTTTCGGCGACCAACGAGGTATTGATCTCGAGCGGGTTGCGCGGCAAGGTCACGATCCTCGCAAAGCCGACCGATGGACGATAGAGGGGCCGGGCTATACTCCGCGGGCGTGACCATCACTCTCGATCTCGTTCAGACTGTTGCCTTCGCCGGCGTCATCCTGTTCCTCGGCTACGGTCTGCGCAGACTGATCCCGCCGCTGGCGCGGGTGAACATTCCCGCGCCAGTGTGCGGCGGCCTCCCGGTCGCCGGCATCCTTGCGGTCCTCTACTTCTCCAACATCCAGCCGATCAAGTTCGACACAGCGCTGCAAGTGCCGCTGCAGAACACGTTCTTCGCGTCGATCGGCTTCGCGGCGAGCCTGGCGCTGCTGCGCAAGGGTGGACCGCTCGTCTTCGGCTTCTTCATTCTTTCATTCGTCGTCGCCGTCCTGCAGAACGTCGTCGGCGGCGCGGTGGCGTGGGCGCTCGGTCAGCATCCGCTGATGGGGGTGCTCGCGGGGTCGGTGACGCTGACGGGCGGTCCCGCCACCGGGCTGGCCTTTGCGCCGCTCTTCGAAGAAGCGGGCGTTCGCGGCGCCGCGACGCTGGCGGTCGCCGCTGCCATGGTGGGCATCGTCTCGGGCGGCGTGATCGGCGGTCCGATCGGCACCTATCTCATCGAGCGCAAAGTGCGCGGACCGTTGCCGGGCCGTCCCGCCCAGGACACCCTCGAGAATATGGCCGAAGCGCAACTCCCGACACCCGTCGCGTCGTCGCCTGAAGGTGAGGACGTCGAGTCGTACGTGCTGATGAAGCACCTCGTGGTGCTGCTCCTGACAGTGGCCCTTGGCGTCTGGGTGAGCCGATGGCTCACGAGCCTGGGCATGACGCTGCCCTCCTACATCGGCGCCATGCTCGTCGCGGCCCTGTTCCGCAATCTCGACGATGCCACTGGTATGTTCCGGCTGTCGCAGCGCGTCATCGACGACATTGGCAACATCTCGCTGTCGCTCTTCCTGGTGATGGCGCTGATGACGCTGCGCCTGTGGGAGCTGGCCGGGCTGGTGATCCCGCTGCTCGTGATCGTGGTCGCACAGGTCGCGCTGATCGCGGCGATCTGCCTGTGGGTCGTGCCCCGCCTGATGGGGCGCGACTATGACGCGGCGGTTATGTCCAGTGGCTTCTGTGGTTTCATGCTCGGCACGACGGCCAACGCCATGGCCAACATGGGCGCGCTCGTCGAGCGCTACGGGCCGGCGCCCAAGTCCTATCTGGCGGTGCCGCTGGTCGGCGCCTTCTTCATCGACTTCGCCAACGCGCTGCTGATCACCTTTTTCCTCAATCTCTGGCGCTAAATCTGACTCTGGCACTAAATCTGAGATCTGCCATCTGAGATCTGAGATTCCCTAAACTCCCCTTCCCACTTCGCGACGACGACCGACGCCAGGCAGTTGCCGATCACGTTGGTCATGGTGCGGCCCATGTCCATCAAGGCGTCGACGCCGAGGACCAGCGCCACGCCTTCGAGCGGCAGGTTGAAGGTCGCGACCGTGGCCGCCAGGATCACGAGCGCCGCGCGCGGCACGCCGGCCACGCCTTTGCTGGTCAGCATCAGCGTCAGCATCATGATGATCTGCTGGCCGACGGTCAGCTCAATGCCTCCGGCCTGCGCGATGAACACTGACGCCAGCGACAGGTAGAGCGTGGTGCCGTCGAGGTTGAAGCTGTAGCCGAGCGGGAGGATGAACGAGACAATGCGGCGCGGCACGCCGAACGCTTCGACGCATTCCATCGCCCGCGGCAGGGCGGCTTCGCTTGACGTGGTTGAGAACGCGATCAGCGCCGGCTCCTTGATGGCCTTGAAGAACGCGACGATCGGGATGCGGAACATCAGCATCACCGGGATCAGTACCAGGAGATAGAAGGCCGCGAGCGCCACATACAGCGCCAAGATCATGAAGGCGAGGTTTCGCAGCACCTGCATCCCGCTCACGCCGATGGTGTAGGCAATCGCCGCGCCGACGCCGATCGGCGCGTACAACATCACGATGTTGGTGACCTTGAACATCGCCTCGGTCAGCGCCTCGCACCAGGCGATCATCGGCCGGCCCTTCTCGCCGACCATGCCAAGGCCGATGGCGAACACGATGCTGAACACCACGATCTGCAGGATGTCGCCGGTCGCCATCGCCTCGATGATCGAGGTTGGCACCAGGTGCAGCAGGATCTGGTCCCACGTTTGCGCGACCGCCGCCACGGGCGGCGCGCCCGACGTTTCCGGCAGCACGACGCCGACGCCGGGTTTCAGGATGTTGACCGCCGCGAGACCGATAAAAAGGGCCAGCGTCGTGACGACCTCGAAGTAGATGATGGCGCGCAGGCCCATGCGGCCGACGTCCTTGAAGTGGCCGGCGCCGGCGATGCCCGCCACCAGCGTGCCGAACAGCAGCGGCGCGATCAGCATCCGGATCATCCGGATGAAGATCTGGCTGAACGGCCGGATGATGTTGGCGTAATAGATGGCGGTGGCGTCGTCGAAGGTGCTGATGATGTAGCCGACGATCAGGCCGACCACCAAGCCGATCATGATCTGCATGGTCGGGGAAATGCGCGATTTGGCCGGAACGGCTGCTGTTGTCATCGGGCTGAATTCTATAGAACAGGAGGCCAGGAGCTCAGGAGTATTTTTCTACTGCACCGGCTGCAACGGGAGGATGGCGATCTTCTTCGAGTTGTAGTCGATGATCCGCCAGTGCGGGCAGATCGCGGTGTCGGCGTAGAGCCGCTCGCAGTCATCGCAGCGCACGCATTCGGTCATCACGATCTTCGGCCCTTCGATGGCGCCCCACTGGCACGCCTTCTCGCAGATCTTGCAGGTGTTGCATTCGGACCAGCGCTTGATCCGGAACACCGTCAGGTACGACATCAACCCGAGCGTGGCGCCGACCGGGCACAGGAAGCGGCAGTAGAGATTGCGGACGAACACGGTGGCCGCCAGCAACACTCCCAGCGCGAGCCACATCTTGGTCGTGCCGAACAGGCCGAACATCCAGAACGGCTCGACGTACTGATAGATCAGCATGTCGCGCGTCACCAGGTAATAGCCGATCACGCCGAACAGGATGCCGAACTTGATCCAGGCGGCGCGCTTTTCGATGGCCCGCGGCACTTCGAAACGAAACCGCCTCGGGATCACCACATCGAGCGTCTGCGTGAGCGCGCCGTAGGCGCAGACGCGGCCGCAGTAGAGCCGGCCCCACAACACCGTCGACACCACGGTGAATCCGAAGAAGAGGTACCAGGCCAGGTTGTATCTCACGACCGGCAGGTTCCAGTCGAGCACGCTGAAGATGTTGGTGATCGAAATCAGGTAGCTCTTGACGAAGCCCAGGTAGCCGATCGCCGCCGCGAAGGTGACGAACTTGAGCGGCACGCTCTTGCGCTTGAAGCTGACCAACGCCAGCACGATGAACGCCGCCAGCAGCGCGAGGTCGAGATATTGAGGACCGAGAATGTCGGCCCAGGTCTCGACGGTTTCATCCTCGAATCCCCAGGGATCGGGCGCCGGCTGCCCTTCGACTCCGCTCAGGGCGGGCATCACGGCTTGATCTGCGCCGGCGTCAGGAAGGCCTTGGCCATGCCGCGGGTGGCGTCGCGGACGGCGCGCGCCGCGCTGTTCATGGTGATCGACGCGCGCGACACCGCGGCAATGTCATCGCCGACGCGAAACGGGTCACGCACGCCCTTGCCCTTGAGCTGCTCGACGAACTTCGGCGGGTCGACCGAGAAATACCCGTACGGCTCGGAGTTGTAATCCATCACCGCGCCGGCGATCACGCCGTGCGGGTCCATGCCCAGCAACAGATGAATCGGGCCATGGTAGCCGCGCTCCTGCGGCACGACGTCGGTGGTCCAGAAGATGTAGCCGATCGGCGGCGCCGACGGGTTGGCTTTCGGATCGACGCCGTAGGCCTTGTAATGAAGCGGCGTGCCGCCAAAGGTCGAGAACGCGACCGCCGACGGAAACAGCGCCTTGAAGTACGGCTCGGGACGAGGGTTGGTGAAAATCCGCGTCTGTGCCGACAGCGTAACGAAACCCACAGCAACCAGAAGACAAATGACGACGCCGAATCGTTTCAACCAGACCCTCCCGCCGCAACCGGCCCAGCATACGCATGATATCGTTAGCCCGCCATGAGAAACCTGCGACGCGCATCTATTCTGGCCGGCCTTGTGCTTGGCCTCGTGAGCCTTCATGCCGGGGCCCCCGCCACGCGGACTTTGCGTGGTGGGGTGGAGACCGGGGCCCCCGCCACGCGGACTTTGCGTGGTGGGGTGGAGACCGGGGCGCAAACCCCGACGATTCCTTACGATCACATTCACCTCAACGTGCCAGATCCGGCGGTGGCGTCGGCGTGGTACGAGAAGAACATGACCGGAGGGCGGCGCATCACCGAGGCGCCCGACCGCATCATGTACGGCAGCACGCGGCTGATGTTTTTACGGTCGAAGGCCGAGGCCCAGCCGAGCGCCGGCACCGCCATCGACCACATCGGCTTTTCGGTCGCCGACCTCGACGCGAAGATGACGGAGCTCGAGGCCGCCGGCGTGAAGATCACGACGCCGGCGCGCGATGTGCCCGGCCTCTTCAAGCTCGCGTTTGTCGAAGACCCGTGGGGCACGCGCATCGAAGTGGTCCAGGACGCCGAGCTGCTCGGCCTGCATCACATCCACATGCGCGGACCGAATCCCGAAGAAGTGATCACGTGGCTGCTCGACAAGTTCGGCGGCAAGCGCCAGCAGCTCAAGGGCCGGATCGACGCCGTGCGCTACGACGCCGACGGCTTCAGCAGCATGTGGATCCTGGTGCAGAAGGGCGAGGCGGTGCCGAGCATCGGCCACGCGATCGATCACATCGGCTGGCGGTCGGTCACGCCGCTGGCCGACACGATCAACGAGCTGAAGGCGAAGGGCGTGGTTGCCACGAGCGAGCCGCGGCCGCTGACGCTGCCCAACGGCCCGCCGATTAATTTTGCCTATGTGGCAGGACCCAACGGCGCGCGAATTGAACTGGTGGAACGCCCGGGACTAAAACCCGGTCAATAGAAACAAGGTGCGTACAGTGCGTACGGTTCCAAGGGTGCGTACAGTGCTTGGGTGCCTAGAGTGCCTTGGCACCTTCCCCTAGGCACGTTAGGAACTGTACGCACTGTACGCACCTAGTTTCAGGCCGCACCTAGCTTTCACGTTCCAGCCTGACGGCCCGGCACCGCGTCGATCTCGAGGCGATTCGCGCCCATTTCGCTGTTTTTTTGAACGGCAGAGCCGCCGCCATGAAACGAATCGCCGGTCTCAGCCGTAGGACTAGTGTGTCCTTACGCAAGACTGCTGTTGCACTAGCGCTCATCCTCGGCGCGACCGTGCTGCCGGGGCCCCACGGCGACTTCACCTCGTCGGCCGCGGCCCCGATGCCGAGGGCCACCCTTTCCGCCGCCCCGGTCCTCCTGCTTCCAGGCACGGTGGATTCCAACAGCCCGCTGGTCTGGGACCTCGAGGACGGGCAGCACAAGCTCTTTGCGATGACCTCGCATTCGGGCATACCGCGCATTGCCAACGGATCGTCGATCGATCGGCTAGGCGGCACCGCCCAAGTATCGCTGCTCCCACACCCTGGCCACGCGGTGTGGATGGAGGCGGTGGTCAGCGACGAGGTCGAGACGTGGTACGGCTTCTACCATAACGAGTGGCCGGCCGAGGCATGCGGGCGTCTCGATCGCGCGGTCGCGCGCATCGGCGCGGCCAAATCGTTCGACCGCGGCCGCACGTGGCAGAACCTCGGCATCGTGCTGCAGGCCACGCCCGATACGACGGCGTGCGATTCGCCCAACAGGTACGTGATCGGCGGCGTCGGCGACTTGAGCGTGATGCTCGACGCCGACAAGAAGTACCTCTACCTGTTCTACAGCCAGTATCAGAAACAGCAAGACGCGCAAGGCGTGGCGGTGGCGCGGCTGCAGTGGGCCGATCGCGATCGGCCCGCCGGCCGCATCTCAATCTGGCGCGCCGGCACGTGGGAGCGCAATGCGGGCCAGCGCGAATTCATTGCGGTGCCCGGCATGATGGGGAGAAGGATCGAGTGGAGCTATCCGGCGGCGACGCCGCTGGTCGCCACCTCGCAGCCGTGGCACGACGCCGACGGCAGGGTCGATGCGTTCTGGGGCCCCGCGGTGCATTGGAACACCGCCATCGAGCACTACGTGATGCTGCTCAATCGCGCCAGGGACGAGAGCTACACGCAGGAAGGCATCTACCTGTCGTTCGCGCCGCGGCTCGACGACCCGTCGCTGTGGTCGGCGCCGCAGAAGATTCTGAACGGCGGCAAGTGGTACCCGCAAGTTGTCGGCACATCACCTAGGACCGGCACGGACAAGCTCGCCGGCGCATCCGCGCGCTTTTTCATGAGCGGCCGATCTGACTGGCTGATCAACTTCTCTAGATAACCACCTCGGCTTCGGCCGCCGGTACTTCATCCAGGAAGAAGATCGCTTCGACCTGTTGACCGAACAGGCGCGCGATCTTCAGCGCCAGCGGGAGGCTGGGATCGTATTTGCCCGTTTCGATTGCGTTGATGGTCTGGCGCGACACGTCGAGCCGCTGCGCGAGGTCTGCCTGCGACCAGTCCTGCTCCGCGCGCAAGACCTTCAAGCGGTTCTTCATTGATACCGGCGCTTCGCGCGCCACAGGCCCATGAAGTACAGCGCGGGCATCATCGCCCAGACGTGGCGATAGCTCCAGTCGTCTTTGTTGAGCGGCATCGCCAGTTCCAACAACCCCAGCGTCATCAGCAGGACGACGCAAATCGGGAATGCGAACGCGAGCGCTTCGAGCTCGATGCGCCGCTCCAATTCGTCCATCACCGCGAGGCCCTTGCTGATTACCGGAATTGTGGGAAAGCGTCTGACGTACAGCGAATTGATTGCAGCAGCCGACGCGGGAACGGTCTGACCCGCGTTATTCCTTCTCGCCGTGGCCCGAAGGCTTCCGATAGCCCTTCGGATTCCGACCGGGGCGCTGCTGGCGCGGAATCTGTTCGCGCTCGGCCTTGTAAGCGGCCACGCGCTTATCAACTGTCTCTTTGGAGACGGAAAGCAGGCGATCCGTGAGATTGCGGAAGGCTTGATATTCCTTCGACGGTCGGCCCATAGTATCGGCTCCCATGATAACGCGACTCCTCGCGCTGCTCTTCGCGGTCGTTGTTGCCGTGCCTGCGGAATCACAGCAGCAGCCCCCAGGAAGCGCACAACGACAAAGCCAGGCACGTGTACCCGCACAGGTTCAGGAAGTCCCCCCGCCGCCGGTGTCCTTGAACGTAAGCGTTAGCCCCACAGTAATAACAGGCAGCCCAAACGAAAGCCAGCAACCAAGCAACGACGGTACTCGCGCTGATTGGGAAATGGTTTTCTGGACGAAAGCCGCCACGATAATCGGCTTCGCGCTGCTCGTCATCGCTTTCTTCCAATTCCGTTCGCAAAACGATCAGACGAGAGAAGCGCTCAGGCTTGCCGCCGAAGCCAATGACACCGCCAAGCAAGCCAGAGAGGACGCGACCAAGGCGACGGCGGACACCCTGAAGGTTGCCGAGCGCCAGCTTTACATGACGTTGAGAGCAAGAATGGGCTTGACGCAAATTGAGGCTGTCGACTTCAAGGCCAACACGCAAGCACTTATCCGTTTCTATTTTCGCAACTTCGGAGGAAAGGGCGGCTTCATTGAAGACTACTGTGTGTACTCGCCCCCAGTCGGAGACCCCCTGCCGCCAACGCCTGACTATCCGGCTTCGGAATGGAGGGAATCTGGCGTCCCAGTGGAAGCCGGAGATGTGTACGAGCTTATGGTCGACATCAATGCCGTCCCAGACGTTGCTTGGAACATGATCACCGACGAAACCCGCAACGTCAGGCTTGTATTTATCGGCCAGATTCGGTACCGGGTTGGCTTTGGTAAGGATGTTCTGCGAATCGGCTTCTGTAGAGAGTACGACCCCAAACTCTCGCGCCTTGCTAAACAGCCGATCTTTAAGAACGTAGGCGGCAAAGCCTACAACTACGCAGACTAGCCCCGCCAGCAGCAGGGCTAGTTCTCGTAATCGGTATCTATTGTTTGATGCCGACTAGCATGACCACTTCGCCATCGCGGACATCGGGCTGTTCAATAATAGCCAGCGGGAATCCAGCGATCGCAAACGCGGAACGCAGCGTAGCGACATGTGCGGGCGGTGCGTTGTTTGATCGGATAGCCAGCCCCCATCCTTTTGGGTTCCCCCCGACATATACGCTTTGCTCGGTATCAACAACCGTCCATCCTCCTGCGCCGAGGAGTCCACCTAGTTGGGTGGCGAACTCGTTACCCTCTGGATCGCCCAAGACGCATTTGATTCGCACGGGGCCTTTAGGATTTGCTACGCGAAGAGCGGCGATTAGCGGCTCTCCGTTGGTGCGCCCAATGGAACGCCACTCGACCTTTTGTTTCAGTTCAAGCAGGCCCTTTTCGGCAAGTGCGGCACGCTCCTGCTGTCTGAGTAGTTCGACTTCATGCGCCTTCGTGCGTTCGTTGGCAGACGCCGCTGCCGCTTGTGCGACGGCTGCGCCTTCTATGGCTTCTGCTGTGCCTTTCACAGCCTCTGCGACAGCCACTTTCGACTCGTCCTGGAACTTGGCTAGAGCGGCATCCTTGGCATCCGACACCCATCCAGACAACACCCAAGAGGCAACGCCGAGCAACGCGGCAAGAGCGGTGAATACTGCGGCCCAAAGGCCGGTGTGGTTTGCCCACCAAGCAAGATCCAATGGACGCCTCCATGTTGGCATGTTCTTAGTGGCGGTAATTATCGTCTGCACCGTTGTTGTTGTCTCCGAGTTCCTCAAGAGGGGGCGTCGGAAGTGATGCGAGTCGCGAGTACAAGATGGGGGAGATCCGCTAGGCTACGCGCATGGCTAATAAGTTGGGGTGGCTGTTTCACGAAGTGCGCTCGCTCATCGTCAGCGGCGTTCTTACGAGCGCCGTCATGACGGGTATCGTCACGAGCGTTGCGAAGTACGTGTTTCAACTGCCCGCAGAGTGGTTGGCGCTGTTGGCCGTCTCAACATTCGGCTTGACCTATGGTGGTTTGGGGTCACTGGTCAGACGAGGGTATTTGGGCGGGAAGAAGAATCAGGCTGGTGCCGCAGGCGCAGCCGATGCGACGGCCGCCTTGCGTGCCTTGGAGTGGTATTACCTGCGGCTCGCCTTAGAGCGTGATGAGGTTCACTTGTTGGTTTCATTGACGGACCTCCAAGCCGATCCAAACTTTCCTGAGCCTAAGCACTTTTACAACATCGAGTATCGGGTAGAGCGAATCAGGACGGAACTCATAAATCTGTCGCCATCTCTTTTTCCTGTTTCTGTTACGCTCGAATTTCAAAAACCGTCAATCACGAAAATCGAACTCAAGGAACGAGTTCCGAGCTTGGTCGATGGGCTAATGAAAGCGGTCCTTAGCGAATGGCAAAAGAGAAAAGGGGCGGACCATAAGCCGGTCACTTAGAGGATTTGTAAATGGGCAGACCATCAAGAGAATACCAGGCGTTTCGTGATCTGACAGACAAGCTGCTCACCGTCTCCAGGAGACAGTTGATAAGCGGATCGCCGCTCACAACGAGCAGGTTGAGAAGAAACCGCGCCAGATGCGGATCAGGTCCAAACCCGAAGCGTTCACCCTCGGGCCGCGAAGGAGTGTAGGAATGCGGGTCAGCAGGTTCCCGCGTCGCGTCCCCGATAAGAAGTGCCCTCCCGACAAGTGTTTTCTCCCGTCAAGAAGTGCCTTCCCGACAAGAAGTGCGCTCCCGTCCCGCCTTCGCGCTTGCGCGCTATGGCGGGCAAGCAAGAAGTGCCCTCCCGGCAGGGCCTTACTGTTTGGTAGTCGTGGCCGGTTCGGCGTACTGAACGTCTTTGGCCTTGAGCGGCTCTTTGCCGTCGCCCACGTTGACGACGACGCGGAGGCCGACCTTGAGCTCGGTCTGAGTGCCCTTCTGCTTGCCGCGCTTGAAAGCCGTGGTCGGAATCACCTGGAACGTCGCGTCTTTTCCTTCGGTGGTCTTGATTGACACCTTGTTGCCGTCAATCGCGGTGACCGTGCCCATCAGCTTGTGATCGTGACCCGGGTGCGCCAGCGGCGCCGCCGACGCGAGAACGGTGAAGGCCAATGCAGCAAGAAGAAGTCGCTTCATGGGCCTAGCGTAGCACGGACACTGGGTCTCGACTTCACGAGGTCAGGGCGCCCACGTTGATGTCCAGCGCCGCGACGAGCGCCAGGTCCAGCGCCGCGATCTTCGCGCTCGATAGCCGGCCGACGAACGACGTCAAGCGTGTCTTGGACAGACTGACGAGCTCGTCACAGTGAAGCGCGCTGTCGCGCTTGAGGCCCTCATCCAAGCCGACGGGCACCTGGCTGGCCAATCCATGCCGGGCGGAATAGACCGGCGCACAGACCACGGTCGAGAACCGTGACTCGATCACCGCCTGGCGCGCGACCACCGCAAACACCCGGAAGGTCTTCGGGTCGGCGCCGCCAGGCCGCGCGACGCGGTACAAGTCACCACGGCTCACACGTCCCCCTGATAACCCAGGACGTCCAGGGCCTCGGCGTTGAGGGCATCGGCGTGGCGATTGATCTGGTCCACCTCCCGAACGCGCGCCAGGTGAGCGGCCTGATCGGCGAGCCCTTCCCGTAGCAGCCGGTCGATCGTCTCGGAGCGGCTTTCGCCGCGGCGCGACGCCCGCTTGAGGCCCGCCAGAACATCTTCTGACAGGGTGACTGATGTCTTCTGTTTCATCCTACTATCATACTACCAACATCCTACTAATGGTCGCCGGCGGCCGGCATCGCACGCGCCCGGGCCAGCACGGCTTCCGCGGACCAGCCGGCGGCCCGCAGATCGCGCACACCGGTGTCGCCGTCGGACTTGCTGAGTTTTTCCGTGGCTGATTTCATCACCAGCGCGTGGTGCGCAAAACGCGGCGGCGTGTGACGGCCCAGCAGCCGCGCCAGCCGAATCTGCCGCCCTGTCGAGGGCAGCAGATCGACACCGCGAATGACATCCGTGATCTTCTGCGCGTGGTCATCCACCGTGGCCGCAAGCTGGTAGGTCCAGTTGCCGAGGCGATCGCGGACCAGCAAGTCGCCGCATTGCTCGCTGGGATCCTGCTGCTGCGGCCCGCGGATCTCGTCGAAGAAGCGTTCGATACCCGGCTCGATTCGCAGACGCCAGCCGACGTCATCGGTCAGCGGAATGTTCTTGTCTCGACATGTGTTGGGGTATCGCAGCTCCGGTCCAACATCACCCGCTGCAGCGACGATGTCTGAGCGCGTGCACGTGCAGCCGTACACGAGCTCGCGATCGATCAACGGCTGCAAGGCCTTCCTGTAGATCGCGTCGCGCTCGCTTTGCCGGACCAGCGGACCGTCGGCTTCGAAGCCAAGCCACGCCAGGTCTTCGAGCAGGGCGGCCTCATATTCCGGGCGGCAGCGCTGCCGATCGTGATCCTCGATACGTAGCAGCACCTTGCCGTCACGGGCCCTGGCGGCCTCCCAAACATGGCTGGCGTTGACGACATGGCCGAGGTGAAGGAATCCGGTCGGGGCCGGCGCGAACCGCGTGATCACTCGTTGAAGAGGATATCGCGACCGTTCGATCGGCCCGCTCTGCCGTTCGAGCCAAACCGGGCGACTTGATGCTTGAAAGAGTGCCTAACGGTGCGTACAGTGCCTCAGGTGCCTAGGGGTTGGTGCCAACGGTACAAGAAGCAAGGTGCAAACATGGCTCACGCAAATCGATTCGCATTAACGGCCGCAGTCGTCATCATCACAGCGCTCGGCACGGGGACTCAGCCCGCCGCGCAAGCCCTCCCGAATCCGTATCGCGCGGTTGACGGTTGGGCAAAGCTGCCGGCCGGAAGGCAGATGGGCGCGGTGGGAGACGTGACCATGGACCCCGATGGTATGCACGTCTGGGCCGTGGTGCGATGCGACGCGACCGCCCCGGACCGATTCGGCAACGAGTGTCTCGATTCCAATCTGGACTCGATCCTCAAGTTCGACCTCAAGGGCAATGTCGTCAAGAGCTTCGGCGGCGGGATGTTCATCTGGCCCCACGGCATGGATGTCGATCGGGACGGGAACGTGTGGGTGACCGACGCCGTCGCCCCGAATCGGACGCCATCTGGAAAAAGAGGTCACCAGGTCGTCAAGTTCAATCGGGACGGCAAGGTGCTGATGACGCTCGGCACGCCGGGAGTTCCCGGCAGCGGGCCAAACAGCTTCAACGCGCCGAGCGATGTCGTGGTGGCGGGCAACGGCGACGTGTTCGTGGCGGATGGCCATGGCCTCGATGGCAACAACCGCGTGGTGAAGTTCTCGAGGGACGGGAAGTTCATCAAGGCCTGGGGCAAGACCGGTTACGCGCCCGGCGAGTTCCGCACGCTGCACGCCATCGCCATCGATTCGAGGGGCCGGGTCTTCGTCGGCGATCGTTTCAACAACCGGATCCAGATTTTCGACCAGGACGGAAAGTTCCTGACCATGTGGACCCAGTTCGGGCGACCGAGCGGAATCTCCTTCGACAGCAAGGACCAGATCTACGTGGCCGACTCGGAATCAGACGATGAGCAGAATCCGGGTTGGGAGATGGGGATCAGGATTGGAGACGCCCGCACCGGGTGGATCAATGCGTTCATCATGTATCCGTGGGGCGACCCTCGCGAGGTCGCGGGGAACGGTGCGGAGTTTGTCGCCGTCGATCGCGACGGCAACTTGTACGGCGGCGAGCCCAGGCCCAGGAGGCTGCAGAAATACGTCAGGGTGAGGCCGTAGCCGGCCAGCGTGCCGCCTCAGCTTCCTCTGCTTCGCCCGCTCAGAACCCGGGCAATCGACGCACCTGCTTCGACTGGATTAGTCCTTCGAACTGCTGCCGCAATTGACCCGCGAAATGGCGATTCCGCAGCAGCACGCCCGCTTCAACGTTGCGCTGCTGCGCCCATTCAGTAAAGTTGGCCGACGTCACAAACGCCACATCATCGTCGACCAAGACACACTTGGCGTGCCAGGTGGCGCGTTCGGCCTCGTCTCCCGAAACCGTGCGTGGGTCGTAGTACAGCTCGGGTCGCTTGGACCATGGCCACTGCGCTGCGAAATCCGCGGCGAACTCTCTGAGCAACTCAGACTCATTCCGAGTGTCCTTCCATTCGCGAGCAACGTCAAGAAACAGCCGCACTCTGAGATTGGGCACCTGGTCCATCCTGGCGGCAAGCGGCTTGAAGATCACGGAGCCTTGACGCACCACGAAGCTACTAACGATCACCTGGTGCTGGGCGTTGGCAAATAGCTCTTCGACGACGACCGATGTGTCGCGGCTGTGGGAGGCAGAGGCTTCTGGCCCGGTCCACACCAGTTCAGCGGAGGCAGCGCCGGCGCCCCGAGCTTCAACGGCATCAGCGGCGACATCGAGGAGCAGCGCCATGTGCGCTGCGGCCATACCTTCGGAAGACAGGCGCAGCAGCTCGGTCGCGAGCGCGTCGGAACAGCGCGCCACGCGTGACAGCGCCATCTTTGAAACAGGCGGCGCGAGTTGCCCCGAGCGCAGAGCCGAAGCACAGGCTCTCAGCACGGCCGAGGATTCGCTCGTGAGCGGGAGTGTCACGCGTCAGGCCTCGTCGAAAAACGCCGCGCCATCGCCGTCAACCGTGGGCACAACCAGGCTCCGGTCGAGGAAGTCATTGCGTCGCTCGCACGAGCTTTCCGCGAGGAGCAAACATCCGTGACACGCCGCGCCCAAAAGGAATCGTTCTTCCTGCCTATTGTCCGGCTGATGCTGCGCGCACACGGGATCGTTGGCGCAGAGCTGTCCGAGCTCGAGCGCCTCTCTGAGGTACTGGTCAATGCGATCCGCGGCCTGGACCAAGCCGCCGAGCGTGCCTTCGGCATCAGGGCTTGCCGTGTAGAGAAGGATGCCGTAGCCAGACTCGCCGACGTAGATACGTTCGCGAATCGAACTGGCGGCGTACCCGCACTCGAGTGCGACGGCTGTGATCAGCAGGTGCGACAGCGAGTGAAGCAGAATGTACGGCAGGCCTGGGAACTTTGCGGTGACGCCAGGATGCAACGCTTTCCAGGCATCGAAGCCCGCGATGAGCTGCTCGCCTCTCGTTTTCACGGCCGGACGGGCGAGCCACGCCTGAACCGCGCTCGGGTCGAACGCCACAAACACGCCTTCGCCCCGATTCTCAACCGCGGGTACCCACGACTGGTTGAGCGACAGCGCGGCCCTTTCGACCTCGAGCGCCAACTCGCCGTTGACGTCAGCCACTGCGGCTTCAAACCTGGTGAATCCGACTTGCGCAATGACCTCGCGCAGCCTGTGAACCTTGACGACTGTGCTGAGTTTCTTTGTCAGCGAAGGCTCGCCCTTGGGAATCTGGATGGCGCGGGCATGGAATAGACCATCGGGCTGATCCTCCCCGGCCTGGTCCGGAGCAGACAGCAGCGTTTCAAGCTCGACTTCCCGGATACCACGCGTGACCGGCGCGCCACCCCCTTTGCGCCGCTGCACGTCTTGCCACACCTCATCGTCCAAGAAACCCTCGAGCGCGGCGCTGACTTGCTGCTTCTTTCGTTCGCGAGCGATGTCCGCCTTGGAGTCCGCATACTGGAGATAATTCACCCACACGGAGTCAACAGCCTGCCGAAGCGCGCCGGCCGGCTCGGGGATCGAAATCACCGAGAGGGTTTGCGCAAAATAGGCATTCGACGCAGACCGCACCAGCAGACGGTTCACCTGAATCTTTGAGCCGGCGCTACTGCCGCCGCATCGCTCTCGCGCAAAGTTTCCAAGCCACGGCCGCGGACCGTTGCAGTAGCCGAGCGGCACATCGTTGAGCTTCGTGGCGGCTGACAGCGCTTTGGATTTGCCACATTCGCACCGGATGGTGATGTCGGTGAGGTCGCCGCTCGTTCCTCGTTCCTCCATCCACAGAGCTCGACGGCACTTGTCTTCGTTGCCGTGCACGAACACCTGCCAGCCGATATCGCTCACGTGTCCCCGAAGACATGCCTGAACAAAGCGTACCGGGACGACTCTATACTTCTTCCTGTCTCGTTCGTAGGACCCCTTCACGAGGTCCATGCGAGACACGAGCGGGCGACTGCGGGCACCAGTGGCGATGTTTCGCTCTTCATACTGCGCCACGAACCATTCCGGAAACAGCCAGGCGGTGATGCCGGTGACATCGGCATTGGGGGCATTGGGATCGTCGCGATCGGCAGGTGGCGCGTAGAAGTCGATGGAAGGCACACCCAGTAACGCCTTCACCTTCGCGGCCAGGCGCTCCTCGCTGATCGGATGATCTTTGTATCCGGCCCAATGGTCGAGCCCGGCAATGATCACCGCGTGATCGGTAAGGTCCACCATGGCGCCCGGCCCGAAGGTCGTGACGATCTGGCTTTGTCGGATCTGCCCGGCCGGACGAACCGTGCTGCGCTTCCTCGGCGGCGTCACGCCTCGTCTCCGTCGGCTGGTATTTCCACTTCGGTCCCGTCCAGCCGCTTCAGCCAGAGATTGACCGATGGCTCCACGTCACGAAGCGACCTGGGTGCTCTGAACTTTCGGGCGTCCTGGGAGAGATTGGCCAGCTCGGGATCGAGTGGCGAGTGCAGCAGTGCGGGGCCGTCGGCATTCTCGAACGGCTGATATACGAGCCGTGCGCTCGCGTCACGATGCGCCTTCCCAACCTTGGACCACGAATCCAGCAAGTCCTGCGCCCGCGCGCGCAGCGACGCGGCCAGACGCTGTTCTTCCTCAGGCGACAACGACCGATGCGCTCGTGCCCTCTTCGACAGGACGTCCAGAACACTCTCGAGCTGCGCGCGCTCGTTCACAATCTCGATGGCTCCACGAGGCGGCGTCAGCGCCGCCCGCATGTGGCGGCCGAGCGCGACGACGACGGCCGGAAGCGCACGATCGAGCGCGCGCGGCGCAAACGGCGTGACGCTGGTCGCCTCAACCGCACGGTAGAAGGACGCGTGATAGGCCTCGAAGCGCTCGTAGTGCGAGCGATCCCGCGGCCGATGCACGTTGAGCAGCGTGACCACCAGACCCGGCTTCTCCGCGTCCCGGCCGACGCGACTCGTCGCCTGGATGTACTCCGCCGTGGCCTTCGGCTGGCCCAGCACGACCATCAGGCCCAGCCGGGTGATGTCGAGACCCACGGAGATCATGTTCGTCGCGAGCGCCACGTCCACGTGTTCCTTCTCCGCAAATCCGAGCGCGAGCTTGCGCTTCGTGTCGGCCACGCGGTCGGTCGGTTCTCGGGACGTCAGCTCCGACACCTCGCGGGCGATGTCCCGGCTCGCGAAGCTTCCGTCGGTTTCGTTCACACGGCGACGACTGCCGTAATCGCTCACGCGTGACGCCACTTCGTCTTCGACGATGCGCCGGCTGCCACCGAGCTCACGAAGGCTGTTGAAGTAGCCGACGAGGGTCATGAACGGGTCTGCGGGATTCGACGGGTTCTTCGCGCCGCCCGCCTCGTCCCACGCCTTCTGCGCGGCACCAAGAAGAGCCAGGTAGGTGCGAAGCAGGACGACCTTCAGGCTGCGTCCTTGCGCGGCCATGCCCACGTAGAGCCGGCCTCGACCGATCGACAAGCTCACAGTTTCGGCGAAGAACGACGTGTGACGATTCGGCCCTGGCGGTGGAAACACTTCAACGCCTGACCGGGCAAACAGCGCTCGGATCTGGTCCGACGCGCGCCGGACCGTCGCCGTTGACGCCACGATCTTCGGCCGCAACCGGTGCCCGTCCACCTCTCTGGTGCACAGCGCATCAATCGCCGTCTCGTACAATCCCGCCATCGTCCCCAACGGACCCGAGATCAGGTGGAGCTCGTCCTGAATAATGAGATCCGGCGGCGCCAGCGACTTGGGCAGCTTCTGCCCCGTGTTCGGCTGCCACGGTCCATAGAAGCCAGCCGCGTCGTAGCGATCGGCGCCACCCAGTAGCGCGCCGCTCGCGCCCACCCACGGGAGGCTCGCGAACTTGTCGATCGTTGCAATGACGAAGCACGGCACGCGGCGATAGATTGGCTCGTCGACCGCGACGATAGGGAGAGGGTTCTTGCCTTTGAAGCGACAAGCAAAATTCGCACACAGGACCTTCAGCTCCTGCGGCTCGTCCGTGTTCGGCCACAGGAGGAAAGACGAGGGCTTCAGCTTCGTGCCGCACCACGGACACGTCTCCACCGGAATCGGCGCCGCCCTGCGGCTGTTGTTCCGGTGCTGAATCGTCTTGGCCCTGGCGCTCGACTGGTCTTTCTCGCCTTTCTTGCCCATGCGGTTCGGCGTGGCCGCCTTCCCGACCCACAGCCCAATCTCGAAGGGCCACGCGCCGAACTTCTCGGGCGTTTCCTGACGGACAATCTCGAGCGCGCAGATGAGTGTGGCCGCGCGGCTCAATTGATCCAGCGTCAGGAGGCGCAGCGTGTAGCGCATCAGGACCGTGACGCCGGCGGAGCCAAGGCTGGGGTCGCGAAGGCGGCGCAACAAAATCGCGAATGCCGAGAGCCCGAGGTACGCCTCCGTTTTTCCGCCACCGGTCGGAAAGAACAGCAGATCGACAAGCTCTCGGTCCGAATGCGTTGGAGTGACGAACGCCTGCAGGTTCATCAGCAGGAAAGCGAGCTGGAAGGGACGCCATTCCGGTGGATCCACCGACGC